>DATHDP010000134.1:0-57733 GCA_035318985.1 Chitinophagaceae bacterium
CGAAAAATTTGCTAACTATGTTTTACGTAATCAACCCGAATGGACGCCTGAAAAAATAAGTGAAGCGATGAACAGCGGAAATGAAAAATATGTAAAAGTGAAAGATCCAATTCCCGTTGTCATTACATATTATACAGCATGGGTTGATGAAAATGGCCGTTTGAATTTCAGAGAAGATATTTATGGACATGATGCGAGATTAGCAGAGAAAATGTTTACTAAATAAGGTATAATTGCTTGAAAAATTCTTCCCTATTTTTGCCCAATGCAACTGGTTGAAGTCACCAATTCAAATCTTGCCAAAGAATTCCTGCTTGTTAATGTTGAGCTCAACAAAAATAACCCTGCCTATATCCGTCCGTTAGACAAAGACATCAATGAAGTTTTTGATAAGAAAAAAAATAAAACCTTTCGCTCAGGCGAAGTGATAAGATGGATATTAAAAGATGACGAGCAAAAGTTCCTTGGCCGCATCGCCGCATTTACAAATAAAAAATATAAAAATAAAGGCGATGATGTTCCTATGGGTGGTATCGGTTTTTTTGATTGCATTAATGACCAGGTCGCAGCAGATATGCTTTTTAATGTAGCTAAACATTGGTTGATGCAAAAAGGCATGCAGGCAATGGATGGCCCCATCAATTTTGGGGAAAGAGATCGTTGGTGGGGACTGGTTGTAAAAGGCACTGAACTTTCACCAATGTATTGCATGAATTTTAATCCTTCTTATTACCAGCAGCTATTTGAGAATTATGGTTTCAAAAATTATTTCAACCAGATCTGTTTTGCAATGAACGCTGATAAGCTCCTTCAGCAAAAGTTTTATGATCGACATGATGAATGTGCAAAGGACCCCAATTACAGCTCAGCATATATCAGGAAGAATCAGTTGGAAAAATTCGCAAAGGATTTTGCAATAGTTTATAATAAAGCCTGGGCTGGTCATGGTGGATTAAAACAACTTGAAGAAAGGGTAGTATTTAAAATGTTCAAAAGCATGAAGCCAGTTTTGGATGAGCGAATCTGCTGGTTTGTATATTATAAAAATGAACCTATCGGTATTTGGATCAATCTTCCTGATCTGAATCAGTGGTTTAAATATCTGAACGGAAATTTTGATCTTTTTCATAAGCTGAAATTCCTTTGGGTAAAGGCAACTAAGAAAAATAGAAAATTTACAGGGCTTGTATTTGGTGTTATTCCGGAATTTCAGGGGAAAGGTGTTGATAGTTATATGATAATTGAAGGGGCAAAATTGATACAAAATTTGAAGATGGAAAACGGAAAATATATTTTGGGTGAACCCATTTATGACTACTATGAAATGCAATGGATAGGCGAATTCAATCCGAAAATGATAAACGTATCCGAAGCTCTGGGTACATATCGCAATCGCATACTTACAACCTACCGTTATTTATTTGATCAAACAAAAGAATTTAAACGACACCCCATTCTCCACTAAGCTTGGCGCTGAAATCAGCAACCGAGTGTGCAAAAACAAATATCACAGCATCCAAAACTTCTTTATTATTGCAGTCCCTGAAGTCGGATTTCATATGCCAGATTTCAGTCATCTTTAATATGGATAAATTCGTTGTTTCAGCAAGAAAATACAGACCACAAACTTTTGATACGGTAGTTGGTCAATCGCATATTACGACTACGCTAAAAAATGCGATCAGGCATAACCAGCTTGCACATGCATTTCTTTTTTGTGGACCGAGAGGTGTTGGTAAAACAACCTGTGCCCGTATCCTGGCCAAAACAATTAACTGTGAACATCAAACAAAAGATGGCGAGGCTTGCAACAAGTGTCAATCATGTATTTCATTTAATGAAGGAACATCGATGAACATTCATGAGCTTGATGCGGCCAGTAATAATTCAGTCGATGATATAAGAACACTGGTTGACCAGGTTCGTTTTGCCCCACAAGCGGGTAAATACAAAGTATATATCATAGACGAGGTTCACATGCTAAGCTCTTCGGCATTCAATGCCTTTTTGAAAACATTGGAGGAACCACCGCCCTATGCAATTTTTATTTTAGCAACCACAGAGAAACACAAGATCCTTCCAACAATATTAAGTCGCTGCCAGATATTTGATTTCAAACGGATCACCAATAATGATACAGTAGTTCATCTGCAGGAGATCTGCGAGAAGGAAGAAATAAAAGCAGAGAAAGCAGCCTTGCATGTAATAGCACAGAAAAGTGAAGGTTGTATGCGGGACGCTCTCAGCATCATGGATAAAATTGTGAGTTTTACAAATGGTAAGTTGACGTACCAAAACACACTTGAACATCTTAATATTCTCGATGCTGACTATTATTTCAAGCTGATGGATTGCATGTTAAAGCAAGATCTTTCCGGCGGCATGTTATTATATGATGATATTAATAAAAAGGGATTTGAAGGGGATCTTGTATTAAACGGCTTTGCGGAATTTATCCGTAACCTGCTTGTGTGTAAAGATGAAAAAGTCGCCGTGTTGTTAGAAGCCGTGGAAAGTTTCAGAGAAAAATACATTTCGACTGCTAAAAATATTGCACCTTCTTTTTTAATAAGTGCTTTGAATATTATTAATGAAGCAGAGATAAATTATAAAGCTGCCCGTAACAAAAGATTACATGTAGAACTTGTAATAATAAAACTTTGTTACCTGCAACAAGCAATTGAACTCAGTTCAGATTCTGGTGGAATAAGTAAAAAAAAAATAGTTGAGTCAAGTCTTGCGTTCAGAACTGCGGCGATAAAACCGTTGAAAGTTGAAAATCAAAAGTCAGAAGTCAAGAGTCGGGAGTCAGGAGCAAGAAGTTCCCAATCAGAAGCAAAATTGGTTATTGAAACTTCATTTGTAAAAGAAGACTCAAACAATTATAAAAAGGAACCTGAGCCTCAAACCCCAAACGTCAAACCTCAAACAACTAAGCTTTCTCCGCTTGATAAAATAAGAAAACAGGTTAAAGGCAATGGAAATAATGGGAACGGAAGTGAAACAATTAGTGTCCCTCTTGAACTGGAAAGTTTACAAGCTGCATGGAATGAATATGTGCAGCAATTGAAAAGTGAAAAAAATCCTGCAGGTACCAATTTCGACATGGCAGAATTAAAAATTCAGGATAGCAATAGTTTCATTGCAATAGTCACCAATAATATTCAACTACGATTTATAGAACAGGGCGGGCAAAAAGCCTCCCAATTTTTGCGTGAGAAATTGAATAACAATCTTCTCCAGTTTTTTATTGTAATGGAAGAAAACAAAGAAGAAAAGATCCCCGTTGGTACGCCACTTACTTCCCGTGAACAATTTTTTAAGATGACGGAACGGTATCCACTGGTAAAAGAATTAAAAGATAAATTAAGATTGGAATTGGATTATTGAACCCCTGTCCCCTAAAGGAGACTTGATTGAGAATTTCGGTTAAATAAAGACAAACAATATTTCGTACCCAATTCTCTATGACCATTCACTACTCACCATTCACGAAATTGCCTTAATTTCGGCGCTCAATTGAATACGTTATGGCCGAAGTGATTTTAATGCCCCGACTCAGCGATACCATGACCGAAGGTGTAATTGCCGCATGGCATAAAAAAGTTGGCGACAAAGTGAAAAAAGGCGACTTACTTGCCGAAGTTGAAACCGATAAAGCTACGATGGAATTGGAAAGCTATAAGGATGGAACGTTACTCCATATTGGTACTGAAAAAGGCGGGAAACTCCAGGTAAACGACTTGCTTGCGATCATAGGTGCATCGGGCGAAGACATTTCTTCATTAATAAAAAGTGGCGGTCAGGCAAGTGAAAAGAGTGAGAGTCCTAAAAAGGCTGAACCGAAAAAAGAAACGGCAGCGAAATCAACAACAAGTAATAAACAACCTGCCTCCGCTGAAGCTTCGGCAGGCAAGCCAGCAATGAAAGAAACTGCTACTATGGATATTTCTAAAATGGAAGAAGTTGTATTGATGCCAAGATTAAGTGATACAATGACCGAAGGTGTAATTGCTGCATGGCATAAGAATGTTGGTGATAAAGTAAAGAAAGGAGATATTCTTGCAGAGATAGAGACTGATAAGGCGACAATGGAATTAGAGAGCTATAAAAACGGAACATTGTTATATCAAGGTGCTGCAAAAGGTGAAAAGATCCAGGTAAATGATTTGCTATGTATCATTGGTGAAAAAGGTAAAGTTGATGTTGACGCCATTGTTGCTGCGGCTAAAGGTGGCGGTGGTCAACAGTCGACAGTCGACGGTCAACAGACTTCCTCTGAAAGTTCGAAGGTCGAATCCCAAAATGCGACGGAAGAACCTGCAACAACCAGCGAGCAACATTCAAATGGCAACGGAAGAATGAAAGCTTCGCCGCTGGCAAAAAGATTAGCAAAAGAAAAAGGCATTGACCTTAAATCAGTGCATGGAAGTGGTGATGGCGGAAGGATCGTTAAAGCAGATGTTGATAGTTTCAGTCCTGCAGCAATCAGCAGTCAGCAAACAACAAGTAGCAAACAACAAGCAACTGCTACCCAGCAACCTGTTGCGAAATTCACTCCTACAACTGAAGAGAAATTTGTTGATACTCCAAATAGCCAGATGCGGAAAACGATTGCCCGTCGTTTGGGTGAAAGCATGTTTGCGGCTCCGCATTTTTATCTTACGATGGAGATCAATATGGACAACGCAATGTCTGCCCGTGCACAAATGAATGAATTCAGCCCGGTAAAAATTTCTTTCCAGGATATGATCATCAAAGCATGTGCAATGGCCTTGCGGCAGCATCCTGCGGTTAATTCATCATGGATGGGAGATTTTATCAGGACCTATCAGCATATTCATATCGGCAGTGCAGTAGCCGTACCGGAAGGATTAATTGTACCTGTAATAAAATTTGCAGATCAAAAATCATTTTCTCAAATAGCGGCTGAGGCAAAAGAACTTTACGGAAAAGCAAAAGATAAAAAACTACAACCGCATGAATTCAGTGGTAACACTTTTACCATCAGTAATCTGGGCATGATGGATATTGAAGAGTTCACTGCAATTATAAATCCTCCCGATAGTTGTATAATGGCGGTTGGAAAAATAAAAGAAATTGTTGTAAAGAAAGGAGAAGGATTTGGCGTGACCAATGTTATGAAAGTAACTATGAGTTGTGATCATCGAAGTGTTGATGGGGCAGTGGGTGCTGCTTTCCTACAAACAGTGAAGAAGTTTATGGAGAACCCGATCGGAATGCTGGTCTGATTATTATAATAATTTTCGTCCATTAGGAATTCCTCATAGAAAATCTTCTATGAGGAATTCTTTTTAGTTGAGTAATTCCACTTAATTATTAAAAATGTCCTTGCAAATTTCTTTTAAAGTTTGAACGTTACGTATTTTTAATACCACAGCAGCAAACCCTATGAAATACTATAATAAAGTATTCGACATTTTTTTGTACGAAGGAATATTTAGTTTTTTATGCAGCTTCCTTCTTTTTCTTTTGGATGACAGGTACACCAATATAGTCTTTAAGATTTCCATAATTTCAATCATTATAGCCGTCGGACTTTGGATCACCGGGAGTTTTTTCAATTTATTTACAAAAGATGATCAATTCGAAGAAAATTGATCTTTCTGATCACTGGCAAGCCGCGGTGATTTTCAAAAAAAATATACTTTCAATATTTTTTGAAAGTTCGAAATGTTTCTTTTAGCTTTGGGATATGAAATTAACCGAAGCAAAACAGCAATTTATCAGTAGTTGGGGTGCCTTTGGAACGCATTGGGGGATCAACAGAACAATGGCGCAGATACATGCCCTTTTATTGATCAGTCCCGATCCATTGACACAGGATGATATAATGGAAGAACTCAACATTAGCCGTGGCAATACAAATATGAATATTCGTGAACTGATCAATTGGGGATTGGTTGAAAGAGTGATCTTACCTGGCGAAAGAAAAGAATATTTTACCGCTGAAAAAGATATATGGAAAGTAGTAAAGCAGATCGTAAAAGAAAGAAAGAAAAGAGAACTGGAACCAATGATGCAATTATTAGATAAACTAGAAGATGTGGAAGGAGATAAAAAGGATAAAAAGGTGAAAACCTTTATAGATACCGTGAGCAGTATAAAACGCTTGGGGTTGCAAGCGGACAAAACCCTTGATGTTATGATAAAAGCAGAAGAGAATTGGTTTGTAAGCAGCCTGATGAAGATCTTTAAATAGGAAACTGAACCACCAGTGAAACCGGGCGACCGGTTTTTATTTGAGATACTACTTTCATTTTTTTCTGAAAGTTTAAAATACACAGTATGTTACGCATTAGGAAAATAGATTATTATGGTCAGGTAATATTAGTACCCTGTATGTTGTTATCAATACCCTTTTTTTATCTTTTGGGATTTGGAACAGGATTGTTTTTATTAGCATGCTGGCAATTAATTAGTGCTCTTGCGAATACTCCTGCTTTTATTCATACTGGTTATAAAAAACCGATCCTGCTTTACTGGACATTTTCTATTGCCAACCTATCATTATTTACATTTTTATTTTTATTTGAGAACGATCTTGCCAAAGATCTCATACTGGTTATTTTTTGGATAGCAATTGGAACTGCGATGTTTATTACCTGCTACTACTTAAGAATCTATTATCGGTTGATAGAACTTCTCTCGTTAAGAAATGAATTAGATGGATTAACCAAATCAAAACACTGATCATGAAAAATAAGATCCTTGTTTACGATGATAACTGTCCACTGTGTACCTGGTACTCAGGTCTTTTTGTGAAATATGGTTTTTTAAATGCAGATGGCAGAAAACCATTTTCCACACTTGATGATAAATTACTTGCGAAAATTGATTTTGACAAAAGCAGGAATGAAATACCATTGTTGGATACATCAACCCACAAAGTGCTTTATGGCATTGATGCATTACTAGAAATCTTCGATCAAAAGATCCCATTTATAAAAGTAACCGGCAACTTTACCCCTTTAAAATGGATCTTGAAAAGGATCTATAAGCTCGTTTCTTTTAATAGAAAAGTGATTGTAGCTAAAAAATGCGGACCAGCCTCTATTGATTGCTCGCCTGATAATAATTATTTATACCGATTTATTTTTATGGGAGTTTGTTTAGCCTTTAATACACTTATGCTTTATCCGTTCCAATATAATTTGTTCAGTAAATTATCTTACTATCATTTAGATCTTTATGAATTGCAAGCGGCCCATTTTGCTTTTGTAATTATCAATTGTACACTGGCTTTAAGTTTTCCAAAAGCAAAAGGATATGAATATCTCGGACAGGTAAACATGCTGGCTTTATCGGTAATTCTTTTACTTATACCATTAATGATCTTTCAATTTATTTTTGATTCAGAATGGTTAGTGACGTCGTGGCTTATTTTTACTGCACTATTTATTTTAAAAGAATATTTAAGAAGGATGGAGTATGCCGGAGTTTTATCAAATAATAAATGGATCATAAGCATGAATTTGCTTAGTCTTACGAGTTTTATTTTATTTCTCTTTCACTAATTTTTTTAAAGTGAAAAAAGGATTTATTCAAAA
Source organism: Chitinophagaceae bacterium (assembly GCA_035318985.1). GTDB lineage: Bacteria > Bacteroidota > Bacteroidia > Chitinophagales > Chitinophagaceae > VBAS01. Next base: position 7,572 of record DATHDP010000134.1, read on the forward strand.
TTGGATAAACTATTTCATCGCAACAGTCTGGGTTGCGAATGGGCTTTTCTGCAAAGTATTGAACATTATTCCCAGGCACCAAAAAATTGTAGAAAGGATTTTGGATATTGATAATGGCCGATCTCTAACATTTCTTATTGGCATTGCCGAAACCGCGATGGCAATTTGGATCTTAATTGGTAAATGGTCACGACTGAATGCTGGGGTCCAAATTATAGTTATCGCCACAATGAACATTTTAGAATTTTTCCTTGCACCTGATCTATTATTATGGGGAAAAGCAAATGCGATCTTCGCTTCCCTATTCGTGCTTCTGATATATTACAAAGAATATTATCTCACTAATAAAAAAAATTTAACAGGCTCATGCTTTCCTTCTTAAAAAATCATCCTTTTGCCGTGGAAGCCTTTTTTAAAAGCTCTATTGTCCTCACGTTCGCAATTCCCAAAGAAAAAATACCAAACCTAATTCCGGAATGTTTGGAATTAGACCTTTTCAATGATAAATGGGCATTTATAGCTATCGCTATGGTCCAAACAAAAGATCTGCGACCAAAAGGTTTTCCTAGAATCTTAGGAAATGACTTCTTCCTTATTGGATATCGTGTATTTGTAAGGTATATAAATAGCTCAGGAAAAAAATTGCGTGGTCTATATATCCTTAAATCCGAAACAGATAAAAGGAAAATGGAATTTTTTGGGAATATTTTTACGCATTATAATTATACAACCACCGATATAAATCAAATAAACCGCACCGGCATATTAGAGATCAGTTCTATAAAATCTGGTTTTAAAATAGTGATGGAAACTATCGATAATGGAGAGATTCCTTTGCCCGTAAATTCACCTTTTAGTAACTGGAAAGAGGCTAGAAGATTTGCAGGACCATTACCATTTACTTTTACATATTCGCCTATTAAGAAAAAAGTACTGATCATTGAAGGAGTGAGAGAAAACTGGAAACCAAAACCTATACGGGTTCTCGACTATAATTTTTCGTTTATAGATAATTTGAAATTGAATGATGCAAAACTTGCAAATGCTTTTATCATTGAAAACATTCCTTATTGTTGGAAAAAAGGTAAAATTGAACAATGGAAAAAAGAAGAAAATTTCAAGGGGTTCTAAATATTTTAAGTTTTAATCGCCACTTCTATGTATTTGGTCTTTTGGCTTTAGCATTTTTATTTACCAGTCGTTTATTTATTCAATGGCCAAATCTTCTTTTCTGGTTGATCATTGCAGCTTTTATATATGGCTTGATCATGCCATTGATCGTGTCAGCTTATGTATATGACTTTTCTGGCTACTATAATTTCCAATGGTTAACAAAACTTATTAGCAATTCCGAAAAAATAAAACTGATCACAAATATTAATGCAGGTTTTGATGAAACCAGTTTTATCATTAAAGACAAGTTTCCAGGATCAGATATAAAAGTGTTTGATTTTTACAATGCGAAGCGACATACAGAACCCGCTATAATACGAGCCCGGAAAGTGAGCTTAGTTTATCCAAACACACAATCAATATTATCTAATCTTATACCGTTAAATGATAACACTGTTGATATTGTGTTTTTATTATCAGCAGTACATGAAATAAGATCACATGATGAAAAAGTTCAGTTTTTAAAAGAATGTCATCGAATATGCAAACCAAATGGAAAAGTAATTATGGTAGAACATTTGCGTGACTTCCCGAATTTCGTTGCTTTCTCAGTTGGCTTTACACATTTCTTTTCTCGTTCTGTTTGGAAAAATGCTTTTCAACGGGCAGGTTTTACTTCGTTCAAGGAAACTAAGTTCACTCCTTTTATGTCTATCTTCAATTGTTGTCCTTAATTCTAAATAATGCAATGGCATCTTAAAATAATAGGCATCCTCCTGATCATATTGGCAGTAATACATGTTGCTTTTCCAAAATATTTTAATTGGAAAGAAGAGCTAAAGCCGCTAAGTATCATCAATAGGCAATTGATGTATGTTCATTCCTTTTTTATTGCATTTGCAATCATATTGATCGGTATTCTTTGTCTTACCTCCTCAAATGATCTTGAGAGAACTACTTTCGGTAAACGAATTTGTTTAGGGCTTGGAATATTCTGGACCACAAGGTTAATTATTCAATTCTTTGGTTATTCGTCAAAACTTTGGAAAGGCAAAACATTTGAAACTTTTATTCATATTATCTTTCCCATCTTTTGGATCTATTTAAGTGTAGTCTTTATCCTTATTTATATAACATGATCATTCGCTTGGCACGGTTTTGATATTTGGATAGATTTACATTATGAATGAAAGTAAAAAGACACTTGTGTTAGGGGCTTCTGATAATCCTTCCCGCTACAGCTATCTTGCTGTTAACAGATTAAGAAGTCATGGACATCCTGTGGTTGCAATAGGTAAGAAAAATGCAATGGTGGCTGATGTTCCAATTGAAAAAGAAAAAAAAGATTGGAAGGATGTTGATACGATCACACTTTATTTAAATCCAACTCACCAGCAACAATATTATGATTATATACTTTCACTAAAACCTAAGCGTATCATATTTAATCCCGGCGCTGAAAATGATGAGTTAGCAGATCTTGCTATCAAAAATGGAATTACTCCAGTAGAAGCTTGCACACTTGTGTTGCTTAGCACAAATCAATATTGAAATTGATCAAATGAAATAGTACGACAGACCAACCGTACTATTACTTATTAAAAAAACATTCGATTTCGGTTATTATCGGATAATAAATAAAAAATAAACTTTACGTATAGCCGTTTAATTAATTGTCATCGTTCGCTGATTCCGTAACCCCATCTAAGACTACAACAGCATGCTGTTGTGTATCGATATATCCTATTTGAACTAAAAATGTATCCAATGAAAAACCTTGTAAAGGGCATTATCTGCCTATCCTTATTTTTGATTTGCCAGCAATCTAATGCACAAACGCCACCAGTTAGGGAACCGGATATGAGCCGCCCCTCACTTTTTCAAAACCTACCTAATAAAATCAGTTGTCGGATAAACGATCTTTCTGCTTTATTGGAATCGGAAACAGGCAAACCTGTTTCTTTTTTATTTGTCAACAATTTGAATTTCCAGGGTGTAGTTAGCTCTGTTGCATCAAAATCTGATAACACGCTAAACAGTGTTGTTATCAGGTCAACAAATTTTCCCGGCGCTGCTTTATCATTTTCCAGGATCAAAAAAGAAGATGGAACCTTTTCCTATGTCGGTCGTATTATCAGCTTTCAGCATGGCGATGCATATGAGATCGGCCTGGAAAATGGGCAATACTATTTTATAAAGAAGGGTTTTTATGATCTTGTCAATGAATAAATTTTTCATATGTCTACCCAATTATACCTATGATCTCATCCTTAAAATCCGTGCTATGAAAAATCTCTACAAATTCCTATTAATGATCTTTGCTTTAACGGGCACTTTCATTGCAAAATCACAGGTTACTGAACTTAATAGTTATCCAAGTGCTTCCAATGTGATATTGCTTGATTTTGATGGTCATGCTGTATCGGGGACCATGTGGAATACCAGCGGTGCATTTACATGCAATTCATCTGGTCTGAGCGACGCAGCTATTATTGAAGTGTTTAACCGAGTGGCAGAGGACTATCGCCCATTTAGTATTAATGTAACAACAAGTGAAACCAAATATAACTCGGCTCCCTTTAATAAGAGAATGCGTGTAGTAATCACTACTTCAAACGAGTGGTATGGCTCAGGAGCTGGCGGTGTTGCTTACATAAATTCATTTACATGGGGAGATAATACACCTTGTTTTGTTTTTTCTGCATTGCTTAGCTATAGTATAAAGAATGTTGCCGAAGCTGCGTCACACGAAGCGGGGCATACATTGGGCCTAAGACATCAAAGTTCATACAATGCAGCTTGTACGAAACTATCTGATTATAATTGGGGACAAGGGACTGGTGAAATTGGCTGGGCGCCTATCATGGGCGCAGGATACAATCAAAATTTGACATTGTGGAACAGCGGTCCCAATTCACTTGGTTGTGGAGTAATTCAAGATGACCTTTCTGTTATTACAAACGCTACAAATGGATTTGGATATCGCACAGATGATCATACTGATGTATTTTCGACAGCTACTTCTGCCACTTTTAATAGCAGTGGCCAGGCAGTAATTAGTGGTGTGATTGAGAAAACTGATGACAAAGATCTTTTTAAAATTACCGTGCCGATATTTTCCAGGCTACAGTTGAATGCAATACCATATAATGTTGGTACTGGTAACTCAGGTTCTGATCTTGATCTGCAGGTAGATTTTTTAGATGGCAGCCACGCTTCTATTGGTACTTATAATCCAGGAAATCTTCTTAGCTCTGTTATTGACACCTTCATCAATGCAGGTACCTACTATATGCGTATAGATGGCAAGGGAAATATTTATGCTCCTGAATATGGTAGTCTTGGCTCCTATTCTTTGCAGGCTACTTATACGAATGCCGCCGTATTAGATATTCGTCGTCTTGAACTTCGTGGAAGACTTAATGGCGATATGCATACTTTAAGCTGGCTGATAGAAGCCGACGAACCTGTAATGAAGCAAGTGGTCGAAGTATCAAACAATGGTGTAAACTTTACACCTCTTGATCAACCAAATAATGCTTTACGTACTTATAGCTACCATCCTCTTGATAACCGTCCTTTACTTTACCGTTTGCATATCACTCTTAATAATTCGAAAGAGTATTATTCAAATGTTATTGCTATACGTCAAGGTAAAACTCTAAAACCACAATTGATTGGAAATACGATCTCGGGCAATTACATTACTATTAATAGCCCTGCTAATTATCATTACCAGATCATCGATCAAAGTGGAAGAATGCTTTCAAAAGGTGCTGTTGAAAAAGGATACAGCAGCTTAGGTTTAGGAAGCATAAATACCGGTATTTACATCATTCGCTTCACCGATGGAGAACAACAATGGAGTGAAAAATTCATTAAAAGGTAACCAATTCACAAAACAATAATCCGTACCCCTTTGGGATCTCGAGGTTTTTCTATAATTTAGAAAAACCTCTTTTTATATGCGTTGGAGAAAATTCAATGGCGAACCAATAGAGATCCCTATCCTTGAAGCTGTAGAAAATGCAATCAAGCGGGAAACCGAAAAAGGCTATCGCCTCAAAGTATGTATCGGCACCGATTCACAAGTAAAAGGAAAAGAAACTGAATTTGCGACCGTAATTGTTTTTCTACGCGAAGGACATGGTGGCTTTATGTTTATTCACAATGAAAAAACAAAGCAGCAATTCACCATTAAAGAAAGAATGCTATTGGAAGTAGCTAAGAGCATTGAGATCGCTTATGAACTCTGCAATCTCTTTACAGTTTACGATGTTGATATGGAAGTGCATGCCGACATAAATACAAATCCTCATTTCAAAAGTAATGATGCTCTTAAAGAAGCAATGGGATATATTCTCGGAATGGGGTTTGCATTTAAGGCAAAGCCCGAAGCTTTTGCAAGCAGCAGTTGTGCAAACAAAGTTGTGAATTGATCTATTAACAAAACAAGATCAATCTCCTTTTACTAAAATAATGTCAGATTTTTTTTGTGTGTTTGCCGATAAAGGAGACGACGGATTTTCAGGGGAAACTGAATGGGTAGAAACATTATAGTTCAAGCTTCTTTTCTTCGAGTCTTCATGGGCGAAAGAAAAAGCTATAATGACCATTACAAACAAAAGACCGGCAATATTTCTTTCAGATAAGATTTTCCTCATAAGTTCAATTGCTAAATCCGGGTGCAAGATAACAGTTAATTTCCTCAATTCATATAGGTAAAAATCCCTTTTTTATACACAGCTAACCATTTTTGTTGAGAACTTCTATATAATTAAGTATCTCTTTTCTTCCTTCCCCTTTCGTTGCAGAACTAACAAAGTAAACAGGCAACTCGGTCCATGTTCGTGATAATGCAGCCATAAAAGCATTTACATTTCTTACTGTAGCTCCGGGTTTATTTTTATCTGATTTGGTAAAAACAATTGAAAAAGGAATTTGCCATTCCCCTAACTTGTTTATAAAATCGATGTCTTTCTTTTGTGGTTCATGCCGGCTGTCAACTAACAGAAAAAGATTTGCCAGGTTTTCTCTTTGACGAACATAATCATTGATCATTTTTTCCCATCCCTTTCTTTGCTTTTGAGAAACGACTGCAAAACCATAACCGGGAAGATCAACAAGGTACCATTTAGCGCTTTTACCAGAAGATATCTCAAAATGATTGATCATTTGTGTTTTCCCAGGATTAGCAGACACTTTTGCCAATTCTCTCTTGCCACAAAGCATATTAATAAGTGAGGACTTGCCTACATTGCTTCGGCCGAGAAATGCATATTCAGGCTTATCGGGCTTGGGGCATTTATCAACAGATGGGCTACTGATGATATATTTGGCTTCCTTGATCTCCATTGGAATGCAAGATATGGGTATATATTTTTGATAAATAAATTACAAAGCTGATAAGCGAACAGAACCTTGAAGAGTGCGACGCAACAAAAGCCAAATAGGATTACAAAAACTGGATACAAAAACTATAAACTACAAACAATAAAACTGCTTCTGGCTTACCTTCGCAGCCGAATGAAGTCTCAATTTCCTCATGATGAAATAAAACCCTTTGTTTCGGATAAGGCAAAAAAGCAACAGGTAGAAGAAATGTTTGATGGTATTGCTCCCCGTTACGACCTGATGAACCGCCTGTTTTCCGCCGGTATTGATATGAAATGGCGGAAAAAAACAATCAGCCTTCTCAAAAAACTTGAACCTAAAACAGTATTGGATATGGCTACCGGTACGGCCGACATGGCCATATTGGCTTGTCGCCTATTAGATCCTGATAAAATAACCGGGCTCGATCTTTCGGCCGAAATGTTGGAACTTGGAAGAAAAAAGGTTGAAAAAGAAGGGCTTGCAAATAAAATTGAATTGGTAAAAGGCGATGGTGAGGCAATAAGTTTTCCCGATAATTCGTTTGATGCGGTGATGGTGGCTTTTGGGGTCAGGAATTTTGAAAACCTGGAAAATGGATTGAGGGAAATGCTCAGGGTATTAAAGCCCGGTGGCAAACTTGTGATACTGGAGTTTTCCAAACCAAATTGGGGATTCAAAAATTTATATAACGTGTACATGGGGATAGTGGCGCCGGAAGTGGCCCGCTGGTTCAGGCAAAATAAAGATGCCTACCGTTACCTGAACAGGTCGTCGAATGCCTTTCCTGATCGCAGTGATTTCACCGCCATTTTAAACCGTGTTGGATTTTCCAATACCGAATGTAAACCGTTAAGCTTTGGAATATGTTGCATATACAGCGGAAGAAAGTTATAAAGCCTGTTACCTTATTCGCATTTGTTTTGCTGATCTGTTCATCTGCATGGTCGCAGAAGGAACAATATCAAACTGATCATGATGCCAAACCATACTATTTTGGAATTACAATTGGTGCTAACATTACCCGTTTCCAGATAGAACAACATCCCCGTTTTCTGCAATACGACAGCGTGATGGAAATTTTGCCGTTGAATTCACCCGGGTTTCAATTGGGATTAAATGCCACGGCAAGACTAACCAACAGGTTTGAATTTAGATTCAACCCAATGCTGATGTTTACTGACCGCAGTATTACTTACAAACTAAAATATAAAGACCCGGTTGACGGCTTTGAGCCAACTAAAAAAGTTGAGTCGGTAATTTTTTCTTTCCCATTTCAACTAAAATTTAATAGTGACCGTATCGGCAACTTTCGTGTGTATATGCTTGGTGGGGCCTTTGCGCAGATAGATCTTGCAGCCAATGCCCGTGCAAGACGTGCAGAAGACCTGGTGAAACTGCAGAAATCAGATTATGGAGTAGAACTGGGTTTGGGGTTTAATTTTTATTTCCAGAGTTTTATCTTTTCTCCGGAAATAAAATTGAGCAATGGAATTCCCAATGTTCACAGTCGTGATGAAAATTTGAAATACTCTAATGTGATCGATCGAATACAATCAAGAATGATCGTGATCTCAATTCATTTGGAAGGATAGTATTACAACCTTAATTCTTTCTTCCTCCATCAACAAATATTCTTTGCAGATCTTTATCATTATTAATTATTTTATAAAAATCTTCAACGTAACTCACAGACTTCGACTTTTCCTTTGAACTCAAATACTCATTGCTTTTTATCATTCCAATTATCTTTTCCTTTTTATCATTGTATAGCTTAACGGCAATTTTCAATTCTTCCATTGTTCTTGGAAAGCCACGGTTCAGTCTTTCTCTTACACTGCTGATCTGCTCCTGTAATTGTTCATCAATTGTAGCATAAGGTGGATCTACAAATCCGCAAATATCAAAATCGTAAGCAACCACATAAGGTCTTGTACCTGTTACGTCTTTGGGTCCAATAAGTTTTACATTATGATAGGCCGGTACGGACCAGTCCGTATTTGCAATCAGGTATTCGAATAAGGTAACGATCGTCATTTGATCCCTGTTGGTCTGCTCTGTATTATATGCCGTACCTTCTATTTCCACCATTTTGTTCCTTTTGGCCATTTCATCTACATCTTCTATCAAAAAAGCATATTGAGTATACGGCTTTTTCTTTCCTGAAACATCTTTAAAAGAAACATTCATAAATCTTACCCGCAGGCTCATGTCAGTAAGCAGGTTATACATTTTATAGGCTAAAAATTCTTTTACTACTAATTGACCAGATTCATCGCCGGTATTACACCCATTCGAAAGTTTTAATTCTTTGAATTTATATAAACTTGAATTGCTGTCCTTTTTGAAATTTAGTTTGAGTCCGGGCATAAAGCAGGTCTCCCTTCTGAAATTACCCCTTACTGAAGCTTCTATCTTTTCTGTGATCGTTGTACCATCCTTCGTGGTAAACGATATGGTAGCAGGTAAAAATCTGTCCAGAGCCTTTTTAGCAAGGAGATCTTTAAGATCCATTTCGAGTGTAGCATTCACTGTTGATTCCTCTTCAAAGAATTTTACTTTATCAACTTTCTGTGCAGATAAAGGCAAATAAAATAGAGTGGCAGTAAATAAGAGTAATGAAAAAATCTTTTTCATAATTAATAGCTTGTAGTGAAAAAAATGGAAAGTTCGTATATAAATATAAATGTTTTCTTCGTTTAGCTTTTCGCTATTTCATTACTTCACTAATTACTTTTCCAATACTGCCTCCCGGCATTTGAATATGTAACAGGGCCGCTAATGTTGGGGCGATATCTGTCATATATGTTTCCCGGTTCGTTTTACCAGCTTTAATACCCCAACCATACCAAAGTAAAGGAATATGAGCGTCATAGGGATTCCACATGCCATGCGTAGTACCGCTAGTAAGAAAATTCTCTATATAATTTGGCTTCAGGATAATTTGAATATCACCAGCACGGGCAGGATAGTAACCATTTACCATCATCTCTTTTATTTTGGCAGGCAATGCTGTTTCTTCTAATTGGTGCAGATCAAACACCCGTGCAACGGCTGATTGTTTTGAAAAAAAATCAATAGTAACATCTACAATCTCCTCTCTTTTCATTTTCTTTTCATTTATCAAATTATTATTTAAAACAACCTGGTAATTAGAAAAAGCGAGTGCGAGATTCCCTTGTCCAAATTTATCTTTTAATTGTTGATTGAGTTGTTCTAATACTGCCCCTTCATTAAAATTACCAGCAGGTATTTTATTTTCTTTCATAAATGCAGGCACATTTGCCACACCATGATCTGCTGAAAGAAATACTGTGTATTGCCCCTGCCCTATCTTGCTATCAAGATAGTTCAAAAACTCACCAAGGTCTTTATCGAGACGATAAAAGTCATCTTCCTGTTCTATTGAGTTTGGACCGTAACCATGGCCGATATAATCAGGTGATGAGAAACTCACAGCAAGTATGTCTGTTATTGCATCTGCGCCAAGCTTCTCTCCTTCAATGGCAGCTTTAGCCATATCTATGGTAAAACTATTTCCATAAGGTGTAGCCGATATCACACTATAATTTTTACCAACATACTTTTTAAGATCGTATGGAAAACTGGTACCAACGCCTTTAGTTTCGTACGATTTTTCATCTGCAGTACTTTGTGAATACGTATTTATTGGATACAAAGTAGCCCATCCTTTTTCATAATATTTATCTACCAATTTCTTTGCATTCAGTTCTTTTGCCCACTGCGGCAGGTCGTTCATATAATAAGAGGAAGTGATCCATTTGCCTTCCTGGCTATCATACCAATAAGCCGCATTGGCGCTATGACCGGCAGGTAAAATACCACCCCGATCTTTTATTGCAATACCAATTACTTTTCCCTGAAAATTTGTAGCCAGGCGTAATTCATCACATATCGTTGTTACTAATAAATTTTTTGGACTTTGTAATCCCATATTTGTTGCGCTGCCTACAGTTTGTACGTCTTTATCCTCAGTACAATAAACATTACGCTGTTCCGCATTGTCCCACCAAAAATTGCCGGCTATGCCATTAATAGCGGGAACGGAACCTGTATATATGCATGTATGACCCGGGGCAGTGATAGTAGGCGCATATGGTATCAATGTATTTTCGCAACTAAATCCCTGGTTAAGCATTCTTTTAAACCCGCCATTAGCTGCATAGCGATCATAATAACGATAGAGATAATCCCAACGCATCTGATCGATCACAATTCCCACAACAAGTTTTGGTCTTTGAAGGTTTTCTCCTGGAGTTCCGGATTGAGCAGTTGACGTAATGAAAATAAATAGAGGTAGGATAATCGAACAAATCCGCTGCATAAATCTTAGTTTTTATAAAGATAGGGGAAATGAAAATATGGTTGCAGCTGTCTAATTATTAAGGAAGAATTAATTCTTCCCTGCTCAATCGATACTTTATGATCAGAAATTTCTTGTTTAAATACACGCTTTTTTAAAACTCAAACACCCTTCGGTTCATATTCCACCTGATGCCAAATGCAACAATTGTTGTTGAAGTGGATTGGGATGTGTTTGACGGTACTTCAAATTTTCGATTCGTTACCGATCCTTCAATAAATAAATTTTCTTTTAGCTCATAAGAAAGCAAGAATGATAATAAGGTTGTTGTTGATTCAATACCGGAAACTATTTCATATCCGTAATCTCCTTGTCTCGGAGGGATGGTATTCGGTAAAAATATATTGCTTCCAAAACTGCGGCCGCCGGTATCCAATCCTTGTTTCCAATACATTGCTTTTGCAAGTAAGGTCCACTTTGGCGCCGGCTGATAACGAAGTATTCCGATCGTCTCACTAAAGTTAGCGCCAAGCGGATGTGCCATTGGCTGGTTATAATGTGTATAGTTTGCTACGGAGTCACCATGCGAATAAGTAAAGGGCCGTACCCTATTATGTTCCAATTGCAGATCAAGATTTTTTATCCCGAATGCGTTTACGTATTTAGCGCCAAGTTGCAACCCCCATTTATTAGCCCACCAGCCATCGCCGCTTTTTACTTGTTCTAAATTAAATTCATCAAGCAGGAATTGCCCGTAAAGCTGCACTTGTTTTAATATGTTCAATTTAAAATCGATACCGGCAACTGAATTATCATAGCTTCCATTTTGCTGTTCAATTGAACGATAAAAAATGATCGGGTTCAGATAGCTAAATTCAAAATGATCGGTTCGTCCAAACATTATGCCTTCAAACAAACCGATATTTAATTTCTTTGTAACATTCACATCAAGATGGTGGAACGCAGCATATTTTTTTCTGAGTAACCGATCCGGTCCGCGAGGTTCGGTTTGTTGCAGTTCCATAAATAAGTTTTGATAGTTGATCTTCCAGATCCTTGTATTCAATTTTAGAAAAAGGTTGCTGTTACCAAAATCACTTAAGAATAAACTGCGATATCCGTTACCAATGAAATTGCGGTCATAACCAAAAGCAACATCAATATACTTGGTGACATTAAAAGTGAAATACCCTCTTGCATCGAAATAATCATAGCCAGTTCCTTTGAAGTTTTTATAATATCCTGCACCCGGCACTGATTGAAATTTATCTTCCCATGCCTGCACATACAATGGATCTCTTTCCTGGTTATCCAGGATAGATGCAGCAAAACCAATTTTATTTGCAATGCGACCACGAACACTCACGCCTCGTGAATTCAGGAAAAGGCCTTCATCATTCTCACTTTCTTTCATGTATTGAAATTGAATCATTGGATTGATGACAAGATCAAAATCTTTGACATGCACTTCATACAAATTTGTCGGGGTCCTGTAAAATGGGCCAATACGTTTTTTACTTTTTATGGCGATGCGTTGTGAGTCGGGTAAATATTCAATATTATTTAAGTAAAGACTCCGCAGATTATATTCATCTGTTTTAGATAACACAACACCCGGGTGATTTTGCTTAAAACCCATTACACCCCTTACCATCTGAAAACGATTGAATGGTTTTGTTTTAGAAAAATTGAGAATGGAATCTTTTTGACCAAGAATTTCCCACCGGTCAGTTAAAATATATTCTTTTGATCCAAAGGGTACATAGGTAGATTGAGAAATTGCGAAGACCGGAAATAGAATAAAGATTAGTCTTGCAAGGGTTTGTTTAAATTGCATGGGTATTGGTTTTTCAACGATAAATCAGAGAACAAGATATGCAAAATTACCTGATAAAGAATGTACAGGTTGTAAATGAAGGAAGAATAATTACATCAGATGTATTAATAAAAAACGGTCGCATTGAAAAAATTGGGGAACTAATTACTCAGGTAGATTCGACTGTGAAAGAAATAAATGGCGAAGGAAAATATCTTTTACCCGGCGCTATTGACGACCAGGTTCATTTTCGTGAGCCGGGACTTACACATAAAGCAACAATTTATACCGAAGCAAAAGCTGCTGTGGCCGGCGGTGTTACCAGTTTTATGGAAATGCCCAATACAATTCCAAATGCACTTACACAGGATCTATTAGAAGACAAATATTCTATCGCTTCAAAAACTTCTTTAGCCAACTATTCTTTTTTTATGGGCACCAGCAATAACAATGCTGATGAAGTTTTAAAAACAAATGAAAAACGAAAAGATATTTGTGGTATAAAAATTTTCATGGGATCATCTACAGGTAATATGCTTGTAGATAGCCCGAACACGTTGGATAAGATTTTTCGGGAAAGTGAAATGCTGATCGCTACGCATTGTGAAGACGAGCGGATAATAAAAGAAAATTTAGAAAAAATAAAAAAAGAGAACCGGGAACTTACGGCTGCTGATCACCCGGTAATAAGAAATGAGGATGCCTGTTATGAATCATCCTTGCTCGCAATACAGATCGCAAAAAAATATAACACACGTTTGCATATCCTGCATATTTCCACGGAAAAAGAATTATTGCTTTTTACAAATATGTTTCCTGTAAAAGAAAAAAGAATCACGGCTGAAGTTTGTGTACATCATCTTCATTTCACCAGTGACGATTATGCAAGACTTGGCAATAAAATAAAATGCAACCCCGCTATTAAGGCGCCACACAATCGTGAAGGTCTTTGGAAAGCACTATTGGATGATCGTCTTGATGTGATCGCTACCGATCATGCACCGCATACACTGGAGGAAAAGAATGAGCCGTATGAAAAAGCACATGCAGGTTTGCCACTAGTTCAGCATTCTGTATTATTGATGCTTCATTATTACAAGCAAGGGAAGATCAGTTTAGAAAAAATTGCAGAAAAAATGAGTCATGCGTTGGTTGATTGTTTTCAAATAAAAGACAGGGGCTATATTCGTGAAGGATATTTTGCCGATCTTGTTTTAATAGATATGAAGCAGCAAACAAAAGTTTCAAAAGAAAACATTTTATACAAATGTGGCTGGAGCCCATTGGAGGATTTTGAATTTCCGGCAACCATTACACACACTTTTGTGAATGGACATTTAGTTTATGGAAATAATAGCTTTGATGAGTCTCAAATGGGAATGCGACTTTCATTTAATAGATAAAAAATATTTAATTTGAAACGACCTATTCACTACTCACCATTCACTATTCACGTTCATGCATCTTGACGCAACGACATATAACGACATTTCCGTCTTTCACCAGGAAGAAGAGTTCTCTATTTTTCATAAACTAAATTTTACAAGAACAGTTTATGGTAAAGAATGGCTGCGTCATTTTTTTTCAGAGCCACATCACGATCTGAAAAAGATCCTGGGTACACAAAAAATTATCAGGACATTAAATGAACATCTGGATGATTGGCCAACTGAGATCACCAATGGTACTTTATTAGTAATTGAAAAATATCTTGATTATAATGTAGATCCTCTTCCCCGTGATCCGAATGCATTTAATGTATGGACCTATAAAACTTTTCACATAGAAGATTACCGAATGGTAAAATATTCTGTAGGTCATTGTGCCGATTTTTTCAGGGGAATTAAAAAGCTTGTAGATCTTTTTAGTGAACAAGAACTGCCCCCCTTTTTTAAAATTTATATTGAACGAGCAGAACAATTATTAAAAGAAACACCGCTTGCAAAAATTTCTTCATTAAGACCTGGTGAAAAACCGACTTCCACACAAAATCTTTATTTCGGCTATCATATTCGCAACCGGTATAAAAACGACACTGTCGAATTACTGGAGATCTTTGGAAGATTGGATGCGTGGTATTCAATGGCGATGGCAATGAAAAATTTTGATCTTCGTTTTCCTGAATTTATTGAAAGAGACAGACCAACCGTAAATGCAAAAGGGCTTTATCATTTATTATTGAAACAACCGGTATCTTATGATCTTTTGTTAGATCCCGATCATAATTTTCTTTTTCTTACCGGCGCAAATATGGCGGGTAAAAGCACCTTAATAAAATCTGTTGGCTCCGCTGTGTTTCTTGCTCACCTTGGCATGGGTGTACCAGCACAAGAAATGAAATTGACTTTATTTGATGGGTTACTTACCAATATCAATGTAGTTGACAACATTGCGAAAGGAGAAAGTTATTTCTTTAACGAAGTACAAAGAGTAAAAAATACCGTTGAGAAAATTAATAATGGAAAAAAATGGCTCGTACTGATCGATGAATTATTCAAAGGAACTAATGTGCAGGACGCCATGAAATGCTCCTTAACGGTGATCAAAGGTTTGATCAAAATAAAAAATTCTTTGTTTATTCTATCCACGCATTTGTATGAGATCGGTGAGGAATTGAAACAATACCCCAATATCAGTTTCCGCTATTTTGAAACCACGGCCAATGACGATCAATTAGAATTCAGTTATCAATTAAAAGAGGGAATAAGCAACGACCGACTGGGTTATCTCATCCTGAAGAGAGAGAAAGTAGTAGACATGCTGGAGAAACTTT
This sequence comes from Chitinophagaceae bacterium, assembly GCA_035318985.1. Taxonomy (GTDB): domain Bacteria; phylum Bacteroidota; class Bacteroidia; order Chitinophagales; family Chitinophagaceae; genus VBAS01. Next base: position 22,971 of record DATHDP010000134.1, read on the forward strand.
GAACAGAACCGGGATTTATAGGAATAGTATGAATTGGGAGGAAATTATGAAATCTTCTTTATGCGAATAATATCTCTTTTAGTTTTTATTTTTTGTTTTAATTGTTTGGTATTTGCGCAAAATAATATTGATGTATTACATTATAAATTTAATATTGGATTAAATGATGTGAATGATACGATCTATGGATTGACAGAAATTACATTAGCAAATCCACGATTCGCTAATATTGATCTTGACCTTACTAGCAATTCAAAAGGCAGAGGTATGGTCGTCGATTCTGTTTGGATTAACAGGGGCAAAGGATACTTTCTTGTGCCAAATTCGGATACACAGATTTCTTTTTATAAATATTCTAATAACAAGTTATCCGTCATTTACGGACTAGACAAAATGGATGTCGCTCAAGAAAGATTGAAGTTAAAAGACACGTTTAAACTCCTGATCCATTATCATGGTATTCCTGCAGATGGTCTCATCATTTCAAAAACAAAATACGGCCATCGAAGTTTTTTTGCTGATAACTGGCCTAATCGTGGTCATAACTGGATCCCTTGTCATGATGACCCGGCTGATAAAGCAACGGTGGAATTTGTTGTGACGGCTCCGGAACATTACCAGGTTGTTGCTAATGGTGTACAGATCGAGGAAACTTCTCTTGGCAATGGTTTTAAATTAACTCATTGGAAAGAAGACACGCCTATATCAACTAAAGTGATGGTGATCGGTGCTGCCGATTTTGCAGTCAATCTTGCCGGTGTTGTAAATGGAAATATCCCTGTTTATAGTTGGGTGTATCCGGAAAACAAAGACAAAGGTTTTTATGATTATGCAATGGCAAAAGATATTCTTCCCTTCTTTATAAATAATGTGGGCCCTTATGGTTATAAAAAATTAGCCAACGTACAATCGAAAACAAGGTTTGGCGGACTTGAAAATGCAAATACAATTTTTTATTCCGAGAGTTCTGTAAGTGGTACGCGGAAAAGCGAAGGATTACTGGCACATGAAATAGCGCATCAATGGTTTGGCAATATGGCCACCGAAAAAAGCTTTGGACATTTATGGTTGAGTGAAGGATTCGCCACCTATTTTACCATTCTTTATTTTGAAAATAAATATGGAAAGGATACTGCTATCCAAATGCTGAAGGAAGACAGGGACCAGGTAATTGCTTATTCTAAAGAAAGTAAAAAGGCAGTTGTTGATACCGAAGAAACAGATTACATGAAATTATTGAATCCGAATTCATATCCAAAAGGTGGCTGGGTATTACATATGTTGCGGAGTGAATTAGGCGATTCTGTTTTCTGGAGATCCATTAGAAAATATTATTCTACTTATGCTGGCGGTGTCGCCGATACCAGGGACCTTCAAAAAGTGTTTGAAGAAGTTTCAGGAAATAAATTATCGCAATTCTTCAAACAATGGTTATACACAACCGGGCAGCCAAATCTTTCCATACAATGGAATTATAATAGCCAGTCAAAAGAAATAACTGTTACTATAAACCAGCAACAATCAATAGAATTCAATTTTCCGTTGGAGATAAGTTTAAAATATCCTTCGGAAAAAGAGGAAACACAAAAAGTATATATAGATAAAAAGTCTCAGGTTTTTACTTTTAAAGTAAAAGAGAGACCCACGTCCATAATTGTTGACCCGGATACAAAGCTGCTTATGCAAAGCTCAATTAAAGAAAAATAAACTGCCCATAGTATAATATTGCTTTTCTTCATACATTTAATTACACCACCAATTATAAACCACCATGCCACTCAAATCAGAACATTTTATCACACCAATAAAGTTGGTATTACCCGGAATTATTGTATCGTTGATCGGTCTCACAGCTAGTAATTTTATTTTTAACGACCCTGTTAAACTAAGAGGAAAACACTCACTTGTTGCATGGAACCACCTGGTTCAATATCAAAAAATTTACGACAAGAATTCAGAAGCACTTACCTGTCAATATTCTTCGAGCATAGGAGATTATTACTTTAAAGACCTGGTACACTTGCAGGAGATGACGATTGAGAACTTGAAAATGCTGAAAGAAGACAAGGACATTGATAAAATAGTTGGCGCTATCATTAATCTGCGTATCGACACTTATACACAGCTAAAAAACCTGTCTGTGAAATTTATTGATACATTAATGTATTGGGATAGAATTGAACAAGCATTAGAAGATAAAGATTCAACTTCAAAAAAACAATTGGCGGAGATCGTTAAGAATATACAAAACGAATATCTTAATGATCGTCTGCATGTTTCAACCCGGGATACATCTATAATGAATAGCCTGGGAAATGAATTAAAGAAAACTTATACTGCATTTGAAAATTCGAATTTTAAAAGCCCGGACTTAGCTGAACTCATCGATACCATTCACCGAAAAACATTAGGGAAATGGTCCATGAAAAAAAATGGAGTTCTTGTGACAGTTAAATTTGACGGCGCTGATAAGGGGTTATTAAATCAAAACAAAAAAGAAGAAAAATTTACATGGACGTTCCTTGGTAAAGACAGCACAATACTCAAGATAGACTTTGACAATATTCTTCTTCCAGACTGGACGCTAGATATACCCTATTGCTCTGATAAGATCATGCAATACAAAGATGTTACTGAAAATGGAGTTATGTTGGTCGCTTGCCGGATAAAAGAAGAATAAAAACTGTATTGATCTATACCACTATTGTGGTAGCAAAGCGAGAACTAATTTCTTTATCTTCATTCCGATAACTATCGGAACATGCTTGTAAAAGTATTTGGCAGCGCTGTTTATGGTGTGGATGCGATCACTATTACCATCGAAGTAAACTGGATGAGTACCGGTATTGGCGTCGTTATTGTCGGGCTGCCTGATAATGCCGTAAAAGAAAGTTTACAACGAATTGAAAGTACTTTTAAATCACTTGGCTTTCAAATGCCACGAACAAAAATTGTGGTGAACATGGCGCCGGCTGATATTAAAAAAAGCGGAACTCCTTTTGATCTTCCCATTGCAATCGGCATTTTAGCTGCCTCAGAATTAATTTCAAATCATGAAGCGATCGAAAAATATTTGATAATGGGTGAACTCAGTCTTGATGGCGAACTGCGATCAATTAAAGGTTCACTGCCGATTGCTATACAGGCAAGAAAAGAAAATTTTAAAGGACTGATCGTACCAAAAGCAAATGCAAAAGAAGCGGCGATAGTTAATAACTTAAATGTATATGGAGTTGAAAATATTGAGGAGGTAATAAATTTTTTCGCAAATGATGAAAAGGGACTTGAGCCGGTGGTTGTAAATACAAGAGAAGAATTTTATAATTCACAATATGATTATGAAATAGATTTTGCTGATGTTAAAGGACAGGAAAATATAAAAAGGGCATTAGAGATCGCGGCGGCAGGTGGTCATAATGCAATATTGATCGGACCGCCCGGTGCTGGCAAAACAATGCTGGCAAAACGATTGCCTACCATTCTTCCCCCATTATCATTACATGAAGCATTAGAAACAACAAAGATCCATTCAGTAGCAGGTAAGCTTCCTGAAAATTCTACATTGGTTTCAAAACGTCCGTTTCGTTCGCCGCATCATACTATTTCTGATGTTGCTTTAGTTGGTGGTGGTGGCAATCCTCAACCGGGAGAAATTTCTTTGGCACATAACGGAGTTTTGTTCCTGGATGAATTACCTGAATTCAAAAGAACAGTGCTTGAAGTAATGCGTCAGCCTATGGAAGAAAGAAAAGTGACGATCTCAAGAGCAAAAGTTGCATTGGATTTTCCTGCTTCATTTATGCTTATCGCTTCCATGAATCCATGTCCTTGCGGGTTTTTTAATCATCCTGAAAAAGAATGTACCTGTCCGCCCGGCGCTGTACAGAAATATTTAAATAAAATTTCCGGCCCGTTGCTTGATCGCATTGACCTGCATGTGGAAGTAACACCTGTTGCATTTAACGAATTATCTTCCACTAAAAATTCTGATAACTCAAACGTCATTCGCGAAAGAGTGATCAAAGCAAGAGAAATGCAGGCAGAACGTTATAAGAACAATCCCGGCATCTATTGCAATGCACAAATGAGCAGCAAGATGCTAAAGGAAATTTGTGTGATCGATACCGTTGGACAAAATTTATTAAAAGCAGCAATGGAAAAACTCAATCTTTCTGCCCGGGCTTATGATAGAATTTTAAAAGTATCAAGAACTATCGCCGATCTTAATGGAAGTGAAAAGATAAAACCTGAACACCTGGCTGAAGCTATTCAGTACAGAAGTTTGGACAGAGAAGGTTGGGGTGGATAACCTAACTATGAATTCTCATATAAAGTGGAATAAATAGATGCCAATCTTCCGGATACGAAATTAAGTTCAATAACATAAAACATTCGGCTGTCAACTATCCGAACATAAATCCATTGAGGCGATAAGATTATATGTGGATCAAAATCTTTATTAAGGTCTTTAAAAAATAATGAAATACGTTCAAGATAGCTTTTATAAGCATTGATATGGCTAATATTCACAAGTTTTGAGTAAAGACCATCTATTGAATCATCAACAGCGATAGAGGAATTGGGATCTTCGTTTATAGGCCATCTGCTTAATTGAGTTCCATTGTTGGTAAAGATGGATTTTATTTTATTGTTACTAAATGCAATTTGAATGCCATTCGGTGAACCGATTGTCTGATCTAAATAGATACCTGAATACAGGGTTAACCTATTTTCCAGATCAGCCACCCTTGTAAAAATATTTCCAACAATGGTGAAAACATTCATTGGATATTCAGCCCGGTTATTCTGCATTCTAAAATACATGTCGGCAGTAGAATCTCCAATCGAAAATCCCCATTTTTGACCAGTCTTTAGCGTGTCGCTTGAGAGTATTCTAACTTCTTCTTCAGGGATGGGCCTTAACGAAACAGGTTCAATTTCTTTTTTACAAGAGACCAAGGAAATAACAATAACAAATAGAAGAAAAGAGAATTTCATGTCACAAATTTAGACCTTGACAAATCAATTTAGTCAAACGTTGCTTGTAGATTGATAATCTGCAAATGAAATGAATTTATGTGAAATGCAGAATAAGAAAGACTGGTCTCAACTAAAAATCTTTGTTAAAAAAAATATGATTCTCTCCCTTTATCTCATTTGAAAAATTGTATTGTGAAACGGCTTTGAAAACTGTCTCAGTACATCCGCTCCTCATTCTATCGTGCAATTCCACGATCAACACCTTCACTTTTGGCAACCATTGTTCATAGTCAGATTCAAAAACATTTTTTTCAGCACCTTCTATGTCAAGTTTCAAAATGTCAATTGTTTCCCAATTTCTTTGTTGCATTATATCATAGATAGATATAGCATTTATAGAACCTGGCTTGGGTGATAAAATTTCACTTACCGTGAAAGAGTTATTACCCTTTCCCTCATCAACAACCGAAAGAATGGCCGAATGACTCCAGATACCGGCTCTTATCAATCTTACATTTTCATATTTTTTTGTGTTTCTTCTAAGCATTTCAAAATTTCCTTCTTCCGGCTCTACCGCTACTATTTCAGCTTTCGGATACTTATTGGCAAAAAAAACAGATGTCAATCCAATATTAGCACCGCCATCAATGATCGTTGATGGATTGAAATTCACACTCAAATTGTATTCTTCTTTTAAAATAACTTCTTCCAGTGTTGCAAAATCAAAAGGGTTGTTACGGATGGAAAAATTATGCTTTAATTTTTTTAGATTAAAATTGTTCCAGTTTCCTGTTCTCATTTTTAAATAAAATGAGACGGCTTCTACAAAAGATAAATGCTTTTTTAAAATTGAAAATCGCGACATTTGAAAAGCTTAGTTAATTGTTATTCAAAAATGATCTATAAAGATAAGATGGAGATGATCAACTACATTGTTGTAGCTCATAAACCTGTTTAATTGCTGTATGGATTCAGTTCTCTTTATTTCAGTAATGAATGGCACAGCCTGGGGAGGTAGCGAAGAACTATGGTATAAATCAGCATTGCACCTTGCCGGCAAAAGCCACAATGTGGGTGTGTGCTGTTTCAACTGGAAGGAGAAAGAGGAGAAGCTGCAGCAATTACAAAAAGCCGGTTGTAAACTATACCTGCTACCGGGAAAACCAGAAACCAAATCTTTGTGGGGAAAATACAAAGTAAATAAAGCATTGTATTCAATTCCATTTTCTGATTATAAAAAAGCAATAGTTAACCAGGGAGGTTGGAAAGATGTTGTTCATGGGCCTTTTAAAAAACTATACCAAAAACTCCCGCCTTATGTATTACTTTTTCATAATTATGATACGCTGGAAAAATTACCAAGCAATAAAATAAAGTCACTTCATAATTGGGTGTTGAATGCCGAGAAAAACATTGGCGCTGCTGCTCGTATTTTTTCTGTAATTAAAAACACTTGCAACCTGGATATACCCCGGAATTATGTCTTGTTTAACCCTGTTACTATTCAATTGCCGGGTTACCAAACTCCTTTTACAACACCAGCAGAAAGTAAACTGGTGTTTACAGTACTTGCAGAATTGGATGTAAAACGCAAAGCCCAGGATGTGCTGATAAAAACCCTGGCAGCAGAAAAATGGAAAACCAGGAATTACACGCTGAATATTTATGGTAATGGTAAAGACAAACAAATCTTAGAAAAATTGATTACCGATACAGAACTTTCTTCAAAAGTTTTTTTGAAAGGTTTTACTAAAAATGTAAAGGAAGTATTGACTAACTCACATGTATTATTGCAGCTTACACTTATTGATGCAATGCCTATTTCCGTAACAGAAGCCCTGGCTATGTCAAGAGCAATTATTGCAAGTGATGTTGGTGATATGCCATTATGGATCAATGAAGGAGTAAATGGATGGATAGCGAAAAAAGTTTGTTTTGAGGAAATAGACCGGGTACTGGAAAATGCATGGCAAAATCGAAACAGCCTGGAAGAAATGGGAAAAGAATCGTATAGAATCTTCAGGCAAAAATATCCCGGGGACCCGGTAGAGTATTTTTTGCAACTGGCAGGCATATCATCAAATGAAACGAAGAATGAATGAAATCTTATTGGGAAAATCTAAGTAATTATCAGGATCATATATATTACTATTCCCGTAAAGTCCGTTCACAAACGAAGGGAATCATTATCTGAATTCCTCCCTTTATCTTTACAGTAATACTACCTAATGCAAGAATACTTCCGGCTTCTTAATAATTATTATGATAAGATATATGTTCTTTCGTTGCATCGTGCTTCCGATAGAAAGGGTTATATCGATAATGTGCTGAAAGGATTGGACTTCGAATATTTCTGGGGCGTGGATAAAGAAGAAACCTCTTTGGAAAAAATAAAGGGTCTTGGGTTATACAGCAGCGATCAGTATCATCTTTTTTATAAAAATCCTGAGGAGATCAGCTTGGGAATGTTATGCTGTTCGTTAGGGCATGTAGGCATTTATAAAGACATCGTCAAAAATGGATATAAAAAAACGCTGATTTTGGAAGATGATGTAGTACCGATAGTTCCTAATCTAAAATACTTTCAGGAAATAATAGATGAGTTGCCTGGTGACTGGGAACTGTTTTATCTTGGATATGAAAAAAATGAAGAATTCGGTTGGAAGCAAAAACTCAAGCAAACAATTTTAAAAATTTTTCCCCTACATGCCCAGTTAAAATTAAACAGGAAGATGTATTTCAATTATTATCCCCGGAATTTTACCAAACATATTGCTATTGCGGGGTTTCATGATTGTACACATGCTTATAGTGTTACTTTGGAAGGAGCAAAAAAATTGTTGCAGTGTCAACAACCTGTAAGGTTTAATCCCGATAATCTTTTATCGTATATGATTTGCACAAACCAGATAAAAGGTTATATATCATATCCAAAACTTTTTAACCAACTTTCTGCTTTTAAAGGGAAAATAGAATCATTAACCGGTAACTGACCTTTTATAGGCCACATTTCCTCATATCACAAACATAGAACTTTTATAGATTCGTATATTCGTTGACTAATTTTTGAAAATTACATATGAAAATTCTTGTTCAATACTTGAAGCCATATAAATGGTTAGTGATACTGGTGCTTTTCCTCGCTGCCATCAATATTGGTTTTTCTTTATTTGATCCGATCATTTTAGGAAAACTGATCAACCTGGCTAACTACCATAAAAACGTAAAAGCATTTGACTGGAATGCTTTTCTTTTTATGAATGACAAAATCACTGACATTGATATAAAAGTTGATACAAAAGGAATCGTTACCAAAACACCTGTATTACGCCATTATTATGGTGTTATCTGGCTTTTACTTGCTTCTATTTCTGTTGCTATGATCAGCCGGATTGCCAAAGCGTTCCAGGATTATTTTTTAAACCTTATTACACAAAAGTTCGGCGCTACAGTTTTTACACAAGGTTTGCAACATGCTATGAAGCTTCCTTACCAGGAATTTGAAGATGCCCGGAGCGGCGAAACATTAAGCATATTGCAGAAAGTAAGAATTGACACGGAGAAATTTGTATCTGCATTTATCAATATCCTTTTCCCGGTTATTATTGGGATCGTATTTGTCGCTATATATGCCACCACAATTCACTGGAGTCTGCCTATAATATATTTCGGAGGAATTTTTCTGCTTACTATTATTTCAAACTTGCTGAGTAAGAAAGTAAAGATCATTCAAAAAAACATTGTTGGACAAACTACCGCACTTGCCGGAGCTACGACTGAATCATTGAGAAATATTGAATTGGTAAAAAGTCTTGGATTAACGCAACAGGAAGTAAGCCGACTGAACAAGAATACGTTTAAAATTCTGGGTCTTGAGCTAACCAAAGTAAAACGTATTCGCAGCATCAGTTTTGTACAGGGCACATTTGTAAATACGCTTCGTCAGGTAATTCTTTTTATGCTGATGTATCTTATATATGGCGGCCGAATGGATGCTGGGCAGTTAGTAACCATGCAAATTTTTTCATTCTTTGTATTCGGACCGCTACAAGAGATCGGTAATATTATCCTCTCCTATCGTGAAGCGCAGGCATCATTGGAAAATTTTGGCAACCTGATGAAAAAAGCACCAGAACCACAACCTGCAAATCCAAAACATCTTGGTACTATACAACAGTTAGAATTTGATCATGTTGGGTTCAAACATCACACAGCATCACAACATGCCATTAATGATATTAGTTTTAAAGTAAAGACAGGAGAAACTATTGCTTTCGTCGGACCATCTGGTTCCGGTAAAACAACATTGATGAAGTTATTGGTTGGTTTGTATCGTCCGCAACAAGGAAAAATTCTTTACAATGGTATTGACGAGAACAATATCAACTTTGATGATCTGCGTAACCAGATCGGATTTGTAACACAGGACACACAACTTTTTTCCGGTACGATAAGGGAAAATTTAATGTTTGTAAATCCTGCTGCACCTGAAGAAGAATTATATGATGTACTTAATAAAGCATCTTGTCAAAATCTGCTGTCAAGAGCTGAAAAAGGATTAGAAACAATGATCGGTGAAGGCGGATTAAAATTATCAGGCGGAGAAAAACAAAGATTATCCATCGCAAGAGCACTATTGCGCAGACCTAAATTGCTGATTTTCGATGAAGCAACTTCATCACTTGATTCATTGACCGAGGAAGAAATAACAACAACCATAAGAGATGTGTCAACCTCCGGCAACCAAGTCACCATTCTTATTGCACACCGTCTCTCCACTATCATGCATGCAGACAGAATTTATGTATTGGAAAAAGGGGACGTAGTGGAAACTGGCAGTCATGAAAAATTGTTGGAAGAAAAAGGGTTGTATTATGCGATGTGGCGCCAGCAAATTGGTGAAAGAAAAAAATTAACAGCAGCATAATTGTTTAAAAAGGAAACAGATCACCATGTTTGGTTTTTTATTTGGAAAAAATAATATCAAAGAAGCGATAAAAAAAGGTGCTGTCATTATTGATGTAAGAACCCCTCATGAATATGACAATGGAAGAATTCCCCGCTCCATAAATATCCCGGTCGACAGGATCTCCGCAAGTATTGAAAGAATAAGATCAATGAAAAAACCGGTTATCGTTTGTTGCGAGTCAGGAATGCACAGCAATACAGCAAAAAATATATTAAAGTCAGCAGGCCTTCCGGAAGTTTATAATGGAGGAAGCTGGGAGTCTGTTTTAAAAATGATCAACAAACTCTAAGGATTCACTTTTACTTTTATGGTTGCCGTAGAAGTATTGGCGCCATGATCCTGGAATTCTACAAGAACACTAAATTCAGTTGGCACAGTTACTACTGCTTTATAAGCAAGCCTGAAATTGATAGCTTGTAAAAAATGACTCTCATAATAGTTATCTGCCACTACCAAATTGTTAGCATCATTTTTTATCTGCACTTTTCCTTTATAGACTATTTTGTTATCAGTCACTTTGCCTTCTACAATTATTGAATCGCCGCTTACATATATCTGGTTGTCCGTAGGTTTTGAAATAGTGATCGTTGGAAATACATCATCGTTTTGATCGATCGCATCAAGTGGTTCTTCTCCCGGAGTTCCAACTTTTGAGCAGGAAACCAGGATCACACTTACTAAAACGAGCATTCCTATAAAATAAAAATATTTTTTCATTGTTATTTCTTCTCTTCTTTCCCTTTCCAAAGGTCTGTAAAGAAGTTTGACTTTTGTAATTCCTCAATATCACTCAGTTCCACTTCAATGGCCTTAGTGCTTTGTGTTATCTCGATCAGTGAAATAATTAAAGATGTCAATAAGCTAAGTAAACTCACTGCAAAAATATATTTTGCAGCTCCTTGCCACTCACTATAGATACTATACATTGTTACCACGCAGCAAACAAAACTGAAAACCCCTAAACCCTGCATGTATCTTACCAGTATTAGTCTTCGCCTTAAGCTTTGTATTTGATATATTATACCGGAACTCTTCTCTCCTCTTTTATACTCATCGTGCAAACGTCTTACAAGGTTGGCTAATGCAAGAAAACGATTCGTGTACGCCAGCAACAACAAACTAATAGCAGGAAACAGCAATGCCGGCGTATTGAAAGTAATTTCCATACTTAAAAGTATTACAGCTTTTCTTAACTATGATAAAAATATTTATTAACCCGGCTTAATTGCTACTATTAAACTTTCGTTGCGACGCTCCGTTCATCATCCTGTACGCTTGTCAACATTTAAGAACCATTTTTAAAGATCAATCCTTTCACAAGTTTTATTATAGATGCTAAAATAAAGATCCCGCCTAGGACAGCAACAATAGAAGATCCAGCAGGAAAATCATAATGAAAGGAGAAATCAAGGCCAAAGAAACTGGCAAGCACACTTATAAGGATCGCGATAATAAAAACTACGGTATTATTTTTAGAGATCATAATAGCAGACACAGCAGGAATGATCAGGAAAGAGAAAACAGGTATTACTCCATTGATTTTTACAGCAAATACAATGGCAAGACCAATTGAAATATAAAAAAGAAAATTCCAGATATTGAATATTCCTACATGTGTATCCCCATTTTCAAATGCCCTTGTCAGTGAAAAGAATTTTTTGAAAAAGACCAACTGCAACAACGCTATTCCACCGAAAATTATTCCGATCAGTTTTATCTGTTCCCAACTTGTTGATAAAATATTTCCAAAAAGCACTTCCTGGATATCTGAATCACCGTGTGGCGTTTTTGAGATCAGGAGAACTGTTAATGCCGATGCAAATGCATATAAGATACCAATGATAGCTTCCTGTTTTAACCTTTTGTCACTAATGCTAATGAATGACATCAACAGTGCACCAACTAAAGTAAATATTAGCGGAATGGAAGTAACACCCGTACCAATGAAAGCAGCAAACCCCACTCCCAGTGATGATATTTGTCCAAGAGCAAGATCAACAAAAACAATTCCCCGCCCAACAACATGCACACCCATATAAGACAATAATACACCAGTGATAACGGCGGCAACAAATGCCTGTACCATAAATGGTAACTGAAACATATCGAACATAAGAGTTAGTTTTAATTTATTTAAGCACAGCTATTAAATGATCAATATTATAATCAAACAAGCCAAAATAATCTTTTACTGAATCAAAAGCGCCAACAGATGTTGCCAGCGTTAATTCCTTTACTCCTGTTTGTTTTGCCACCACATCAGATGATGAAGTTGTAAAATAAGGTGATGAGATGATCACTTTAATTTTATTGGCTGGCACTTCTTTTATCACTTTCACTAACTGTGAAGGTGTTGGTGGTATACCGGGTTTAGGTTCCATAAAATCCACGATCTGCAAACCAAACCTTGTTTCGAAATAAACCCATTCATTATGGTAAGCAATGATCTTTGAACCTTTGTATGCAGCCATCTTGCCTTGCCATTCTTTTAGCTTCAAGTCAATTTTATTATTAAATGCGACCAGGTTTGCTTCATAAAAAGATTTATTAGAGGGGTCGACTCTTTCTAATCCATTCGCAATATTTCTTGCAATTGTTTTTCCATTTAAAGGATCAAGCCAGTAATGTGGATTTCCATAAATATGAATATCTCCTTCGGATCTGTTCGCTGTAGTCGGAACCTGCAATAAATTTACTCCTTCGGATGCATCAACATAACCGGCCGCACCTTTTTGAATTTTTGTATTGCGTGAGCTGGAAAGTAATTGAGGAGACCAACCGGTTTCAAGATCAAGTCCAACAGTTACAAAAAGATTCGCCTTTGTTAAACTAATTATATAACTCGGTTTAGGATCCACAAAATGCGGATTCTGATAACCCGTAGCAATTGATGTAACTGAAACTTTATTTCCTCCAATAAGCTCCGCGATACTTTTCATATCGGTAGTGGTTGTTACAATTTTGATCGTATCCGCAAAAGAGAAAAAGGAAATACAAAAAAGGAACAAACTAAGAATTGATATTTTTTTCATGATTATTAATATAAAATTTTAATACTGATGAGCACCATGTGCCCCAATTACAAATATCCAGCGCAACCAGGCCTGGTAAAATCTTTTATCTATGTTGTCATCAGTTGTTTTTGTTTCGAATTCAAGTTTTGAAAATTCGGTTGCATACCAACCGGCCGTTAATGAATAAGCATTCTCTTTGATGGTTTTATCAAATGGCTTTTGTGCATAGTCATACCGACCTGTTAAGAACCATCGTTTTGCTAATTGGTATTGAATAAATGAATACATGCCAAATGAACTCATTGAATAGTTATCCGTAAGATCTTGGTGATTGAAATAAAATTCACTTTGCCAGGTAAGCGAATGATAAGTATTCAACTTTACCGGTTTCCATTTATAGGTAAGATCAACCACACCCATGTTGGAAACTCTTGCTGAATCATTTGGACCAGAAATTCCGCTTAATCCTAATTCAAGTGTATTATCATCATTAAGCGTAAAGAAATTCTTCAGATGCCCTACATATAACAAGCGATTGCCTTCGCTTCTTGCAAACGCCGGTGATTCCGAATATCCCGATGTTACCTGGAAAAGTATTTCCTGGTAAAATGCTTTTGTTGGCAAAAGCCAGCTTAATGATAACCCTTCATCTTTCAATCCCTCTTCGCCAAAATAATTAACATAGGCGTTTGGCATATCAATAAAAGGAAGAGCATGAGGGTGTACGGTATTCGCTCTTCCAACTGCACTTCTGAATCTTCCCGCTTTCAATTGTAACCTGGCAGGCAATGATAAAGTTGTCAAATAACCTTCTTCTACTTCCACTCCATATTTACCAGTTTCCGGATCCCTGCTAAAAGAAAGGAAGAAATCAGCACGGGCATAAGGATCTACCGTTGCTTGCAATGAAACTTCCGTTTCATTTAAATAAAGATCAATGTTTTTCTGTCCTTTACTGATATATGATCCGCGAAAATCACCGATAACTCCTATATCAGGATTAAATGAAAGACCTGATCGTGTTTGTTGTGTAGCCGGCGGAGGAGTAGTTTTCATTTGCTCCTCGATCTGTTTTAATAACAATGAATCTTTTGATGTGCTGTCAGCCGTAACCTGAGACAGGCAAACATTATTGGTTGCTGCTAAAACAAGGAATAAAAAGACGGTTACAAAATATTTTGATAACCTTATATAGTTCATGATTGATAAAATGAAAAAGCTCAAAAAGAGAGCAATGCGTCAAACGAAATATTTGATTTGATCTGTGCTGTAAGAAAAATTCTTACAATATATTGGCGGGAGGTCCGCGATCTTCTAAAGAAGAAGGATGAGAAAATTTATGAAATGAAATTGATCTTGTGATCAAATCCATTTGTTGAGTGATAGGACTGCAAAAAGCAGGATCCTTAAGATCATCAGCATCTTTAGTTAATTGGTAATTACATATACTGCAATCGGAAGCAGATTGCCCGGGATCAGCGTTATCATTTTGTTCAAAGCAATTGCCACTGCAGATATGATTTGAAAAAGAACTATTACCTGAATGGGTATGAAGAAGCTTGATGCTATGAATAAGCAACAATATGACAAGCAATATTGCCGAAATACATTTGTGGATATATCTGTTCTTAAAAAGCACTTCCGCAAAAGTATGACTAAATAGTTTTTGCAACAATGTTGCCTTAGAAAAATTTGCAACCTTGATTGCAACAAAAAACCCGGCATGATTACCGGGTTCCAGTTATTAATAAATATTATCTCGCTATCAACGCATAACCACAAAGTATGATTAAAGCTGCTAAGGAAGTATTCAATAAAGTTCACATTAATCCGTCAACCCGAGATAAGCTTTCACTTCGTTGTAATTATTCCAATTAACTGTAGGTTTCGATAGTCGGCCGGGTGCGGATCCGGGTATTAAAATATACCTGTATTGCAAATGTTTTTGTCCTGCATCTGTATAGGTGCTCGCATTAAAATTGGAAATAAGGTCTATTCGCTGCACTAAAAATTCAGGGTTTATGATGAGACCCGTAAAAAATGGATCAAGTATCGGCAATGGAGCAATATCGGGAGTAGTTTGTGTTCCCCAGTTCATATACACCTTCATTTCACCTTTGTCGAGGATAGCCTGGGTGAGTTTACTAGCCGTGATATTTGCAATAAAACCGAGGGTATCATAGACAGTGCCATTGGTATCAATATAATATCTGAAAGTAGCATCTAACCATGGGGAATAGATAACATTGGCAGTCCCTGAATCGCCTTTAGGGCCGGTAGAACCAGGAGAACCGGCAGGACCCGCTGGACCAGCGGGACCGGCTGGCCCAGCATCGCCTTTCTGACATTGAGTAAATATAAATGTAATTAGCACTAATGAAGCCAGGAGAGTTAAAGATGATTTTGCTTTCATAATTTTTCTTTTAAAATTTAATAGATATTGTTTTCCTTTTTATGTTATAAATAGATGTACAAAATATAAATATCGTTAACCCCGGCCTCATAGTTGTGCTGGAAATTATCTCACGGTATAAATTTAGGCTACATTGGGTTTTACACCAACGAAAAAGAAATGCAGAAATTTTACAACGAATCCCGGAAGAAAAGAAATAATTAAACCACTGGAAGAAAAGCTCCCCGATCCTTATTATAATTTTCAAAATTGCTGAATAGTGTTGAGTAAGATGAAAGGAGCGTCGCAACTTTAGCTTTATAGTAGTAATATAGCTGGCTACCTAATTAATATTTTCAATTATCCCTGCTATGCCCTGCCCGCCACCTACGCAGGCAGTCACCATTCCGTATTTTTTATTCAGTCTTTTCATGTCATGCAGGTTCTGAATAGTCAGTTTGCAGCCGGTACAACCAAGCGGATGACCCAGTGCGATTGCACCGCCATTGATGTTTACTTTAGATGCATCAAGCCCCGCTTCACGAATAACAGCGATCGATTGCGATGCAAAAGCTTCATTCAATTCTATCAAGTCAATTTGTGAAAGATTCATCCCTGTTTGTTTCAATACTTTGGGAATAGCAGCAACAGGCCCAATACCCATAATACGTGGGTGAACACCTGCAACCGCAGAACCAACCAATCTCCCTATTGGCTTTAGACCAAGTTCATTCATCATTTTCTCTCCCATCACAATTACAAATGCAGCCCCATCACTTGTTTGTGATGAATTGCCGGCAGTCACACAACCATTAGCAGCAAAAGCAGGTTTTAATTTCGCCAATGCTTCAATTGAAGTATCTGCACGTGGACCTTCATCTGTATCTACCGTATAATTTCTTTTTTGTTTTTTACCCTTTTCATCCAGGTAAACTTCATCAACAGCTATTGGAAGGATCCCATTCTTAAAATACCCATTCTTAATTGCGTTGATCGCCTTTTGATGCGAGTTAAATGAAAACTCATCCTGTGCTTCGCGACTTACATTAAATTCTTTTGCCACTGCTTCAGCAGTCAATCCCATGCTTAAATAATAGTCCGGTTCATCTTTTGCAATTGAATAAGCAGGAACAGTTTTCCAACCGGCTGTTGGTACCAGGCTCATACTCTCTGTGCCACCGGCAATGATACAATCCGCCATTCCCATTCTTATTTTTGCTGTAGCGATCGCAATTGTTTCCAATCCTGATGCGCAATAACGATTCACCGTTACACCCGGCACATCAATGCCCAATGCTCTTGCAGAAATGATGCGACCGAATTGTAAGCCCTGTTCAGCTTCAGGCACTGCGTTGCCAACAATAACGTCATCTACTCTTTTAGCTTCCAATTGCGGCACACTTGCCATCAATCCTTTTATTACATCAACCGCCAAGTCATCCGGACGATAAAAACGAAATCCTCCGCGTTTTGCTTTGCCTACGGCAGTTCTGTATCCGGCTACTATATATGCTTCTTGCATAAAGAATGATTTACCCCCAGCCCCTAAAGGGGTGTAAGGAGATGAAGAAATATTTTATTTAGTCAACTTCATTACTACTATTAAGCTTCTGTTGTGTCCAATTTGCTGCTTTGTCACGCAAATTGCTCGCTTGTACTACAATAATTCTACTAAGCAATTGTTGCAGTAGTTTGTCAAATTTACGAAAAGTTGTTTATGCAACCTTCAGTAGCCAAAGTTAAAGTATTTGCTATATCCCCTAAAAAATCGGAGCTTATCTTCGTAGCGATTTCTATGTATAAGATCCTG
The DNA here is from genome assembly GCA_035318985.1 of Chitinophagaceae bacterium. GTDB lineage: Bacteria > Bacteroidota > Bacteroidia > Chitinophagales > Chitinophagaceae > VBAS01. The sequence continues at coordinate 40,136 of DATHDP010000134.1, forward strand.
CGTTCCATATTGTTTCTTTTCCCAACAGAATGGGTTCATTATTTTTCAATGAATTGCCTACGCCTAATATGCAGCATTGGCTTTTTGAGGAAACTGCTCGCTTCAATCTTCTCGCCAGGCGCAAACGAAAATCTTAAATCTGAAATCTTAAATCTAAAATTCGAGAACCCTGTTGGTCTTGGTGCAGGCTTTGATAAGAATGCCAGGTATTTAAAAGAATTGGAAGCCCTTGGCTTTGGTTTTGTAGAAATAGGAACAGTAACTCCATTACCACAAGCAGGCAATGACAAACCAAGACTTTTTCGATTACCAAAAGATAAAGCACTTATTAATCGAATGGGATTTAATAACGATGGAGTAAAAGTGATCGCAGAAAGACTTCGCCAAAGGTCAATAGTGAATGGTCAATCTCAGGACACTCATTCACCACTGACCACTCACCATTCACGACTAATCATCGGCGGTAACATCGGTAAGAACAAGGTCACTCCTAATGAAGACGCATGGAAGGATTATGAAATTTGTTTTAAAGAACTGCATCACTATGTTGATTATTTCGTCGTGAATGTAAGTTCTCCAAATACTCCCGGCTTAAGAGAGCTCCAGGAAAAAGAATCGTTGAGAAAAATTCTCCGGCATTTGCAAATGATCAATAATGGCAAAGCAGTTGCCAAACCGATCCTATTAAAGATAGCCCCGGACCTTACGCAAGAACAATTGAATGATGTAACGGATCTTGCATTGGAAATAAAATTAGATGGTCTTGTGGCCACAAACACAACCATAGATCGTGAAGGACTTGAACATGATCTAAGGATCGGGACACTTGAAACCGGGGGATTAAGCGGAAAACCTTTGCAAAAAAGATCAACAGATGTTGTAAAATATATTTATGAAAAAACAAAAGGCGAGATCCCGATCATTGCAAGCGGTGGGGTTTTTACCGGCGCGGATGCAAAAGAAAAGTTTGACGCTGGCGCATCATTGGTACAGGTTTGGACAGGTTTTATTTATGAAGGTCCGGGTATCGTAAAGAATATTTGCAAGCATCTTACAAAAATTAATAACTAACTATAGATGGAACATCTCTTTACATCAGAAAGTATTATAAGCTTTTTAATACTAGCAATCCTTGAAGTTGTTTTGGGAATTGATAATGTGATCTTCGTCAGTATCATCATGAACAGGCTTACTGACAAGAGCCAGCAACAAAGAGCAAGACGTTTATGGATGATTACAGGAATAATTTCAAGAAGCTTATTGCTAATGGGATTGGGTTGGTTATTAGGACAACGTGGAAAATACATTATTCCTGAAAGTTGGTTTGGAAAAGGTTTTGATATTGCAAGTATTGTTATGTTAGGAGGTGGTCTGTTTCTTATTTATAAATCTGTAAAAGAAATTCATGACAAGCTTGAAGGCGAAGACCCAAATGTTGAATCGCAAAAACAAAAAGGGATTTCATTTGCACAAGCGATTGTACAGATAATGATCATTGATGCGGTGTTCTCCTTTGACAGTGTGATAACCGCCGGCGGCACAGCTAAGCATGTTGAGATCATGATTGCCGCAGTGGTGGTAGCAATGATCGTAATGTTTTTATTCAGCCCTTCAATTTCCAGTTTTGTACATAAACATCCTACTGTAAAAATGCTGGCTCTTTCATTTTTGGTAATGATCGGGTTGAGTTTGGTAATTGAAGGTTGGGATCATGAGCAAGCAGAAAAACTTCATTTGAAAAATTATATTTACTTCGGAATGGCTTTTTCATTCATTGTTGAAATGTTGAATATGACAATGCGAAGCAGGGCAGCAAAAAAGAGAAGACGTGTAGTAGAATTAAATGAACCGGTGTGGAGGGCTGAAGAAAGAAATGAATCAGACCTGGCGAAGTAAAACAGCTGCAACTATGCCAGCAGTTTCGGTGCGAAGTCTTGTTTCGCCAAGTGATACGGGTATAAAACCTTTTTGCAAGGCAAATTCAATTTCTTCTTTGCTAAAATCACCTTCAGGACCGATCAGAATCGTTGAATGGTTGAATGACTGAAAAGTTGAAAGGTTGTTTTTCTGACCTGATTCTTCACAATGAGCAATGAACTTCTGCTGATCGTCAAATTGCTCGATTGCTACATGGCTAAATTGTTTTGGCTCGTGCAGTAGTGGTAACCATGTTTGTTGGGATTGTAACATTGCACTGATACAAATCCCCTTCATTCTATCGTAACGAAATTTTTGCTTTTCAGTTCTTTCACATATTAATGGAATGATCTCTGATACACCTATCTCTGTTGCTTTTTCCAAAAACCATTCGAAACGGCTGGTGTTCTTCAATAAAGAGATTGCGATAGTAACTTTTCGTGAATCGTGAGTGGTAAAAAGTGAGTCAATGATCTTTACTGAACAATGTTTTTTATGCGCATCAGCAATTTCAGCAGTAATTAAATTTCCTTTGCCGTCTGTTAGATTCAACTTCTCCCCTTCCTTCATCCTTAAAACTTGCACCACATGCCGTGACGTGTCTTCATCCAATACTATTTCTTTTTGGGAAGAATTATAATCAGCAATATAAAAAAAGGGTAATGCCATTGACTAAAATAAAAAGTCCGGAGAACTTCCGGACAAATCTAAAATCTTATCCCGATATTTTATCGGGACTGCAATCTAAAATCAGAATGGCGTTTCTTCATCCTCATTATAAGGAAGATCATTCATTTTGCTGCCTGCTTGTATAAATAACTTAGCATCTCCGCTTCCAGACCCATCATCAGGTACCGGCTTCCAGCTTCCTGTTGGCAAACCAAGGCCGCCCATTCCACTTCCATCATCTTCCACAAATTTTTGAATATGTAAAAGTGCTTTCAATTTAATTGTATCCAATGCCCCATTTCTATGCTTCGCAATTCTTATGTGAGTTTCACCTTTATTGCTTTCCCCCATTTCATTTGCAGTGATATCGTAGTACTCTGGACGATAAAGGAACATAACCATATCGGCATCTTGCTCGATCGCTCCCGATTCACGGAGGTCACTAAGCTGCGGGATCTTTGCCCCTTCTTTTCTTTTCTCTACTTCACGACTTAACTGTGAAAGCGCAACGATGGGAATATTCAATTCCTTTGCCAATGCTTTCAGGTTTCTTGAAATATTACTGATCTCCTGCTCACGATTGGAGTTCTTGTTATCACTTGTTCCGCTCATCAGTTGCAGGTAATCGATCAACACTAACCCGATATTATGCTTATTTTTTAATCGACGGCATTTAGCTCTCAATTCAAAAATGTTCAATGCCGGAGTATCATCAATAAATATTGGTGCCTTAGCTAAGCGTTGAATACCTCTGGCATAGAGCTGTTTCATTTCATGTTCTTCCAACTTACCACGAGCAATTTTCTCCAACCAAATCTCACTTTCAGCAGAAAGGATCCTTTGCACCAATTGTCCTGCACTCATCTCTAAAGAAAAGAAAGCGATCGGTGTTGGTTTGCTTGGATGCAGGGCAGCATTTCTTGCCAGGTTCAATGCAAATGCAGTTTTACCAACAGAAGGTCTCGCAGCAAGAATGATGAGATCCGTATTTTGCCAGCCATAAGTAATTCTGTCAAGTAAAGGATAGCCACTCGGCACGCCTGACACATCTTCATTCTTATGACGGAGATCTTCAATACGCTGAATGGTTTTTACCAAAACAGAATCGATGGTATCAAAATTTTTGCGAAGGTGATTACTGGTAATTTCAAACAATTTGCTTTCCGCATCGTCCAGCAGATCGAAAACATCTGTTGAGTCTTCGTAAGCATCACCAATAATTTCTCCGCTTACACGTATCAGTTCTCTTTGGATAAATTTTTGGAGGATAATTCTTGCATGTGTTTCAATATGCGCAGATGAAACAACAGCATTAGTGAGTTTGGTAACATAATAAGGCCCACCTACCATATCCAACTCTTCACGGGTTTTCAATTCTTCAGACACCGTAAGAATGTCGATAGGTTTATTTTTTTGTGCCAGGCCCTGCATTGCACGATAAATGCGCTGGTGTGCATCTACATAAAAACATTCGGGCTTTAAAATTTCAATAACAACATCAAATGCATTTTTTTCAAGCATTATTGCACCGAGAACTGCTTCTTCAAGATCTTTTGCTTGTGGTGGTATTTTACCATAAACCAAGCTGCTTAGGTCGGATGTTGTCTTTCTTCTTTGTTTGCGGTCCTTGTTGAGATTAGTAAGTTCCATCGTTGAATTAGGGCGATAAAAATTTAAACCATTGATTTCACACCAATGACTTTTGGGTTAGTTTTTCCAGCCTTATTTCACTGAATTAGTTGGTTTGGTTCGAAACGTTATCCCTCAGTCAGACGGCGAATATAAAAGCCAAATGCAGACAAAAAAAACTTTTCTTTCCTAACGAAAACTTCACAAGCTTTTCCACATCGGTTTTATAAACACCATCTGTAATTTAGAAAAAATATTTTGTCATTTACATAAAAATTATACCCAATCGTGTAAAAATTTCTTGTGACTTCAATCAATTATCTTTGTCCGCACCATAAAAGAAATTGAATACATGACTATCTCTTATAAATGGCTGAGCGAATATTTACCTGTTACGATCGAACCCGAAAGATTGGCCCGCATTCTCACTTCTATCGGATTGGAAGTGGAAAGTTTTGAAAAATTTGAAGAAGTAAAAGGAGGTTTAAAAGGCCTCGTAATCGGCGAAGTTCTTTCCACCGAAAAACATCCGAATGCAGACAAGCTTACGCTTACAAAAGTTAGTGTAGGAAATGGCGAGCCTTTGCAAATTGTTTGCGGGGCGCCAAATGTTGAGGCTGGTCAAAAAGTTATTGTCGCAAAAGTGGGAACAACTATTTACCCGGTAAATAATGAGCCGCTCACAATGAAAGTGGCAAAGATCAGGAATGTAGAAAGCAATGGAATGATCTGCGCTGAAGATGAAATTGGTTTAGGTACATCACATTCTGGCATTATGGTTTTGAAAGAAGATGCAAAAGTTGGGTTGGATGCAGCAGAATATTTTCAACCTTATGAAGATTGGATCTATGAATTAGGAATTACGCCAAACCGCATGGATGCAATGAGCCACTGGGGAGTTGCCAAAGATGTTTGTGCTTACCTTAATCATCATGATAAAAAAGATCTGAAACCTAAGCTGCCAACGAGCAATGGCTTTAAGATCGAAAATAAATCTTTGCCTGTTTCGGTTTCGGTCGAAAATGAAAAAGCCTGTCAGCGATACAGTGGCGTTAGCATTTCAGGTGTTACCATAAAAGAATCTCCGGTTTGGCTGCAAAAGAAATTAAAGTCTATTGGACTCAGACCAATTAATAATATCGTTGACATTACCAATTTCATTCAGCATGAAACAGGTCAGCCGCTTCATGCATTTGATGCCGATGAAATAAAAGGTCAAAAGATAGTGGTGAAAAATTTACCGGAAGGAACAAAGTTTATTACGCTGGATGAAAAAGAAAGAAAACTGAGCAAAGAAGACCTGATGATCTGCGATGCCGAAGAAGGAATTTGCATTGCCGGTGTATTTGGAGGATTGCATTCAGGAGTTACTGATAAAACAAAGAACATTTTTTTGGAAAGTGCCTGGTTTAATCCAATTGATATTCGCAAAACAAGTTTTCGACATGGCCTGAGAACAGATGCTGCAACACGTTTTGAAAAAAACATTGATATATCGAATACGGTTACGGTGTTGAAACGTGCTACTCTTATGATCAAAGAGCTTGGCGGTGGTCAAATTGCATCTGATATTGTTGATGTTTATCCGGATCCGCCAAATAAAACACAGGTATCTCTTAAATATCATTACCTGAAAAAACTGAGTGGCAAAAATTATCATCCTGACACTGTAAAGAATATTTTAAATAATCTTGGTTTCGAAATATTAAAAGACGGAATTGACGAAATACGTGTAGCGGTTCCTTTCGCCAAACCTGATATCTCTTTGCCGGCTGATATTGTTGAAGAGATCTTACGAATTGATGGGCTGGATAATATTGAGATTCCCTCTGCTATTACTATTACTCCTTCGGTTGAAGAAAATTATATGCGCCATACCTTGAAAGAAAAGGTGGCGAATTATTTTGTCGGACTTGGTTTTCATGAAATGATGACCAACTCCATTACCAACGTTGCTTATTTTACCGAAGAAGAAAGACAACCAATGGTGAAAATGATGAATAGCCTCAGCGCTGAGTTGAATATTCTTCGACCATCACTATTAGAGACAAGCCTGGAAGTTGTTGCCCGCAATTTGAATCATAAAAACAGCAATCTGAAGCTTTTTGAATTTGGTAAGGGATATTTTACCAGCGGACCCGGTAAATATCATGAGACGGAGCAGGTGTGTATGGTAACCAGCGGGAATCTGAATGATCAAAGTTGGAAAGGAAGATCTGTGTCTTCAGATTTGTTTTATACAAAAGGCCTTGTTTCGTCTGTATTGCAATTACTCGGGATAAAGCCAGATTCTATTGAAACACTTCTTGTACCAAAGTTGCGTGACCATATTATATATAAAGCAAATGGTGAGTTGGTAGCAGGCGCAGGAGAAGTAAATCAAAATGTATTGTCCCAATTTGGCATCAAACAACCTGTGTTTTTTGCGGCATTTAATTGGGAAGCTGTTTTGAAGATAACTTCAAAACAAACGCTTTCAATAAAAGAATTGTCCCGATTTCCCTCAGTGATGAGAGATATCTCCATGGTAGTGCCAAAAGCACTTGCTTATGAAGAAGTGGAGAAGTCGGTGAATAAATTAAAGCTGGACAAATTGCAAGAGGTTAAACTCTTTGATATATTCGAAAGTGAAAAGCTTGGCGCCAATAAAAAATCGATCGCAGTAAGCTTTACTTTTCTTGACCAGGAAAAAACGCTTACGGATAAAGAGATCGATGGATGGATGAGTAAGATAATGGCGACACTTGAAAAAGAATTAAATGCTGAAATCAGGAAATAATTTTTATGGTTGATGTCGAAAAACAATTAAAGCGAATACAGGATAAACTTCAGCAAGTGTTGAAGGAGTATGCTGCTTTGCAAAAGGAAAATCTGCGTCTGAAAGAAGAACTGGATAAAAACAGGACCCAATCTTTTTCTCATCAGCAAAACATTGAAGACCTGAAACAACAAGTGGATGTTTTAAAGATCACTTCAGGCGATTGGGATCCGAATGATAAGAAGGAATTTGAAAAACGCATTAATTCTTACATTAAAGAAATTGATCGCTGCATTGCTTTATTAAGTGAATGATGAAAAGTAAATCACGACTATGTCCGAACAATTAATACCTGCCACAATTACAATAGCCGACCGCAGCTACCGTATTAAACTGGAGGCGAAGGATGAAGAAGTAGTACGTAAAACAGTAAAGACGATCAATGATAAGATCATTGAATTTAAAACCATGTTTGCAGGCAAAGACATGCAGGATTATGTAGCAATGGCACTGGTATGGTATGCCACCGAACAAAATAGCAGTTCAGCTACTGATGTTGAGAAAGATAATCTTACTGATAAACTGAATTTATTGGAAAGAATGCTCGATGGACAGCTGCAATCCTGATCATCTTTGATTCAAAATCTCACATTGCTGGGTTTTTACTCCTTATAATTGATTTCATTGGTTCCCGCCGTTTTGTATCTTCGCTGATTACCTGACCATTATCATTTAAGAACCAGCCAGGTATATTTTTAAAACAAGTATTGTGAAAACAATCAAACTAAACATTCATGGATCAAAATATATTGTTTGCCATTATTGGAGTTGCAGGGATAATTCTCGGCATTATAGCGGGTAAGCTCATTTTCTCCAAAAACACGAAAAAACAAGTAGCAGAAGCCGAACTAATTGCTCAAAGTATTCTTAAAGAAGCCGAACTCAGGGGCGAAACTTTCAAAAAGGAAAAAGAACTGGAGGCGAAGGAACGCTTTGTCCAGATGAGATCAAATCATGAAAAAGAGGTTTTTGAAAAGAATAAGAAGATCAATGATGCTGAGAACCGGATTCGTCAAAAAGAGCAATCCATCAACCAAAAAGAAGGAAATCTTGATAAGCATTTAAAAGAAAATGAAACTATCAAGGAAAACCTCAATCGGCAAATCGAACTTGTAAATATCAAACGTACAGAACTGGAAAAACACCAGGAAGAACATATCCGTCGTTTGGAAAAAATTGCCGGTCTTACGGCAGAAGAAGCCAAAACTCAATTGGTGGAAAGCCTGAAACATGAAGCACAATCAAAAGCCTTAGTGATTCAACAGGAAATAATTGAAGATGCTAAGCAAAAGGCAAATAAAGAAGCAAGAAAGATCATCATTCAAACAATACAACGTACTGCAGCAGAGCAAGCCATTGAAAATTCGATAACGGTTTTCAATCTTGAAAGTGATGAAATAAAAGGACAGATCATCGGTCGCGAAGGAAGAAATATCCGCGCAATCGAAGCCGCTACTGGCGTCGATCTTATAGTTGATGACACTCCTGAAGCAATCGTTCTTTCTTCATTTGATCCGCTTCGTCGTGAGATTGCTCGTTTGAGCTTACAAAGATTAGTTGCAGATGGTCGTATTCACCCGGCAAGAATTGAAGAGGTGGTTGAGAAAACAAAGAAGCAAATTGAAGAGCAGGTAATGGAGATAGGAGAAAGAACCGTTATCGAACTTGGTATTCATGGTTTACATAAAGAACTGGTGAGAATGGTTGGCCGTATGCGGTTCCGTTCTTCTTATGGTCAAAATTTATTGATGCATAGCCGTGAAGTAGCAAACCTTTGTGGCATCATGGCAGCAGAACTTGGTATGAATTCAAAACTCGCCAAACGTGCCGGTCTCCTACATGACATTGGTAAAGTTCCTGACGAAGAAACTGAATTGAGCCATGCATTACTCGGCGCAAAGCTTGCCGAAAAATATGGCGAGAACCCAGCAATTGTAAATGCTATCGGTGCCCATCACGATGAAATGGAAATGCAGTATGTGATCTCTCCAATCGTGCAGGCATGTGATGCTATTAGTGGTGCAAGACCAGGTGCCCGCCGGGAAATTATGCAACAATATTTGCAGCGTATCAAGGACCTCGAAAACCTGGCCATGACATATCCTGGCGTTGAAAAAGCGTATGCTATCCAGGCTGGCCGAGAGTTGCGGGTTATTGTTGAGGCTGATAGAGTAAGTGATCAGGATTCTGAAAAACTTTCTTTTGAATTAGCTCAAAAGATCCAGAACGAAATGACTTTTCCTGGCCAGATAAAAGTAACCGTGATAAGAGAGAAAAGAGCGGTGAACGTGGCGAGATAGTGTTGAGTCTAAGGAATTTGGATACCAGCTTTTTTGCCCTGATTGAGCATGGTTGCGTCGCAATCCTTTCATCTGCATTACTACTATTAAGGCAATAAATAACTGGGTAAAAAAAGACCAATTACTAATTCCAAAATTCCCTCCATTCCCCTTATCTTTGCGACCCGCAAAACTGAAGAATATGAACGCTATAGATTTTGTACACGAACAGCTGACTGGTAAAAAAGAATTCCCTGCTTTTAAAGCTGGTGATAATATTACCGTTAATTATAAAATTGTTGAAGGAAATAAAGAAAGGATCCAGAGCTTTAAAGGCGATGTTATCAAACGCCAGGGCAACGGAGCAACATCAAGTTTTACTGTTCGTAAAATTTCTGATGGTGTTGGTGTAGAAAGGCTCTTTCCTCTTTATTCTCCAAATATCGACTCAATAGAAGTAAACAAAAGTGGCCGTGTTCGCAGGGCTAAACTTTATTATTTACGCAGCAGAAGTGGTAAAAGTGCAAGGATCCGTGAGAAGCGCCAGGCTGTTGAAGGAGCAAAATCATAAAGTTCACTTTGTAATAATTAATTGGCGACCTTACGTATGGTCGCTTTTTTTTGCATTTACATCAGCTTAACAAATTAATTGAAACTGGATTTTATTTTATGTTACCTTTACTGTTCTAAAACTTTCAAAATGCCTAAGCTTGGTTGGATGGAAATTCTGTTGATTGCTTTTGTGGTATTATTGTTATTTGGCGGAAAGAAAATTCCGGAATTGATGCGTGGACTGGGAAGAGGTGTTCGTGAATTTAAAGATGGAAAAGACGGTGTAAAAAAGGAATTTGAAGAAGGTGTATCAGAAAAGAATAGGAAATAAAAACCTCTGTAAGTGATCTCTAAAAGAGATGGCAATGGTCATAACATAAATCCACTTATATCCAGGCACGCCAGCAAAGTGAATTTTGATTTATAATTAATTTTACGTTTTAAAATTTTTATACAATGGGAAATCTTGGTGCAACTGAAATCATATTGATCGCTTTTGTAGTGTTACTTTTATTTGGTGGCAAAAAAATACCTGAACTGATGCGTGGCCTTGGAAAAGGTGTTCGTGAATTTAAGGATGCCAAAGATAATGTAAGAAGAGAATTGGAAGAAAGCATTACCGAAAAGGACACTAAGCCAGAAACTAACACTAACCCATCAGCTAACTAATCCGATCTTGCTTTTGATCTTATAAAGACTTTCGCTTTTGGTCGAGTATACCACTATTGATCAATACCATCTTGCATTAACTCAGGGCAACACTTCCTGCGCTGAAGTTGTTTATCATTATCTTTCCCAAATTGAAAATAGCAAACACCTGAATGCTTTTGTTCATGTATTCGCAGATGAAGCGATCCAAAAAGCTGCAGAGCTTGATGAAAAAAGAAAAGCCGGAAAAACTATTGGAAAACTTCATGGAGTTGTAATTGCTATCAAAGATGTTATTTGTTACAAAGATCATCCGCTCACCGCTGCATCGGGCATTTTAAAAAACTTCACTTCGCTCTATTCTGCAACAGCCATAGAAAAGCTTTTACTGGAAGAAGCTATTATCATTGGTGTTTGCAATTGTGATGAATTTGCAATGGGTTCGGCCAATGAGAATTCAGTGTATGGAAATGTATTGAATGCTGCCGATGAATCACGGGTTCCTGGTGGTTCGTCTGGTGGTTCTGCTGTTGCAGTTCAAGCAGGACTTTGTATGGTCTCTTTGGGAAGCGACACGGGAGGTTCGGTTCGTCAGCCTGCAGATTTTTGCGGGATTGTTGGTTTGAAACCAACTTATGGCCGCATTTCAAGATATGGTTTGATCGCTTATGCATCTTCTTTTGACCAGATTGGAATTTTTGCAAACAATGTTGATGATACAAGTAAAGTTTTAGAAATTATTGGCGGTGCAGATGAATATGACAGTACCGTTTCTCAAAAACCAGTTGAAAAATATTCAGTTGCATTAAAAGAAAATAAAAAGTTCCATTTTGCTTATTTCAAAGAAACATTAGCGCATCCTTCACTTGATATTGAAATTGCTAATGGAATAAATAAACTGATCGAACAAATAAAAAGTGAGGGACATGAGGTAACTGCATTAAGTTTTGAGTACCTCGATTATATAGTTCCGGCTTATTATATTCTTACAACAGCTGAAGCATCATCGAACCTTTCCCGTTATGACGGTGTTCGATATGGCTATCGTTCTGCAAAACTATCAACTGATTTAACAGAGTTTTACAAACACAATCGTAGTGAAGGTTTTGGTAAAGAAGTGAAAAGAAGAATTATGCTTGGCACTTTTGTTTTAAGCACTGGTTATTATGATGCGTATTTTACCAAAGCTCAAAAAGTAAGACGAAAGCTTGTTGAAAAAACACAACTGGTCTTCAATGAGTTTGATCTTATCCTAATGCCAACATCACCATCAGTTGCATTTAAGATCGGAGAAAAAACAGATGATCCCATCGCTATGTATCTCGCAGATATTTATACTGTATTTGCAAATCTTACGGGGATTCCCGGTATATCATTACCACTTTTTAAACATTCCAATGGAATGCCATTCGGAATACAGCTAATGGCAAAACAATTTAACGAGCTATCTTTGTTGCAGGCCTCCCAACAATTGATGGAGTTTAAAAAATAGTTTGAACTGGCTTTATTTCTAATGCGCTTTTTATTTACAATACTAATTTCACTTTATACAATTGCTGTTACCGCACAGGTATCTGATACAATTATAGATCTCTCAAGATCGAGGACCAATAAACCGGTCGTTGATTCAACGATCGTTCCTGTTGCGATCTCTGCCGATCCAAAAGCAGGTTTCAAAGATCTTTTTGTAGGTAAGCCAGAAGATGAAGGATTAAACCAGGTTCAACTGAATCCCCGTGCTATCAGTTTTGTGGATGATTATATGGCAAAAAACAGGAAGAGCCTTGAGAAGTTAAAAGGTTGGGGGCGTCCATATTTTGATATGATCGATGCAGTGCTAACTTATCATGGGTTACCAAGAGAATTAAAATATCTCGCCGTTATAGAATCTTATTTGAAAACTTATGCTGTATCATGGGCAGGTGCCGTTGGTCCCTGGCAATTTATGCCTGAAACAGGAAGAAGAATGGGATTAAAAGTAAACGCCTACACTGATGAAAGAACTGATTATTATAAAAGCACACATGCTGCAGCCAGGTATTTAAGTGAGCTTTATAATATTTATAATGATTGGCTATTGGTGATCGCTGCATACAATGGCGGCCCCGGAAATGTAAATGCTGCGATAAGAAAAAGCAAGAGCAAAAATTTCTGGGACCTGCAACATTTTTTACCAGCAGAATCAAGAGATCATGTAAAAAAATTCATTGCAACACATTATGTAATGGAAGGAGATGGCGGAATAACAACTTTAACCAGGGATGAAACAGATATTTTAAAACAGGCTTCAAATGTAAATCCTGCTGCAAAAAATTTAAGTGCGGCTGAATTAACCAATTCAAAGGTGCAGGCGATCAGCGGGAGGTATAATTCTTTAGTAATTACAAAATATATTGCGTTTTCAATTATAGAATTCAATCGTTATAATCCTGACTTTGATAAGCTGATCACTCATAATGGTAAATACGAATTAAGACTGCCGGCAGATAAAATGGATCTGTTTATGGCGAAACGATATGATATACTTAATGAGAGCCTTCAGATTATGCTTGATTCATTTAAGCAATCGCTTTCTACTCCGACGAAAACTCAGCCAGTTAAAAAACCTGTGAAATAATTAGTTACCTAAAATAGCCCCTCTCATCGCTTCAGCTTTTAATAGACATTCTTCATATTCTTTTTCAGCATCACTATAAAAAGTAATACCCGAACCCGCCATAAAAGAAAGATACTTTTCTGAGGCATTATACATGATGCTTCTTATTGCCACATTAAAATCAAAATCATTTTCAGGAGTTATATAGCCCACAGCGCCGGAAAAAATTCCTCTACCAGATCTTTCATATTGATCGATCAATTCTATCACTCTTCTTTTTGGCGCACCTGTCATTGATCCCATCGGGAAAGTTGCTTTAATTATTTCTGTAAAAGAGATATTATCTTTCAACTCCCCACTTACAGTTGATATCATTTGGTGTACCTGGGGAAAAGAATAGATACCAAACAACTCGTCCACCTTCACTGTTCCTTCTTTACATACACGAGCAAGATCATTACGAACAAGGTCAACTACCATCACATTTTCTGATCGATCCTTTTCGCTTGTATAAAGTTCATCTTTACTTTTTTTATCCTGATTGTCATCTTTCAAAAACCTTGAGGATGTTCCTTTGATCGGCTGTGATAAAATTTTATTCCCTTCTCGTTTTAAAAATCTTTCGGGGCTTGCACAGATCAGCCATTTGTCCTCCAGTTTATATAATGCTGAAAAGGGATTGGGTGAAGTCCTACTGAGTTTTTCGTAAACAGATAAAGGATCAACAACTGCATCTTCTGCAAAAAACTCCATGCAATAATTTATTTCGTAACAATCACCCCGAAGAATATGTTTTTTTAATTGTTCGATTGTTTCAATGTATTCTTTCCTTGAAACCCGTTGTTGAATATTGACCGGATCATTTATTAATTCCAGCCTTTCATCATTCTGCATGATCTCATTAAAAATTTTCCCGGCATCATCTTCACATTCTATTTCCATTTCTTTTTCAGAAAGCCTGATAATGATCTTTGGCTCAAAGAAAAAAATATCTGGAAACCTATGCCTGCTTTTTGAGGAAGAAGTGACAGACTCGATCTCGTTTTTCAGATCATATCCCAAATGACCAAACAACCAGCGAGGGTTTTCATTTAGAAAACTTTGAAGATCATTCAACGCATTGCCGGCATTTGCAATAAAGCTGTTTTTATTACCGACAGCCAGTAAACATTCAATGGAGTGATAATTGGTTTGATAACGATGGTTGTCTAAAAAACAAAAAATGCCGAACTGGTTTGCCCAGCTCAGCATTTTTTTCTTTGCATTCTCAGGATCTGTAATTGTAAAAATGCAGTTAGTATTGGTTGCGCTCAAAATATAAAACGGGAAATAAAATCTTTTTAGTAATCATCCTCGTCATCATCATCATACTTGTCATCATAAAGATCTTTGAATTCTTCATCCACTTTAAAATCTTCCTCTTCTTCTTTGCCTTTTTTTCCACCAGCTGCGGTTCCGGCACTTTTTTTATTCTTAGATGTTGGTATGTCAAATTCATCGAAGTCGGGATCCCACTCCTCTTCTTCTTCAGGTTTTTCCCACTCATCTGGTTCATCCTCGCCAGCATCATCATCGTCATCATCACCAGATTTTTTTGCAGCAGCAGGTTTAGCACCTTTTTTTGTGGCCTTCACATTCATCTCACCATCATCTTCCAAATCATCATCATCATCTTCTTCTTCCTGTTTCTTTGGTTTTGAAGAAGTTTTTTTATCAGCATTACCGGCAGATGGTTTATGCTCGTGGCCTTCGGTTTTTTTTCCTTTATCAGATTTCATTGTCATATCCACTAAAATTAATCACTGTAAAATTTCAGCGAAGTTTTAGAACTTCCAAATTTTTGTTCTTATTTTTTTTGCTGTTCTTTTTCAAGATAGTGAAACTATCTGGTCCCGGCCCGGTCCGTTTGATATATAATTCACCTTTACCCCCAGGTATTGATTAATAAACTCTACATATTGCTGCATGGCTACTGGCAAATCTTTTTCATTTTTTAAAGCAGAAGAATCCGTTTTCCAGCCTTTGAATTTTTTATACACAGGGTTTAAGTTGATTCCCGTCATTTGATAGGGAACTTCCTCCGTGTTATTTCCATCGATGTTATAAGCTGTGCAAACTTGTAATTCTTCAAACGCATCCAGCACATCAGCTTTTGTCATGACAATTTTTGTCACTCCGTTTATCATACAGGCAAACTTCAAAGCTACAAGATCGATCCAACCGCAACGGCGTGGCCGGCCGGTGGTAGCGCCAAATTCATTCCCTATCTTTCTCAATTCCTCACCAATTGAATCATTTAGCTCAGTTGGAAAAGGACCACCGCCCACCCGGGTACAATAAGCTTTGGTTACCCCAAGCACATCTTTTATCTTTTGAGGAGCCACTCCAAGTCCGCTGCAAACTCCCGCAGTAATCGTATTTGATGAAGTAACAAATGGGAATGTGCCGAAATCAATATCAAGCATACTGCCTTGCGCACCTTCCGCCAATATTTTCTTTCCTGCTGACAAATGATCATTAATAAAATATTCGCCGGAAACGATATTCATGGCCTTCAAAAACTCAATGGCTTCAAAAAATTCTTTTTCCCATGCAGAAATATCTTCGTGAAACGAATACGCATCCAGCAGCTGACGATGCTTCCCGCTCAATTTATCGTAGGCTTTTTTAAAATCTCCACGTATCAGGTCGCCAACTCTTAACCCATTTCTACCGGTTTTATCCATATATGTTGGGCCGATACCTTTCAATGTCGAGCCGATCTTATCATTACCTTTTGAGATTTCTGAAGCCTTATCTAATGCACGATGTGTTGGAAGTATCAGGTGAGTTCTTTCTGAGACAAAAAGATTTTTTTTCAGATCTACGCCAAAAGACGAAACAGTATCGCATTCTCTTTTCAATGTCACCGGATCAAGCACTACTCCATTTCCAATAAGATTAATAGTATTTGCATGAAAAACGCCAGATGGGATCTGATGCAGCACTACTTTTTTATCTTCTACATATAATGTATGTCCTGCATTTGGTCCACCCTGGAACCTTGCGATCAGATCATATTTCGAAGCAAAAAAATCTACAATCTTTCCTTTCCCCTCATCACCCCATTGCAAACCAAGTATTACGTCAATCATATTGTACCCCCAACCCCTAAAGGGGCTTTTTAATTCCCACTTTAGAAAAGTATTTTATTTGATAAATTAATTTTTAATCAACTCCATTAATTCTATTAAACTTTTCTTGCGTCGCACTCTTGTACGTTCAATAACCCTACTCAACATTCAATGATTACTCAACCATTAAACTAACAATTTAAATTTTTAGATCTAAGTCTTCCCCTTTAGGGGGACAGAGGGTTATTAAGACGGGCAAAAATAAGGGGGAAAGCATATTGAGCAAGTAACAAAGAATCAAGAATTATGAATGTTGAAAACCTTTTTTATCCAGGTTTTTTTTGCAGGGATCACAGTTCCGTATCGTAACGATCTACTTTTTCAATGCCAGGGAGAGAGTACAGGCTTTGGACCAGTTCGTCCAATTCTTCTTTATCGTGAACATATAATTTTATATTTCCTTCAAACACCCCTTCCTTGGCTTCAATTGTTAATGCAGCAATATTGATACGTAATTCACCGGATATAAGATTGGTGATCTTATTTACTACTCCTACGTCATCAAGTCCAACAATTTTTAAACCTGTAAGGAATGAGATCTCTTTATTCTTTGCCCATTTAGTTTTTACAATACGATGTGCAAAATTGGCCATTAGTTTGGCTGCGTTCGGACAATTATTACGATGAATAGTTAATCCTTTACCTGTTGTTACAAAGCCAAACACATCATCACCCGGAATAGGCTTACAACAATTGGCAAGATGGTAAACTATCTTATCGCTGCTCTCACCAAAAATTATAAGCTCGGCTTCTTTTTTAGGAAATGTGTGATGAAGACCATCCACTTTTACTTCGTGAATTTTTACCGGCTTTGGCGCTTCTATTTTATCTCCATAAACTTTAAATTCCTTCAGTTCCTTTAGATCTATATTTTTTATGGCTACCTGGTAAAACAGGTCAAGCGCAGAGTTGAGTTTATAATATGTCCAGACTTCATCAATATTATGTTGATTGAATGCTGCACCCATCCCTTCGATCTTTCGTTGTACCGCGTACTTCCCATCTTCTGCAATTTTTCTTTTTTCTTCTTTCAGTGCATCACGGATCCTTCCTTTTGCCTTTGAGGTAACAACAAAATTCAGCCAGTCTTCCGAAGGTTTTTGTTTGTTTGATGTAATGATTTCAACCTGGTCGCCACTACGCAGCTTATGACTTAATGGAACGAGTTTATGATTGACTTTAGCGCCAATCGTTTTTACACCGATCGCACTGTGAATGGAAAACGCAAAATCAAGTGATGTAGAATTAACAGGCAACATCTTTACATCACCTTTTGGTGTGTACACATAAATTTCTTCAGCGAGAAAGCTTGTTTTG
>DATHDP010000135.1:0-3007 GCA_035318985.1 Chitinophagaceae bacterium
CGACGGGGAGGTTTGGCACCTCGATGTCGGTTCGTCACATCCTGGGGCTGGAGAAGGTCCCAAGGGTTCGGCTGTTCGCCGATTAAAGTGGCACGTGAACTGGGTTCAGAACGTCGCAAGACAGTTCGGTCCCTATCTGTGGTGGGCGTCAGTAGATTGAGAGGACATGACCTTAGTACGAGAGGACCGGGTCGTACGTACCGCTGGTGTATCGGTTGTGCCGCCAGGTGCAATGCTGAGTAGCTATGTACGGACAGGATAAACGCTGAAAGCATCTAAGCGTGAAACCTACCTCAAGATGAGTCTACTTTTAAGGGCCGTCAAAGACTATGACGTTGATAGGCTACAGGTATAAAGCTGGTAACAGCAAAGCTGAGTAGTACTAATTGCCCGTACGCTTTAATTTTTTTTATTTTATCAGATACTTTTCTAACAACTCCGATATGTTAATTTATTATGCCGTTAGCTTTCGCTAACAGCCATCTTTTTATGGTGGTTTTGCCGAGGGTGTTCACCTCTTCCCATACCGAACAGAGAAGTTAAGCCCCTCATGGCCGATGGTACTGCACCACAATGCGGGAGAGTAGGTAGCTGCCATATTTATTAAAAAAGCCTTTCAGTTTATTCTGAGAGGCTTTTTTGTTTTATAAGGCTAATGAGTTATTCCAAATCCGAAAACAATTTTTCAACAGCAATTACTGGATTCACAGATCGTCTTTGAAGATATTATTTATTACAGAATGATTAGGTGAGAGGAATTACTCAACTTGAGAAGACTGTACCGCTTTTATTTTTCCTGATTTTTTATCCTGGATAAAACCGGCAACAAAAAAATCTTCTTTACTGAAACCTGCAGGAAGTGTGAAGTTTGTAGTTTTTTCTTTAAGAGGTAAGTAAAAAATATTTCTAACGATATTGATGTGATGTAAAGTTCTTCCTTTGTTTTCTCCTTTTTTTATTTCATTGGTCGCCATCTTTTGTATCAGTACAATTATCGCTTGTTCTTTTTTTGCATCCGTTCCTTCTGCTGAATAATGCACGTCGATCTTCCCTTCTGTGTTTTGAACGACATTTAATTTTATTGATACAGCGGATATTTCATTCAACTGTTCTTCGATGCTGCTGATCAGCTTGTTTTTATCTGAACCGAGAAATTCTTTTTTTCCATTTACAACTACCTGTGGAGTATAAATATTATTCAATCGGAAAATATTTGAATAGTATTCCTGCCTTTGAGTAAAAGAAGCATCACTAAAAACATCTTTCCATCCTAATTTATTCCAATAATCAACATGGTAACTTAGAACAAAAACATCTTTATCATTATACTTTTTTTGAATTTCTTCAAGTGCTTCATCTGCGGGCGGACAACTGGAGCAACCTTCTGAAGTAAATAGCTCTATTAAAGCAAAGCCGTCTTGTTCCTTTGCCATTTTGTTCTTTATGCTGGCAGTAGAAAAAGAAATGGTAAGCAATGAAACAGAGAAAACAATTATCGGGAGTAGAAATTTCATTTTTTCAATTTACGGCTATTAACAACTTACAGATTCTTATATAAAAGACAACAATTTGCACTTAACGCTGCATTAACGATATTTGTTGCCTGAACTGATCATGAACAAAAAAGAGAGAGCCATAATTTTTTTACTTGCGGCGATAAATTTTACCCAGGTCCTCGACTTCGTCAATATGGTTCCTTTGAGTATTTACCTGATCCCCAGTCTTCATATTTCAGCATTTCAATTCAGTACCCTGATTGCAGCATATTCGATCAGCGCTTTTTTCTCTGGTATTATTGCGGCATTACTTATTGATCGCCATGACAGGAAAGTATCTTTATTAATTGCATTTACGGGATTTTTAATTGGCTCTTTCGCTTGCGGCATTGCTCCTAATTATGTGACTTTATTGGTCGCAAGAATTGTTTCCGGGACTTTTGGCGGACTATTAGGCGCCCAGTTATATTCAATCGTAGCTGATATTTTTTCTTACAAAAGAAGAGGAAGGGCAATGGGCATCGTCATGAGTGCTTTTGCAATTGCATCCGTTATCGGCATTCCACTTTCTCTTTTATTAACTAATGTTTTTAATTCAAACTGGCATTTACCCTTTCTTGCAAATGGCTTCGTAGGTCTTTTATTATTGCCACTTATGATAAAATACCTGCCATCTATGAAAGGGCATATCACAACTCATAGCTCATCCACTCTTTTCGGCAGTCTAACAAACCCAATGAAGATCGGCATGCAGCGATCAGCACTTATTTTTTCATGTTTGTTCATGTTTGGCCATTTTTTGGTGATACCATTTATTCCATCTTATCTTGAATTCAATAAAGGATTTACAAAACTTCAAATTCCTTTGATATTGTTATGCGGCGGTTTAACCTCTTTTGCGGCTGCTATTTATTTGGGAAGATTCTCAGATAAAAAAGGAAAGCTGCCTATTTTTCTCTGGTCTGTTTTTATTTCATTATTTCTTGTGTTTATTCTTACAAATATGCCATCAATGAATATTCTTGGTGTGCTTCTTTTTTTTGGTTTATTGTTTATGGTAGTTACAAGCCGTATCGTTATGGCGCAGTCAATGATCAGTAATGTAGTATCACAAAACCAGCGGGGAAGCTTTATGAGTGTAAACGGCAGCATGCAACAATTGGGGCAGGGCATGGCTTCGTTAATAGCCGGGGTGATCGTAAAAACAAATAGAACAACCCATCAGTTATCAAATTATAATTGGGTAGGATATCTAAGTATAGCTGTTTTAATAGTTGCTGTTTTAATAGGGAATAAGATATTCAAATCAATTGATAAAGCCGCAGACATTCCTTCCAGCGATGAACAGTCACTTAAATCCAACGAATTGCAACTTGATATTGTAGAATAACTATTATATTTAATACTGAAACAAAACCATCGGAGCTTTAGCCTGGTGAGTGCAATCATGGTTTTATTTTTTTTGAAATAAAAAATTGATCATGCATTCGTCTACACAAACTGCCTTACTA
>DATHDP010000136.1:0-38731 GCA_035318985.1 Chitinophagaceae bacterium
ATGTAATCCCTTTCAACGACCCTGATGATTCTACCCAAACTATCCACACCAAACCAAAAGGCCCTTTGCAAACGATGATCCATATTAGAGCGGCCATCGAAACCGAACCAAAGCTCCTGCCGCAAGCTTCCGTCCTTATAATACTCGAAGTGCTTACACATGTACCCGGAACTGGAAGAGTCTTTCACAAGGAGGTCAAATTCATAAGTTTTATGGTTGCTTGTAACAATTGGCTTTGGGTATTTTGGACTTGACATTTCTGTTAAAACAAGATCTCCCTTAACATCATATTGGTACAAAAATACTTGGGTGGCGCTATCGTATGGGATTAATACACTTTTCAGGACTCGACCGTTGGAATCAAAATAAAAAGTTTGATTTTGTTGCTGACAGCTTTCTATTTTATTTTTTCGGACGAGAGTCGTATCATAATGGTTAATAAAAAAAGATATGGTATTGTCCATCATGGGTTGATGGAATTCCATTAATGCTTGTCCGAACAAAACACTTCGGAAAAACAAGAAACAAATTGTCAGAATGAAAGCTCTCATAGTATGGCTGCTTACGGGCAGGGCTTGCTGCAGGGCTGGAATTCATTGCTCGTCCAGCCCCGAACGACTGCTGAGTAAAGTTAATGGAGTTGATGTTATGTCCTGTTGCTCGGCTTTATTCGTCCAGCCCGAGCTGCAGCTGATAAGGGCACCGGACGATGAGTACTTATTCTTCAGCCAGCATAGCAGAAAACCCAATGTAGTGCGATGTTAATACACTTTCTGAATTTCTTTGTCAAGAAATTGCACATTGAATTTCGATGAATACCCTTTCAATGCTGCAATAATCTCGTCCTCCGTTTTATCAAAATATGTAGTGTCAAGTTTTATTTCTTTATCGTCTTCGTTCAATTTTATTATCAGTTTTTGTTCAATGAATTTTCCTCGCATTTCCTTTTGATAGATATACCAAACCGATTGCCATTTTACTTGTCCAAATTTTGATGTCCAAATCCCGTCTTTGTCAATTATGAGTTTAGTCTTTTTATCAAGGAAATATTTGTAGCAGAAGAATCCAAAGGAGAAAAGGAAGAACGATAACAATATGCTAAGTCCAATTGGGCTTTTACTAAACTCAGTCATTTCTTCCTTAGGATTTTTCAAAATTGCATAGGTAAGTCCTACAATTGGAATTGCTCCAAATATCATAGGGAGTAAAAATTTTTTCCTATTAGTTTTTGCAGTCAGACTAAAATACGAATCTGTCAAAGCTTTAAAGTTTTAGAGAGCCGAAACTAATATCGGACAACACTCTAATTTATGATATAAACTGCTACTTGAGAAATTTTGGATAATTGGAAGTCAACAAACTAATGTTATACATTTTGTATTGTTGTTAGCACAATCCACCATTAAAAAAACGAAACAAGAACCTTACATTTGCCACTCAACATTAATTAATGTCACAACCATACAGCCAGTTAAAGGCTATGATGGCTATAACCAAGGCCAGTCTTACAGGAGTTTTCAGAAGTCCGTCCGCAGTAATATTCAGTTTTGTTTTTCCACTCATTTTTATTCTTGTGTTTGGGTTTATTGGCAACAGTGGAAGAGTATCGGTTCGTGTAGCTTTTGATCCAACAAGTGATACAACAAGCATTGTCTATAAAGGTTTGAAAAGTATTTCTGCATTAAATGTTGTTGAAAAAGACTCTGCTGATTTAGTAAAAGACCTGGAGAAAGGAAGAATTGCTGCTATCATAAGTTTGAAAAAAGATCCCGATCCAACAAAGCCGATACAGATTCATTTAAAAACTTCGGAAGCAGTTAACCCGCAAAATATACAGGTACTTCGTTCGATAATGGAAGGAATGATAAAAGGAATGAATGAGGCGAATTTTCCGAATACACCTTCTGTTGGCGTTATCAATAATGAAATAGTGAAGATCGAAGGACGTCCTTATCGTACCATTGATTTTATCTTACCCGGGCAACTTGGATTTTCATTATTAAGCGCCGGCGTTTTTGGTGTTGCATTTATATTTTTCAGTTTACGTCAAACACTTGTATTAAAAAGATTTTTTGCTACTCCTATCAAGCGGCAATATATTGTTTTGGGTGAGGCCCTCAGCCGTGTGTTATTTGGAATGATAACAGCAATTGTTATTTTACTTATCGGCCATTATGCATTTCATTTTACATTGGTAAACGGTTGGGTCACTTTTTTTGAAATGCTTGTACTTAGTTTTCTTGGATTGGTTGTGTTTATGGGTTTTGGTTTTATTGTTAGTGGTCTTGCAAAAAATGAAAGTGTTATTCCTCCATTCGCCAACCTGATAACATTACCGCAATTTTTGATCGGCGGAACTTTTTTCTCCACGGATGCATTTCCCGGTTGGTTAAAAGCAGTTGCCGATGTAATGCCATTAAAACATTTGAACGATGCAATGCGCAATGTTGCATTTGAAGGAGCTCATTTAAATGATTGTCTTAAGCAGATCGGTATTCTTGCTTTATGGGGAGTGATCGTTTATGTGATCGCAATAAAAGTTTTTCGATGGGAGTGATCGGACGACAGTCCATAGTCCACGGCAGATAGAGGATCTATTTTAAGTTTTGAATTTATGCGAGTTATCAAATTAGCCATACTGAGTTTTATATTTTTATTTCTGTTGGTTACAACTATTTCACTTTTTATTCCATCACATATCCGTATTTCCAGAGCAACAGATATTAATAGCACCAAACCGGAGGTAATGAGCCTTATTGTTGATCCTTTGAAATGGAAAGAATGGTATCCGGGTGCTGATTCACTTGGAATTTTATATATAGAAGGCAAGCCGAAAGGGATCTTATTAGACAGTAGTGGCTTGCTCGGGCTTTCTATTTTTAATATCAATGATAGTGTTGTTACAGTAGGGGAGGTTGGTAATGGTGCCACACAGCGAATGGAAATGGGATGGAAAGTTCTTTCTGGCGGAAATGAGAACACAGTTATTGCGCAATGGTTTATGGATTTCAAATTAAGGTGGTACCCATGGGAAAAGTTCAAATCACTTTTTTTTGAGAATATTTATGGTGCTCATTTGGAGCGGGGGCTGGCTAATTTGAAAGAATTAAGTGAGGGACGCCGCCGTTCGTCAAGTAACTAATCTTAATTTTATGGTTCTCTGTATTTTTAAACATAAACTATTAATATGAAATCACTGTTTCTTTTGTTAATCGCATCATGCGTCATCTCTGTTGCCACCACAGCGCAAGGCGCCAATAAACCCATGAAGCATCGCTATGGCGCAGAGGCTCCAAGTCCACCGGCCTTCGTCGAGCAAACACTTACGAATGGTACCGTCGTGTCTGTTGATTACAGTCAGCCATCTGTTAAGGGTCGAACGATCGGAAAAGATTTAGATCCCATGGAAGGAAAAGTGTGGCGTACGGGAGCAAATGAAGCCACAGTTTTTGAAGTGAGCAAAAATGTAAAAGTAGAAGACCAGGCTCTTCCTGCCGGTAAATACGGATTGTTTACAATTATGAATGGAGATGAGTGGACGATCATCTTTAGTAAAACATGGAATCAATGGGGTGCTTTCAGCTATAAGGAAGCTGACGACGCATTAAGAGTAAAAGTAAAAGGTGGTAAAACAAAAGCTTTTGCAGAAAAACTATCTTATGCTATCGATAAATCAGGAAAGGTGTCATTGATGTGGGGTGACAAGCAAGTTGAGTTTAAAGTTAAATAGTTAGCCGGGGAAACTGATCTTTCCCATTGTAACGGAAGGGATCTTGTTTCTTCCTTTACCAACATTAATTTTTTCTCCGCAAATACATTCATTAGCAAGCAGTGCAAACAGCACTGCTTCTTTTGCATCAGGGGCTATATGTAATGTATCTGTTGTATAAAACTTCATTCCGGGCAATTGCGATTGGATGTTTTCTATTAATAAAGGATTGTGCATGCCGCCGCCACTTGTATAGATCGAATAGCTTTCATTTTTTTCAATGCATCTTTTAATGGCCTCAGCAATTGTTTCGGCAGAAAAACGATTTAACGTTGCCATTATATCTTCATTAGAAATAGATCTTACTGCTGATCTTTCTATGGCATTTTGCAAATAAGACAAGTTGAATAATTCCGGGCCGATCGTTTTTGGAAAATCGCCTGCGAAGAATGAATGAGCTTTTAATTCTTTCAACAGATCCTCATTCACCTTTCCTTTTTTAGCAACTCCCGATCCTTCATCAAAATATTTTCCCGGAAAATGTTTTTGTACAAATGCATCCATCATGGTGTTGCCCGGACCCACATCGGTGCAGAAGATCTTTGTTCCATCAAGATCGCCTGGTAAGAAAGTAAAATTTGCAATGCCACCGATATTCAGCATGATCCTGTTTTCTCCTTTTTTTGAAAAAAGAAAATAATCACCATATACTGCTAACGGTGCTCCTTCACCACCGGCAGCGATATGTTTCTGACGAAAATCACTGATCGTGATGATACCGGTATTTACAGCAATATGATCTCCATCTCCGATCTGTAATGTTGCATTCGGAAATTTTTGATTGCCGTGTAAAAATTTGGGAGCATGATAAATTGTCTGCCCATGACTTGCTATAAGATCAATATCATTTTTTGAATAACCCCATTTTTGTAGACATCCCTTGATAATTGCCGCATGTTGAATTGCCACCCATTCATTCAGTAAACAAACTTTTTCAAGATCAGCATCGCGGCGGGAGAAGATGGTTTTTAATTCCTCTTTAAAATCATTTTGATAAGAAGATGTTTCGAATTGCACAAGCTCAACTTTAGTGTCCGGTCCACTTCCTTTTATTTTACAAAGCGCCACATCAAGACCATCAAAGGATGTTCCGCTCATCAGGCCAATTATAAGCCGTTCGGGTTTTGAAGCAATTGTATAAAGCTTTTCAATGTTAGGGTTCATATGATACAATAAATATAGTGACTTAAGCTTTGCGGTTTCGAGTCTTAAAATTAATGATTGATGAACGTTTTTGCAGGAAATTTAAAAAAATGCTGCATTTATTTGCGGGTTTTAGGAAAAACTGACTTAGATTCGAATTACCAAACGGTATAGCTTATGTTGAAAAAGGAAAGACAAGAGTTTATCCTTCGTGAGATCAACCTTCATAATAAGGTCTTAACATCGGATCTCTGTGAGGCGATCAACGTTTCTGAAGACACTATTCGCCGTGATCTCTCTGAACTTGCAGAAACAGGAGATATCATTAAAGTACATGGCGGCGCCTTATCCAGATCATTTCATGTTTCATTTCAAACCAACGGTGTCTATTCTCATGATAATAAAAAGATGATCGCTCAAAAAGCTGTGCGGTTGATCCGCGACGGTATGTTTATTCTTACTACAGGCGGAACTACGATCCTGGAATTAGCAAGAGCTTTGCCACAACATTTACGGGCAACTTTTTTTACCGGTAGCCTGCCTGCGGCGATGGAATACATTCAACACCCAAATATCGAAGTGATCTTTATCGGTGATCGCATTTCAAAGAATTCAAAGATCACAGTAGGTGGCGATGCTATAACAAAGATCAAACAGATCAACGCAGATATTTGTTTTCTTGGTATCAATGCTATTGATGCCGAACATGGTCTTACTGATAACGATTGGGATGTAGTACAGGTGAAAAAAGCAATGATCCAGTCTTCAAAAAAAGTGGTGGCGCTGACGATCGCTGAAAAAATCAATACTCAACAAAAATTGAAAATAGGGGATCTTGATGTATTAGATATTATGATCACAGAATCAGATCCGGGAGAAAAAGTTTTTGATGCCTACAAAGAAAAAGGCGTAGAGATATTATAGATCCGTTCTCTGTAAGATGGATTGAAGTATATCCATTTAGTTATTCAAACAAAGTGTATGAACCGAGATAATAACACTAATACACCTGCTGAGCCAGCAATATGAGTTTTTTTCGGTTTTATATAAGCAGTAAGGGCTACCACGAGGTGGCCCTTTTTTTATACTTCCAGCGGAAATGCTATTAAATAGTTTAAAATTGGCAATGCAACGTTGGATAAAAACTTGTTGTCAGAACCTGTAAGAAGATAATGGATACTCAAAAACTGGTAAAGGATTGCATCAGGGAAATTCCGGCTGCCCAGCGGCAGCTATATGACCATTTTGCCGAAACGATGCTGGGTGTTTGTTATCGCTATACCAAATCGATGGATGATGCTGAAGATGTGCTGCAGGATGGGTTTGTAAAAGTTTTCAGGAATCTTGGCCAATATAAATATGAAGGTGAACTGGGTGGATGGATAAGACGAATAATGGTAACAACTGCATTGAATTTCCTGAAAAAAAATTCCCGTTACAATCATGAGTTTTCTTTTGACAATGAGAACCTGCACCCGGTAGCGGATGATAATCCTGAAATAAAAATGACGGGTAAAGAACTGGCGGAGTTGTTAAGGCAATTACCGATAGGTTATCAAACAATATTTAACCTGCATGCTGTGGAAGGATTTAGTCATGTTGAAATAGGAAAAATGCTGGGAATAAATGAAGGGACATCAAGATCGCAGTATGCAAGAGCAAGAGCCTTATTGATCAGCTGGATAAAAAAAAATGATCAGGTAAATTTTAAAACTGGTAGTTATGCCGGAAAATGAATTTGAGAAAAAGGTTTCTTCCGAAATGCAGGAACTAAAGTTCAAGCCATCAGAGAATGTATGGCTGCGAGTGGAAGAAAGAATTAAAAAGAAAAAGGAAAGAAGAATATTCGTTGTTATATTCTTGCTGGCAGGGCTTGCATTGCTCGGCTACTGGCAACGTGGCAATTTATTTGGTGAACAAAAAAATGATATTGCAAAAAAAGTCCAACAGGATTCCCCTGGAGACAAACCAAAAGAGGACAATTCTCAATCTGCAAATGAGATCAATAATTCTTCTGAAATAAAGCAAAATACAGAGACAACGAAGCCTGAAGAAACAAAGAATACGACTAATAAGACTGCGGATGATAAATTAACAGATGATAGATCAGTAGTTGATAAAAAAGATATTACTGTTTCAAAAAACGAGATCAATAAGCCAGAGAAAAATAATGAAGGAACTAACGGGAAACAAGGGTCTGTAAAAAATAAAAAGAATAATAAGCCGGAAGCTTCTATTGCTATTGTATCTGCAAATTCGAAAAAGAAAAACGGAGTTGTTGATGATGCTACTAAAGATGTAAAAACAAATTCGGAACCGATCGCAAAACAGGAAGAAGCCAATAAGACTGAAGTGAAGCCGGTTGAAAGTAAAATTGATTCTGCAAAAGCAGTGACAGATGTACAAGAAAAAGATACTACAACAAAAAAGGATACGGTTTTGAAAGCAGAACCAACGAAAGACCCTGCTCCGCAAATCGTAAAAAAAGATCCTTCAGAAAAAAAATGGAAATGGGGATTGCATATCACACCGGGAATTTCTTCATTAAATGATAATGATATTTCTTTTGGAGGAGCAAACTTCGCTGATGCTTTTGCGTATCAAAATCCGGCTGGACCTGGGGCGCCGCCTCCTCCACGACAAAAGCCTTCTGATGTTAAGGCTGGTTTTGCTTTCCAAGTTGGTGCATCTGCCCAAAGACAATTATCATCCCGTACCAGTCTTTCATTGGGTTTGCAATATGGTTATTATAGCAATATTCTTCATATTGGGAACATAAGATTCTCGGGCAGCAATCAACTTTCCAGTGTTCCTGGTCGTAATGCCAACCAGGTTTACAATGCAGGTAGTGACACAACAAAGTACACTAATCATTATCATTTTATTGAAGTACCATTTTTATTTCAATGGCAATTGAATAAAAATAAAGTAAAGCCTTTTACCTGGAGTATTGGTTTCACAGTAGGACAACTTATCTCAAGCAATGCGATCATGTATGACACCGCCTTTAATGGTGTTTATTATAAAAATAAAAGCCAACTGAATAAAACACAGTTCAGCTTTTCAACCGGCTTTTCGTGGACAATAGCAAATAACAAAAATGTACAATGGAAGCTTGGTCCTGTTGCAGATCTTCATTTGACCAAGCTCATTGATAATCCTTTTGAGAATAAGAGATATTTATTTTTTGTTGGTCTTAGAACGGCTGTTCTTTTAAATTCAAAAAAGTAATGCAACGGTTGATTACTGGCTGTTGTCAACCTTAAAATTGCTTTTATGAGAATAAGATCTTTTTCAGCTTTATTGACAAGCACAATAGCGCTGCTTTTTGTTTTTAATAGTTGTGTAAAGGATAAATGCACTCGCAGTTATGTGTATTGGGAGCCTGTATATCGCACAAAAAATGAAGTGCGGGCCAATATCAAAAACAATTCATCAAGAGAAATAGAAAGACCCGGCAAAATTTATATCCGTGGCAACTATATTTTTCTAAATGAGATCGATCGTGGCATTCATATAATTGACAATACAAACAGATCGGCTCCGAAGAATATCGCTTTTATTGACATCCCAGGTAATCTTGATATGGCCGTAAAGGGCAATATTCTTTATGCAGATCTTTATACTGATCTTGTTGCAATTGATATTACAGATCCACAGCAGATCGTAGTAAAGAAATTCACAGAAAATATTTTCCCTGAGAGATATTATGGTAATGGATTTTCACAGAATCCTTCAATGATCATACAAGATTGGGTAAGAAAGGATACTATTGTTCAAACTGATTGCGGAGGGAATGGTAGAATGTTGTTTGGCCGTATGGCATCAACTGACGTCTTTTTTGCAAGCCCACTTTCATCAACTTCCGCGCAATCAGGAACCGCGGCTGGTGGTTCTCCATTTGGTGTCGGCGGTTCAATGGCAAGATTTACAATTGTCAATAATTATCTATATGCTGTTTCTAACTCGGCCTTGAATGTTGTTTCTATTGCAAACGGTGCTGATCCTGTTTTTAGCAATAAAGTTCAAATGAATTGGGGCATTGAAACGCTTTATCCGTTCAATAATCGTTTATTCGTTGGTTCCAATACGGGCATGTTCATTTTTGATATTACTAATCCAACAAGCCCGGCACAATTGGGAACTTTTACACATGCCCGCAGTTGCGATCCGGTGATCGCTGATAACACGAATGCGTTTGTTACGCTACGTTCCGGTACTCCATGCCAGTCCACAAGTGAGCAACTTGATGTATTGGATATTTCCAATCTATCAAACCCAACGCTTATTAAAACTTATCCAATGACCAATCCGCACGGACTGGCAAAAGATGGCAACACACTTATCATTTGCGATGGTCGTGATGGGTTGAAATTTTACAACGCATCGGATGTAAGAAATCTTTCATTGCAAAAACAAATAACGGGGTTTGAAACATATGATGTGATCGCTTTTAACGGATGGGCATTGGTTGTCGCAAAAGATGGGTTATATCAATATGATTATTCTTCTCTCGGCAACATCAGCTTAATAAGCAAGATGAACGTTAAAAACTAATTTATGAAAATGAAATATTTTTTCCTGGTACTACTGATACCTGTTTCTTTGGTTTCTTTTGGACAAAAGAAAAGTGCAGCTTACAAATTTCATTCTATTAATAATGTTGCATTGATAAATGGCGATAACGGAGTGTCTGCAGGTTTGCAATCAATAAATGGTTTTCAAAAAGGCAACCTGTTCGCCGGTGTTGGTGTTGGATTGGATTATTATCTCTATCGGACAGTTCCTTTATTTGCTGACTTCAGGTATGAGTTTGGAAAAACAAAGAATAAGTTTTTCGCATATGCGGATGGCGGCGTCAACTTTGATTGGGTAGAGGAAGATTATAATGATGGTCCGATCTTTATATGGGATGGAAGCAGAAATAATATTTCCAGTGAATTTCACAATGGGGCTTACACTGATCTTGGTTTTGGTTATAAGGTTGGATCAAAGAAGAGTGGGGGCGGTCTTGTCTTGTCACTTGGCCATTCATATAAATCATTAGAGAAAACCATTAGTTATCCGGACTGGAGAACGCAGGAAACTATCACTGATGTTTATAAATATAATCTTAACAGGATCGTTTTGAAAGTTGGTTGGAAGTTTTAGAAATGTTCTTACCAATCATGTTTTGCAATGATGACGCAGGTATAAGTTTTAAAAGTACTTCCTGATTCCCGCCTGCTAAATCCAATTCCTATGTCTGTTAACGCAGCATTCCATTCATCTAATCCCAGTAAATGTTTTCTGTGTCCAAGTGTGGGAGTATTTTTATCAGTGACCAGAACCTTTATTGACTCGATACCGCTAAATGTATTTGCTGCCAGTGATTCAAAATAATTAGCACTCTTCTCAACTGTCCATTTGGGTTGAAGTTTATAGCCACTTTTCTTAATATAATAATTCATTCCATAACCATCGGGATCAACATGGCCCATGTAATTCCTCTTTGCCATATCGTATGCTTTAGTCTCTGCTATTTTTGCTAAAGTGTCATTCCATTTTAATTTTATTTTTGAAACCTTAAGTCCTTTTTCAAAGTTTAGTTCTTCATAGTATTTATCAGGATCGTTTCTTATGTCAGTAAGAAGAGCAAAAGCATCCTGTGCTTCTTTTTTATCAATTGTCACTTCATCATTCTTTTGAAAAGAAGTGATGCAGAACAATAGTATTACCAGCAGATATTTCATTAATTACAAATTAGATGAGGGTGCTTATTCCGGTTGTAAAAATTTCAGGTTCCTTTGAATGCCTTTAAGTTTAGTCCGGTTAAGCGCCGAATGCCTGAAAATACTTTTAAATTTTTCTTCTGTCATTGCTTCCCATTCTTTTGTGGAAATATTAAGAATTCCAGGTAAAGGAGTAAACTCAATTTCAGTTGTTGGTTTTGAAAACCGGTTCCAGGGGCAAACATCCTGGCAGATATCACAACCGAATGCCCAGTTCTCAAATTTGCCTTTCATTTCGGTAGGTATCAGCATATCTTTTAATTCAATTGTGAAATAAGAAATGCATTTACTTCCATCGACAACTTTACCTGGTAAAATTGCATCGGTTGGACAGGCATCGATACAACGAGTGCAGGAGCCACAATAATCTTTTGCAAATGGTTCATCCGGTTCCAGGTCAAGATCAGTTATCAATGTTGCAATAAAAAAGAAGGAACCACTTTCTTTATTGATCAGGTTCCCGTTTTTACCAACCCAGCCAAGTCCGCTACGCTGGGCCCATGTTCTTTCAAGTACCGGCGCACTATCTACAAATCCTCTTCCATGAAAATCTCCGATCTCTGACTTTATTTTCTCTATATACTTATTCAACTTTTCCCTGATCACTTCATGATAATCTTTTCCAAATGCATACTTTGAAATTTTTGGAGTTCCGGCATCTGGTTTTTCCTTAGGAAAATAATTTAGCAATAA
Organism: Chitinophagaceae bacterium; assembly: GCA_035318985.1. Classification (GTDB taxonomy): domain Bacteria; phylum Bacteroidota; class Bacteroidia; order Chitinophagales; family Chitinophagaceae; genus VBAS01. Next base: position 11,377 of record DATHDP010000136.1, read on the forward strand.
AGTAATTACACTTTTTGCTCCGGGCATCAATTGACGTGGGTCAATTCTCATATCAAAATATCTTTCCATATAGTGCATATTGCCATGCATTCCTTTACTTAGCCAAAATTCTAATCGACGGGCATCATCATCAAGCTTTGTTGCCTGGGCAATGCCACAGAAATTAAATCCAAATTCTGAAGCTAATTGCTTGATCAATATCGTTTGATTTTTTTTCAAAAAAATTATTGCATTCGCCGATTTTGAATTAAATTAATACCACATTACAAACCAAAACTGCAGCCATTATGAGAAAATTTATTTTGTCTGTCGCTCTAGTATTGTTATTGAGCAATTCCCATGCACAGGATAAATCTCCTGTAAAATTCGGTAAAATATCTGCCGAAGATTTTAAAACTTCAGTTTACAGTGTTGACAGCAATGCAGCTGCTGTAGTTATTGCAGATATTGGCACTTCAACAATTACCGGCAATGTTAAAGGATGGTTCTCAATTGAGTTCAAACATTTTAAACGTATACACATATTAAAGAAAAGTTCTTATGAACTTGCCGATGTTGCGATAGAACTTTATACAAATGGTCGTAGCGAGGAAGAGTTACAAGGCCTGAAAGCTTATACCTATAACCTGGAAAATGGAAAAATCGTAGAGACAAAACTTGAGAAATCAGGGGTATTCCAGGATAAATTGAGCAAAAACCACTTGACAAAAAAATTTACTTTTCCCGCAATAAAGGAAGGATCCATTATTGAATACGAATATACGATTCACTCGGATTTTATTTTCAATCTGCAGCCATGGCAGTTCCAGGGCTCTTATCCGCGACTATGGAGTGAGTATAACGTATCCATCCCTGAATTTCTATATTATGTATTTCTTTCACAGGGAAATCAGTATAACTCTTCAAAAACAACAAAGGATAAACATGAAAAATTTCGTGTAATTGATGGAGGTGGTGCGGGTGCTTCTGAAACTTACGAATTTGAAGCAGACGTCACTGATTATCGAATGGTGATGAAAAATGTCCCTGCATTAAAAGAAGAAAGTTTTACATCTACACTTGACAATCACATTGCAAAAATTGACTTTCAATTGGCAGCATACCGCCAACCGCTAGTACCAAGAGATTATATGGGCAACTGGATGGATGTTACTAAGGAGTTATTGAAGGATGAAAATTTTGGATTGCAGCTTAGCAGGGACAACGGGTGGATATCTGATGAGCTCAAAATAGCAATGAACGGTGCTTCATCTGATCCCGAAAAAGCAAAAAATATTTACAGTTACCTGCAAAACAATTTTACATGTACAAGTTATGGCAGGTTATATACAGACCAACCTCTAAAAAATATTTTAAAAGAAAAAAAGGGAAGTGAGGTAGAAATAAATTTACTGCTTGTAGCCATGTTGCGCAAGGCAGGTTTGCCTGCTGACCCACTAATGCTGAGTACAAAATCTCATGGATACGCTTTGTCGGTATATCCTATTATGGACAAGTTTAATTATGTGGTTTGTCGTACTGCTATTGGAGGTAAAACTTTTTACCTTGATGCAAGTCGTCCAAGGCTTGGATTTGGTCGTTTAACCTGGGAATGTTACAATGGGCATGCAAGAGTAATTAATCCGGAAGCTACTTCACTCGAGTTTTCATCAGATTCTTTGAACGAGAAGAAAACCACTTCACTCATGTTGTTTTCAGACGAAAAGGGAGAAATTTCAGGGAGGATGCAACAGATCCCCGGGTATTATGAGTCCTATTCTCTACGGAGCAGGATCAAGGAAAAGGGGGTTGAAGAATTATTTAAAGACATTAAGAAAGATTTTGGTACAGATGCGGATATATCCAATACTCGTATTGATTCAGTGGAAAAATATGATCAGCCATTACAACTGAATTATGATGTAAAACTGAATTTAGAAAAAGATGATATCATTTATCTCAACCCCATGTTTGGAGAAGGCTACAAAGAAAATCCGTTTAAATCTGCTACAAGAACTTACCCCGTGGAAATGCCTTATGCTTTTGATGAAGTATTTGTGCTCACAACGGATGTGCCAGCCGGATATGAAGTGGATGAATTGCCAAAATCAATAAAAGTGAATTTTGATGAAGAAGGGAAAAGTTTTTTTGAATATATCATCAGCCAAAGCGGTGGGGTTATTTCTTTCCGGTCAAGAATAAAGCTGACCCGCAGTTATTATTTACCTGACGAATATGAAATACTAAGAGAATTTTTTAATTTGATAGTTAGTAAGCACAGCGAACAAATTGTTTTTAAAAAGAAAAAATGATATGAAACGATTTAGTGGGACGATCTTTTTTTTGCTGCTTTCTTTTTTTGCCGTTGCAAATAGCGGTGAGTATGCTGTTGCAAACATTCCCGAGTCTTTGAAGAAAAACGCCAATGTGGTAAAGAGAATGGAAGAAGAGCGGTTTACATTAAGATCGCCGGGTGAGGCTGTTTATTATCGGAAATATGCACTTACGATCTTAAATGAAAATGGAGATAAGCATGCCGACTTTCAGCAATACTATGATCGCTTTATTGAAATTAAAGACATAGCAGGTGTTTTATACGATGCGATGGGAAATAAAATAAAGGAATTAAAAAATAAAGATATACAGGATCTCAGTGGTGTAAGTGATATAAGCTTAATGGAAGATAACAGGGTGAAGTACCATAGCTTTTACTATAAAGCATATCCCTATACAGTGGAATATGTGTTAGAGTTGAAATATAACGGAACCATGTTTTATCCCTCGTGGCAACCGTTGGAGGACGAATATTTTTCAGTACAACAAAGCAAATTCATTTTTGAATGCCCATTGAATTATGAATTTCGATACAAAACATTTCATTACGATGGCCAGGCAGTAGAACAAACAACAGATAAGAAAAGAATGACATGGGAAATAAAAGATGCACCTGCAATTATACGAGAATCATTTTCACCTTCACTCAGGCATTTGACAACTTATGTAATGTTTGGCCCCACTGAATTTGAAATGCAGGCTTATAAAGGAAATATGAAAAGCTGGCAGGACCTGGGAAAGTTTATTTATACATTAAAACAGGGTCGTGATGAGTTGCCTTCTAACATAAAACAAAAAGTGCACGAGATTTCTGATGGTGTTACTGACCCCCGCGAAAAAATAAGATTGTTGTATGAGTACATGCAGAAAAATACACGTTATGTAAGTATACAATTAGGCATTGGTGGCTGGCAACCTTTCGATGCAAAATATGTAGCGACAAAAGGCTATGGTGATTGCAAGGCATTATCAAACTACATGTACAGCATTTTAAAAGAAGCAGGGATCAAATCATATTATACGGTAATTGGCGCCGGACGAACCAAACCAAATCTTGAAACAGAATTCCCTTCTTCTCAGTTCAATCATGCAATCCTTTGTGCTGTGATCAATACTAATGATTCAGTTTGGCTGGAGTGCACAAGCCAGACATTGCCTTCAGGTTATTTAAGTGATTTTACAGATGACCGATATGCATTATTAATAGACGAAACAGGAGGCAACCTGGTTCATACTCCTAAATATGGTTTGAAAGAAAACCTTCAGCAAAGAACGATAAATGCAAAGCTTGATGCGGAAGGTTTGTTATTGGCTGATATCAAAACAAATTACTCAGCCATACAGCAGGATCACCTGCACATGCTTATTAATAATTTGTCAAAAGATAAAGTGAAAGAATATTTAGACGAAGAGTTGACGTTTGCTACTTACACTGTTAATAATTTCTCGTACAAAGAAAACAAGAAGCTAATACCCGAAATTGAAGAAACTCTTTCAGTCACTGCTGATCATTATGCTACCATCAGCGGAAAGAGATTGTTTATTGAGCCGAACATAATGTCAAAATCAAGCCGAAAATTGAAATCAGGTGAGGAAAGGAAGTATGACATTGAGCTTGATATTGAATATTTCGATACAGATAAAATTGAAATAGAAATACCGGCTGGTTATAAGCCTGAATCAATTCCGCAGGATGCAACTGTTGAAAGCAAATTTGGGAAATACAGCAGTGCGGTAAAGGTTGATCAAAATAAAATAATCTATACCCGAAGCATGCAGCAATTCAGCGGCCTTTTCCCGAAAACTGATTATGCGGAAATGATAAAATTTTATGATGCTATTTATAAAGCGGACCGCAATAAATTAGTGTTTATAAAAACTACCCAGGAAGAGAAGAAAGCCTTTTGAGGTCATTGTTCTTCCAGATGCAACCGGTGATATATGCGATGCAGAGCCGGTGCTAATATAACTCCAATATTGGTTATGAAAACGATCCCGCTGAACAACGCATAAAATGATGAAAATACTTTTCCCGAAACAGTATTGATCTCTATTACAGGGCCCATGCCGCTTAATATCATTGAGGCATTATGAAGAGAGTCTAGCCAGTTTGCTTCTGCAGTAGTGTGATAACCTAAAATGCCAATCAGTAAACAAAAGCCAAGAATACCGAACGCAATTATAATGTGTTTAAGCACTCTTTGATAAAAAGTACTCATCGGCGCCAATTTCTGTTTCCTATGTTCGTACATATGTTCGCAATTTTAGACAGAAGGAAAGTTACAAGGTAATTTATAGGAATTAAATATTTGTAGGCCATTTTTCAATATTTTCATGGTTCAAACGAACTTGCATGAAACAACTTGCGAACAGTGATATTATTGTTTTCTTTATTTATTTCTTCCTGGTGGCTGGTTATGGATATTGGGTATATAGAAGAAAGAAAAAGGTACAAACAACTTCCACTGATTTCTTTCTCGCAGAAGGGCAACTTACATGGTGGGCAATCGGTGCATCATTAATAGCTTCAAATATTTCAGCTGAACAGTTTATTGGAATGAGTGGGAACGGGTTTCGTTTAGGCATTGCGATTTCGGCTTATGAATGGTTGGCGGCAGTATCACTAGTTATAGTTGCTGTTTTTTTCATGCCGATATATTTAAAGAACCGCATTTTCACCATGCCGCAGTTTCTAAAAACGAGGTACAATGAAACTGTTGCAATGATCATGGCAGTATTTTGGTTGTTCCTGTACATATTTGTAAATCTGACTTCGATCTTGTATCTCGGAACAATTGCGATCAATAGTCTTACAGGTGGTCAAAATTTTCATTGGATAATGATCGGCCTGGCTGTCTTTGCATTAGTGATCACATTAGGCGGAATGAAAGTGATCGGTTATACTGACGTGATACAGGTATTAGTATTACTGGCTGGTGGATTGATCACTTCTTATATCGCTTTAACTGTTGTCAGCGAGAAATTTGGATATGGAAAAGATTTTCTTGCAGGCTTCAATCATTTGTTGAAAACAGTGCCCGATCATTTTAAAATGATCTTTGATAAACCAACCTCTGCATCTTCACAACAGGAAATAAATCATTATTCAAGTTTACCCGGAATGGCAATGCTTGCGGCTGGTATGTGGGTTGCTAATTTAAATTACTGGGGCTGTAATCAATATATAACTCAACGGGCATTGGGTGCAAATTTAAAAACAGCCCGTACCGGAATATTATTTGCAGCCTTCTTAAAATTATTGATGCCATTATTGGTTGTATTGCCTGGGATCGCTGCTTTTGTATTGTATAGAAACGGCGACTTGCAAACGCAGATGTTAACCAATGGAGAATTCAGAGAAGATAATGCCTATTCAGCTGTACTTGGATTTTTACCTGCGGGGTTAAAAGGACTATCAATGGCTGCATTGACTGCCGCAATAGTTGCTTCGCTTGCTGGTAAAGCAAACAGCATTGCTACGATCTATACACTCGATATTTATAAGAAGTACATTAATAAAGGATCATCAGAAAAGAAGTTAGTTTGGACGGGGCGTTTGGTTGTAATAATAGCATTGATCATAGCCATCATGGTCAACTGGCAGGATTCATTGGGTATCGGAGGCAAAGGGGGTTTTGAATTCATTCAAAAATATACCGGTTATATTTCTCCGGCTATATTCCCGGTTTTCTTATTTGGGTTTTTCTGGAAAAAAACAACATCTAAAGCAGCGATCGCAGGAATTATCGGTGGCGTTTTATTAGCAGTGTTGTTTGATAAGTTTTTGCCCGGTCTTGCAGGTCATGATACTTTAATATATACAGCTTATCCAACGGGCACTGGAGCTTTTGAAATACCTTTCCTAATTCAAATGGGATGGGTTTTCTTTTTTACATCGTTATTAATTATTGTCGTGAGTTTATTGGACGCAAAAGGCAGGGCATTAGGAAATGCATTACAAATTGATAAGAGCATGTATAAAGTAACGCCGGGAGTAATGGCGATGATCATAATTGTATTGGGAATAATTGTAGCACTTTATATTCGTTTTTGGTAAAATATGAAATACTTACTTGGATTTGACATCGGTTCCTCATCAGTAAAAGCAACATTACTTGAAATTAATTCAGGCAAAACTGTTGCGTCCGCATTTTCTCCTTCATCAGAAATGCCCATGCAATCACCACAACCAGGTTTTGCAGAGCAGGATCCTGAAATGTGGTGGAAAGAATTAGTGAATGCAATGAACAAATTGCATCAGCAGGTTTCTTTTAATGGAGATGAGGTTGCTGCAATTGGTATTGCCTACCAGATGCATGGTCTTGTTTGCGTTGATAAAGATCTGAAGCCACTTCGTCCTTCTATAATTTGGTGTGATAGTCGGGCAGTAGAGATCGGTGATAAAGCTTTCGAAGAATTAGGCGAAAAATATTGTCTCAAAAACTTTCTTAATTCACCGGGAAACTTTACAGCATCAAAATTAAGGTGGGTTAAAAAGAATGAACCCGATGTTTATAAGAACATTTATAAGATCATGTTACCGGGTGATTATATCGCAATGAAATTAACAGGTGAACCAGCTACTACAATTTCCGGGCTAAGCGAAGGCATAATGTGGAATTTTAAAAAGGAAAAGGTTGCTGCTGACCTGTTGAAATATTATGGTATCGATAAAGAGTTGCTTTCTCCATTGGTTCCCACTTTTGGTGAGCAGGGTAAACTCACATCGGCAGTTGCAAGTGAATTAAAATTGAAAGCAGGTATTCCTGTTTCTTATCGTGCAGGAGATCAGCCAAACAATGCTTTTTCATTAAATGTTTCTCAACCCGGTGAAGTTGCGGCTACAGCCGGTACATCCGGAGTTGTATATGGTATTATTGATAAACCTAATTATGATCCCAAATCAAGAGTGAATACGTTTGTTCATGTTAATCATTCAAAGAAAGATCCCCGTTATGGTGTTTTGCTTTGTGTAAATGGAACTGGTATTTTAAATAGCTGGTTGCGTAAAAACTTTTTCGGTGATTCATCTTATGAACAAATAAATAAAGAGGCATCAATGGCGCCAGCAGGTTCTGATGAGCTTTTGGTCTATCCATTTGGCAATGGAGCAGAAAGAGTGTTGGAAAATAAAGACCTCGGCGCAGTAATGAAAGTGCTTCAATTCAACCGTCATAATCGTGGTCATATTGCCCGTGCATCGCAGGAAGGGATCGTATTTGCGTTGCATTACGGTGTTGAAGTAATGAAGGGAATGGGAATGGAAATAAAAACAGTTAGAGCCGGTCATGCCAATATGTTTTTAAGTGATGTATTTAGTTCTGTATTTGTAAACACTATCGGTTGCGAACTTGAATTATATAATACGGATGGCGCCACCGGGGCTGCAAGGGGTGCCGGAATAGGCGCTGGTGTTTATAAAAACTTTGCTGAAGCATATTCTTCAATGGAAAAAATAAAAAGCTACTCTCCAACTAAGGAAGAACAGGAAATATATTCATCAGCCTACAACAAGTGGAAAAAGCAATTAAAAAAATTATGAAATGATGCATGAATCGATCCCGTTTGGAAATTGGGAGAAGAGATGGCATCCGTTACGAAGAGAATGGGTGGTGTATGCTGCGCATCGTAACAGCAGGCCATGGAATTTTGAAAAAAAGGAATCGACCGTCGCGGCACCTGAGTATGATCCTAATTGCTATTTGTGCCCGGGTAATAAAAGAGTAAGCGGAAAGAAAAATGCTGATTATGCCGATGTGTTCATTTTTGAAAATGATCACCCGGTTGTTGGATTAAATTCTCCAGCTATTCCCGAAGAATTCCAAAGTCAACATGATGATCTGTATAAAAGAAGCCAGGCTGGTGGAATTGCAAAAGTGGTTTGTTATGATCCGAGACATAATGTTACACTGAATGATATCAGCATTGATAAAGTGGCGAATGTTTTCAGAGCATTGCGGAAAGAAATGAATTTTTTTAGCAGGCATGAAACAATAAAATCGGTTTTGATATTTGAAAATAAGGGGGAGATAGTGGGAGTATCGAATCCGCATCCTCATTGCCAGATCTACGCAGTGGATTTTGTAATTAGTGTTGTTCAAAAAGAATTAGCAGCGGTTGCAGAATATCAAAAAGGAAAAGGAACAAATATTTTCAGCGATATAATTGCTGCTGAAAAAAAAGATGATATCAGGATCGTTGCAGAAAATAAAGGAGCGATCGCTTTTATTCCCTTCTTTGCAAGATTTGCTTACGAAACTTATGTGTTTCCAAAGCATCGCCATGCAACTTTGATAACGATGACCGACGAAGAGTTGTATGATCTTGCAGAAGTTTTTCAAACTGTTACCAAAAAGTTTGATGCAAATTTTCAAAGTAGTTTTCCTTATGTGATGGCATTTGCCCAAGCCCCCGTTGATGGAAATGATCACCCGGATTATCATATGCATTTGATCATTTGTCCGCCGTTGCGTCAGCCGGGTTTAATGAAATATCTTGCAGGTCCTGAAACCGGCGCTGATACTTTTATGGCGGATACGATGCCAGAAGAAAAAGCAGCCGAACTCCGAAGTATTAAGCTATGAACGATCTTTTTTCAACAGAAGAAAAAATAATTTCTGCTACTGCTCCCGGTCGCATAGATGTAATGGGAGGAATTGCTGATTACAGCGGCTCACTTCTTTTGCAAATGCCCATCAAGCAAACCACAACTGTCAGCATTCAAAAAAGAAATGATGGAGTTTTTCATTTTCGTACACAGATCACAAAAAAGAATACGAGTGATTTCATAATTCATCTTTCGGCGATAAAAAATAATTCACTTATTGAAGCGGGAAAAGTCATTAAGTCTGTGGTTGGTGGCGATTGGGCTGTTTACGTATTAGGTTGTTTTCTTGTTTTACAGAAAGAAAATAAAATTGATCTAACTGGCGCCAATGTTTTTATAGAATCAAATGTTCCTTGGGGAAAAGGAGTTTCATCGTCAGCAGCATTGGAAGTGGCTACAATGAATGCATTGAATCAACTTTATCAATTATCATTAGGGAAAGAAGAATTAGCTGTGTTTGCACAAATGGCAGAAAATCGTGTTGCCGGTGCTCCCTGTGGCTTAATGGATCAGTTGTCATCTCATTTAGGGCAAAAAAATAAATTATTGCCATTGATCTGTCAACCTCATCAGGTTGATAAAGCGATCAGTATTCCACGAGGTATAAATTTCAACGGCATTGATAGCGGTGTTCGTCATGCAGTAAGCGGTGCATCATATAGTGATGTTCGTGCAGCAGCATTTATGAGTTATACAATGATTGCGTTAAATGAAGGTGCAACTGTTGAAGAACTGGATCAGGCAAGAACAAGTGGCGATTGGAATAAACTTCCCTTCAAAGGCTTTTTGGCAAATATTCCTGTTCCGGTGTTTGAAGAAAAATATATTTCGTTATTGCCAAGAGAAATCTCGGGCAAGGATTTTTTAACGCAATACAAGCTTTCAATTGATACAGTGACGAATATTGATGAAGATAAAATATATAAACCTTTGGTTTGCAGTTCACATCCTGTTTATGAAAATGCAAGAGTGAATGAATTTAAAACTCTTCTAAAAAGTTTTAAAAAACAAGATGAAAAGCAAGCATCTTTAATCCAAATGGGAAACCTGATGATGCAAAGTCATGAAAGCTATTCTAAAGTTGGATTGGGAAATGAATACACAGATAAGATCGTTGAAATGATTCGTGATGCCGGTCCTGCTCGTGGAGTGTTTGGTGCAAGAGTTTCTGGAGGAGGCAATGGTGGAACAGTTTGCATTTTGAGTTACGGCAAGGAAGGAAAAAATACAGTAAAAGAGATCTATCGTAAATACAAGCAAATAAAAAAACAAAAGCTATTCTTCTTTTCAGGAAGTAGTCACGGTGCCTATTCTTTAAATCAATACATTTGAACCCAATTTTTAATTATGAGAAAAAGATCAATTATCAATTATCTCCCGGCAGCTATTCTTTTTTTTCTAAGCTGCAATATAGCTTCTCAGAATTCGCCGGCTGAAACGGCAGAACTTGTTATCAACAATGCCAAAGTATATACCGTAAATAAAAACCAACCCGATGCCGAGGCATTGGCGGTAAAAGACGGAAAAATAATTTTTGTCGGTACTAATACTGATGTAAAAAAATATATCGGGGATAAAACCGAAGTGATAGATGCAAAAGGACAGTTTGTAATGCCCGGTTTTATCGAAGGTCATGGGCATATTCATGGACTTGGCGCTTCATTAGTAAACCTGAACTTAATGAATGTAAAGAACTGGGATGAGATCGTGGCAATGGTTGCTGATGCAGTAAAGAAAGCAAAACCCGGTGATTGGATCGTTGGCCGCGGCTGGCACCAGGAAAAATGGAATCCTGCGCCTGCAAAAAATTATCTGGGTTATCCTTATCATGAAGAGTTGGATAAAGTTTCTCCAAACAACGCCGTTATACTTTCACATGCAAGCGGACATAGTATTTATGTAAATGCAAAAGCAATGGAACAGGCAGGCATTACATCATCTACTAAAAGCCCAACAGGTGGCGAGATCTTAAAAGATAATAGTGGAAAAATTGTAGGTGTGTTTTCTGAAAATGCAATGGGTCTTATTGGCGGGGCATATAGTGCATGGGAAGATCAACAGAGTAAAGAAGTGCAAATTGCAAAATGGCAACATAGTATCCAACTTGCAGAAGAAGATTGTTTGAAAAAAGGCGTTACAAGTTTTGAAGATGCTGGTTCATCGTTTGAGCAGGTAGAAGGAATGAAACAATTGGCGCAGCAGGGAAAATTAAATATTCGTCATTGGTTGATGGTGAGAGAGGACAATGCAACGCTTCGTGCACATGCAAATGTTTTTCCGATAATAAATGAGGGCAATGGTTTCTTAACCGTAAAAGCGGTGAAGGTTTCATTAGATGGTGCGTTGGGTTCGTATGGTGCATGGTTGCTGGAGCCTTATACTGATCGTCCGAGCTCAACAGGCGAGAATACTTTTAACATTGACTCATTAAAAGCCATAGCTGATTTTTGCTGGCAAAATAATTTGCAGTTATGTGTGCATGCTATTGGCGACAGGGCCAATCGTGAAGTGATAAATATTTATGCAGAGCAAATCGCAAAAGATAAAAACAAAGATCATCGCTGGCGGGTGGAACATGCACAGCATGTGAATCCTTTAGAAATTCCACGCTTTAAAGAATGGAATGTGATCGCTTCTATGCAGGGCATTCATTGCACAAGTGATGCGCCATTTGTTCCAAAAAGACTGGGAGCAAAGCGCAGCGAAGAAGGTGCTTATGTATGGCAATCATTTATAAAAGCGGGAGTATTGGTAAATAATGGAACCGATGTACCGGTGGAAGATGAAGATCCTATTCCAAATTTTTATGCATCGGTTACAAGAAAACTCAAAGATGGCACTGAATTTTATCCTGCGCAAAAAATGACAAGAGAGCAGGCTCTCTACTCTTATACAATGGCAAATGCTATTGCCGCTTTCCAGGAAAAAGATAAAGGTTCATTGGAAGTTGGTAAGTATGCAGACATTGTTATTCTTTCAAATGACCTGATGAACTGCAAAGACGAAGAAATTAAAAATACAAAAGTAGTAACGACGATCGTGGGAGGGAAGGTGAAGTATAAAGGATAGTTTTAGGACTATTAGCCCGGCTTCGTAACTACTATGATGCTTTCGTTGCGTCGCACTCTTGTACGACAACAATTCTATTCAGCTATAGCCAGTTCCTTCACGTAGAGAACTTCCAACTTCAGAGTCTTGTCATGTCGAGCCGGGATAATTAAGTAAGCGTTCGAATTAAGTAAAGCCAGGCGAGACATCTCAAGAGTCAACGAGTCTGAGATGTCTCACCTTAATTTTATCAAATTTGTAAATGAAAATAGTTAGCGGCTCGACATGACAAGACTGAGTGTGAAGTACTATTGCGAGGCTTGCCGATAAAAATATAGAAATAAATTGTTTGTTAAAGAGAAGTCGAAGCAAATCAAAAAGCTTAAATGTTCCTGTAACTTTAAAATCAGAGTTTGATCTTTATAGTAATTAATGGAATTGCTGCTTTATGAGCAAGACATACCCGGAGCAAATTCAAATAACAATATTAATTAGAAAGAATATGAATACAATTTTTTATCGGACAATACTTGTAAGCATTATTGTCCAATTCTCTATTGAGACAAATGGACAAACGAAAAGTGATGCTGACAGCATTATTATTAAAAATCTTAATGTTATCGAGAAGTATATCTCTAGTCCTAATTCTAGTTCATTACCTGATATGAATATTTATATTTCTTTCTTTACGAATCTTACAGGAATTCCTTCGGAATCTGATGGAGATTACATAGGCCAACATAATCCTACAAAAAAGGATTTTGAATCTTGGTATGTCTGGTATGTATACAATAAAAAAAACCTGTCTTGGGACAATGATGCAAAAGTTATCGTGCTAAATATAAGAATTTCACCCCCTAAATATTGATTAAGTATGTTATTGTAAATACTGTATTTTACTTGCACTCACCCTTTATCTGTTCATCAATCACTTGCTTGATCTCCATATGCGCATTAGCTCTTTCATCTCCCAAATAATTTTTTACGAAAAGTATATAAGCATAGCCGCGGCAGAAATCGATCATAGGCCATGTACCAAATAAACCCGGGCTGGCTAGTGCTGTTGTATTACCATCTTTTTCTTCCACTACCCAACTGCCAAGCGCATAATTAAAACCTTCAGCTGATTTCGGTACATAGCGTTTCGGGACATTGGCGGTTTGTATCTTCATCATTTCATCTACAGATGCTTCACTGAGAATTTGTTTGTCATTATATTTTCCTTTGTTCATCAGCATCACCAGAAACTTCATATAGTCTTCAGCAGTTGACCTGGCGCCGCCTGAAGGATTATAAAGACCTCCATCCAATTCAGTAAATGTTGTTTGCCGCATACCAAGAGGTGTAAATAATTTTTGCTTGATCAATGCATCAAATTTTCTTTTTCCTACAACTTCAAGCACTTTTGCGGCGATATTTAAACCAATATTTCCATACCAGAAATCAGTACCCGCATTGGCTCTTATTTCTCTTGCCGCAAAAGATTCCACTTCCTGGTCAAGAGATTCAAACTTTTTTCTTTGTAAGATCTTCTTTAAGAACTTTTCGTCATCTTCAATACCTGTCATGTGTGAAAGACAATGGCGAATTGTGATAAATTTCTTCATGTACTTTTCAAAAACGGGTAAGTATTTCACCACGGGATCATCAAGAGATATCTTTCCTTCATCCACAAACTGCATCACTAAAGCAGCAGTCAACCATTTGCTGCAACTGGCAATTGGGGCTATCGTTTTAGTCTTGTATTCACCCACCTCTTTTTTGTACTGCAGGGTATCATCTTTTTTCCAGATCAAAACCACGTAATCCTTCCCGATAAGGCTCTGTTTTTCCTCCAGAATTTTATCCAGGCTACTGAAATTATATTTCGATACTAAAGGCTTTTCTTTTTTCTGCGCATTTGTGGTCTGTAAGATTAGCAGTGAAACGATAAAAATGCTGAATTTGAGACAGTAAAACCTGATTTTTAATGACATAGTTTCTGAATTTGGCTCTTGGATTGCTGTTTGAGTCTATGGTTAGACAATATTAAACCATTCAATTTATTATATGAACTTAGGAAATTTTACCATAAAAGCCGCTGAAGCTATCCAGGCTGCCCAGCAATTAGCTTTTAATTCACAGAATCCGAATATCGAAACAGAGCATATTCTGAAGGCGTTGATCGATCAACAAGATTCACCTGTGGACTATTTGCTCAAGAAAAATAATGTAACTATCAACCTTGTTGACAGCAAGCTTGATGAGCTTGTCTCCAAATTGCCAACCACAACAGGCGATCCTGCACAATCAGTAAGCCGTGATGCAAATAATGTTATTCTTCGTGCAGGAGCAGTGGTTAAAGAATTTAAAGATGAGTTTGTGACACCTGAACATTTATTGTTAGCGATCGTACAAGGAAATGATGCAGCTGGAAAATTGTTGAAAAATTCCGGTCTTACTGAAAAAGGGTTAATCGCGGCAATCAAAGAACTGAGAAAAGGAGAGACAGTTACTTCTCAAACGCAAAGCCAGGAGTTCAATGCGCTGAATAAGTACGCAAAGAATTTAAATGAACTTGCAAGACAAGGTAAACTCGATCCTGTTATTGGCCGTGACGAAGAAATAAGAAGAACGCTTCATATCCTTTCAAGAAGAACAAAGAATAATCCCATTCTTGTTGGTGAACCTGGCGTAGGTAAAACGGCGATCGCCGAAGGAATTGCTCATCGTATTGTGAATGGCGATGTCCCTGAAAATCTGAAATCAAAGATCATTTATGCGCTGGATATGGGTTTGCTGATCGCCGGTGCGAAATATAAAGGCGAATTTGAAGAAAGATTAAAAGCAGTTGTAAAAGAAGTTGGCAACAGTAATGGAGAAATTATTTTATTCATCGATGAAATTCATACTCTCGTTGGCGCCGGAGGTGGCGAAGGAGCAATGGACGCAGCCAATATTTTAAAACCAGCATTGGCGAAGGGTGACCTGAGAGCAGTTGGTGCTACTACATTAAATGAGTATCAGAAATTTTTTGAAAAAGATAAAGCACTTGAAAGACGTTTCCAGAAAGTATTAATTAATGAGCCTTCGGTGGAAGATGCCATTTCAATTTTGCGTGGCTTGAAAGACCGATATGAAACGCATCACCATGTTCGTATTAAAGATGAAGCGATCATTGCTGCGGTAGAGTTATCGCATCGTTATATTACGGATCGTTTTCTCCCTGATAAAGCAATTGACTTAATTGATGAAAGTGCTGCAAAACTTCGCCTGGAGATGAATTCCATGCCGGAAGAACTTGATACGCTGGAAAGACAAATTCGGCAATTAGAGATAGAAAGAGAAGCTATCAAAAGAGAGAATGACGATCATAAACTTAAAGAGTTAAACACAGAGATAGGAAATCTTTCAGTGGAAAGGGATACACTTAAAGCAAAATGGAGAGAGGAAAAAGAATTGGTAGAGAAAGTTCAGAATGCAAAAGCTGAAATTGAAAACTTGAAAACATTAGCTGAAAGGTTAGAGAGAGAAGGAGATTATGGAAAAGTAGCTGAGATCAGGTATGGTAAAATAAAAGAACAAGAAAAGATCATTGAGGAGTTGAGCAAGCAACTTGAATCAACCGGCGAGAAACGTCTTTTAAAAGAAGAAGTAGATGCCGAAGATATTGCAGAGAGTGTTGCTAAATCAACTGGTATTCCTGTTACAAAGATGTTGCAAAGCGATAAGGAGAAATTATTGCATCTCGAAGAACATTTACACGAGAGAGTTGTTGGACAAGAGGAAGCGATCACTGCAGTTGCAGATGCAATAAGAAGAAGCCGTGCAGGATTGCAGGATCCGAAGAAGCCAATTGGTTCATTTATTTTCTTAGGAACAACCGGTGTTGGTAAAACAGAATTAGCAAAAGCATTGGCAGAATATTTATTCGATGATGAAAGCATGATGACAAGGATCGACATGAGTGAGTACCAGGAAAAACATACAGTGAGTCGTTTGGTTGGCGCACCTCCGGGATATGTTGGTTATGATGAAGGTGGTCAGTTAACTGAAGCAGTCCGAAGAAAACCTTACAGTGTTGTGTTACTGGACGAAATTGAAAAAGCACATCCTGATGTTTGGAATGTTTTATTACAAGTGTTGGATGATGGAAGATTGACGGATAACAAAGGTCGTGTTGTGAATTTTAAAAACACGATCATCATCATGACAAGTAATATTGGTAGCAGCATCATTCAGGATGCTTTTGAAAATGTAACAGAAAAAAATGTTGAAGAAGCAACTGGAAAAGCAAAAATTGAAGTAATGGCTTTATTGCGTCAAACAATTCGTCCGGAGTTTTTGAACAGGGTAGATGAGATCATAATGTTCCAGCCATTGCTCAAAAAAGAGATCAAGGGAATTGTAAAAATCCAGTTGGAAAACCTGAAAAAATTGGTGGTAGAAAGTGGCATTCAGCTCGATTTCAGCGACTATGCCTTAGAATTTTTAACTGAGCAAGGCTTTGATCCTCAATACGGTGCACGGCCTTTAAAACGTTTAATACAAAAGGAAATTGTCAATACGCTGAGTAGACGTATATTGGCCGGAGATATTGATAAATCAAGACCGGTTTTGGTGGATGTTTTTGACAATACAGTTGTATTCAGAAATGAAGAAAACGGCAAGCCATCCTCAAAACCAAAAGAACAAAAATCAACATTAAACAAATAATCCCGTGATAAAACGGGCAAGGAGTAAAGAGATATGCCAGCACCAAAAGAAGTAGTTATTATTATCAAGCCTACGGAAATGTGGGTGGGAAATGAGAAAGCATCTGTAACCCTGATGGAATGGGGCGAATACGAAAGTGAAGAATGTGCAAAAGCAAACGAAGTTGTTAAGCAGATATTAGAAAAGTATGAAGGAAAGATCCGTTTTCAATTCAGACATTTTCCACTTACAAAAATTCATCAGCGTAGTTTAAAAGCAAGTGAATCTGCAGTTGCTGCAGGTCAAACAGGTAAGTTCTGGGAAATGCATAATATTTTGTATCAAAACAGGAGAAACCTTGGAACCACAAGTTTGAAACTGTATAGCCGCGAAGCAGGGATCAGTGATAAAAATTTTCTTGATAGCCTTGTTAACGGTACTTATGGTTGGCAGGTGCAGGATGACATTAAAGAAGGAATTGGAAGAGGCGTAAAAGAGTTGCCTGCATTCTTTGTCAATGATGAACCACTTGGAGTAAAACCAACCTTTGATAACCTGAGTAAGGCTATTGATAATGCATTAAAAAGCAAAGGAAAGAAAAAACCAGTTGCTAAGAAAAGAGCATAAAAAAAAAGTCCTGCTGAAAAGCGGGACTTTTCTTTTAATCAGGTTGTCAAATTACCAACGGCTGTTGCTATTGGAATATGAGCGACGATTGTTGTTGCCACCACCAGTTCTTTCTTCACGTGGTTTTGCAACACTTACTTTAATAGCACGACCATCAACGGTAGCGCCATCTAATTCAGCAATTGCTTTTTGAGCAGCTGCATCATCAGACATTTCAACAAAGCCAAAACCGCGGCTGCGCCCTGTTTCTTTGTCGTTAATAACTTTAGCTGATGTTACTTCTCCGTAATCAGCAAAATAACTTTTTAAGTCTTCATCTTGTACGTTGAAGCTTAAGTTTGAAACATAAATGTTCATTTACTTTTGAAATTTAAATTAATAATGATCTGAGAAACGAGTACTGGAAAGAAGACTAACTATTTAGCAGATTAACGCTTAGCAGAAAAAATCATTTACTTACCAAAAACTAGAACTCAAATTTGAAGCACGAAGGTAATGGTTATTGGCCGAATGTTCTTTTTTATTTTCCATTGGCATCGTTAAGATTCTAATAATTTTCATTTCATTTTTAAAAATAAATATGTAGCTTTTGGCTCCAAAACGTAAACCAAAACAAAATAAAACATTATGAAACGAATTTCCACCACAGCAATTATGCTTGTTGCTGTAGCTTTGTTCTCCACACAATGTACGGATGAAAAAAAAGAAGACACTAGTGGAACTAGTGAAGTAAACGCACCGGTTGCCCAATTTGGTGGCTTTGACAGCCAGGTAAAATGGGGTGAACGTCTTGTCGCTATTTGTGGATGTAATGATTGTCATACACCCAAAAAAATGGGACCAAACGGGCCAGAGAATGACATGAGTTTGATGCTTTCAGGACATCCTGCAAAAATGCCTCCTGCAAATATTGATCCGAAAGAAGCTGCAAAAAAAGGTCTCATAGTTACCCAAACATTCACAGCCTGGACAGGGCCATGGGGAACTACTTACGCTGCGAACCTTACTTCAGATTCTACGGGTATCGGCGGATGGAAGGAAGAACAATTTTTGAAAGCGCTGCATGAGAAGAAATGGATGGGACTTGAAAACACGAGGCCACTTATGCCGCCCATGTCTATGATGCCCGCAGTCGAAATGCATGATGATGAATTGAAAGCAATTTTTGCTTATCTCAAAACAACACCTCCAGTTAAAAATGTAATTCCAGAGGCAGTATTGTTACCACCACCTTCACCAGCTAAATAAATTTCCTTGATAAATTATTTTAACCCTGCCGAGTGTTGCAGGGTTTTTATTTTACAGGGCTCTGATCAAGATCCCAATTATCTGTACGAAAGGGACAAAGAGGTAATCCTTCTTTACTGAAGACATTTCCAATTATTGTATTGCCAAAAGCATAGCGTACCTGCGCAGGTTCGGCAACATTATCATTCCATACAATTATTTTATCTTTTTCAATTCTGGCTTGTGCAGGAGACCATTGTTCAGTTTTCAGATCAAAAACCATAAAGCCTTCGATCGCATCGTTATCCCTAAAACCTTTCGGAACATTATCAAAACTTAGTGTGACTCTGTTTTTATTCCTGGTTTTGCTTTTATACATCGGGCTTTTATAGGCAATTCCTTTTTGCTTATATGTTTCAGCCAATGCCCAGTTAGCAAGCCGGTATCCAACATCGTGTTTATTTTGTGGATGGAGATTGTTGACCCCGTCTGTCAGGTCAGTTATTACAACCATTCCCGCATTTGGAAAATTCATAGCTTTTGTTTGTGCTTCCTGCACTAAAGCACCTACATTATTATTCCCGTATTTATAAGGAGCAATTTGTACGTAATAAAATGGAAAATCTTTTTTCCATGCTTCACGCCATGATTTGATCATCGTAGTAAATAACTTGTAATAAGTATCATTATTACCGACATTACTTTCTCCCTGGTACCAAATTGTACCAGCAATATTGAATTTGGTAATTGGATCGATCATGGCATTATAACAAAGCCCATCATGATTTGGCCACCAACGAAAACTTTGAAGACGAGCAGCGGCCAAACGAAGTTCATCATCATTGTTAAAAATGTGTTCTGGCGTCCATACTTCCGCCGGTGTGCCGCCCCAGCTTGAATTGATCAAACCAATTGGTACATTCAGGTCCTTATTAATTTTTTTTCCAAAGAAATAACCAACTGCACTAAATGTTTTTAAGGAATTTGAATCACAAACCTTCCAATCTGCTTTCACATCATCTTGTGGATGATTGGCTGTTGTTTTGGGGATATTGAAAAAACGAATATTTGTATTATAGCAAGTGGGCAATTCATCTCTGATGTCTTTTAATCCATTCAAATAACTCCACTCCATATTCGATTGCCCTGAACAAACCCAAACTTCTCCGATCATAACATCATTCAAGACAATTGTGCTATACCCTTTTAGCGTAATGGTATAAGGACCACCAGCTGAGGGTGTCTTTACTTTTATTTTCCAGTTTGCACGATTATTTACAGCTGTGGTATCAGTTTTTCCATTCCAGCTTGCGGTTACTACAATTCTTTCACCGGGAGTTCCCCAGCCCCATAAGTTTGCCGAATCATTTTGTTGCAAAACCATACCTGAAGAAATTATTGCAGGTACTCTTAACTGGGCTTCTAAGTGAGTTGAAGCTAAAAAAATAATGCTTACAAAAAGCAATAAGGCTCTCATTTGTTAGTCCAGGTTTGTGGACATTAAATGTAAGGATTTTATCAGTTGATTAGAAAAACTGTTTAGGTTCTGTGATGATTGGTTTGGGGCTGCGAGTAGAATACATAATTGGGTTTATCTATGCAAGTAGATTAGCCAGAAATAACCTTAACTCTGAATTGAAACACTCAACTGTTTCAATTCAGAGAGAAAGTTTCGGCGTTGTCTGCCGGGATCATTAATGCGAGATAAATTATATCAGCAATCATTTTGATTGTTATTTTTTTAGAATCAATTGTAAACTGTCTTCATGATTGACAACTGCCACCCATTGACTGAATGCGGTGGTAGTATCATTCTGTTCATTACCTGGATTATTTTTTGCTTTAAACTCTTCAAGTTGTTTTAAATATTTTTCTGTTTCAACTTTTCCAAGTGTTACAAGACTTCCACCACCTTCAAAATAATAGTGAGTGGCAATAAATCTTTTTACATGTAGTCTTGTTTCTTTTGGTAAAAAATTTTGAAGTTTCCAGAAACTTCTGCTTCCTGATTTTTTTATTGCATTTAGAACAGGTCCCGGACCACTGTTATAAGCTGCTATTACTAAAAGCCAATCTTCAAAATATCCATACAGATCTGTTAAGTATTTTGCTGCAGCTACGGTACTTTTCCCAATCTGCTGTCGTTCATCATACTTTGAAGTGATCCTTAGTCCTAATGTTTTTGCTGTACCTGGCATAAATTGCCAAACACCAACTGCACCAACCCCAGACCTTGCATTTGTTTTTAATTTTGATTCTATGATCGCAAGATATTTTAGTTCAAGAGGGATCTGGTATTGAGTAAAGACTTTATCAATGGTTTTTAAATAACCACTTTTATTTAATTTAATGTCCTCAAATAATTCGTCATAGTCTTCAGCATAATCCTGTACGAATTTTCCCATTGACTGGTGTAAGGGAACAACTGGAATTGATAAAGGTGATTTACCTGTTATTGATAAAAGAATTGAGTCATTATATGCAGGATCATTCGGAGTAAGAGGAGCCATTCCTCCATTTGATCTCAGAACAAACATGAAAAATAATACCAGAAAAGATACGGTCTTAATTTGTTTCTTGTTCAACATCGTTTTAAATTTTTAGGTAAAACAATGCCGACCCAAGGTGTTGGATTTCTAACTCGAAAAATTAATCACAGGGTATTGGAGTAAAAGGGTTGTTAAAAAAATTCCGGGGGTACGGTTATTTGGCTTTTCATTTCCGGAACAGAAATGGTTGCCATAGGAAATTGATTGAACTAACCAAAAATAGAAACCACAAACCGGATCGCATAGCATATTGCATTAGGAAATACACTATCAAAAATTTAATTCAATGATACTCATTGAAGTTTTTTTACCCATCTTGTTAAAGACGAATAAATACGTGAATAAAAAGACGCTTTTTTAATGTTTTTTTGGAACAACCCACATTGGCAATAATGATGCCGTTTTAAAGGGCATTTTGATTGTTTTTTTTATTTATGATTGTTCTGCAACTTTGAGAAACAAAACCACAAAATGGCTCAACCCAAAAAAGCTGCGATCGGATTTATTTTTATAACCCTGCTAATTGATGTAATGGGCTGGGGATTGATCATTCCAGTGATGCCCAAATTAATTGCTCAATTAAAACACATTGAAATAAATGATGCGAGTGCTTATGGTGCCTGGTTACTTTTTGCTTATGCATTCACACAATTTCTTTGTGCTCCACTTATAGGAAATCTTAGCGATCGTTTTGGTCGCCGCCCGATCTTATTATGTTCTTTATTAGGTTTCGGTATCGATTATATTTTTCTTGCATTAGCTCCTAGTTATGGATGGTTATTTATTGGTCGTGTTATTGCTGGTTTCACCGGTGCAAGTTTTACTACTGCTGCTGCTTATATCGCCGATATAAGTACTGCAGAAACGAGAGCAAAGAATTTTGGAATGATAGGTGCTGCTTTTGGATTGGGATTTATTATTGGTCCGGCATTAGGAGGCTTACTCGCTGGTTTTGGTATCCGGGCTCCATTTTATGCTGCAGCTGGTCTCTGTTTATTGAATTTTCTGTATGGTTATTTTGTTTTACCTGAATCTTTAGATAAAGAACATCGGAGAGCTTTTGATTGGAAAAAAGCAAACCCACTTGGTTCACTAAGATTTTTAAGAAAGGCTCCAACAATTGCAGGGCTTGCACTTTGTTATTTTCTTATATATCTCGCTGCAATGGCTGTACAGGGAAATTGGAATTATTTTACAATGTATCGTTTTCATTGGACAGAAAAACTTGTAGGTATTTCACTGGCCGTTGTTGGTTTATTAGTAGGAGTTGTTCAAGCCGGGTTAACAAGAGTGGTAAATCCTAAGCTCGGTAATGAAAAGAGTATTTATATGGGGTTGTTATTATATACGTTGGGGCTAATTTTATTTGCCTTTGCAACACAGGGGTGGATGATGTTTGTTTTCTTGGTTCCTTATTGCCTGGGAGGAATTGCGGGTCCGGCATTACAATCAACAATGGCTGGGCATGTTAAGCAAAATGAACAAGGTGCTTTGCAGGGAGCGTTAACAAGTCTTATGAGTCTCACGACCATCATCGGCCCACTGATCATGAATAACCTGTTTGCTTATTTCACACATAAGAATGCTCCGTTTTATTTTCCTGGCGCATCTTTCTTTTTAGGAGCTATTTTTATGTTGGGCAGCACTGTGATCAGTTACGCAGTGTTTAGAAAAGAAAAACATCAACTGCAGGCAGCTTAAGTTATACTATATAAGATGTTTTTTAATATAGTCATCTAATGATAGCTCACCACCGCCTTCAAAAAGAAAAAATACAAGTAAAACAAGTATAAGTAGTGAATAGAATAACTCGGAACCTGAATTGAAACCTCCCGGTGCATTAATAAACACGGCCCCGATAAGAATCGGTATTTGTATTAATGCAGATAATCTTGTAAACAACCCGATGGTAATTAGAAAACCACATAATAAATGTATCCATGTAATTATAAAAGTTATCCAATCTGGTAAAAAATTAAAATTGCTACCGGCGAGGAATGCCCTGAACGAGATCATGTCATCAATAAAAGAAATGCCTTTAGAGACAAGCGCAATACCAAGGGCAGCACGAAGTAATAATAGTAATCCTGGATGAGTAGTGCTCCATTTGTCGAGTTGGTGTAAAATAGCCATAAAACATTTTTTAAAAGAGCAAAATGAATGACTATAAAAGGTACACCAAAATTATACCCGAAACCAAATATATTTTTTCACTATTGTTGTAACATCTTCTGTATTACCATGTAACTTAAAACAATAAGAAGCAGAATTATGAAGATGGCGATATAAAGCCAGGGCTGATCCTTAAAAAGGAGCTTTTCCATTTTTTTCTTTTTCTTTTCAAGCTTTTTATGAAGATCACGATTAAGCTGTTCTACAAGGGAAGATATTTTTTCCTTATTTTTTATTTCCTGTAAGCCGTCCATTGCGTCATCAGTAAAATTTGTGCTCATCATTTTCTTTTCTACTTCATGACGCTGTTCATCAGATAGCTTGCCTTCCAGGTATTTTAATAATGTTTCCTGGTCCACTTCTGGTGAAAGATTAGATAATATGTCTTTTAACTTGTCCGACATTTAACCGTTCATTTTTTTCTCAATTAAAATTCTCATGTTCCGTTTTCCGTTTTGTATATGGCTTTTTACCTGCATCATGCTATAACCGGTTTGCTCAGTTATTTGCTGATAGCTTTTCTTTTCCATGTAAAACAAAGTTACACATAGTTGCTGGTCAGCATTCAACTCTTTCAATGCTTCGCCCATGTAATCGTATGTCTTTTCATTCAACAGTAAACTTTCTTTATCTGTTTCATCAGCTTCTGCAGCAATGCTGTCTTTTACTTCGATAGTATTTTTACCAGGCTTATCTCTCAGTTGCATCAGGCAATGATTTTTTGCCACCATGTATATCCAGCTTTTAAAATATTCAACCCGGTATTTTTGCAGTTCGGTTATGGCTTTTAGGAAAATTTGTTGCACACTATCTCTTGCTAATTCTTCATTCTTTAAATATTTCATGCAAACACCCAATAACAACAACGTATAGCGTTCCAATAAAATGCCGAGCCACTGGTTATCGTGGTCATCATAAAATCTTTCGAGTAACTCCTGGTCGCTGATATGTTTGTTTAGTTTTGGGTTCACGGGATGAAAATAGCTAATTTCATTTTCTATGATGCGGGAAAAGTCAAATTTCACAATAAGTTATAAAGCTCACCTGGACTAACAACATAAACAGCAGTGTTTTCTTTTACTTTAAATCGAATAGTAATAACGAATGCATATAGATTGGACCCAGGCAAAATGCCCCATGCGATCGTAACTGGTGCAATTGAAAAAGGAGAGACAAAATAATTATAAGATTTGGTCGTGAGACTACCATCTTTTTCTTTGTAACTATTAGAAGTATTACTTGAAAAACGATTTGCCTGGCTATTATGAAAACGCTTAAACTCTTTTTCAACCAGTTTGCCGTTTATTTCACCACTATCGCTTATTGCCAATAACTGTAAATTCATGATGGTATCATGAGTTTTTAATGAATCATTATGAATGATCTCTTCTTCGGCAACAATGAGTCTTAACTCTTTTGGAACAAATCGAAATGGATTAAAGTTTTTATAAGTGCCGGTTATAAAAAAAGAGGAGGTATCTGTACGCCGGCCATATGTTTCTATAGTAAACCAGGGATCTTGCTGAAGTGAAGTAATAAAACCGCTGAACTTCATATCGAAAGGATGAGTACGGAAATAAGTTTTTAAAACTGGTTGTATTGGGTTTTGTGAATAACCCGTGTTAACTACTACTATAAATAAGAGGAATAAAATTTTTCTCATTAGAAAAAGCCTTTAATCCATTTAATGAATAAGGCATCCCAACCTAACATTTTTATAGCAGTGTAAAAAAGTATGATTGCAAAAATTTTCTTAAGAGTATCTGTCGGTAATGAAATTGCGAGCTTGCTACCGAAGTAAGCGCCTCCAACAAAGCCAACCGCCAACAAACCTATAACTTTCAGATCCATCGGCGTTCCCATTTTTTTACACTGGTGATAATAGTATAGTGATGCAATTATCACTACTGGTAATGTAAGTACACCTAACGATGTTCCCTGTGCCTGGTGTTGATTATAATTCAGGAAAAATATCAATGCGGGAACCATGATAATTCCTCCGCCAACACCCACCAAACCGCTGAGCATGCCAGCAGCAAGGCCGATTATCAATACGGTTAGAATGATTTGAACTGTCATTTTCTGTTGTATGGTATTTTGATTGAGTGATTGCATATAAAGCTATTGACCACTTTTATCTTTATAATTTAGCTTGTAAAAAGCAATTGCATCGTCAATTACTTTGATTGCCGTTTCTTTATCCTGGAAATTGTCAATAATAACTTTTTTATTTTCCAGCACTTTGTATTGTTCGAAAAAGTTCCTGAGCTCAGCAATAATATGTGGCGGCAATTCTTTTACAGATTTTATATGATTAACCGATGGATCTTTTGCTGCCACAGCAATGATCTTATCATCTACCTGCCCCTGGTCGATCATTTGCATATTTCCGATCACATTTGCTTCAACAAGACAAAGCGGTTGTATAGGTTGCGAACAGAATACGAGAATATCAAGCGGATCGCCATCCTGTCCAAGTGTTTGCGGAATAAAACCATAATTGATGGGATAATGAAAGGATGAATAAATAACCCGGTCGAGTTTTAAAAGACCAGTCGGTTTATCCACCTCATATTTTGCACGACTTCCTTGTGAAATTTCAATAACTGCGTTTACAGCTAATGGTGCATTCTCACCATAATGGGCGCCATGCCATGGATGAAGGACAGTAAGCATATAAAAATTATTTAGCGATGCGAATACCAATAAATGTTGCCAGTAGCCCGCCAAGTACACTGGCGGTTAAGTAAATAACAAATAAAACGGTCCTGTTTTCTTTTAATAAACCAATTCCTTCCAGTGTAAATGCAGAAAAAGTTGTGAATCCGCCGCAAAAGCCAGTCATTAATAATAATTTCATTTCATCGTTCCATGTAAGTGAGCGGCTAACCAAACTCCATAAAATGCCGATCAAAAAGCAACCTGCAATGTTTACCAGCAAAGTCCCTGTTGGAAATGTAGCAGCGGTTTGTACCTGGAAAAATTTTTGCACTGCATAACGCAACATGCTTCCTACAGCGCCACCCAATCCAACTATCAAAAAGTTTTTGATCATTTCGGAATTGAATCTTTTGGTTGAAATGTAAAATTCAGATCAACAAACCACTCGCCGTTTATCCTGATTATTTTTAAAGAGTCTGGTTTGTTTTTATACGAATTTGAATAATGTATTATTGTTGTGGAATCATTTACCTCATGTGTATCTTTTAGAAAACGGATGCTGGCTGTTTTATATGCTTTTTTATCATCAGGCGGAAGGTTATTATTGTAGTCCTTTTCGTAAATGTCGATCATCTGGTGATTAGTGGAATCTTTGACTAAGTAAGTTCTTGCTTTTTTATAATCGCCATCCAATGCAGCACGAAGAAATTTGCTGGCAGCATCCATTCCATTAGCTGGTTTTATTTCTTCATCTTTGGTTGAATCATTACAAGCGGATAAAAGCAAGATCAATAGAGGCGTAAGTTGGATCAGTTTTTTCATTGATGCAATGTACTAAAAACCTTTAAGTCGTCAGTTTGGCTGTTATAGATATTAAACAAAGATCCCTCTCCAAAAGGAAAGGGATGTATAGGTTAGTAAGCCGAATAAAATTGTTTAAGTACAAGAGTGCGACGCAACAGACGCAGAATAGAATTACTACAGCTTGCTACACAATCTTATTTTATCTCACCACGATTCTCTTCTTCTTTTCTTTCTTTATCGTAAGCTCTCAAAATTGATTTCACTAAACGGTGGCGCACCACATCATCTTCATCCAATTCAATATGAGCGATGCCATCAATATTTTTCAAAATGCGGGAAGCTTTTTGTAAACCGCTGCGTTGGTTTCTTGGCAAATCAACCTGTGTGATATCACCGGTGATGATCGCTTTTGCATTAGCGCCAATACGAGTCAGGAACATTTTTAATTGCAGATCAGTAGAGTTTTGCGCTTCATCCAAAATGATGAAGGCATTATCAAGCGTACGACCACGCATATAAGCAAGTGGAGCGATCTCAATTGTTCTCGTGCTCATATAATAACCGAGCTTGTCAGCAGGTATCATATCATCCAATGCATCATATAATGGACGCAGATATGGATCGATCTTTTCTTTCAGATCACCAGGAAGAAAACCAAGATTCTCACCTGCTT
>DATHDP010000137.1:0-52217 GCA_035318985.1 Chitinophagaceae bacterium
TCAAGCAAGGTGGCTTTCTCAAGAAATTTCGAAGACTCAATGCCATAACGGATCTTTCCACCAGTATAAATTGGCAAGGAAACATTCATTAATCCATATAATGCCTGTGACACTTTCGGTTGTTCAACCGGAGGTGTAGTACCGCCACCGCCGCTATTACTTTTTGTTTTAAGATCGACATTTACAGCGTTCACCCGCAAATAAGAAGCAGACGCTTTAGCATCAGGCAATCTTTTTTCAACTGCTTCCTTTGTAGCAGCCGTTGCCTCTTCAATTTTTGCCTGGTTAATTTTTAATAGCTTGCTGTTTTGAAGGCCCAGGTCGATCGCTTCATTAAGACTTAATGTCTTTTTTTCCTGTGCTGTCATTTGCAATGAAAACAAAGAAAAAATGATCAGCAATGATTTTAGTTTATTCTTCATTGGTAAGTATTGCTTTAAATAATTTTTTTAAATGTTGACTTAATTTCTTTTTTAAGTGTTTTTGAAATTCTTCCTCACTCATGGATTGAAGATCATTGAGCTCCCGGTAGTAAAATTGAGTAGCCACAAGGTTATTGGCCGTACCGATCAGCGTTGCCATCATTAGTGGTATATCAATATTTTTTTTAAACTCCCCTTTCTTCTGTCCCTGGTGGATAAGCTTTGAGATCAGTTCCTGGTTTCTTTTCTTCATCTGGAAAATAAGTTCTGCTGTAATTCCTGTATGATTCAACACCTGCTCCCTTACCATGATTCGGGAAAAACATTGTTGCTGCATCATCTTATCAATGTAATGATCGATCAGGATATTCATTTTCTCCAATGAACTAAGTTCATTGTTCTCAATTATGGTTTCCAGCTTGAGCTTAAAATATTCTCCGCGATAACCGAATAAAGCTTCCAGCAGCTTATCCTTAGAACCGAAATAATAAGAAACCATGGCAAGATTCACGTTAGCCTTCTCGGCTATATCGCGAACGGAAGTGCCATTGAAACCTTTTTCAGCAAAAAGGATTTCTGCTGTTTCCATTATCTGTACCTGCTTATCGTTGTATTCCATAATGGCTTTTTAAAATTGAGGGGCGAAGTTAAACAAATGTTTGATTTAAACAAACGTTTAATTAACCAATACCAAAAAAACTTCCCCAAATCCCTGGATTTCAATTTAAAATGGACCAAAAAATTGTGAAGAAGGTGAACTATTTTCGCAAGACTAAATTTCGCCACCAGTTTCTTTTCATGCAGGGTTGTTCTATGAACTTATAATACATAGTAGAGACAATCAACACACTCAGTAAAATCAATAGATACGATAGAATAAAAGAAATAGCAGGGCTTTTTATTTCTATGAACTTTAATAATCGCCCTGTCGCAGAGATAACTTGCTCATGAATGAGATAAATGCTATAACACATACCGCCAATAATTGCAAGGGGAGCAAAAGAAAAAATTTTAATCAGCCACTTGTTTGTCAGCACTGTATAAAATAATAATACCATCAGCAGGTTTTTTAGAATATATCCGTTTGTGGAATAGAGCCCTATTATGAAGGGAATTAAAATAACGCTGGCGATTCCGATCATAAGCCCTACCCATGATGGCCCTGGAAACTTTATTTTCTCCACGTAAAGATCGGCCATAAGCATACCACATAAAAAATAATGAAGAAACTTAAATACATGCACACCGGACCATACGTTAAACCAGTAACATGAACTTGCTATAATTAAGATAAGAAAGATCCCCCATCGTAGTTCTCTCTTTTTTAAATGATATAACAACCCCAATAAGGGAGCAAGTAAATAAAATTGTATTTCTATCTCAAGCGTCCAGGCAACCGGCATCACATAAGAATTTTGATGAAAAATTTCATTATGAACATAGAAAAAAGATGCTATAAAATGAGGGAGTAATTCAGCGAACTCATATTTCTTTATTATAAACACAAGCGCAATAAAGAAAATAATTAGTGCCAGTAAATATGGAGGTTCCATCCTTGTCAGTCTGCGCAGGTAATAATTTTTTAAATCAGCTTTCTCATTGTTGTGTATGTATTTTTTTGCAAAATGATGTCCCAACACAAAACCGCTGATGATAAAAAAGAATTGCACGCCAAACACCCCATCCAAACTAAACTGCCACCAATAACCAGTAACAAAATTGCCACTAAATATCTTCTGATTGATGAAATTCGGAATATGCGCAATACATACTACCATGAATATGGCAACAAATCTCAATCCATCTACCTGTGGTAAATAAAATCCGCTGGAAGTGATCCTTCTGAATTTTTCGAGAAAAGGTTTTGACATATTCGGAGATCTATCGCTGACTTGCGATCAATAAATTCAAATCAGTATACTTAAGATCAAAACGTTGACTTAGATAGAAATTGGTCAGTGCACCCTTGAAAAGATAGATACCACCACGAAGATGTATATGATGCCAAACCAGGTTTTCAAAACCACCTTCATCACCAGCTTCCATTAATAATGGCATCAGCACATTACTGATAGCTTGAGATGCTGTACGGGCAAAGCCAGAAGGAATATTCGGAACGCAATAATGAATGACACCGTATTTTAAAAACACCGGGTGTTCATGACTGGTTATTTCTGAGGTCTCAAAACATCCACCGCGATCTATGCTAACATCAATGACAACAGAACCCGGTCGCATGTTACTTACCATTTCTTCTGTCACTACCATTGGCGTTCTTCCTGTTTCACTTCCTAATGCACCAACAGCTACCTCACAAGTTTTTAATTGCTTTGACAACATCCGTGGTTCTATAACTGAGGTCCACAAACGATGCCCAACATTATTTTGCAATCTTTTTAAACGATACACATTATTGTCAAAAACTTTTACAGATGCACCTAAAGCCAGGGCTGCTCTTACGGCATACTCACCCACAATACCGGCACCAATTACAATTACTTTAGTTGGAGCAATGCCTGAAATACCACCGAGCAAAACTACTTTGCCATGATTTGCCGAACCCAAGTATTGTGCGGCGATCAGCATTACGGCGCTTCCTGCTATCTCACTCATGCTGTGAACGATCGGGTAGGTACCGCTATCATCACGCAAATTCTCAAATGAAATTGCCGTGATCCTTTTATCCATCATCCTTTGCAATAGGTCTGCCTTCAGTATCGAAAGATGAATTGGAGAAATAATTACCTGGTTGAGTTGTAACAAAGGAATGTCCTCATCGATCACCGGTGCACTCTTAACAAGTATAGGCGCTTTAAAAACTTCAGCACGATCATAAACGATCTTTGCACCTGCTTCACTATAATCTTTATCACGGAAATGTGCAGCTTCACCTGCGTTATGTTCGATCGTTACTTCATGCCCGTTACTCACTAACACACTCACAGCATCCGGTGTTAATGCAATGCGATTTTCCTGGAAAGCAATTTCTTTCGGGATGCCGATCTGTAACCTTGCACCTTTGGGTTTTATATCCAGCGTTTCTTCCAATGTTTCGTAGCTGAACGATGTGCTGATCTTTGGTCTTTGCTGGCTCATTAGCTGGTTGTTGGTTGCCGAAACTATTTTTTTGTTACAAGCTTTATTAATTCTATTCGGCTTCTGTTGTGTCACTCACTTGTACGTCCGGTAATTCTGCTCAGCAGAATTGGTACAGTTGAAGAGTGCGACGCAACCGTTGCTAAATAGTAGCAGCTTGACGGGAATCAAAAATAACTATTTATCCTGTATAGTAAGGTGGCGGGTCTCTGAATCTTCAACTTCAATAAACACATGAGCTGTATTAATTGGAAACAGGCCGGGAGCTTTTTCGGGCCATTCGACAAAACAAATATGATCACTGTAAAGACAATCCTCAACCCCTGCTCTTATTGCCTCTTCCACATCTTTCAACCTGTATAGGTCAATATGAAAGATCTTGCCGGAAGGAAAGTAATACTCATTAATAATTGAAAAAGTGGGGCTGCCTACAACATCTTTTACGCCTTTTGCCTCGCAAAGCGCATGGATAAAAGTGGTTTTGCCGGCGCCCATATTCCCATGAAAAGCGATAACCTTTTTATCATCGATTACCTTCCAAAACTGGGCAGCTGCATCTTTTATACTAGATAATTCAAAAGTAAATTTCACTGGGCAAAGATATTTGTGCTTTTGCAACCCGGTGTATAAGATCATTAATTACTTAATTAGCTTTGCCTTCCTTTTATTCGTATTTTTGCAACAGAATTTGCAACAAGTAGAAAAGGAGTTACTATGGAAAATGTACAATGGAAAGTAGAAGGAATGGATTGTAGCAGCTGTGCACTTACAATTCATAAGTACCTGGAAAAACAGGGAATGAAAAATGTGAAAGTGAATTCAGTAAGTGGTGATGTAAGTTTTGAAATGAATGGTGGTCCCGCAACACCAAAACTTATAAAAGGACTCAGTGATCTTGGCTACCATGTAGCCAATCAACAACAAGTAGCTGAAAAGAAAAGAACTTTTCTTTCAACACATCTTCATCGTTTTTTCTTTTGCCTTCCTTTTGCACTTGTCTTTGTGGTACACATGATCTTCGGAATGCGTATGCATTGGATCGCTAATCCCTGGTTACAATTGGCACTAACAATACCTGTTTATGTAGTTGGTATGGATTTCTTTGGCAGAAGTGCATGGAAAAGTTTACGCAACGGTTTGCCAAACATGAATGTGCTGGTTGCTCTTGGATCAACTGCTGCCTTTGTTTACAGTTTATATGGAACATTAACAGGTCAGGCGGGAAATTTTATGTTCTATGAAACAACAGTAACAATTATTACTCTAGTTTTTCTTGGTAATTATTTAGAAGACGCTTCTATTCAATCCACACAAAGAGAATTAAGGAAGCTGGTGAAGTCGCAAAAGCTGATGGCCAACATGATTGCTTTTGATGATAAACACCAGGAACAAATATTTCCAGTTGAAAATACTCAACTAAGAGTTGGTGATCTCATTCTAATTAAAAGCGGTGAGCAGGTTCCTATTGACTGTAAAATTCTTTGGGGTGAAGCTCATGTGAATGAAGCGATCGTAACCGGTGAAAGCAGTCCGGTTCATAAATATGCAAAAGATAAACTTATAGGTGGTAGTGTTATCTCCGATGGAACTATTAAAGCACAAGTAACAGCCGTTGGCGATGATACTATTCTTGCAGGCATTATTAATATGGTAAAGCAAGCACAGGGAGAAAAACCCCCGGTGCAGCAATTAGCAGATAAGATCAGTGCCATATTTGTTCCGATTGTTATTGGCATTGCTGTAGTGACTCTTATTGTAAACTGGATCCTATTAAGTCAGTTCACTCCTGCTCTGATGCGCAGTATCGCTGTACTGGTTATCGCTTGTCCTTGTGCCATGGGACTTGCTACTCCTGCGGCCATTGCCGTTGGCCTGGGTCGTGCTGCGAAGAATGGAATTCTTTTTCGCAATTCTACAAGTCTTGAAATGTTTAAAAACATAACGCAGGTTGTATTTGATAAGACAGGAACATTGACTACCGGGAAGTTTGTAGTTTCTGGTTTTAAGTTTTTAGTTGAAGATGAGTCTGAATTTAAAAAAATTGCATACAGTCTTGAAAAGTATTCGAATCATCCAATAGCAAAAAGTATAACTGAAAATTGGAAGGTCAAAGATGAAATACGCTGGAATAAAATAGAAGAAATAAAAGGGCTTGGAATGAAAGCAAGCGATAAAGAAGGAAATGAATATTGGGCCGGTTCATTTAATGTGGCAAGAGAATTTACAAAAGAAGACGATCATAATATTTATATCGTAAAAAACAATCAGTTGCTTGGCTGGATCGATGTAAAAGATGAGATCCGTCCTGAAGCTAAATCTGTGATCGATTATTTGCATAGTAAAAATATTAAAACAATTTTATTAAGTGGTGACCGTCGTGCAAAATGTGAGGCTTTGGCTGCACAGTTAAATATTGACGTTGTGATCGCAGAACAAACTCCTGAACAAAAATTGCAAAAAATAGCGGAACTGAATGCGGCAACACCTACCGCAATGGTGGGTGACGGCATTAATGATGCACCCGCATTGGCAAAAGCAACCATTGGTATTTCAATGAGTGAGGCTTCACAGGTTGCTGTACAAAGTGCACAAGTGGTGTTAATGAGCCAGGGTTTGAAAAAAATGCCAATGGCTCTCGGCCTTGGCAAAGCAACTTATGTAACCATCAAACAAAATCTTTTCTGGGCATTTGCATATAATATTGTTGCCATTCCCGTTGCTGCGTTTGGTTTTCTTACTCCAACATTCGGTGCATTAGTTATGGGATTGAGTGATGTGGTGCTTGCGATAAATTCTGTAAGGCTATTTGTTAAGAAAGTTGAATAAGGTTGACGCTATAGCCAGAATTTTTCTTTTCCTAACTTCATCGCCTGCCTGCGGGTAGGCAGGTTCAACTTTATGATGTTGGCTGATATTCATAAAATACTAAAAGATTATTGGGGGTATGATGCATTCAGGCCTTTGCAGGAAGATGTCATCAATTCTGTTCTTAAGGGGAAGGATACTCTTGCATTAATGCCAACAGGCGGCGGCAAATCTTTATGTTACCAGGTTCCTGCTCTAGCCAAAGAAGGATTATGTCTTGTTATTTCTCCATTGATCGCATTAATGAAAGACCAGGTAGAGAATCTCCGCAGGAAAAACATTACTGCATTTGCCATCTTCTCTGGCATGACCCGTACGGAAGTTATAAACACATTAAAAGTTGCAACAAACAGCAATTGTAAATTTTTATACGTTTCTCCGGAAAGACTTGAAACAAATTTGTTCAAAGAATACTTGCCCGGGATGAACATCAATCTGGTTGCAGTAGACGAAGCGCATTGCATCTCTCAATGGGGTTATGATTTCCGTCCGCCTTATTTACGCATTGCAGCTTTAAGAGAAGAATTAAAAGATGTTCCTGTAATTGCATTGACTGCATCCGCAACAAAAGAAGTACTGGATGACATTTGTGAGAAGCTTCAGTTCAAAGAAAAAAATATTTTTCGTCAATCTTTTGAAAGAAAAAATCTTTCATATAGTGTTTTTAAGGTCGATTCCAAGATCAATAAAGTAATTGAAATATTAAATAAAGTTCAGGGCAGTGCAATTGTTTATTGTAAGAGCAGGAAACGAACAAAAGAAATAGCTGAATTGCTGCAACTCCAAAATATCATTGCTGATTTCTATCATGCTGGTTTGCCACAAGAAGAAAGAAACAAACGCCAGGAAAATTGGATAAAAAATAAAACAAGGGTTATTGTTTGCACCAATGCATTCGGAATGGGAATTGACAAACCTGATGTTCGTTCTGTTATTCATGCAGATGTTCCCGATTGCCTTGAAAATTATTACCAGGAAGCGGGCCGCGCAGGAAGAGATGGCGAAAAATCATTTGCGGTCTTACTTTATGATGATAATGATATTACCGAATTAGAAGGATTAGCTGCGATCCGCTATCCATCATTGGATGATATGAAAAATGTTTATCAATCGGTAGCAAATTATTTACAAATCCCTGCCGGTACCGGCGAAGGAAATTATTTTGATTTTGACATCAATGATTTTGTAAAAAAATTTAAGCTAAATACTCACACGGCTATTTACTCATTGAAAGCATTGGAGCAGGATAACTGGCTTTCGCTGAATGAGCAAGTCTTTCTTCCATCAAAAATTAAATTTACCACGACAAAGCAAGCATTGTATGATTTTGAAACATCTCATCCTGAACTGGAACCTGCCATCAAAGCCCTGCTTCGTGGTTATGAAGGAATTTTTGACTTCCCCACTTCTATTTCTGAAATAGTTTTAATTCGATTATTGAAAAAGGATGTTGAAGAAATAAAAAAAGATCTTTCGCAGCTAGATCGGTTTGGTATTATACATTACGAACCGCAGAAAGATTCCCCGCAACTTTATTTTCCACGCAATCGTGTAAAAGTGGAAGATCTTTCTATCAATATGGATCTGTATCATAAGCGGAAAGAAAAATTTATAGCAAGAGTAAAAAATATCGTTCAATATGTGCAGGAGCATGTAACCTGCCGCAGTAAAATGATCGGCAGTTATTTTGGAGATAATAAATTACATAATTGCAAAGTATGTGATAATTGTCTGCGCCAGAAAAAAGTTCATATCGACGAAAAAGAATTTGAAAAGATCAGTAATCGTATACAAACTGTTTTAGCACCACAGCCTTTGCCTTCAAAAGAATTAATGGATCAACTTGGCGCAATAAAAAAGGAAAAAGCCTGGAAAGTGATCGAGTTTCTCCAGGCTGAAAATAAATTAGAAGTGGATAATGCCGGTTGGGTTAGATTAAAATAAAGAACGTCCGCGACGACTTCTGCCCCCAAGTCCTAATACACCTAATAAACCTCTTACAATTTCGTTACCAGCAGTACGAGTCATACTTTTCACGATGGGGTCATCGAAAATTCCTTTGTCTTCTTTTGTTGACCTTCTTTCTGTCTTCGCCTCTACTTTTCTTTGTTTTATTTGTTCATCTTCCTTAGCTGCTTCATTTAATTTCTGAGTTAATATTTCATAAGCACTTTCACTATCCACTATCTTATTATACTTCGCTGCGATCTTTGATCTGCTTATCAATCCATCAATTTCTGCATCAGTTAAAACATCCATCCTGCTTTGCGGAGGTCGAAGCATACAATGAACAAGAGGCGTTGGAATACCTTTTTCATTGAGCATTGTTACCAATGCTTCACCAATTCCAAGCTGTGTTATCAGATCATCTGTTTTATAAAATTCTGTTTCAGGATAATTTTCTGCAGTTTGTTTAATTACTTTTCTATCAGCGGCAGTAAATGCCCTTAAAGCATGCTGCACTTTTAATCCTAATTGTGCAAGCACAGAAGCCGGAACATCCATTGGATTTTGCGTACAAAAGAAAATACCAATTCCTTTTGAACGGATCAGTTTTATGATCGTTTCAATTTGTTGTAACAAAGCAGGACTTGCTTCCTGGAAAATAAGATGAGCTTCATCAATGAACATTACCAGTTTTGGTTTATCCAGGTCACCTTCTTCCGGGCAGGTTGCATACAACTCAGCAAGCAATTGCAACATGAAGGTTGAAAAAAGTTTTGGCCTGTCCTGCAAATCAGTAACACGAACAACCGAGATCATTCCACGGCCATCATCACTTATCCGTAACAGGTCTTCTACATCAAAACTTGTTTCACCAAAAAATATATCGGCTCCTTGTTGTTGAAGTTCTATTACTTTTCTTAAAATAGTTCCTGTAGATGTGGTAGAAATCTTTCCATATGTTTTTTCCAATTCAGCTTTTCCTTCATCGCTTACATATTGCAATACTTTTATAAAATCTTTCAGATCCAGTAAAGGAAGCTTGCTATCGTCACAATATTTAAAGATCATAGCAACAAAGCCGCCTTGTGTATCATTTAATCCTAAAATTTTTGAAAGCAACACTGGTCCAAACTCACTTACTGTTGCCCTGAGTCTTGTTCCTTTTTGATTGCTTAATGTAAGTAGTTCGGTCGGATAAGCAGTTGGCTTGAACTCAACACTTAATTTCTGTACTCTTTCCGTTATTTTATCATTCACAAGTCCAGCAGCAGCAATGCCGCTAAGGTCACCTTTGATATCCATCATTACAACAGGCACACTTGCATCACTTAAAATTTCACTTAGCACTTGTAATGTTTTTGTTTTACCTGTACCAGTTGCACCAGCGATCAATCCATGGCGATTCATTGTTCTTAATGGTAGTAAAACGGCTGCATCACTAATAACTTCTCCGTCTAAAACACCGCAACCTATCTTGTAAGATTCTCCTTTAAAACTATACCCTGCTTTTATTGTTTCTGAGAATTTTAATTTGTCTGCCATGCTGTAAAATTGAAAAAGGAAATTACAGAAGAGTTTTGTTAACCGAAACTAAAAGATCAATACCTCAATACTTCCAAAGCGATCTTCCATTCATCTTTCTCCCACCTCCATATTCGTAAATAATTATCTGTTTTACCATTAATAGTTGTCGTTCCATATGCATAACCAAGATCCATACCTGGCGACATCCCCGCTCCATCTAATTTGTATTGAATGGATGATGTTGTCATATCAAGTAGTTTTCGCTGATCGGCAGAACTAGTTGCAGGCAAATATCCGTTGCGATTCAAAATACTTTTGGAGGATAAATATTTTTTATACGCTTTTGATTTATCTTTTGAAACAGCTGTAAGAAAATTATTTTCAGCAACAACCGGTGAGTCATGTTGTGTGACACCTGCAGAAGATCGTTTTGCGACATCTATCTTTTTTACTTCTGTTGGCAAACCCCGAGGTGTATTAACTATCCCAAGGTCAACTAAAAACTTCCATTCACCATTTCTATTGATCTGCCAAACGGTTGTATACTGACCTCTTGCGATCACAGTATCATTTGAAGAATTTTGAAAGGTCCATGGCCCTGTTGTATAACCAAAATCTCCTGATCCGGATATCTCTGCAAATTGAGGATGCCAGTTCAAAACACCTGGTCCTTTCTCTCTTTTTTTCCATGTCATGATCCCATTTGCAGGCTTCCCGTTATCGAAAATGATTCCTGCGCTGTCAAGAAATTTAAGAAATGCTTCTTTTGTACTGTTAGAAACTGAATAGGCTGCAAAATTTTTTTCTGCCTGTATAAGAGAATCAATCCCTTTTTGTGCTTGAATATTTTGAAAACAAACAAAAAATAAGATCAGTATTGAAAATATTTTTTTCATAGATCCTCCTCTCTTTCCAGCATCAATATGGCGCTTTGAGGTACTATAAAATATTTTTCTTTCTCATACATCACTTCAGTAGCACCGCTCAATAAGAATATTGCAAGGTCACCTTCTTTTACCTGTAGCGGTACATATTTTACCTGGTCATCGTCCTGCTTCCATGGTTCATCATCAACAGGCATTGGTATTGCATAACCCGGACCAGTTTTAATAACATATCCTTGTTGCACTTTTTCTTTTTCCTGTACACCAGGTGGCAAATAAAGACCGCTAGCTGTACGTTCGTCAGGCCTGGTAGGTTTTATCAATACCCTGTCACCAATAACAACTAATTTTTTTAACCGATTATCGGGAGTAAGATGCATTGCCATAAAATGAATTAAACAACAAAAATAACGGAGTTAAATGGTTCATCTGTCCATTGCTTTCATACGATTTAACAAAATATTGAACGCCGATCCTTTAACCCCGGAATTGCTTTATCTTTATTTGCAAATACTAATAACTCAAAACGAAAGTCATGGACGGAAAGAAACCTAAAATTTTGTTGTGCGAAGATGATCAGAACCTCGGAACTGTTCTTAAAAATTATCTTGAATTGAATGACTATGAAGTAACGCTTGAAAGAGATGGCCGTCTTGGTCTTGCTGCATTTCAACGTGAAAAATTTGATATCTGTTTGCTGGATGTAATGATGCCAAATATGGATGGCTTTACACTGGCAGAAGAAATAAGAGATGTTGATCCGGATATTCCTTTGTTCTTCCTCAGTGCCAAAACAATGAAGGAAGATGTGATACAGGGCTATAAACTCGGCGCCGATGATTATATCACCAAACCTTTTGACAGCGAAGTATTGCTTTTAAAAATAAAAGCGATATTGAAACGTAACGAGGAGATCAATAAAGAAGCAGAGAACAAAGAATTTGATCTTTCCACTTATCATTTTAACCCGAAGCTTCGCCAATTGATACATAGTGGCATCACACAAACATTATCTCCAAAGGAAAATGAGTTATTGAAAATGCTGGCTGAGCATCTGAATGACCTGTTACCAAGAGAAGCTGCATTAAAAAAGATCTGGGGCAGCGACACTTATTTTAATGGCCGCAGTATGGATGTTTACATTGCAAAGCTTAGAAAATATTTAAAAGATGATCCAAAGATCGAGATCGTGAATATTCACGGTAATGGGTTCAGGCTGGTAGTGCAGTAGAACCACGATTAACAAGATTTAGAAGGATTATGAGGAAACTTGTGATCCTTTTTTTATGAGAATAATGTTCCGGTATTCCCCGGTTTCATCTTTCCCAAGTGTTCATAAGCTTTGGCAGTCACTTCTCTTCCTCTTGGAGTACGTTGTATAAATCCCTCCTGTATCAGGAATGGTTCATATACTTCTTCCAATGTACCCGCTTCTTCACCAACAGCTGTGGCAATGGTTGTAATACCAACAGGACCACCTTTGAATTTTTCTATAATGGTAGATAGAATACGATTGTCCATATCATCAAGGCCATGCTCATCTACATTCAAAGCCTTTAATGCATGTTGAGTGATGCCAAGGTCAATTTGACCATCATTTAATACCTGTGCAAAATCTCTTACTCTTCGCAATAAGCCATTAGCAATACGGGGCGTACCGCGGCTTCGCCTGCTTATTTCACCGATGGCGTCTTTTGAAATGGATGTATTCAAAATTGTTGATGAACGTTGAATGATCTTATTTAAAATATCCGAAGTATAATATTCCAATCTTGATTTAATAGCAAAGCGTGAAAGCAAAGGAGCCGTTAGCAAACCGCTTCTTGTTGTAGCACCGATCAGTGTAAATGGATTCAAATTAATTTGAACACTTCTTGCATTCGGGCCACTGTCGATCATGATATCAATTCTGAAATCTTCCATCGCCGCATACAAATATTCTTCCACCACGGTGCTCAACCGGTGTATCTCATCAATAAACAAAACATCGTTGGGTTCAAGATTCGTAAGTAAACCAGCAAGATCACCGGGTTTTTCGATCACCGGCCCAGATGTTTCTTTAATTTTTACTCCCATTTCATTCGCCACAATTCTTGATAAAGTTGTTTTACCTAAACCCGGCGGGCCATGAAATAAAACATGATCCAATGCTTCGCCACGGATCTTAGCAGCCTTGATAAAAATTTTCAAATTCTCAATGATCTGTGCCTGGCCTGAGAATTCAGCAATATGTGCCGGGCGGATATTATTCTCAAATTCTTTATCTGCTGGGGTTAAAAAATCTTTACTGTTATCAAGATTGGGATTAGCCATGAACTTTTTTTCGTAATTTTTGTAAAGCTAAATTATTAATCACAAAACCTTGTAATATGAAATATGTAATTACCGGAGCAGCAGGTCATATTTCAAAACCTCTTGCTGAAAAATTAATAAAGGCCGGGCATGATGTTACAGTGATCGGTCGCAATGCAGAAAACATCCGGTCATTAACGGATTTGGGTGCCAAAGCCGCCATTGGTTCAGTACAAGATGTTGAATTTCTCAAAAAGGCTTTTGCTGGTGCCGAAGTTGTTTACACGATGTCCCCTCCCAACTACAACACAAATGATCTGAAGGCAAGCATAGCCGAGGTTGAGAAAAATTATGCTGAAGCATTAAAAGCAAACAATATTAGATATGTTGTTAACCTAAGCAGTATTGGTGCCCATTTACCCGAAGGCTGCGGGCCTGTCGTCGGTCTTTATCGCGGAGAACAGTTATTGAATGAATTAAAAAATACAAACATCAAACATCTGCGTCCAGCTTATTTTTTTGCAAACTTCCTGGGAAATGTTGGAATGATTAAAAACATGAACATCATCGGTGGAAATTTTGGTGGCGCTAATTTCAAAATGGTGTTGGCTGATACCAATGATGTTGCCGAAGTAGCATTCGAGGAATTGTCGAACCTCAACTTCGAGGGTCATACGGTTCGCTATATCGCCAGCGATGAAAGGAGTACAAGTGATATTGCAAGAACTATCGGTGTTGCTATTGGCAAACCCGAACTTCCATGGATAACTTTTAGTGATGAGCAGGCTTTGGGTGGAATGACACAAATGGGGATTTCGGAAGACGCGGCAAAAAATTTTACTGAAATGGGTCATGCCATGCAATCTGGCATCATGTTCGAAGATTATTGGAAGCATCATCCCGATAAACTTGGCAAAACCAAGCTTGAGGATTTTGCACAAACATTTGCAGCAGTTTATCATTCGAATTAATTTTTTTTAACTGGCAACCATAATTCTATTAAACTATTGTTGCGACGCATAGCCTGCACAGAGCGAAGCCAAGGGTTCAGCGACAACAATTCATATCATCATTAAAATAATCCATATGAAAGTCGGAATAATTGGAAGTGGCAATGTTGGTCGAGTATTAGCAACAGGTTTTTTAAATGAAGAACACAAGGTAATGCTTGGCACAAGAAATATCAGTAAGGAAGAAGTCGTAAAATGGAAAAATGAAAATAAAAATGGTTTACTCGGTTCATTCCAGGAAACAGCACAGTTCGGAGAAATAATTGTATTGGCCGTCAGCGGGCTTGTAGTGGAAGATGCAATTAACCTTGCGGGTAAAGAACATCTCAGTAATAAAGTAATTATTGATACGACTAACCCCATTGCTGCAGTACCACCAGAAAACGGGGTGATCCGTTATTTTACAACATTGGAAGAATCACTTATGGAAAAGATCCAAAAAATATTACCCGATGCAAGAGTAGTGAAAGCATTTAGCTGTGTTGGGAATGCATTTATGTATAAACCAAATTTTAATGGCAGCATTCCAACTATGTTTATTTGTGGCAATGATGACGCAGCAAAAAAAACTGTTACAGATATCCTCACATCATTTGGCTGGGAAACTGAAGATATGGGCAAGGTGGAAGCAGCAAGAGCGATCGAACCTTTATGTATATTGTGGTGTATTCCCGGTTTTATTCGCAATCAATGGACACATGCTTTTAAACTTTTGAAGAAATAACGCATCTCATTTAATTAGTACGGATCAATTGTAATTCTAAAAACCGATTTATGAGGACCTTGCTGCTTACTAGCATTCTGCTTTTTACAATTTACACTTGAACTTTCCTGTTACCATAGAAATTGGCCCTGCAAAAATTTTGTTGCATGCTGTTTTAGAACTGGCAGCTTTTTTTGTCGGGTTCAGGTATTTTCTTTTGCTTAGAAAAAAACAAGGTGACATCATTAACTCATCTCATCGTACATGGATATTTATTGGTGCCGTATTTGGCGCTTTTATTGGCAGCAGGCTACTGGGTGGTATAGAGGATCCAGCTCAGATCGCAAAAGCAGATAATATCATTCTTTATTTCTATCAGAATAAAACTGTGGTTGGTGGCCTATTGGGTGGCCTTGCTGGTGTTGAGATCATGAAAAAAATTATCCATGAAAAAAAAGCTTCGGGTGATCTGTTTGTTTATCCATTCCTGCTTGCATTGATCATCGGACGTATCGGCTGCTTCTCAATGGGTATTTATGAGGAGACTTATGGTAATGAAACGGATCTTTTTACGGGAATGAACCTTGGTGATGGAAAATTGCGGCACCCGGTTGTTTTATATGAAATTATTTTCCTGGTCATTTTATGGATAAGCATCCATTTTGCTTCTTCAAGGCTGTCTTTTCAGCCAGGAGCTTTATTCAAAATTTTTATGATCAGTTACCTTTTATTCCGTTTCCTTATTGATTTTATTAAACCTCATTATACATTTAACTTCGGTTTGTCTGCTATACAGCTAAGTTGTTTGGCAGGTTTGATCTATTATTCACCTTATATCTTTCAACCACGAAAACTAATTCATTCTTCTTATGCCTGAACGTCCTTATACATATTATGATTTTACACTCAGCCTTTGTCCTGAATGTCTTCGGAGAGTTGATGCTAAGATCGTGTTTGAAAATGACAATGTATATATGTTAAAGAATTGTCCTGATCATGGTTTTCAAAAAGTATTAATTGCTACGGATGTCGAATATTATAAGAATATCCGTAACTATAATAAAACGTCTGAAATGCCTTTGCATTTCAATACGAAAACACATTACGGCTGCCCTTATGACTGCGGTCTTTGCCAGGATCATGAACAACACAGCTGTTTAACGATCATTGAAATAACCGATCGTTGCAATCTTACATGTCCCACTTGTTATGCGATGAGCAGTCCACACTATGGCAGGCATAGGACAGTGGAAGAAGTAGAAAGAATGCTGAATATAATTGTTGCTAACGAAGGATCACCTGATGTTGTACAGATTAGTGGTGGTGAACCGACAGTTCATCCAGATTTTTTTACCATACTTGATATTGCAAAACAAAAACCTATTCGCCACCTGATGGTGAATACAAACGGGATACGCATTGCTAAAGATGAGGAGTTTGTCAAAAGACTTGCATCTTACATGCCAGATTTTGAAATTTATCTCCAGTTTGATTCTTTTAAACCCTCAGCATTAAAACAATTGAGAGGTGAAGATCTGACTGATATACGACGCAAAGCAATCGACAACCTGAATAAGTTCAATCTTTCTACCACATTAGTTGTAACACTGCAAAAGGATCTGAATGATGATGAGATCGGTGAGATCATTGAATTTGCAACTCAACAAAGATGTGTTCGTGGTGTAACTTTTCAACCAATACAAGTAGCAGGAAGAAATGAAAATTTTGACCCTGCAACAGATCGTATAACAATGACTGATGTCAGAGATAAGATTTTAAGCCAAACTAGTATTTTTCAACCTAATGATCTCATTCCTGTGCCCTGTAACCCCGATGCTTTGGTTATGGGTTATGCATTAAA
The DNA here is from genome assembly GCA_035318985.1 of Chitinophagaceae bacterium. GTDB lineage: Bacteria > Bacteroidota > Bacteroidia > Chitinophagales > Chitinophagaceae > VBAS01. The sequence goes on from DATHDP010000137.1 coordinate 16,605, forward strand.
AGTTGCCGGTAAAGTATTTCCAATGACAAGATATATTGACCCTGCCCATTTACTGAACAATAGCCGCAACACGATCGTATATGAACAGGATGCAGAATTGCATAGTCATCTATTAAAAATATTCAGCACTGGCATTTCTGTAGATCGTGTAGAAGAAAATTTCAAACAATTGCTATGTTGTTTACCCGAAATACATGCTCCCGGATTGAGCTATGAAAACCTGTTTCGTATAATCATCATGCGGTTTATTGATGCATACGATTTTGATATAAGAGCTATCAAAAAAAGTTGTGTGCATATTGTCCATAAAGATGGACGCATCATTCCATTTGAAACCATGAATCTTTTTTACAGGGATGAAAAAGAAAAATATGTAAAAGAATTACAGGCTGAAAAAACAAGCCATACGGTATGAGTAGAGTAACGTGGATATTATTATCATCAGAGATCGTTTTCTCCATCATTATTTCGCTTGCATCTAATGGTGGGATCATCAACTATTCCTTCTTTACTATTTTTGGTTTATGCAACCTAGTACTGGGTCTCTTTGGATTCTTTGTTGCGCTTGTGATTGTTTTCTTTGATCGTAATACTGCCAAACCTGTTTTTTTATCATCGGGCATCATCTTATTAGCCGGTTGCCTTACTTGCTCAGTCTTTCCATGGGAATATCACCAATAATACAAAGCCCCCCTCAAACCAATGGGAAAAAACTAAGGAGGTTTTCTACAGTATTAACCTCATTTGGTTCATTTGTATACAAAGTCTTCTTAAAGTTCGAATGCCAGCAAAATAATTGATTTTTTTACTCGTTTTTACAGATCGGAGACATTGGAAAATGCATTATACAAAAAGGTCATTCTTCACTCTATTTATTACAGCTTACCTGCTTTGTTGTTTTACAAATTCTTCCGCACAAATGATAACCGGTGTGTGGAAGGGAAAGATCAACAAAAAAAAGACGGAGCTTAAAATAATTCAGAAAGGTGACAGCCTGCTAGGTACATCCTACTATTACGAATCAGAAAATAATTATCGTCGTTATTCCATCAAAGGATATTTTGATCCGAATACAAACGAAGCTGTATGGTGGGATGATCAATTGCTGGAAGAAAAGACCGGAAAGTTTAGTGTAAACAGTCCGGGAAAAATTCCTTACCTATCGTCTGCAGACTTTAATTGTCCGGGAAGCGATAAAATGCTGTTAGATGGCAATGCCGCTTTAAAAAATAAAAAAGAATCGATTCAGGGAACTGTACATCTTGAAAAAACAAATGAAACCTCTTTTCCTGATGAATGGGATTTTATTATCGAAAACTATACGCTTGGTACTAATGACCCCTACTATATCGACAGCGTTTCCTCGATCGCTTCAACATCTGTTATTGTGCCTGTTGTAAAAACAATTCAGCAAAAAGAAAGAACCATACCCATAGAAGACAAAGAAACGGTCAAGGTAAAAGATCTCCCGACAGAAAGATCAGAACCGGTTAATGTATTGCCAGCTCCGAAAACAGTTGAAAAACAACTGACCGTTAAAAAAACCATCGAAGAAGAATTTAAAATAAGAGAAAAGGTCATCGCTACGGATATACCGATCACAGGTGATTCAATTGAGCTTCGTTTTTATGATAATGCAGAAATAGATGGTGATTCGATCTCACTTTTTCTAAACAACAAACTAATCTTTCAACATATCCGGCTTACAGCCGCTGCCTATACAATTAAATTACCGGTTAATGAACTCAATGAAACCAATGAACTGGTAATGGTCGCTGAAAATCTCGGATCCATTCCTCCCAACACATCATATATGCTTGCTATAGTTGATAACAGGCGTTATGAAGCAATGCTAAAAAGCACGGAAGAAAGCAGTGCTGTTATCAGGTTAACAAAACGCAATCCATAGATCAATTGTTCTTATCCTTCATTACTTCTTGCTACTTATAGATGATAATGATCACTCCATCTACACTAATAATAACAACCGTTATTATATCTTTTTATAAAAAGTAAATTATATGTGTATAAATTAATTGGATAATTATCTTTTAATGAATAATTTTATTTCACCATTATTTTCTATTATTAAAATACTTACTAACCAATTATGAAAGTAAACCCAGCAACCAGCAACGACTATGACATAGTCGCTAATCACCAATTTGCAGAAATAAGAAAGGATCGCGAAACAGGACAACAAGTTTTATTCGCACTAAAGGGTTTTAGAAAGGGCGATAAAATAAGTCCATTGGGAGCAGCCTTTGTTTCCGACAAGCCTTCTTATTTAACTGTTCAAACAGGAAACAAAACGCATATTGCGTTGCATCCTTATTTCCTTCAATACATTAATCATGGATGTAACCCCAATTGTTTCTTTGATACAACAAAGATGGAAGTAACCGCTTTGCGTGATATCGAAGAAGGAGAAGAGTTCACTTTCTTCTATCCATCTACTGAGTGGAACATGGCAAGCCCTTTTCAATGCTATTGCAATCAACCCGGTTGTCTTGGTCTTATCAATGGAGCTTCACACATTCCAGAAGAAATACTCAAACGTTATAAATTGAGTGATTTCATCAAAAGGAAAGTTCACTATCGCCTGCGCAAATTGAAAAGAGCCTGATCTCTATTTCAGTTGTTTTAAAATTTCCTCGATCGCTTTGTCAAGTTGAGGGTCTCTGCCATTTAGCTTGTCATCAAAACTATTGATGATCAGAATATCCGGATGCACTCCTGTTTTTTCCAGGTCTTTTCCATCAAGTGTATAACAGCCCCATGCCGGCATACGAACGGATGAACCATCAACCAATCCAATTCCACTAGTGAATATTATCCAGTGATACGTTTCATTGCCAACGATCTTTCCAAGCTTTAATGCTTTAAAACCCTGCGACGTCATCTCTGCATCACTTAATGATTGTTCATTTGTCAATAAGATGATCGGTTTATCAGCTGGAGAAAAATTTGATTGAGGCGTTAGCTGGCCTTCACGATACTTCCATTGCAAATAACTGCGCTGACTTAAAAACTTCAATACTTCATCGTGCACATTACCACCGGTATTATAACGAAGGTCAAATATCAACGCATCTTTCTTGTTTAACTCCTGCGTCATGTCAATGATGAATTGGTCAAGTTCAGGTTGGCCCATATTCTTCATATAACCGTAAGCAATACGACCTTTTCCCTTTTCATCTACTCTCTTCTGATTATTATCGATCCATTCATCATAAAGATTAGTAAACAGCGTAGCCTGTGGATGAATTTTTATATTCACCATTTGCCCATTGCGATCAAAAGTCAATCTTAACTCCCTGTCTCGGGAAGGAACCGTGAAGTAATAATTCCTGTCCATTTTTTTATCTACTTGTTCATCATTCACTTTTACCAGCACATCACCTGGCTTTATGTCAATAGATTTTCTATCCGCAACAGAACGACGGGCTATATATTTTACTTTATAAGGATCATCATTTTCAAAAATGATCCCTGTTTCCATTGTTTGATTTTGTAAGGTAATAGTTTCATCTGTACCAAATGTGCCAAAGCCCTGGTGTGATGAATTCAATTCTCCCAGCAGATCGTTGAGCATTATTCTCAGATCTGCACGGTTATTTAAATAGGGCAAGAACTGTTTGTAATAATCTCTCGTTTTTGCCCAATCCAGGCCATGAAATTTATCATCATAATAACCCTCTTCCATTTGCGCCCAGGCTTCATAGAACATTTGTGTAAACTCTTCCGATAGATTTCTTCTGAATGTATAACTGATACTGATAGGGTCAACTTTATTACCATCAAGATTTAGCTTGTTGATGTTTCCATTAAACAATACATATAACTTATCACTTACTTCCACGATATCAAATCCACCTGCATTATCTGTGTTTGCGATCTTCTCTGTTTTATTTGCTTCAAAAGGTTCGATCACGGTTTTCCAAAGTGCATTTCTTCCTTCGCCATGATTGCTGGTATATAAAACAGTTGTCTTATCGCTTTTCTGGTAAACAGCCTGCAGGAACTGCGCCCCGATCGAAGGACTGATCTGTTCCATTCTATCGATGATCAGGTCCATATCTATCGTTACTACTGCTTTTAAAGAATCTGTATTCGCAGCCTTCTTCGTCGTGTCTTTTTTCTCTTCTTTAAAAAGTTCGTTGTATTTATCCAGCCGGTATGGCTCATCTAATTTTTCCAACGGCAAACGATAAACCCTTGCATTTGCCATTCCAAATGGATAAGAGGGCTTTAAACGCTGCGATGTGAAGTAAATATATTTTCCATCTCCTGACCATATCGGGCCTGTCTCAGTTACACCCGTGTTCGTCAGGTTAGTTGTTTTATTCTCCTTTATATTGTAAACAAGAATATCGTCCTCAAAATTCCTTTTAGCAGTAAATAAAACATAATCATCATTCGGAGAAAAGCCCGGGTCGCTGCTTTGAAGAGCCCATATCTCATCTTTCACGATCATTTTGCTTTGTAATGTTTTCAGATCTAATAACCGCACTTCATCACGGCCACTTAGGTATACAGCCTGTGTTCTTTTCTTATTTAAAATAATGCTACGGTCATTTCTTTTGTCATGTGTAAGCTGCTTTGGCGTGCTGTTGCTGTCGGCTCTTACAGTAAATAAATTATAATACCCATCAGCTGACGTTTCATTAAACAACAACGTTTTATTATCACTCATCCATTTTATTTCAGCTACACGTTCCGCATTGCCTTTGTTTATTTGTTGAATAAATTTTCCTTCAATATCACTTACAAACAATTCACCTCTTGATACAAAAGCCAGTTTTTTCCCGTCTCCGGAAACATCAAAGTCTTCAATATTTCCTCTTACTTCAAAATCTTTTTCTTTGGGTAAAACATTGTTGCGGATGATCGAAACATTCAATTTGCTTTCTTTATCAGATTTTACATCATAAAGCCATAGCTGGTAATCTTTTTCAAATACAACTTTTCCGCCATTGGCATTTACCTGCGGAGTTTTTATTGATGAAGAAAATTTTGTCAGCTCTTTCTTCTTTCCATTATCTAATGCATAAAGATTGTATTCACCATTTGCTTCGTCAGAAATAAAATAGATGTTCCCAGCCTTATCAATGGTTGCGCCAAAATCTTTTCCTTCCCAATCAGTATATTTCTTATGTTGTTTTGTTTTTAAATTATATGATTGAATATCCGGGTTGAAAGGACCTTTATATCTTTTACGCTGTGCCTGGTTGCTGCTTTCCCAGGTATCATTAAAAAATATTTCGCCACTCGTCGGATGCTCGATCAAATTATGATCATACTGAAAAAAGTAATTTCCAAAAACACGTTGTGGTGTACCGCCATCTGCACTTACTTTAAAACCCGCCACTTGTCCCATGCGGTTGCTGTTGAAATATATTGATCTTGAATCCCAGCTCCAGCTTGTTACTTCATCATTGCCGCTGTGATAAGTGATCTGCTTTACATCACCACCATTAACAGACATTATATAAATATCGCCATTACCATATTGTCTTCCTGTAAATGCGATCCATTTTCCATCTGGAGAAATCCGGGGTGAGGTTTCATAACCCTGCATGGCAGTAAGACGTGTTGCATTACCGTCATTGACATTTGCTTTCCACAGATCACCCTCATAAGCGAAGATGACGGTTTGCCCATCGGGAGTAAGTGTGGGGTTAGAAAGAAAATAAGATGATTGGCTTTGCGATGAAACATAAATAAAAGAAAAGCAGGTAAGAATTGCTGCTGGTATCAGGCGTTTCATTGATGTTAAGTTTAGTGGCGGAAATTACGATGGAAATAAATCACGGCCATCCCATTTAAAAAAAATTACCGGGACCTGCTGAAATTATTAAGGTCCTGAGAAAATATAATGAGCGATCCCGTCAAAGTTTGACATGAAGTTTGTACGATCCTGTTATTTCACTTTCACTTTTTTTATCCCATACACGGAAAGAAACAAGGAAATAATCATATTCTTTATCAGCTGTATTTATTACAGCCTGTACGGTAGCTCTCGATCCGTCTTCAGCAGGAATACCACCGGGATGTGATTCCATAAGATCAGTCTTTTCGAAAATATGAGTGCCATCATTTGTCTCCACTTTTTGGCCAACGCCCGGATATATCTTTCCATCTTCCGAATTCCAACCGCTGTCAATAAGTATTATCAGGTTTACATGCTGGCCAATAGTTACATTGTTATCATCTGCAACCCTGGTACTGTCATTAAAAGCCAGGAAAGCTTCTTTAATTTTAAATCCTTTCGATTCGAGTAAAATATGATTTTTATATTTTGACTCCGCTTCTTTCTTTTTGCTATTGCAGGATAACATTAGCACTGCTGACAGAAAGATCATGATCACAAACCTGTATTTCATAAGGTAATTTTAAATTAAACCTATTTTATACAACTACGTTGATCATTTTATTTTTAACATAAATGATCTTCTTAGGCTGTTTACCTTCCAGCCATTTGGTAACGATCGCATCTTTCATTACGATTTCCTCCACCTGCTGTTGCGTGATATCAAGAGCTAATGTCAATTCTGTTCTCGTTTTACCATTGATAGCAACAGGATATGCTTTTGAAGTTTCTTTCAGATACTTATCATTCCATTTGGGAAAGGAAGCATCAAGTATGGTTGCGCTGTTACCTAATACACTCCATAACTCTTCACTTACATGCGGTGCATAGGGAGCTAATAAAACAAGTAATTGCTCCAGCACTTCTTTCTTATAACATTTCAGATCGGTGAGATCATTTACACAGATCATGAATGTGCTGACACCTGTATTGAAACTAAACCGTTCTGTATCTTCCTCTATCTTCTTGATTGTTTTGTGTAGCACTTTTAATTCAGCATCAGTAGCTTTCTCTTCATTCCAGACTTTTCCTTTTAGTTCATCATAAAACAAACGCCATAATTTTTTAAGAAAGCGATGAACGCCTTCAATTCCCTTTGTGTCCCATGGCTTGCTCATTTCAACAGGACCGAGGAACATTTCGTACATGCGAAAAGTATCTGCACCATATTTCATTACCAGATCATCAGGATTAACAGTGTTGAATTTTGATTTACTCATTTTTTCTACTTCAACTCCGCAGATATATTTTCCATCTTCTAAAATGAATTCTGCGTCATCAAATTCTCCTCTTTTCCATTTTTTAAATTCCTCGGTATCCAGTTCAACACCATCGACAATGTTGACATTGACATGAATTTGATCGGTTGAGTATTGATCTTTTAAACCATATGAAACAAATTTATTTGAACCATGTACCCTGTAAACAAATCTTGAACTTCCTTGTATCATCCCCTGGTTCATCAATCTTTTATATGGCTCATCATGACCGATCAATCCAAGATCAAAAAGAAACTTCGTCCACATCCGGCTGTATAATAAATGACCAACTGCATGTTCTGTGCCGCCGATATACAAATCAACCTGTCCCCAATAGTCAGATGCTTTACGGGAACAAAATTGTTTATCATTATCCGGATCCATGTAACGAAGGAAATACCAACTACTGCCTGCATATCCCGGCATTGTATTTACTTCTCTTGTTCCGCTTTTATAATTTTTCCATTCAGTTAAATTAGATAATGGTCCCTCTCCATCCGGTCCGGGCTTCAGATCGTCCATATGCGGCAATAAAACAGGTAATTCTGATTCATTCAATGGATCTGCAATACCATCCTTCCAAACAATTGGAAATGGTTCACCCCAATAACGCTGACGACTAAAGGCAGCATCACGCATTTTATAATTCACTTTTCTTACACCAATCCCCTTCTCTTCTATATTCTTAATCACAATATCAATCGCATCTTTCATCACCATGCCATTGATAAAATCTGAATTCTCAAGAATGGCATCTTTAGTGGGATTAGCCTCCTCACCATTATAATGAGAACCAATAATATTAGTAATAGGGATATTAAAATGCTTTGCAAATAAAAAATCTCTTTGATCACCACAAGGCACAGCCATAATGGCACCGGTTCCATATCCCGCCAAAACGTATTCTGATATCCAGATCGGGATCTCTCTTCCATTAAAAGGATTGATCGCATAAGCACCGGTAAACACACCCGTAATCTTTTTCTCAGCCATCCTTTCTCTTTCGCTCCTGCTTTTTACATAAGCCAGGTATTCATCGACGGCTATAGTTTGTTCTTTCGACTTTATTTCATTCACCATTTCCAATTCAGGAGCAATTACCATAAAGTCAACACCAAAAATTGTATCGGGGCGGGTAGTATAAACTCTGAGTTTGAGAGGGGACTTTTTGATCTCAAAATCTATTTCCGCTCCGCTACTTTTTCCGATCCAGTTGCTTTGCATCTCTTTCATGCTTTCGCTGAAGTCAACCTTTTGAAGTCCTTCCAGCAAACGATCAGCATATTCAGTAATACGCAGGTACCATTGGCGTAATGTTTTTTTCACCACAGGATGACCGCCTCTTTCACTCACACCATTTATTACTTCATCATTTGCTAAAACAGTTCCTAATGCTTCGCACCAGTTCACTTCGCCATAACCGCAATACGCCAACCGTCTTCTCATCAAAATATCCGACTTCTCTTTTTCAGAAAAACCTTTCCATTGCGTTGCTGAAAAATGTTTGCCCGGTATTGGTGGCCCATTCTTTGGCATAGCCCCCCTTGTTTCATACTTGGCAATAAGTTTAGAGATAGGCAATGCTTTTTTCTCTGTATGGCAGAAATAACTATTGAACAGTTGTAGAAAGATCCATTGAGTCCATTTATAAAAATTCGGTTCACTGGTTCTCACTTCACGACTCCAGTCAAAACAAAAACCGACATTATCTAATTGCTTGCGGAAATTATTAATGTTGTTCCCGGTGGATTCGGCAGGGTGTATTCCATGCTCGATCGCATATTGCTCGGCCGGTAAACCAAATGAATCATAGCCCATCGGGTGCAATACATTAAAACCCTTTAGTCGTTTGAACCGCGCATAAATATCGGATGCGATATAACCCAATGGATGTCCCACATGTAAACCTGCACCACTCGGATACGGGAACATATCCAGCACATAATATTTTGGTTTAGCAGAATCGTTAGATACTTCATATACCTTATTCTCATTCCACCACTCCTGCCATTTTTTTTCAATATCTCTGAATCTATATTCCATTCTTAGTTATAAGTTGTATGTATTGTGTTATTATTTTTTTGTTCCCGGCTACATTACTACTATTTAGCTTTTGTTGCGTCGCACTCTTCAACGCCTTGTTTACTATTCAACATATGATGATAGGAGAACAGGAACCCAAACGGAGCGTCGCAACATTAGCCGAACAAAGATGTGAAAGAAGACTTAAAAAAATTATTTCTTTCCACCTCTCAAAAATATCATTCGATACTAATCGTTAGAGAGCAACAAATTTACGGATTTGACCGATACATATGGGGACAAAGCCGTTACTTTGCCCGTCCGAACGATGATCAATATATGCAACATTGTTTTTATTGTTCATCCGGGCGGACCAATCCTTAAAAAACTAATAAAGTACTCATGGTCAAAGCAGGAAGAGCTTCTATCAAACGCGGCAAGCCATCTTATTTCATGTCAATTCTTGGTGTTACACTTGTATTATTCCTGATGGGAATTATCGGGTTGATCACTATCAATGGCCGCAAGATCATCACTAGTCTTAAAGAAAGTTTGGAAGTGCAGGTATTCCTGAAACAAAATATTAAGGACACGGCAAGAGAGCGGTTGCAAAATTATATTGCGGCACAACCGTACGTGAAAGAAATAAAATACACCGATAAGGAAACAGCAAAGAAAGAATGGATAAAAACCGGTGGTGAAGATTTTACCGAATTCATTGATAATAGCCTGTTGCCGCCAAGTATTGATTTCAAACTGAAAGCCGATTTTCTTGACTCCGCCCGCCTTGTTGCTATCAAAGCAGATATTTCTCAGTTTCCAATAGTTGATGAAGTAAAATATCCGACTGCTGTTGTTCAAAAAATGAGCTCCAATCTCAGGATGGTGAGCATTTATTTATTGATCGCTGCGATATTGATCTCAGCGGTAGTTATTATCCTGATCGATAATACAATTCGCCTGGCAATGTTCAGTAATCGCTTCCTGATAAAAACCATGCAAATGGTAGGAGCAACCAGGTGGTACATTGCCAAACCGCTTGATATGCGGGCCGTGATCAATGGGGCTATCAGTGGTATCATTGCAACTGCAATCGTTTATGTGCTCGTTATATCTCTCGAAAGCTTTTTTGCTGGTTTCAGGGCATTAAGAGATACTCAATCTCTTTTGTTACTGGGTTTTGTATTGATAGTGCTTGGCATCTGCATTACCGTTTTCAGCACCCACCGCAGTGTACTGAAATATCTGCGCATGAAACTGGATGAATTGTATTGAAACCAAAGTCATAATTCAGCTTTAACTTACCGTCTTTTCTGACTTACTGACTTTTCTCTATATTGCAGCCCTAAATTTCCGGTATGAGCGAAAAGAAACAGGTAACTACAACAAGTACATCAAGTTTATTTGACAAACAAAACATGTGGCTGATGTTGCTGGGTGTTGGGGTAATTGCAGTCGGTATGTTGTTAATGGTTGGTGGCAGAAGCAAAGATCCTAACACATTTAATTATGATGAGGTATACAGTACTTTGAGGATCAGTGTGGCTCCTGTATTAATTATAATCGGTTTGGGTATTGAGATCTACGCAATTTTTAAAAAACCAAAATCTTAATTTGCCAATGTGCAAAAGTGCCAATATGCAAATTGGCATTGATTAGTTTCAGATTTCCTTCATTTGCACATCTGCACATTTTCAAATTTGCACATTCATCATGAGTATTGTTGACGCTGTTATTCTTGCCGTCGTTGAAGGGTTGACCGAGTTTCTTCCTATTTCTTCTACAGGTCATATGATCGTTACCAGCTATTTACTCGGTATTTATAAAGATGAGTTCACCAAATTGTATGAGGTATCTATTCAATTCGGTGCCATCCTCGCTGTTGTTGTTTTATATTGGAGAAAATTTTTTGAATTCCGTCGCTGGCAGTTTTATGCGAAATTGGCTGTTGGCGTCTTACCTGCATTGATTCTTGGTTATTTATTCTCAGATAAAGTGGATGATCTATTGGAAAGTCCGACAACTGTTGCTATCGCTATGTTGGTGGGAGGTATTATACTTTTGTTTATTGATAATTTATTTAAGGTTCATACAATTGAATCTGATGACCAGGTAACTTTTCCAAAAGCATTTTTAGTTGGCTGCTGGCAGGTGCTGGCGATGATACCTGGTGTAAGTCGCAGTGCTGCTTCCATTATTGGTGGTATGCAACAAAAATTTACAAGACATCTTGCGGCTGAGTTTTCATTTTTCCTTGCTGTGCCGACCATGCTTGCTGCAAGTTGTTATACTATTTTTTTAAAAAAATGGAGCGGCGGATTGAAAGGTTATGAGATCATCAGGCAAAGCAATGAGAACATGGCTTCATTCATTGCCGGTAATATCATTGCCTTCGTAGTTGCGATGATCGCCATAAAATTCTTCATCAATTATTTAAAGATCTATGGCTTCAGGGCTTTTGGATTTTACCGGATCATTGCCGGGATCATTTTGCTTGCCATTATTCTAAGTGGCGTGATGGAAATAGATTAATCTCGCTATCTTTCGCTTACCTAAAAATCAACTGCATGCAAACGGCTTCTAAAAAAGTTCTGAACGGCTGGGCGATGTACGATTGGGCGAACAGTGTTTATAACCTGGTGATCACTTCCACTATTTTTCCTGCCTACTATGTTGCGATCACAGCAGCAACTGATCCGAATGAAAAATCATACGTAAGCTTCTTTGGCAGAAAATTTATTAATACAGCGCTGCAGGATTATGCATTGGCATTTGTTTTTTTGATCGTTGCATTTTCATCTCCCATACTTAGTTCCATTGCGGATTACCGGCGTAATAAGAAAATCTGGTTACGGATTTTCTGTTACATAGGATCTGCCTCCTGCATGGCTCTTTTCTGGTTCACAAAGGATATTAATAATAATGTCAATATTGAGTATGGCATTATTGCCTTTGCTATTGCAGCATGGGGATTCTGGAGCGGCAATGTATTTTATAATTCCTATCTGCCTGATATTGCTGCGCCCAAAGACCAAGATCGCATCAGCGCAAAAGGTTATTCATTTGGTTATATCGGCAGTGTTTTATTACAACTCATTTGCTTTGTCATTATACTTAAGCCGGAATTGTTTGGACTAAATGAAGAAGATAAAACAATTGGGGCCCGCCTGTCTTTTTTATTATCAGGTCTTTGGTGGTTTGGATTTGCTCACATTCCATTCAGCGTTTTACCAAAAGGTTCTCCCGGTAATTCAACAAAGGAAAAAAGGAATGTTTTTTCCAGTGGTTTTAATGAACTGAAACTGGTATGGCAGCAGCTTAAGTTAATGCCTTCATTAAAAAGATTTTTATTCAGCTTCTTTCTTTACAGCATGGGAGTTCAAACAGTAATGCTGGTGGCAGCAGGTTTTGGAAAAAAAGAAATTTTTCCAAAACCTGAAGATGAATCAAAACTTTTAATGACAATTATCATTATTCAATTAGTAGCTATGGTTGGAGCTATGCTGATGAGTCGTTTAAGTAAACGAATTGGCAATTGGTGGGTATTGACGATATCGCTTTTAATTTGGATCGGCGTTTGTGTATGTGCCTATTTTATTCAATCGCAGACTGCTTTTTACATCCTGGCAGCTGTTGTTGGCCTGGTCATGGGTGGCATACAAAGTATGAGTCGCAGCACTTACAGCAAATTATTACCTGAAACAAAAGACACTACTTCCTTTTTTAGTTTTTATGATGTATCTGAAAAAATTGCGCTTGTCATAGGTATTTTTCTTTTTGGGTTTATAGAAGAACAAAGCGGAAGTATGAGAAATAGTATTGTTGCGCTGGCGAGTTTCTTTATTTTAGGATTGCTTGCAATGTTATATGCAAAACCTGCATTTGAAAAAAGAATGGCTGAGTTGAAGCACTAATTATCTTATCAACTATGAAACTTTATTCGATCAATACAGGTTACTTTAAATTGGATGGCGGCGCTATGTTTGGCGTTGTTCCAAAATCTATCTGGAATAAAATAAACCCGGCTGATGAAAATAATTTATGCAACTGGGCATTGCGTTGTCTATTGATCGAAGATGACGATCGTTTGATACTTGTTGATAATGGCAATGGCGATAAACAAGATGCAAAGTTTTTCAGTCATTATCATTTGCATGGGGATGATACATTGGAAAAGTCATTGTCAAAATATGGTTTTACCAAAGATGATATCACAGATGTGTTCCTTACCCATTTACATTTCGATCATTGCGGTGGTTCTATAAAAAGAGAGCGGGATAAACTGGTACCAAATTTTCCGAATGCAACTTATTGGAGTAATGAATGGCATTGGATTACTGCCACTCAGCCGAACGAAAGAGAAAAAGCATCTTTTCTAAAAGAAAATATTTTACCAATCGAAGAAAGTGGAAAATTAAAATTTATTGATCACCCGTTACATACACAAGAGACAAAGGGAAAATGGACTGTTCATCCACCAGCATTAATTTCTTCAACGCCATTTTCAGAAAATATTTTAGTCAGATTTGTAGATGGTCACACAAACGGGATGATGTTACCGCAAATAAATTACAATGAAAAGACGGTGGTTTTCATGGCTGATCTTCTTCCTTCCCAAGGTCATATTCCAATTCCTTATATAATGGCTTACGATATGCAGCCTCTAATTTCAATGACAGAAAAAAGATCTTTCCTGAAAGAAGCATTGGAAAATAATTACATACTTTTCTTTGAACATGACCCAGTGCATGAATGTTGCACACTTCAACAAACAGAAAGAGGAATAAGATCAAAGGAGTTTTTCAAATTAGAAGAGATCTGACCCCATCATTGATTCCCTCTCAATTTCACCATTGAAGTAAGCGGGTAGCGAAGATTGCGGTAAGCCATCATATCAATTTTTACTTTGCCAACTACGATCGGACTTTCTACACGAAGCACTACATGGTTTGGATCATCACTTACCCATACCGTCATTTTTTCACCACCTTCAAATATGGTTCCTTTTAATAACAGTGGTTTGAATTTTATCGCTTTAAATTTTCCGTATTGTGTTTTTATAGTTTCTTTCCCCAGGTAACGGATATACATATTAAATACTTCATTATCCAAGAACATCTTAAAAGGGATCTTGTCATCAAATTTATATTTGTCAAAGTCAACATTCCTGGCATAGTACATAGCGCTTAATACATCCTGTATGCAATCGGGAACTTTAAATACGCCACTATTTGTTACAGCCGTATTCGCATTACGATTAAAGGTGATTGACTCATAATTCTTATAACCACCTTCATCGACATTACGAATGAATTTCAATGGTTGTAAGGTTGCAGTATCAATATAGGATTCATATTTATCTCTTACCCTGTAGATCCAGTCATAAGAAGCCTTTGTTTTTCCATCACCCACTACATGGTATACCGGCCTATTTCCAAAATTTTCCAACGTAGCAGTGAAAGTAGCCGTACCCGCATGGATATACGTACCTACAACTGAATAATAAACATGAAAAGTTACCTGCTCCCCTGCCTGGAATGCCTTGTTAGTGATACCGCAAAATTCATCACTTGTACCTATTGTGCTATTAGGAACAGGTGACAGTATTATTTCTTTTTCCTCCCCGGTAAAAAAAACCAACCAAATACCGAATGCCGATAATGAATTACGAAGCTTCATCCTTTTTAAAAAATTTTATTCCAAGTATTAATAAACTGCCAATTGCTGCCGGTATTACTAAATTGATAACCCAAATAGTAGTGGTTACAAACCCGATCGCTAATGTATTGACTGTAAAAATTGCGAAAATTTCCTTAGTTACATACATTTTTTTAACCACTTCAAATAGCTCAATAGTTGGGGTAATAGCCATCACAAAAAAAACTATCGCTGTTGCCCAAAATCCCTGCCACCAATTTACTTCAACACCAAAAAAGTGAAACAATAAAAAATATTGCGTAGCAAAAACTAAATAACGTAACAATGATATAGACAACAAACGCAGCAACAGCGTTGTATCTGTCTTTTCCAATTCATTAATAAGCCAAATGTATTTTTTTATTGCCGGTATTTTATCGATCCATTTCACCAACCATCCTATTCTAAAATAAAAAACTGTTAAAACTATAAAGGCAAGGGATGCACCAATGATTCCAAGATCTTTTAACCATTGCATCCAACCAGATAAATTCATGTTAGTAATATCAGGGCGCAAGATCAACAAGCCTAAAAGACCAAAAAAGATAGTAACAAGAAGCTGGCTAATACTGCCAAGAATCGTAAGCGATATAACTCTCAAACGATTCCCATCATCCATATAAAGGACTCTGCCAAGGTATTCGCCAGTGCGATTGGGAGTAGTAACCGAAAAAGACACTCCCGAAAAAATAGCTTTTAACGATTTAAAAAAAGAAACCGGCTGCACCCCCTGCACCGATATTTTCCATTTCAATGCCTCAAGTGACCAGTTCACAAACATTAATACAAAAACAAGAACAAAGTTGAGCACTCTTGTATCGGTAAAAGAAGCTTTTATATTCAACCATGATTCTTCAAGATTCGGTTGATTTCTTATTTGCTTAAAAACAGAATAAGATAACCAGGCGAAGAGCAAAGGACCAAGAACATAATTGAGAAAGATTTTGATATTTTTGTTTAGCTTCATTAATCCTGTAAAAATACTTGCTCATTGCAAAAGCTTCCAAAAATAATTATTGGCATTGACCCCGGCACTTTGTTGATGGGTTATGGCATAATTGAGATCAGCAGCAATATTATTTGCATGAAAGAAATGAGTGTACTGAAACTTTCACCAAAAAAAGATAATTATATCCGGCTGCAGTTAATTCACAAAAAAATCGAAGAGCTGATAGAAAAACACAAACCTCACGAGTTTGCGATAGAAGCCCCTTTCTTTGGTAAAAATGTTCAGAGTATGCTGAAACTTGGCCGGGCACAGGGTGTAGCTATTGCCGCGGCTATCAGTGCCGGTTTACCTGTAACTGAATATAGTCCTAAAAAAATAAAACAATCTATTACCGGCAATGGAAATGCTGATAAAAACCAGGTATGGAAAATGCTGCAACACTTGCTTGCATTAAAAGAAATGCCACAATATTATGATGCAACAGATGCCCTGGCCGTAGCGGTTTGTCATCATTTCCAGGATAGGCCCGCATTGAGATCAAATGGTACGCTAAAAAGCTGGAAAGATTTTATGACAAAGAATCCTTCACGAATTACAGTCAAATAAGTTGTATGAAATTTAAATTTTCTTTTTTGATGGCCTGTTTCTTTTTAACAGGTTTGATCTCATATTCCCAAACAGTTCAGCAAAAAGTAAATCAATACAGGAAAGAAAATGAATCGAAGATCATTGATGAATATGTAAAGTTTATTGCTATTCCGAATGTAACAAGAGATACAACAAACATTCTCCGCAATGCTTCTTTTATAAAAACGATGATGGAGCAACGGGGAATTAAAGCTGAATTTTTAACTGGCACTACTCCCAATGTAAACCCGGTTGTATTTGGCGAAATAAAAGTTCCGGAAGCAAAATATACATTGTCATTTTATGCACATTATGACGGGCAGCCCGTTAATCCTGCAAAATGGACTGGAGGATTACAACCATTTGAGCCGGTGTTTATTGATAAACCTGTTGAACAAGGAGGAAAAATAATTTCAGTTTCCGGAAATATTTCACCGGAATACAGGCTTGCAGGCAGAGGAAGCGCTGATGATAAGGCAGGTGTGATGACGATACTGAATGCTTATGATGCGTTGGTGAAAACAGGAGTTACGCTTACACATAATATCAAATTCTTTTTTGAAGGAGAAGAAGAACTGGGATCAACACATCTTGATGAGATTCTTAAAAAGAATAAAGAGAAACTGCAAACTGATCTCTGGGTTATTATAGATGGACCCCGGCATGCCTCAGGCAAAAAAATGATAAGCTTTGGTGTACGTGGTGATGTCAATATGAATTTAACGGTGTATGGTCCCAAACGTCCTTTGCATAGTGGTAACTATGGCAATTGGGCGCCAAACCCTGCATTATCATTAGTGCAATTGCTGGCAAGCATGAAAGATGATAAGGGACATATTTTGGTTGAAGGATATTATGATGATGTGATCCCGCTTTCTGCAAATGAAAAAGAAGCATTGGCAAAAATTCCAAACATCGAAGAAACATTAAAAAAAGAATTAGGGATTGCAGAGCCCGAAGGCGATGGCAAATCTTTTCTTGAATTACTTCATTTGCCAACCTTGAATATAAATGGTATCAAAAGTGCAGATGTTGGCGAACTTGGTGCAAACATAATTCCAACAAAAGCAGAAGCCATGCTTGATCTGCGTCTTGTATTAGGAAATGAAGTGGATAAACAAATTAATAAAGTGACCAGGCATATTGAGAAAATTGGTTTGCATGTTATCGATCATGAACCAACGGATGAAGAACGACTGAAATATAGCAAGCTGATAAAAATAACCCGTAGTCTTGGCTATCCTGCCCAAAGAACTTCATTTGACCTTCCAATTGTACAAAGCATGGTAAAAGCAGTACAGGCGACCGTTGATTATCCTGTCGTGCTGCTTCCATCTGCAGGTGGTAGTTTACCGCTATATCTTTTTGAAAAAACTTTAAATGCAAAATTGATCACTGTGCCTGTTGTAAATTATGATAACAACCAACATGCAGAAAATGAAAATGTACAGTTGAAATTTCTATGGGAAGGAATAGAAACCATTGCTGCCATTATGGTAATGCAACATCAATAAAACCATCTTCAATTCTTGCTTAACCCTTCGGTTTGGTCACAGGTGGTTTTTGTGTTGTCGGTTTTACAGGTGCTGGATCGGGATCATCGCCAAGCATAATAAGATTTTGAGGTAATTCTGTAAGTTTAAGTTCTCTTGCTACAGCTATAAAAACATTATCGATCCTAAATCCCCCCTCATAGGTTTGAGGTTTTAGCACTAATGTATATTTTTTTCTTGCTAATACTTTTTTATAAGCATTAACTACCAGGCTGTACAAATCTTGTGACAATACACTCCTTTTTTCGTTTGATTTATTTTGAGCTATCTGCTGCCAGTAAACAATGTTGATCATTGCCTTTTGCCGATCGGCGTATACCATATCAAGAATTGGTTTTGATTTTTTTCCAGTAGATACCAGCGCAGAATCAGATTTGTATGTGCTGTCAAGCCGCTTATATTCCGACTCATAATATTCCCGAAGAGATCCTAGTGAATCACGGTCAAAAATTTGCATAAGACTATCTACATTATGATAGGCAGGCATGGCTTGCACCATTACATCAATATCAAATACACCGATTTTTAGTGTTTGTGATCTTGCATTTACGGATAATAATAGTAAAGCAGCAATACTTAAAGCGAATGATAATACTTTTTTCATATACAAGAATATTAAGTGGGAAATGTGAAAATAAGATTTATCTGTTGAGTAATACTTCCGGGAGCAATATGATTTTTTATACCTTTTTTTAAAGATTGCTTACAATTTTTTCCTGCACCTTCTTCATTTCTTCAGGTGTCATTTTCAATTTATCCTTTGTAAAATTCAGATCATTTGCAGAATTAATTGGGATCAAGTGCATGTGTGCATGTGGCACTTCTAACCCTACTACTTCAATGCCGCAACGATTACAATTAAAAGATCTTTCTATAGCCTTAGCAATTGGCTTTGCAAAGAGCAACATTTCTGAAAGAAATTCGTCCGGCAGATCAAAAAATTTATCGATCTCAGTTTTAGGCACTACCAATACATGTCCTTCACGCAATGGAAAAATATCAAGAAAGGCAAAAAATTTTTCATTCTCTGCAATTTTATAAGAAGGAATTTCGCCTGCTATAATTTTTGAAAAGATTGTCATACCTCCGAAGATTTTAGATCTTAGATTTACGATTGCCGATTTGATGTAGTTCCAATTCATAAGAATATTCGACATAAAACTAATCCCGATAGCTATCGGGACAATCCGCAATCTAAAATCAAAGAGAAATATTCTCAACTTTGAATTTCAATACTCCTGCGGGCGCCTGCACTTCTGCAACTTCGCCTGGTTTTTTACCAAGCAATCCTTTACCAATTGGCGATGTAACAGAAATTTTTCCCAGTTTCAGATCAGCTTCATTCTCGCTTACCAATTGATAAGTGACTTGTTTTTTAGTATTCAGATTTGTAAGTGTTACCCTCGTAAGAATAGAAACCTTACTTGTATCAATGTTGCTTTCATCAAGTACTCTTGTATTTGCAAGGATACCTTCCATTTGCGCAATTTTTGATTCTAAATGTCCCTGCGCCTCTTTTGCTGCATCATATTCTGCATTTTCTTTAAGGTCACCTTTTTCCTTTGCTTCAGCAATGGCCCTTGAAGCTGCCGGGCGGTCAACAGATTTCATACGCTGAAGATCGATCTTCATTTGCTCAAGAGTTTCCTTTGTCACATAATTAAAACTGCTCATTATTACCTCCTTTTATATTTACAAGCCTGGTGTCACGTTTGCAGACAAAAAAAATAACAACGCCTCAGTGTTTGCTGAAGCGTTGCATTTATATATACAAATATAGAAAATTACTTCCTTGGTCGAATGGTAAATAAAAAGTTTTTCTTGAGGCCCTTTTGTAAAAATCAGACTCTAATAATTATGTCACTGATTTTTAAAGAAACCCCAATTTTTGAAGCAGCACCTCACTCATTTTAAAAAAAGCCTCCTGACTATAACCTGCAATATGTGGAGTAATGACCACATTGGGTTGATCAAGTAACCAACGAAAAAGTAAGTTTTCTTCGGCGGTATAGGAAGAGGGCTTTTCATTTTCTAAAACATCAAGACCCGCCCCTGCTATAACTCCATTAATTATTGCTTCCTTCAGATCTTGTGTATTTACAATTTGACCTCTTGACGTATTTAAGATCCACGGTCTTTGTTTTAGCGATTGAAAAAAATCATGGTTTGCTAAATAATGTGTTTCGTCGGTAAGAGGTACATGAAAACTGATCGCAGCAGCATAACGGCATACCTGCTCAAGACTAGCTTCTTTTATATATTCTTTACTAAAGCCAAACTTATATTTATCATATGCCAATACTGTTACATTAAACGATCGCAGCAATTGAGCAAATGCACTACCTGTGTTACCATATCCAATAATGCCGATCGTTTTACCATAAAGTTCAGTACCCCTGTTCTCGTCACGCAACCATTTACCTTCCTTCAATTCTTTTTGTACTGAGTGAATTTTATTCATCAGTGATAATAATAATGCAAGTGTATGTTCAGCTACCGCATTTCGATTCCCTTCAGGACTGCTGATGCATTTTATCCCTTTACTTTCTGCATACTTTACATCTATCAATTCCATCCCGCTTCCAAGACGACCGATCCATTTAAGATCACTTCCTTTATCTATTAATTTCGAATCTACTTTTATGCGTGTAGTTATAACGAGTCCCTCTACCCCTTTCATTTCATTAAACAATTCTTCATATGAGATCGCAGGTGCATTGATAACCTCAAACCCTTTCTGCTTTAGCATATCGATCAATAATTCATGTGATTTTGCTGTAATAATAACTTTACTCATTCTTCTTATTTCATTTTAAAACTAAGCTCGCCAAAATCTTTTACTGATAATTGTTCAGCTCTTTTATTAAATATTTCATCTTTCAATATCTCGGGATCAAATAAATGCTTAACAGCATTTCGCAGCATCTTTCTGCGTTGATTAAATGCTGCTTTTACCAATCGAAAAAAAGATCCTTCATCTTTCATGGTAATATTTTTTTCCAAAGGCAATAACCTGATCACAGCACTTTTTACTTTAGGCGGAGGAGTAAAAGATGATTCACTTACCTCAAAAAGATATTCCACCTTAAAAAAAGCCTGTACCAACACGCTGGTAACGCCATAAGTTTTACTCCCTTCTTTTGCCGCCACTCTTTGTGCAACTTCTTTTTGAAACATTCCTACTACATTCTCGACATCTTCTTTCCATTCAAGTACTTTAAACAATATCTGCGATGAAATGTTATAAGGAAAATTTCCTGTTACAGAGAACCTCTCTTGAAAAGGCTTTTGCATATCAAGGAAATTTTGGTTGATCAGTTTGCCTTTTAAATCAGCATAAGTAGTAAGCAAATAATCTACTTTTTCTGTATCAAGCTCCACCGCTTTAAATTCAATTGCAGGAATTTGAAGAAGGTATTTGGTCAATGCACCTCCACCCGGTCCCACTTCAAGCAATTTTTGATGAGGATATTGCTGTATAGCATCTACAATTTTTTTGCAAATGTTTTCATCTTTTAAAAAATGCTGCCCCAGGGATTTTTTAAGAGTATACATTGCTGCAAATGTACTGGCTTGTTTTTTTAAAATTTTTTAAATAAAAAACCTCCCTGCAGCAAGGGAGGTTTAATAAAAAACGATGATGAAAACATGCTATTTTAAAACAACAAAACGTGTAGTAAGCGTTTCCTGGTTTATTTTTAATAAGGCATTATATACGCCGGGCTGCCAATTTTCATTGGTCTCGACCGCAAATATATTTGTACCTTTTTTAAGCAGTTGATTTATCACTGAAACTGTTCGGCCTTGCATATCCACAAATAAAATGTTTGCCTGTGTTTCTGATGATGAGGTTATACTCATTTGAAATTTTCCCCTCACTGGATTTGGCGCAATTGTAATTCCGGTCTTTAAGGGTTGTTTGGCATTGATCCTTAATATACGGCTGTATGAATAAGAACCATCCTCTTTTATCATTCGAATTCGAAACTCAACAAACGAAGAAGTTCCAAATGGAATATTATAATTAAAATTATAAGACGCATCATCTTTTAAATTGCCATTAGCAGTCATCGTTCCTGCTTCAACAAAACCACCCCCATCAATGCTTGATTCAATTACAAAAGATCTTACAGTTGAATTATTCGTCACGGTCCATTGCAATTCTGCATTTTTATCTTTTGCATTAAGTACTCCTGAAAAAGATCTGAACCTTGCTGGAAGTACATTACAATCGTTGTCTCTTAGAATGGTTATGGTATCAGTTGCATAAGCATTACAACCTGCCATCAATCGTTGTGTTACAATATACGTTCCAGGCTGATTCACCTGTATCCATGTACCTGATGGATGTGTATAGATGATATTACCACCGATAGTGGACCACGAATAAACAGAAGTTGGATGTGGATTCGAAACATAAATATCACTTACTATGGTGTCCGCCATTCCGCAGAAAACAGGAAGTTCTGCATTTATTTTAGCTCTCGGAGCCAAGAATAGGTCAATAGGAGCAACAAAGTCTTTTAACTCTGCGGTAAATGAGGCAGATGCTCTTGTTTTTACAACAAGCCTGTTAAATGGTGATCCGCAGACATCACCTCCTAATAAGGTTACAGGATCAAGCCCAAGCTTAGAAAGGTTAACTGAAAATTCCATGAATTGATCTTTGGCATAGTTAACGGCCATACTATTATCCTGCAACACTAATTGAAATGAACCCGCCCATGTATTATTACCACTACCTAGACCTGTATAAAATGCCCCGGCAGTTTTTGGTAAAATACTTGCATAGCCATATGTGGCGCCAGAACTGGCACCATCAAATTGACCTGACCAATTGAATTGTACCGGTGTTAAACTTAATGAGGATTTATCTATCCAGATTCGGGCTTCTATATTTGTCAATGTAGAACTTTGATACTGCCCTGTTAAAATAATATCTCCGGGCCTGGTTACATTTCCAGCTGCATCAAACTGCCAACTGGTATGTCCTGCATCAGGGCCATAACCATAAAAACTGGCTGTTGCCCTGTCGAAATAAATATCTGTCTGGTACATCTCAAAATCGAAATAACGGTTACCTGTTGTATTATCTAATGATATACCACCAAACATCCATAAAGAGTCAGTAGTAGTCGGACCAGCTCTTCTTACATGCATGAAAACATCAAGTATATCATTTTTGTCAGGAATTGACTGTACTCCACCCGTCCAGTTTGCGGGACTCATTCCATTTTTATCTGATCCCGCAGTAAAAACAGATGAATCATTCCCATGATAATCTCTAACAAATATTGCGTCGAGCCAAAGCCTGTTGTTAATAACAGTAAACTTCGGTTTGCTCATAGAACGAAATAAGGGTTTCATTCTTCTTGGAAAGGGAGAAACGTCGCTTAAATAACCAGCAACAACAGATGCAGCACCGGTAGTATCGATCACAAAAAATCCAGTTCCGGCAGTTCCATTATTAAACCAATCATCGTTACCACTTTGGACGAAGCCATTGAAATAGTTTGCCCTTAGATCGGCATCTACTCCAAACGCAGCCTTAATGATCGGTGTGGTAATTTGTGCGGAAATAAAGATCGAAAAAAATACCACCCCTATAACAGTGAGTAAAAATGTTTTCATAAGCGTAAATTGATGTCCTCAAAATCATTCTCTCAATACTTAAGTAAACAGGAAAGAAAGGTGGTGGTCCTTCCCTGCTTAAATAAATAATTTAACGTTGTACAACACGGATCATTTCAATAGGAGAATAATGGGTAGAACCATCATTCATGTTACAAGCAACCCTGTAATAAATTACTCCAGGAAAAATGCCTTCATCTTTCCATGAAAATTTTACTGCATTGTTGCATGCTACCTGGTTGATTACATCATAAAATTCACCATCATATGATCTTTCAACGGTAAAGCATGATACACCAGCTGGTGAATCAATACCCCAGTCTAATACAACATTCTTTTTTGACTGGTGGTGAGTGCGGAAATAAGTAAAATCATGTGCAGCATTTGCTGAAACAGAAGTTGTTGCATTATTGACAACTTTTTCGTTTTTACCTGAAAAGGTAAAACCGGTAAATGCAATAAAAGCAACGGCAAAAACAAAAAGCTTTTTCATAAGGTAGAATTTTTATTGATATGAAGGTAGTCCACACCTATACCCCAAGCAAGGAACATTTACCAATAAAATACCCTCGGAACATCAAATGTCTTTATGACTTTTTTTGAGTTAAATCAAGGGGCAGGCTTACCAAGTAAAAACCCTCTCCGAAAAGAAGAGGGTTTTCAATAACAAAAATGTAATGGGTATTTAAAATTTTTGATCAGTTCTTATCCTCGTTTAATAATTTTTCTATTAATGACATTGTTGTCAGAAATTACTCGCAGAATGTAGAAACCTGCGGGGAGTTTATCTGTATTATCAATATTAATTCTGTTTCTGCCTTTTACCAGGTTATAGCTTCCCATCTTCAGTGTATGCTGGTACTGATCAAGAATTTCAACCTGGACCAATCCATCATCACCGGAAATAAGATCAAATTTCACATGCGAATTGAAGGGATTAACTAATGACTCAATTTGCAGCCCGGCTTTATCACCTATTAATTGAACTACTTTAGAATATTTAGATTTATTACTCTGCGTTTTAATTTCTTTAATTCTATACCATGAAAGAGTATTATCCAATAATTCCGGATCAATAAAAGTATAGCGATTTGTTTCAGCAGATGGATCTTTGTACCCGGTTATTTCACCGATCTTAACAAATCTGCTTCCATCTTTACTTTTTTGTATTTCGTATTTAACTGGTTCTTGTTCTTTAGAAGTTGTCCAGTATAAAACTCCCTGGTTATTTTCATTTCGGCCCTTGAAAGACAGAATACCAACATTTAATAAGAAATCACATGGGTTCACATCTAATGTCACAGTTGCTCCTCCGGAAAAACTACAAGAAGAATTAGTAAGGTTTGATGATGTACTTGCAATAACCACTCTATACTGTGACCCGCTGTCAGCACCATAGGCAATAAATGTTGGATATGAAACACTATATGCCCAGGCTGAGCCATTCCAGGTTGGAGTTAATGATCCTGTTACACCAGTTGAAGTCCAGGTGGCTCCATTGTCAATACTTTTCTCAAATTTATAGTAAGTATAGTTATCATAATAGGATGCTATGATCGCACCAACGTCTACTGTATTACTATCACAAACAAAAGGATTTGGTCCGGGGGTAACCGTGACTTCGGGGCTACAGGTAGCAACCACAATATCATCAATAGCCCAGTCATTACCACCGCCACCGGGTGCATTATTTCTAATTACTAATTCAAATCCGGTTTCAGTAGGTCCGGTTTTGTAAACGAATCCTCTTTTTACCCATGAGTTCATTGAATCGGATGCTGCCTGTGTTATACCAGCTCCGGTCCCTAAATAATAAAGATTACCTGTTTGATAATGATCTTGTCCATTAATTTGGAAAGCGAGGTTAGGCGGCACACCAGATGAATCGTTTAAAGCAAAAGGAATATAGCCAGTATTTGGATTTGATGCCGCTCCCTTACCAGTGGAGTCGCAACCACATTTATAGCAAACATTTCTTACCCATGCCGAAAGCTCATAATAAGTATTAGGGCAAAGATTCGTAATTGTTGACCTGAAGGCTGTATCTGTTTTATAAGCTGCATTAACAACCAGCATATAACCACACGGATTTGCTGCACTTACAGGTTGAGTTGTATCACATGGAGGATTTCCTTTAGCAGTATTACTGGCACCGGTATGGTCACCTATAATATCCCAATGACCAAACACACGTTGCGGAACAGAAGAGCCGAGAGTTGATTTATTAAACGTATTAATTGTTGTAAACGTAGAGCTGGTATTATTTGGAATACCGTAGAAATAGTCATTCGGTCCACCCGAGTTTACCGTAAAAGGTTTATAAGTATAACTTGGAACAGCGGCGGAAACAGCCCGGTTCCTCACAAGAGGAGTAGAACCAGAAGCAGCACCGAATGTACCGTTTGTTTCTATTCCTACCTGGTTATTAGAGGAAAGAGAACTTGAACATAAACCCGGACTAACATATACTACAAGGCTATCATTTCTGAATGATGCCATCTTCATATTTGATCCGTCTTTATAAGTAAATGCGCCGCCGCCCCAGTTTATCTTTTGATTATAAGTCGAATAAACCTGGACACGGTAGGTAGCCATAACAATACATGTACTGTTATAAACCGATGGTCGGGAGGTATTGGATAAACTGCCTCTTGTATATGCGTTAGCGCCAATTCCAATATTGATCTGTATTGCCGTATCCCCGCTACCAAGTGCAGTATACCAGCCTGCATCGTCGCCCGGGGCATCAGTAAACTCAGCTTTTACAGGGCTATCTCTGCGATAAATTTTTCCTTCATTCGTTCTCTCTACTATACTGGTTGATAAAAGCGTAAATCCGCTATTAGCTTGTAGCGTATCATAGAAAGCTATACTATCAACAGAGCCACCCCTAACAACAAAAGTTGCTCTTATTTCTAATACGTCTCCTGGTTCCACACTTCCACCAACATCTAACTTAGTAAGGTTTACATAACTTTTACTATAGTCAATTGTTGCTGTCGATCCAGTGCCGGGAGTTGTGATACAAATATTAAAGTTCCAGTTACTGCCCCCGGTAAAAGTGCTTCCAGTGTGAACTCTTACATAATATGTATTACCCACAGTTAATCCAGTTCCTCCTGGTAACAAACTAAGGGCTGCACCAGTACTACTATTACATTGCATTGATGTAAGAGATCCACAAGTGCCGGAATATAATTCCAGATATCCTGTATATGTTTGAATGTTTGATTGGATACTGCTTAATGAGATAGTATTAAAAGGTGATGTTGCGGTAAAGACGTACCACACATCTGCACCCGGTGAACTAGCACAGTTGCTTGATACCACCGGGCTCGAAACTGTTGCACCTGCCAAAGTACCTCCGGTATTTGAACAACCTGCGCCTGCTGCACCCGGTGTTAAAGTCACTGCTCCTGAACATGCATCATTGGCCGGTGGTGATGCAACAACCGGATCTTGTACACATACAGTGAAAGTTGGTGTAGCCCCGTTATTTGTTGTTATTCTTACATAATATGTTTGGCCAACAGTAAGACCCGTTGCATTTATTGTTTTAGGTGAACTGTTACCGCTTGAGTTTGCTAAACAAGTAAGAGATCCGCATGATCCCGAATATAATTCTCCTTGTATTCGACCACTCGAACCTGTAACTGTAATAGAAGGCATAGGTGTTTGTGCAACGAAGCTATACCAAACATCAACTTCGTTGTAGCCTCCACAGCCAGGAAGACCAGCTGTAAAAGTTGCTCCAACCAAGGTGCCAGCAGTTGGAGTAGCACAAGCTGTAGTTGAAGAAGTTAATGTTATTGCTCCCTGGCACTGATCAAAAGTTGCAGTATGAGTTACACAAATATCAAAGCTGGCAACTGTTCCAGCACCTGTTGGATCTGCTCCCATATTTGATACTCGAACTTTATAGGTAGTCCCAACCGTTAATCCTGTTTGAGTAATAGTAGTAACACCGCAGACTGGTACACCTAAAGCAGCACATGCACTTGTATAAATTTGTATACGAGTAGTACCGCCAGAGAGATTTGCACCTAGATTACTAATAGTAACCGTATGGCTTGTAGCTGCTGCAACAAAACTATACCATACATCATAATATGTGCCTGCAACAAAGCAACCCAATGCGCCTCCGCTTGGTGTTGCCAGGTTTAATGAACCGGAAGTATTGACACAGGTTGTATTCGAAGTCAAACTTATTGCCCCAGCACAGTTATCGTTTGCCGGCGCAGCATGTGTAACACATATGTTAAAGGTATTAGATGCGCTTATTGTGCTTGGATCTGTATAGATCCTTACATAATACGTAGTACCAACTGTAAGGGTCGTAGTGTTTAATGATGTTCCGCTAACACAGGATATAGATGTAAGTGATGCACAAGATCCTGAAAATAATTGTATGCGTGGGTTGGCCGGTGCAGACGATAACGTAATCGTCGTATTTGTAGACAGCGCAACAAAGCTATACCAAACGTCATTCCGGTTTGCAACACCACAACCAATGGATGCTATAGTAGAAGGTGATGCTCCAATTAATGTACCGCCAGTGTTAGAACAAGCGGCGTTAGATGTTAAGCTGATCGCTCCTGTACATTCGTCATTAGCTGGTGGAGTATGTGTAACGCAAATATTAAAATCGGCAACACCACCTGACCCGGATGGGTTACTGTTCATATTGGCCACTCTGACATAATAAGTAGTACCAACTGTTAATCCGGATTTGGTAACAGAAGTAGTTCCACAGGCGGAAAGATTGGTTAAAGCGGCACAGTTTCCACCATATATCTGCATTTGAGGGCTTGTAATATTTGCGCCTAAACTACTTAACGTTACAGTTTCAGTTGTAGCTGCTGCTACAAATGAATACCAAACATCATAGTATGTTCCTGCGGCAAAACAACCCGGAGGTGTTGTGCCATTTGCGCTTGCAATGTTTAATGTGCCTGCTGTATTGATACAAGTAATATTAGATGTCAGGCTTACAGCACCGGCACAATTATCATTTGCCGGTGGAGTATGGGTGACGCAAATATTAAAAGTACCTGTTTTCGAATTCTGTGTATATACCCTGATATAATATGTGTTGCCAACTGTAAGCGAGGCATATGTAATCGTAGAGTTTCCACAAGCAAGTGATGTGAATGATCCACATGTACCTGAAAGAAGCTGTACTCGAATTTGTGCAGGACCCGATGATATGGTGATCGTATGAGTTGTTGCTTGTGCAACAAATGTGTACCATACATCCAACTTATCAGAAGCGCCACAACCAATAGTTGCACCGGGAAATGTTGAAGGATTCCATGTTGCATTTACATTGGTACCTCCGATGTTTATACAAGATGTATTCGAGGTTAGTGTTATTGCCGCGGAACATTCATTATTACTTGGCTGGGCAAAAGAAATACTGGAAGAAAATATTCCCAGGAGTAAAAGAATGGCGGTAACAAAAGGATATCGGAAGCGGCTCATATCGACTAAGGTGCTTTGGTTTTTCAGAATATTGGATTAGCGACAAAATAAATGTTCCGGGCTATTTATAACAAGAGCGATTATACTCGAGTATGAATAGGGTTTTTACAATTTGAATACAGAGATATCCCGTGTGAAATTTCCATTAGAGATCAATGTACTCAAGCAACAGAGTTATAAACGAATAAAAGGCAGTAATATTTTAAGTGTTCGTGGAGAAAGATTAAAAGATCAGAATAAAAAATATTGGTAAATCAATTTTTGCTAACGGTTTTTATTTTAATACTGCTTTACTATTTTCCTGTTCAATATATTTCCATTTGCGATAACCTGTAAAATATAAATACCTGCGGGAAGACGATCTAAATTTGAAACTGTAATATTGTTTTTACCTTTCATAAGCATGTATTGGGTAGACTTGAGATTTCGTTCAAACACGTCAAGAATATTTACATTAACATTGCCTTCCCATCCTGAGACCAGGTCAAATTTTACCTGCGACCTGAAAGGGTTGACCAATGATTCAATCTGCAAACCTGCTTTATCACCAATTAACTGAATTACTTTTGAATATTTAAATTCATTACGCTGCGTCTTCACCGCTTTTATCCTATACCAGGAAAGAGTATTGTCTAATGACTCAGGATCGGTAAACGTATAGTTATTTAATTCCGCATTAGGGTTCTTGTATCCTTGTACTTCATCAATAGTAACAAAGCTGCTTGCATCTTTACTTTTTTGGATCTCATATTTAACAGGTTCATTCTCTTTTGAAGTGGTCCAAAATAAAACACCATTATTATTTTCATTTCTTCCCCTGAAATTTAGCACATCAACACCTAATAGCGCATCACACCCATCAACAGTTAATGTAATTGTTGCTCCATCAGTATAACGACAACTTGAACTTCCGATATTGGCCATTGTTGTTGCTACAGTTACGCGGAATTGTCTTCCGCTATCGGCCTTATAGGCAACAAAAGTTGGATAAGTAACTGAATAGGCCCATGCAGATCCGTTCCAAACTGGAGATGTTGGTCCACCAACCGGTCCGGCTGTACTCCATGTAACACCGTCATCAGTACTTACTTCCCATTGGTAATAAATATAATTATTATAGAATGATGTAACAGTAGCTCCAAGGTCTACAGTATTGCTGTCGCATATGAAAGGATTAGGGCCCGGTGTAACTGCGATATTCGGTGTACAGGTCTTTAAACTGATATCGTCTATTGCCCAGTCATTTCCTCCACCGCCAGGTGCATTATTCCGAAGAGTCATTGTAAAATTATTTTCCATAGGACCTGTCCTGTAAACAAATGATTTGCGTACCCATGTATTTAAAGTATCTGAACCAGTTTGAGTACCTCCCAATCCCTGGTATATAATGTCCCCGGTAGTATAATAGTCTTTGCCATTAATTTCAATGGCAATATTTGGCCTTACACCAGATGAGTCTCCCGGTCCTGTGGGAATATATCCTGCATTCGAATTAAAACGACCGGTAGAATCGCAACCGCATTTAGAGCATACATTCTTGAACCATGCAGAAATTTCATAATAAGTATCAGCACAAGCACCGGTTACATTAAAAGAAAAGGCATTATCTATATTATAAGATGCGTTTATAACAAGCATGTATCCACAGGGATTTGACGCACTAATGGGAGCTGCCAGGTTACATGGTGGATTCCCTTTTGCTGGATTGACAGCACCGGTATGATCGCCGGAAATATCCCAAACACCATGTACACGTGCTGCATTTGATTTAGGTAATGTTTGATTGGTAGAACCGGCGGCACTGGTGTTATTGGCAACCCCATAATAATAGTCATTAGGAGTACTTGCACCGAAATTTGTATATATATAATCTGTATTGGGTGAAACACCCCTGTTTTGAGGCGCACCATTGGGACCAGGAGAAGTGCCAAATGTTCCGTTTGATTCATCACCCAGGATATTTGAAGATGATATTGCATCAAGACATGATCCCGGGCTTTTGAAAACCATCAAACTATCCTTTGGAAAACTAATATTATATAAAACACCGGTTGCTGTATCTCTATAACTAAATCCTCCCCCACCAAAATTTATTGAAGTACCATAACCTGCATTTACCGTTACACGATAAGTGGCAAGAATAATACATGTATTATTTCCAAAATTAGGCCTTGAAGTGTTTCTTAATTTTCCACGTGTATCTCTATTGGCGCCTAATCCCATATTAATGCGAAAAGTTGTATCTGTTCCAGCGCCGGCAGTAATGTAATATCCTGCATCATCTACCGCGTCATTATAAGCATCAGTAAAATAAGTTGCATTAGAAGGGCTGTAAAGTTTTCCTTCATTAGTTCTTAATGCTATTGTTCCGGGAATATAACCCAATCCTCCGCCAGCAGCTAACGTATCATAAAAGGCAACACTGTCTATCGACTTATTTATGCCACCAGTTCTATTAACAACTAATGTCGCCCTGATCTCTAATACATCACCGGGGTCAATGGTGCCACCAACCGATCCGTCAGTAAGATTTAAATAGCTTTTTGCGTATTCGATCGTTGCACCAATTCTGTCGGTTATACAAATATTAAATCCCCATGTACCTGCTGCCGGAGGTGCCATACTTGTATTTGTTGTTATTCTTATATAGTAAGTAGCTCCGACAGTTAATCCACTTCCACCCGGCGTTAGTGGACTAGCTGAACATCCACGAGATGTTAATGAACCACAAGCGCCGCTGAATAATTGAATTAATGGGCTGGCTGCAGTAAGACTTGCACCAATTGAACTTAAAGTAATTGTTGGGTAAGCTGTCTCAGCAACAAAACTATACCACACATCAGAGGAACCATTATTACCGCAGGCTGGCAGACCTGCTGTTGCCGTTGCATTGAGTAAAGTACCTGAAATATTGGAACAGTTTGCATCGCTGGTTAACGATGTGGCACCAGTACATAAATCATTTGCCGGCGGGGGTGCTACGGTAGTCACACAAATATTGAAATTAGCTACAGTACCAGTTCCCGATGGATTTGCTCCAAAGTTGGCAATTCTTACATAATAGGTTGTCCCAATCAGTAATCCTCCTTGTGTTAATGAAGTTGCTGATGCACATCCAACAGGAACAAGAGCCGCACAGTTTCCACTGAATATTTGAATTCTTGGTGCAGTAAAATTTGAACCAATGCTTCCTAATGTGATCGTATGAGTGACAGTTGTAGCAACGAATCTATACCATACATCATAATATGTTCCTGCAGCAACACATCCTATTGCAACACCCACAATGGTTGGTGTTGCCAGGTCAAGTGTTCCTGAAGTTGTGGCACAAGTTACTCCTGGTGTAAGAGTAGTAAAACCTGCACATAGATCATTAACAGGAGGCCCCTGCAAACAAATACTAAAATTCCAGTCATTGGTTGCTGAAGCTGTTGGACTTGCTGTTACATAAACTCTCACATAATAAGTATTCCCGATCGTTAATGTCGTTAATGATAACCTTCCACCTGTGACATTTACAGCCTGGCAACCTAACGATGCTAAAACACCTCCACAATTGTTGGTACTGCTGCTTAACATTTGAACATATGTAGTAGCGGTTGAAAGATTGTTGCCAAGATTGCTTATAGTAACAGCATGTGTAGTAGAAGTGGCTACGAATGAAAACCATACATCATAAGTTGTAGTAGCAGTAGCACCACCGCAAGCACCTATAGGTGCAGAGTTAGTAGCATAGCGAAGATTTGCTGTAACGTTATTGCAAGCAGGAGCTGGGTTTGATGTTAATACTGTTGCTCCACTGCAATTGTCATTTGAAGGCGGTGGATTAGGATGCGTAACGCATATATCAAAACGGCTATTATTATTTGATGTTGGCCATGAACCAATATTTGATACACGAACGTAATAGGTGTTGCCGAGTGTTAATCCAGTAGCTGTAAGAGTTGTTGTTCCGCATATTAAAGATGTTAAAGATCCGCAGGAACCACTGAATAATTGTAATTCGGGATTTGTAAAATTGGAGCCAATGCTACTGATGGTTACTGTTTGAGTGGTGCTTGCTGCAGTAAATTTAAACCATGTATCAAAATGCAGACCACCCGATGCACAACCAACAGGTATGCCTGAGCTGGCAGTCGCATATCTCATTGTGTGCTGATCATTATTACATGAGGTTGATGATGTCAGCGAAATAGCTCCTGCACATTCGTCGTTCGTTGGTGGCGTGCCCGGATGTGTGATACAAATATCAAAGTTTCCATTTGCAGCAACAGCAACACCTACGTTTGATACCCGGACATAATAAGTATTACCTATAGTTAACCCTGTACCTATAAGTGAAGTAGTACCACAAACGAGAGATGTTAGTGATGCACAACTTCCACTATATAATTGTACTTCGGGGTTTGTTATACCTGACTCAAGATTACTTATGCTGACGCCATGTGTTGTATTCGTTGCGGTAAACTTGAACCATACATCATAATGCACTCCGCCTGATTCACAACCCGCTGGTAAACCCGCACTTGCAGTTGCGCCTTGAAGATCATATTGATTATTGTTACAGGTTGTTGATGATGTTCTGCTAATAGCGTTTGAGCAGTTATTATTAGCTGGTTGGGCAAAAATATTTAATGAAAATAAAAAAGCAAATGGTAATACCAGGATACGAATAGATATATAAGAGGTCGTTTTTGGTTTCATAGGATCGGAATTATTCTCTATCAATCAGCACATTGATCTAAACAAAAATAGGTTTGAAAATAGCCTCGTATAAGAGTGCTTTTTCTAAACTTTTAATAGAACAATTACGATTAAAATCGGGTATTAATGCTTCGTTACTGATAAAATAAATAAATAGTTTAGCCCTCTAAAATCCTTGAAAGACCATGCTACTACTTACACGAACCACCAAAGCCATTCTGGCTATCGCTATTTTTTGCATTTCATCTGTAGTTAATGCACAGAATGATTGCTTAAATCCAGCCATTTTAAATCCATCAATTACTTGTACGCCTATAACAGGTAATTTAAAAGCTTCTGTTGGCGCTACTCCCGCTCCCGTATGCGGTAGCGGCACAGCATACAGTGAATGGTATAAGTTTACAGCCACTTCATCAACTGCAATTATTACCATAAACAATTTTGGTAGTGGCCTTACAGGCGGATTTACTCCATACCTGCAAATATTTTCCGGAACCTGCGCTGGCCTGGTATCACTTAATTGTGTTCAGGCTGCTTCAGGTACAGCATCAATAACACAAACCGGGCTTATTACTAATACACCTACGGATTATTATGTACGTGTATACACAACAACACAAGGAACCGGCAACCCTACAACCAAGTGGAATTTTGATATCTGTGTTGTAAGTTCTCCAAATGATGAATCCTGTAGCGCAGCTACTTTAACTTCAGGAACCAGTTGTTCAAATACTGCTGGTACTCTTGTAAGTGCTACCGCTACTACTGGTCTCCCTGTTGGTTGCCAAACGGCGGGAACACATTATGATGTATGGTACAAATTTATTGCTACAAATACCAGCCACACAGTTGCGATAACAGGTCAGGGTACTAATTTTACCAACCCGGAGATACAACTCTATAGTGGTTCTTGTGGATCATTAACTTCTGTTACTTGTGGTACTACAACACTAACTTCATCTGCATTAAGTATTGGATCCCCTTATTATATAAGAGTTTCAAATATTGGAAGTAGCGTTATCAGCAATGGTGGGTTTAATATATGTGTAACTAATCCATTCCCACCTCCATCAAACGATGATTGTATCACTGCAACAACACTAACTTCAGCACTTACTTGTGTTAATACCGGTGGTACAGTTGTCAACGCAGCCGCTTCTACTGGTTTACCAGCCGGTTGTGAGACAGGTGGAACACACAATGATGTATGGTACAAATTTGTTGCAACAAACACCACACATGTTGTAAGTATCTCTGGACAGGGTACCAATTTCACCAATCCCGAAGTGCAACTTTACGGTGGTGCATCATGCCTATCATTAACCTCATTAGCTTGTGGCATTACATCTCTTTCTTCAACTACTTTGACTATTGGTTTGACATATTATGTTAGAGTATCAAATATTGGAAGCAGTCCTACCAGCAATGGTGGATTTAATATATGTGTAACGCATCCAACACCACCTCCGGCAAATGATGATTGTGCCGGTGCGATAACATTAACTTCAGCAACTACCTGTTCAAATACAGCTGGTACATTGGTAAGTGCCACCGCCACAACAGGACTTCCTGCTGGCTGTCAGATAGGAGGAACACATTATGATGTATGGTATAAATTTGTTGCTTCCAATACTACTCATGCCGTTACTATTAGTGGCCAAGGCACTGGTTTCACCAATGCCCGGATACAATTATATAGCGGTTTATCATGCGGAGCTTTAACTTCTATTGCTTGTGGAAATACATCATTATCATTAACCACACTAACTAATGGCTCTACTTATTATATAAGAGTTTCGAATGTTGGCAGCAACATTT
>DATHDP010000138.1:0-8739 GCA_035318985.1 Chitinophagaceae bacterium
GTGGCGGGTAAAGATTCAACAAGATAACTTGTCATTTCATAAACTTGCTCCGGTGTAGCCACTCCTACTGTATCGGCTAATGAGATAATATCAATATCCATCTCCACAAGTTTCTCAACCCAATTAAAAACTATGTCTTCATCATACAGGTCATTGTATGGATTGCCAAAAGCCATCGAAATATAGATAACAAGTTTTTTATTCTTATTGATGCATAAATTTTGTATCTCTTCTACTCTTTTCAAAGATTCATCAATCGATGAGTTTGTGTTTCTTTGTTGAAATGTTTCAGAAACTGAAAATGGAAAACCGAGATAAGTTATTTGATCAAATACCGAAGCTTCTTCCGCTCCTCGTTGATTGGCTACTATTGATAACAATTTTGTGCTCCTGACTCCTGACTCCTGACTCCTGACTACTTCCGCTGTATCCGCCATTTGCGGGATTGCTTTTGCTGAAACAAAGCTTCCAAAATCGATGGTATCAAACCCGACTTTCAGTAACGAATTTATGTATTCAATTTTTTTCTCGGTTGGAATAAAATTCTTCCAACCCTGCATAGCATCACGGGGACATTCAATAAGTTTTACAGGAGAATTCATTTAAACAAAGGTAAATCTTGCTGGTTATATTCTTAAGTTAATGCACGTTGACGCATTGCTTCATACAAAATGATCCCGGTGGCAACGGAAACATTCAACGATTCAAATCCGCCTGCCATCGGTATTTTAATTTTTTCATCGCAAATTTTTTGCAAGGCAGGGTAAACCCCTTTTTCTTCACTACCCATTATAATAGCAATTGGTTCTGAAAAATCAACATCGCTAAAACTTTTTTCAGCTTTCATTTCTGTTGCGTACACTTTAATGCCATTCAAATGAAGATCATCAACTGCTTTCATCAAACTATTTACGCGACAAACCGAAATTTTTTCCAATGCACCGGCAGAAGTCAGTATTGCATCTTCATTTAGTGCTCCTACCCCTTTGTCAGGAATTATGATCGCATGTACTCCTGTACAAAAGGCAGTTCTTGCAATACCACCAATATTTCGGATATCAGTAATCCCATCAAGTATCAAAAACAAAGGAACTTCTCCATTTTCTGTGACAAAAGAAATTGTATCCTGTAAATTTTGATATTGAACTTTTGCGATCTGAGCTATGATACCTTCGTGATTGCTAACATTAAACCCATCCAGTTTAGCCACAGGAACATAGCTGATCGGAACTGCATTGATAGTGGCAAGTTTTTTTATCTGTAATATCTGATCACCGATCACTTTTGTATCAAGATAGATCTTGTCGAGTTGCATTCCGGTTTGCAAAGCATCTATCACGGCTTTTCTTCCAATAACCAATGTATTCTTTTTGGGTCGTTGTTGATGTCTGAAACTTTTCACTTTTCAAAAATAGGGTTTTGGTAATAAATAAATTGTTGAATAGAATTACTGAACGTACAAGAGTGCGACGCAACAGAAGTTTAATATTTGTAATATAGTTTGGTAAATAAAAAACCTGTATGTCTTAACAAGCATACAGGCTCTTCATTAAGTCCACTTTAGGGATTTTGGGGTGTATTATACTCCAAATGCTTTCTTCACTTCATTTACCATATCAAGTTTTTCCCAGGTAAATAATTCAACCTTCACTGTCTTTTCGTTGTCTTTGCCTTTATTAAAAACTTTGGTCACCACTTTTGGTTCACGACCCATATGACCATAAGCAGCTGTTTCTGCATAAATAGGATTACGCAGTTTCAAACGTTGCTCAATAGCATAAGGACGCATATCAAATATCTTTTCCACTTTTCTTGCGATCTCGCCATCAGACATATCAACCTTTGATGTGCCATAGGTATCGATAAACAACCCACAAGGTTTTGCAACACCAATTGCATAAGAAACCTGCACCAACACTTCATCGCAAACACCAGCTGCTACAAGGTTTTTTGCAATATGACGAGTAGCATAAGCTGCGCTGCGGTCAACCTTGCTTGGATCTTTACCACTAAATGCACCACCACCGTGTGCACCTTTACCACCATAAGTATCCACAATGATCTTGCGACCTGTTAATCCTGTATCACCATGCGGACCGCCGATCACAAACTTTCCTGTTGGGTTGATGTGATAAGTGATCTTATCATTAAAAAGTTTTTGAATGGAAGATTTGCATTGTTTCTTCACTCTTGGGATCACGATCTTAATTACATCTTCCCTGATCTTATCCAGCATTTTCTTATCACTATCAAAATCATCATGCTGAGTAGAAACAACAATTGTATCTATACGAATTGGATTATTATTATCATCATATTCGATCGTCACCTGGCTTTTTGCATCAGGGCGCAGATATTTCAATTCTTTTCCTGCACGACGGGTTTTAGAAAGTTCCTGCAAAATTTTATGAGCAAGGTCCAAAGGCAGCGGCATATAATTATCAGTTTCACGGGTAGCATAGCCAAACATCATCCCCTGGTCTCCGGCTCCTTGCGCATTTGCTTTTGCATCAAAACTTAAATTCTTTACACCTCTGTCAACACCGCGATTAATATCGGCGCTTTGTTCATGAATGGCAGAAAGAATACCACAGCTATTGGCTTCAAACATGTATTCTGATTTTGTATAGCCAATTCCACGTATTACGTCGCGGGCAATGTCTTGCACATCGAGATAGCTCTTTGATTTTACCTCGCCTGCCAGTACAACCTGGCCGGTTGTAACCAATGTTTCGCAAGCCACTTTGCTTTGCGGATCATAAGCAAGAAAATTATCAATTAATGCATCGCTGATCTGGTCAGCCACTTTATCCGGGTGTCCTTCGGATACGCTTTCAGATGTAAATAAGTAAGGCATGTTGATTTTAGAATTTAATGTATGAGTTTAGTATTTTATAGCCCAGCTTCTGTATATCCATTTAGCTTCTGTTGCGTCGCACTCTTGTACGTTTAGTTCGCTACTCGGCATTCGGGAAATTCAAAAGCCCCTCTTCAGCATGGGGCTTAACGGGTGCAAAGATAATACCCTTACAAATTCAATACTTTTATATTATCCACTAAATTTTTGAGTATACAAGTCGCAGTCGCATCTTTTGAGTAGGATGATTGCCACCGCCTACCTTAACTCTGCCAAAAGCATAATTCGTATTAAGATTTGCGCCGGCAGGTCTGTATGGACCTGTATTGTTTAGTACTACATTTCTGATCCAACCGACTGCAGTTTGAGTTGTAAATAACCTGAAATCATGCAGTGGCTCCTGCTTGGTCAGAACGTTTTGCACATATCTTGTTATGTCAAATTTCCAAACCCTTATAGGATTGCCAACACCATCAACTGTATTTTGTCCATATAACCCAAAGCCCGGATTTACATTCCCACTTGCGTCGGGATTAAAATCAAAAGGGACAAATTTATAATCACCTAAAGTGGAATCATACACATCAAGCATCAAAGATTGCGGAACAGTAAACGTATTATCGAAAGGCGAAGAATACACCTGCTCTACAATAAGTTCAGCCCGGTGAATTATCCTGTTGCTTAGATCCCGCAAGGCAGGAATCTT
Organism: Chitinophagaceae bacterium; assembly: GCA_035318985.1. Taxonomy (GTDB): domain Bacteria; phylum Bacteroidota; class Bacteroidia; order Chitinophagales; family Chitinophagaceae; genus VBAS01. The sequence continues at coordinate 3,564 of DATHDP010000138.1, forward strand.
TATTGTAGCATAGCTACCAGGAGTATTGATTATATATACCAGGTCATCCTCTGCTGGCGTATTCGACGCTGCCAATAAAGGTGTGCCGGCAAAATCAAATCGATTTACATAATTATGATTTGCTGACGAGCCTGGTTTAACCAAAAAATAATTAACAGTGGTATCAACCTTGCCTCCTTTTGTATAACGATAATAAATAGCAAGTTTAGTTTTTGGATTTTGATAAATACCAAATGCCATCAGTGCATTGCCTACTGATTGATCCGCTTCTATTGCAAAACCTTTGAAATAGGTATTAAATGCAGAGTCATTCGCATAAGCATGAGCAGTATCATAATCCAATAATCTTCGACCAAAGCTATTATCCAGTCGCACCCGGAGTTGTCCGGTTGTTGTGTCCTGGTATGCTTTTACTGTATCTTTTAGATTCGAAGGATTAAAAGTTTTTGTACCAAGTAAAGTGGTAGTTGCGGGACCGGGGTCACGTATCGTTAAAAAAGAATCTACTCTGAAATCACTAAATAGATCGATCTCCTTTACGTTTACTTTTTGTGGGGTATTAGTATCACCATAGCTGCCGTTCCATCCAAGTACCAGTACAACCGAGTCTATATATAAACTGTCCTTATTATAAACACCAGAAAAACTCCATGGATAAACCTCGGGTTTTAGCTGAAGGAACATCTTGGCATTCGTTTTACCGAATAATGGATCATTAGAAATGTTGCCAAGGATCTGGTTATTGGTAAGGCCCACTATGGCCGAATCTTTAGTTGCATCAAATATGTGGTTAAAAGTTTGAAGGCTTGTAAGTGTAGTATCAAATGTAGTTACACCGTCGGCACCGGGAATAACATCACCGCCAATGTCTGTGGTCTCGTTTATTTTTTTACAGGAAGAGACGATAAAAAGTAATGAAAAACAAAACAGTATAAAGCGAATAGATCTAATTGTCACAAGAGTTTTTTTTGGGATAAACAGCGTTTTGATAACAGATTTTTATTTGCCTGCAAGGTCGTTATACAATTGTAAATAGTCTGTTAAATCAGACTCGGCATTATAGAGTAATGTTTTTTTGCCACGAACTTTAGTGAACTCATCCAGTAATTTCTTTTCGACCTTTTCAGCCCCAAAAGTTATGGCATCTGCATATGTGGCACCGCCACGATACATTGCCGTATTATTTGTTTCTTTAAAAGGTTCTAGATCTTTTTCTTTTATAGATGGATGTATCAAAGCCTTCTTTAAAAATTGTGCACCCATTTTTTCCTTGAACACTGTAGGCCCGATAGTGAAAACAACCTTACTATGTGAGAACACAGGTTCTTTTTTGTAGACAGTTTTGAGATAAGCTGGTATCAACGCAGTCATCCAGCCACTGCAATGAATAATATCCGGAGGCCATCCGAATTTTTTCACGGTTTCAAGGGCCCCTTTACAAAAGAAAATTGTACGGAGGTCATTATCCTCATACCACTTTTCATTCTCATCAGTAAAAATGTATTTTCTTTTAAACAAATCCTCATTGTCAAGGAAGTAGATCTGTAATCTTGCATTTGGAAGTGAAGCAACTTTGATCTGCAGGGGAAGGTCATCATTATCAACCGACACATTGATGCCTGAAAGACGAACCACCTCATGAAGACGATGGCGGCGTTCATTTATGACCCCAAAACGGGGCATAATACACCGAACTTCAAAGCCTGAATCGTTTGATTTTATTGCCAATCTGTTCACTATTTCAGAAAACTCAGTAAGCTCCAGGTAAGGAGACATTTCGTTAGCAATAAATAATATTCTTTTCTTTGCTGTCATCGTTGAGCCTTATTTGTTTAAATCCCGTAAAATGATATTTTTTGGGATGGCCGCAAAGGTAATCTTTTTATTCCGAACTTGATTTTCGAAAAGACATCTAATAAATATGATAATTTGTAAAAAACCGCGGGAATTACAAGATCTGCTCGAAAAAAAGAAATTTGGGCAGCACAAGATCGGATTTGTTCCAACAATGGGTGCCCTTCATGCTGGTCATTTGTCTTTGGTCGATGCCGCTAAAAAGCAAAACAAAATTGTCGTTTGCAGCATTTTTGTAAACCCTACCCAGTTCAATGATCCCCAGGATTTCAAAAAATATCCCATCACTCTTGAAAAAGATATTTTGATGTTTGAAGGAGCCGGTTGCGATGTTCTTTTTATTCCTTCAGTTGAAGATATTTATCCAAAAGGAACTAATAACCTGGAACATTATGAACTTGGATTTTTGGAAACAGTGTTAGAAGGCAAATTTCGTCCCGGGCATTTCCAGGGAGTTTGCCTTGTAATGGGTCGTTTGCTTAAAATTGTTTTACCAAATAATTTATACCTCGGTCAAAAAGATTACCAGCAATGCATGGTTATAAAAAAACTGATTGAGCTTATTGGATCGAAGGACAAAATAAAAGTTAACATCTGCCCTACCCTTCGTGAAGAAGATGGACTTGCGATGAGCAGCCGCAATACCCGGTTACTTCCTGATGATAGAATAAAGGCGGCAACTATTTCCAAGGCCTTGCGCTATATAAAGGAGAACTTAAAAGCAGGCGACACAAAAAAAATTAAGGATGAAGCAAAGCAAATGCTTTTACAAAAAGGATTCCTGATCGATTATGTTGAAATAGCAAATGTCGATACACTTGAGTTAATTGAGAATTGGAATGGCAAAGAAAAAATTGTTGCATTGGCTGCAGCATTTCTTAATAATGTGAGGTTAATTGATAACATGGTGATCAATACATAACTTTTCCTTTAGCCTCAATCATGTATTTTTGTTGATATGCAAATTGAAGTATTAAAGTCTAAGATACATAGGGCAGTGATCACTGAAGCTAATCTGAATTATGTTGGAAGCATTACGATCGATGAAGACCTGGTAGATGCGGCGAATATTATCGAAAATGAAAAAGTACAGGTGGTAAACGTAAATAATGGCGAACGATTAGAAACATATGTGATCCGTGGAAAAAGAGGTTCAGGTATTTGTTGTCTGAATGGACCAGCTGCCAGGAGAGGAATGGTTGGTGATGTAGTTGTGATAATATCTTATGCTTCGATGGATTTTGAGGAAGCAAAAAAGTTCAAAGCATGGATCGTATTTCCAAAAGAAGGTAATAAACTCTAGGATATACCAATCTTATGAAAGCAAAATTTCTTACAGTTTTAAAATATCTTTTCTTCATTGCTCTTGGAGGTTTCTTCGTTTGGCTTTCAGTAAGACATCTTACATATGAAAAATGGGAACAAATTAAACATGCTGTCGCCCGTGGCCGCAAATGGGTCATTTTACCAGTTATACTTTTTTTATTGATCGCACATTATAGCAGGGCTATGCGTTGGAAACTTTTAATGGAACCCCTCGGTTATAAGCCTTCTAATTTTAATGTATTCGCCGCTGTCATGATCGGTTATCTTGTAAACTCAGGGGCGCCAAGACTCGGCGAAGTTTTTAAATGCACTTTATTGGCCCGATATGAAAAATTAAGAGTTGATAAATTAATTGGTACAATTCTAATTGAAAGAGCGGTCGATCTTGTTTGTCTTATTATAGTTTTTATTTCAGCACTCATAGTAGAGGGTGATATTTTTGGAGAGATGATGAGAAGTTTAGCCAAACAATTTTTCTATGATAAAACAGGGCATCTTTCAACAAAAAAATTAATGATCACATTGGGTGGACTGATCTTGTTTTTTATCCTGTTTTATATTGTTTTAAAACGTTTCGGTCATATTGATATCATTGGTCGTATTAAGAAATCGATCAAAAATGTTATACATGGACTTTCAAGTATCAATAACCTTGAGCATAAAGGCTGGTTCATCTTTCATAGCTTATTGATCTGGACAATGTATTGGTTTGCTTCAACTGCGGGTCTTTATGCATTAAAAGAAACACAATATCTTGGTTTGCCTGGTGGACTTGCCGCATTGGTTGTTGGAACAGTTGGTATCATTTTAACCCCTGGTGGTATTGGTGCATATCCTGTACTAATTGCTCAATTATTAGGATTGTATGGTCTTGATCCCGAAACAACCGGCATCGCATCAGGAACATTGATGTGGGCAGCACAAACAGCAATTATTCTTTTAGGTGGTATGATCTGTTTCGGGTTGATCTCGAGATACAATAAAAAGAAAATCATTCCTTCAAATTCTGAGCAAGCTTTTCAAGCGGATATTATTTCCAAAAATTAATATTTTTCATCCTGTCACTTCCTTAATTTTATCCATCATAGAATAATAGGAAATCATTATGACATCGGATAAAAAGAACAAGACGATTTTTAGAGACGTTAGCTGGCTTTCATTCAATGGAAGAGTATTGCAGGAAGCGGCAGACTCAACCGTTCCATTAAGAGAAAGGATTCGTTTTCTTGGGATCTTTTCTAATAACCTCGATGAATTTTTTCGTGTACGTGTAGCCACGCTTCGCAGAATGGTAAGCGTTGGCGAAAAATCAAAAATGCATCTTGAAAATAATGCTCAGGAAATACTGGATGATATTCAAATGACGGTGCTTAATCAGCAAAGTGAATTTAACCGCATTTGGGAAAATATTTTTGCTGAGCTGAAGAATGAAAAAATATTTATTGTAAAAGAAAATGAATTAAATAAAGAACAACAGGAATTTGTTACCAGGTATTATGAAGACGAAGTAAGTACCAATATCATTCCGCTGATGATCGAGAGTATCCCTAATTTTCCTTCACTTCGTGATAAGTCAATTTATCTCGCTGTCGTTATGTGGAAAAAAGAGAGTGCTTTAAAAAGAAAATATGCACTGATCGAGATCCCAAGAGACTTAACTCGCTTTGTATTGCTTCCCTCTCCCCGACCTGATGAACATCACATTATTCTTTTAGAAGATGTCATTCGCTTTAATTTGCCGGAGATCTTTTCTTTTTTTGGGTACGATCAGTATTCATCTTATATTTTCAAAGTTACCCGTGATGCGGAGATAGATATCGACAATGATATTCATACTTCAATTATTCAAAAGTTAGAAAAGGCATTAAAGAACCGGAAAAAAGGAAAACCAGTTCGGTTTGTTTATGATCGTGAGATGGATCCGGGTATGCTGGAATACCTTATCCGGAGATTGAATCTTTCAAAAAGAGACAATCTTATCCCTGGCGGCCGTATT
>DATHDP010000139.1:0-15341 GCA_035318985.1 Chitinophagaceae bacterium
CATAATTAGCAAATTTTTCAGGCTCTTTTAAACGAATGCAACCATGACTATATGCGCGTTTATCTTTTTCAAACAAGCTTTTTGCGGGAGTATCGTGAAAATAAATATTAAAACTATTTGGAAATAAAAATTTCACTTTACCCAGCGCATTTCCGGCTCCTGGTTTTTGACGTACCACAGGAAGTCCATCATCATTTCCTGTTATCTCCATATTTTCTTTTGCGATATAGTTTGGATTTTTTTCAATTGCCGGAAGAATTTCTTTGGCAACAATACTTGGAGGTACATTCCAGTAAGGACTAAATACAACCTGGTTCAGATCTCCGTTAAACATCATTGTATTATGTCCTTCTTTTCCAACCACAACATCAATATCAAATGCTTTTTGCTTGCCTTCGTATACATGCAATACGAATTCAGGAATGTTTACAACAATAAGATTTCCTGAAGGATTGTGTGCTAACCAGCGCATACGATCCATGTTCATCAGTAATTGTTCAATTCTTTTAGTAACCGGAACATTCATTTCTTTTATCAGCGAATCACTGATCGAGCCAGTTTCACTAAATCCATGACGGGCCTGGAAATTCTTTACCGCCATTGCTAATGTATCATTAAAAACCTGGCTGGTATCATTGGCCGTGAGATCGCCACTTATCATCAATCTTTTTTTGATGATAGCAATATCTGGAGAGGTTACTCCTTTTTTCAAAGATTTCTTGAAGGTATTTAACTGTGGCCACCCTCCATTTCTTGCGATTGTCAAATATTTACCCAATTGGTCCTTCAACCCTTTATAAGATTCATTTACATCTTCAAAATATTTATCGTCTTTATGCTTTTTATTTACAATTGAATCTGCAAGATCTAGAGGATTTTCTTTTTTTCGAGGAACAAATCGTTCCATTTCTTTGCGCTTTACATAACCTTTTTCATAATTATTAAGCATATACATTATGAAATGTTGAGTCAATGTAAGCTCGGTGTTTATATAATCTTTGTTAGAAGCACTTACTGAAAGTTCATCTTCGGCAATAAGCCTGTCCATTTTCTTCTGCAACTTTTTATCTTTTAACAAGGAATCATCCTCATAAGTAGTCACATAATCATGGAGGTTCCAGAAACCCCGGGCTTGTTCTGTCAACCCATCTTTGCTGAACCATGCAAACTGGTAGTTGCGGGTATTATAAAAACTTTCTAAACGACGGGCAATAGAATCACCAATTTTATTTTGTTTAATAAAATTTTGTAAGGCTGTAGTGTCTAAAAAGAGGTCACTGTATGAGTTGGACGGCGTAACACTTTCATCTCTTTTACTTATGTTTTTTTCTTCTTTTGTGATTTTTTCTGTCTTGCTTTCTGTTGTATCTGTACAAGAAAAAAGAAGGGCACTAAGGCCAAAGGCGAAAAGGATTTTTTTCATGCTTCTGAATACTGCAAAAGCAATGCCTTAGTAAAAAAATAAAATGCGATAATTAAACGGGGAAATTTTTACTCAGTTCAGCAATTGCTGATCCTGGTTATTAATAATTGCTGGTCATATCCCGACGAAGTTAGCTCCAGCGCTTTTTCAAAAAATTTTTTTGCTTCGGGTTTGTTTTCAAGATCAAAATAAATCTCACCGATGGAGGTATAATAAAGATGATGATCTTCTAACCCTTTTATTTGCTGTAATTCTTTCAACGCATTTTCTTTACTGATGGCATATGAGGATGCAATCGCCTTATTCATGGCAACTATAGGATTGGGCTGTAGTTGATAAAGCATTTCATACAAATGGTAAATGCTTTTCCAATTCGTTTGTTTAAATGACCTGGCGGCAGCATGTTGCGATGCTATGGCCGCCTCTAAATGATAGGAAGAGATCTCAAAAGGTTCGGTCGATTCCTCCATAAATTCAAAGCCTTTACTCATTAAAGATCGATTCCACTTGCTCCGGTCCTGGTGTTTCAATAATATGATGTTACTCTTATCATCAAGTCTTGCATCGAGCCTTGACGCCTGAAAACACATAAGTGCCAATAAGGCTTTGGTTCGGGGTAAAGCGGTTAGTGAGTGTTGCGTTAATAAAAAACATAAACGCATTGCTTCCTCGCAAAGATCTTCGCGGATCAGTTTATCGGGATTCGATGATTTATAGCCTTCATTAAATAAAAGATAAAGTGATTTTAAAACTGTATCAACTCTTGTCGACAGTTCATCGTTTTGCGGAACTTCCAATTCTATCTTTTCTGTCTTGATCTTTTCTTTCGCCCTGTAAATCCGTTTTGCAATTGTTTCCTCCGTTGTTAAAAATGCCTTTGAAATTTCATTTACACTTAAACCACAAAGTGTTTTTAATGTTAAAGCGATCTGCGATTCTTCTTGTATTGAAGGATGACAGCATGCAAACATCATTCTTAGCTGGCTATCCTGTATTTCATTTTCCAAAAACAAATTATTAACTGTTGAAGCAAGAGTATATTCTGATTGAAGTAAATAACTGTATTGAGGACTTACTTCCTTAAATTTTTTTTCCCTTCTTAAAAAGTCAATGGCTTTATTTTTTGCAACACGATAGAGCCATGCGGAAGGATTATCGGGGACTGACTTATAACCCCATGTGCTCATTGCCTGCAGTAACGTATCCTGTACAAGATCTTGGGCGATCTCAATATTTTGTAAACCTAATAATCTTGACAAAACAGCGATCATCTTTCCCGACTCATGCCGGAAAAGATGATCGACGAGTTGATTGATGTTTTTATTTTGGTCCATTCGTGTTATGCAGGCTGACCAACTTCAACTTTCATTATCTGTCTTACCTGCACTTTACTTCCTTCTTCAAGGTCAGGACAGCCCTTTGCAAGTTCAACGGCTTCATCGATATCTTTTGCATTAATAACAAAGAAACCTCCAACGACTTCCTTGCCTTCTGTGTAAGGACCATCGGTGACAGATTTTCCTTTTGCACCACTTACTAATTTTCCGCCAGGCAATAAAGGTTCGCCAGCCACATATTGATTGGCTGCTCTCAATTTATCGATCCAGGCCATCCATTTTCCCATATGCTCCTGCATAAGTGCGGGACTAAGATTTCCTGGCTGTGTGCCTTCAAAAATGAACATGAACTTTTCCATTGTAATAGTTTTTAAGTTTTAAAATCTTGTTTGGTATTATGACGAACCGCTTGTTTCGAATCGGACAGAAAAGGTAAATTTTTTTTGGAGTCATTTTTTCAAATAATGGCTGACGGTATTTATTTAGCTTTAATGAGCCAAAAATTAAATATCATGGATTGGAAAAACAAAGTAGCTGTAATAACCGGAGCCAGCACCGGGATCGGCAAAGCAACCCGTGAACTTTTACAAGGTCGCGGAACTATTGTTTATAATCTCGATATACAGGACACTGGTGATCCTCATTTTGTAAAATGTGATGTTCGTATAAAAGAAGATATCAAAAAAGCTTTGGCAAAAGTGTATGAAAAGGAAAAAAGGATCGATATGCTTTTTGCCAATGCTGGTATTCATCTTTTTGCTACAATGGAAGAAACAACTGATGATGAATTTGAGAATTTATTGTCGATTAATATCCGCGGTACTTTTTATACAGTCAAATATGTTTTGCCTTATATGAAAGCGCAGGGTAAGGGAAGTATTTTGCTGATGGGTTCAGATCAAAGTTCAGTTGGCAAAGCAAGCAGCTCAGTATATGGAATGACAAAAGGAGCAATTGTCCAACTCACAAAAAGTACCGCCATTGATTATGCAAAATTTGGGATCAGAGTGAATTGCATAGGCCCAGGTACAATCAATACGCCTTTACTGCATAAAGCAGTCGATCATTTTTCAAAAAAATCGGGCACAGATAAAGCTGAAGTTTACAAAAATCTTGATGGAGTTCAACCCTGGGGGAGAATTGGTTTACCGGAAGAAATTGCCGCCACCGCGGCCTTTCTATTGTCTGATGAAAGCTCATTTACCACAGGAGCATTATTCCCGGTTGATGGAGGCTATATAGCTCAGTGAGTTAAAAATATTTCCTGTCTTCCGATCGTTTTTCCACACCCAAGATTTTCTCTTTTAGAGTTGTCCATTTATGCTTGCACACCCCTACCTTTGCGGCCTCAAAACATACCTCCTCTAAAATATTATTATGGGTAAAGTTGGTAAAATCAAACAGATCATTGGTGCGGTAGTCGACGTGCAGTTCGATGGCACACTTCCTGAAATTTATAACGCATTGGAACTGAAAAGACCAAATGGTGATAAACTGGTGCTTGAAGTAGAGCAACACCTTGGTGAAGACAGTGTTCGTTGTATTGCGATGGATGGTACAGAAGGTCTTGTTCGCGGACTTGAAGTTGTTGATACTGGTATTGCGATCGCAATGCCTGTTGGTGAAGATATTTATGGTCGTCTTTTTAATGTAACAGGCGATCCGATAGATGGTTTGCCTGCAGTTTCTAAAAAAGGTGGTCGTCCAATTCACAGTAAGCCTCCTGCATTTGAAAATCTTAGCACTTCTGCTGAAATTTTATTTACTGGCATTAAAGTTATTGACCTTATCGAGCCGTATGCAAAAGGTGGTAAGATCGGTTTGTTTGGTGGTGCTGGTGTTGGTAAAACGGTTTTGATCCAGGAATTGATCAACAATATTGCAAAAGCATATGCTGGTTTATCAGTGTTTGCTGGTGTGGGTGAAAGAACCCGTGAAGGAAATGACCTGATGCGTGAAATGATCGAAGCAGGCATTATGAAATATGGCGATGATTTCAAACATAGCATGGAGAAAGGGGGGTGGGATCTGAGCAAAGTGAATATGGAAGATCTGAAAGATTCAAAAGCCACTTTCGTATTCGGACAAATGAATGAACCTCCTGGTGCCCGTGCAAGGGTTGCCTTGAGTGGTTTGACTGTTGCAGAATATTTCCGTGATGGTGATGGACAAGGAAAAGGAAAAGACATCTTATTCTTCGTTGACAACATCTTCCGTTTTACACAAGCTGGTTCTGAAGTATCGGCGTTGTTGGGTCGTATGCCATCAGCGGTGGGTTATCAGCCAACGCTTGCAACAGAAATGGGATTGATGCAGGAAAGAATTACTTCTACTAAGAATGGTTCAATCACATCTGTACAGGCGGTATACGTACCTGCGGATGACTTGACTGACCCGGCTCCGGCTACAACATTTGCTCACCTGGATGCAACGACGGTATTGAGTCGTAAGATTGCTGACCTTGGTATTTATCCTGCGGTTGACCCGTTGGATTCTACATCGCGAATTTTGACTCCAAAGATCGTTGGTGATGTTCACTATAATTGTGCGAACCGTGTGAAATTAATTTTACAGCGCTATAAAGAATTGCAGGATATTATTGCCATTCTTGGAATGGATGAATTAAGTGATGATGATAAGATGACAGTACAACGTGCAAGAAGAGTACAACGTTTCTTGTCACAACCGTTCCATGTTGCAGAAGCGTTTACAGGTTTGAAAGGCGTGTTGGTTCCGATCGAAGAAACGATCCGTGGATTCAATATGATCATGGATGGTGAAGTAGATGAATATCCTGAAGCAGCATTCAACCTTGTGGGTAGCATTGATGATGCAATTGAGAAAGGAAAGAAAATGATGGCGGCAGCACAGGGATAAACCCCCTGTCCCCCTAAAGGGGTGACTTAGGTTGAGGCTTCATTATTTATTTGATAGTTCTTTATAAATGTTAGTTGATTTTTATGTTGCCAACATTTGTTCCCTCATTGGACTTTTGTTGCGTCGCACTCTTCAACTTTCTGTTCTTTAATCGACAAATTAAAAACAATAGTTCACTTACTGCTCTCTGTGCTGTGGGTGGATGGCCTCCCCTTCGGGGAGGTCGGGAGGGGCTTTATGAATTTAGAAATACTTACTCCAGAAAAAAAACTATACAGCGGCGAAGTTTATGGCGTGCAAATGCCGGGCATAAGCGGAAGTTTTGAAGTGCTCGAAAAACATGCGCCGTTGATCAGTGCATTGAAGCCCGGTCGCTTGAAAATTTTAAAAGACAAACAAAACCATTTAGCAAACTTTGATATACAAGCTGGTTTTGTCGAAGTATTGAATAATAAAGTAACAGTATTGGTTGAAGGTGCTGTTGCTGTTGAATAACAACCTCTGTCCCCTAAAGGGGAACTTAGGTTCTATATTCTTTTTATTAGTTCTTTATTAAATAACGATTAAAAAAATGTCCTGAACTTATGGGCTGTGTGATGGCAAGTCCCCTTTAGGGGATTTAGGGGCATAAAATAATTGTGGAAAACCCTTTCTGTGCGTATGCAGATCGTGTTCCGGGATTGTGAAAACAAGTTGAACCCTCTTCAGAATTGGAGAGGGTTTTTTGTTACATTTTAATAAAGCCTTTAGCAGAATCTAATGGGAAACTCAATTTGAAAAACTTCATTTCTGGCAGTAAGGCAATTTGTTTTAAAACGAATTTATCTTGATCGTTTAAAGAAAGATCAAATTGTTCCTGATTTGTTAGTCTATAATAAGTTTTTTTTGACTCCTTGCTTTCATGTTTATAAAGACAACTACATTTTTCGGATAAATGATATGATGTGATTATATATTTCTTATCCCGCACAATTGCTGCTTTTAATTCAGCACATCCTTTATTTGAAGAAAGATCTGTACCTGTTATTTTAAGTTCTTTGTTATCGTCAATTGAAGAAGAATGAATTTGGGTTACGCTTGCAACACGACATGCGAAAGGAACTTGAATAATAAATAGGAAGATCGTAGTATAAATAAGATATCTAAACATGATCAGTTAAATCTTTATGTGAACTACTCAGCTTTAGAATTGGTCCTTTATTGAGATTGTTTTCTTCTTTTCAACTCTTCCTCCGCATATCCAAACGCTTTCTTCATCATATCAGTTTTTCTAAATTCATATTTCGTTCTTATTTGCTCTTCTTCATTCGCTACAATACCAAACATTGCATCAATAGCCCTTGCAGCAATAAAATCTGTTAGACTGGGTTCCAGCGGTTTATTTATAAAAGGAATTTTATTGTAAACATCAGTGATCTGTTTCCAATCTCTGTTTGCACCTTCAGTTTTTATTGTACTGTCAACAATTGGACGAAAAGCTACCATTAATTCGGGATGCATTGTCATTTTGAAATATTCTGTAGCTGCATGATTGTTGTCAGTCACTAAAATGTTTACAGCATTTTTTATACTCATTTCTTTTACTGATTGAAGAAAAATTGGTTTTGCTGCTCTTACTGCAGATGAAGTTGCTCTTGTAAATTTTCCTGTTACCTGGTCAACTGTTTTATCCAATCCAAGATCACGAAGTGTTTTTTCTATTTTGGCAGCATCACCAGGGAAAGCAAATCTTACTAATGGATTTCCATTTGGATCAGCAAATGCATCAAAGCTCCTAAATAACCCTTGGGTCAATGCATCTTTTAATCCCGTTGCCATTTCAAATTCTGAGGGCACGAGTATGGATGCAATTTGTTTCAATGTATTGCATGAAGCCAGTACCATGAAAAAACTGAACGCTACAACTAATATTCTTTTCATATAACTATCTTTATTGAAGTTAAATTAATTTATGAAAGCCTTTAATATCATCTTCTGTCTTCTTTTTGTTTTTTCAGCAGCTCTGCAATACAACGATCCTGATCCATACGTCTGGATGCCTATATATATGTATGGCGCTGTGCTTTGCTGGCTGGCATTCAGAAACAAATTTTACCCAAAAGCATATTTAATTGGCATCATCATTTATACAGTTTATGCTATTGGATTATTTTTTTGGAAGGACGGTGTATGGGATTGGATGAACAAACACAATGCCGAAGATATTGCTGCTACCATGAAAGCGGAAAAACCATGGATAGAAGAAACCAGGGAATTCTTCGGATTAGTAATTCTTATAGTTGTATTAGCAATAGATTATTTCTATGCAAAAAGAAAATTGTCAAAGTAAAATCCTCTTCACCATTGACCATTCACCACTCACTATTCTTTATAATCTATCCGAAACAATCCCGAGTCTTTATTCTTGCTAAACCATCCAAGTCCATATTCCAGGACATAAAGATGCCCATCAGGTCCAAGTTCTATATCAACAGGTGCGGCAAATTTTGCTCCATCCATAAATGGTTCCATTTTATAAAAATCACCATTCGGTTGTAAGGAAACTGCCCTGATAATATTTCTCATCCATTCATAGATGAAAACTTTTCCATTATAATAATCAGGTAAACCATTTTTACCCGGATAAAGATCTGAATAATAAATAGGCCCGGCCATTGCAGTTCTTCCTCCTGTTCCCATTTGTGGAAAGTCAGGTGAGATGCCGTAAGGATACCATATAAATGGCGGAGAAAGCGGGGGCAATTCTTTTATACCTGTATTATTTTTTGAATCATTAATTGGTTTAGCCGGATCAAAAGAAGGGCCACTCTTCCCGGTATAATAATCATAAGAATGATAAGGATAATTTTTGCCAATAAATAAAGGCCATCCAAAGTAACCAGCTTTTTTTGCCTGGTTCAATTCATCATATCCTTTGGACCCTCTAGTATCTAAACTGTCTTTATCTGAATCAGGACCAACATCACCCCAGTACACATAATTATTTTTTGGATCCACTGATAAACGATAAGCATTTCTTGTTCCCATAGCGTAGATCTCCGGTCTTGTTTTCGGTTGATCTTTTGCAAATAAATTTCCATCAGGTATACTGTAGGTACCATCTTCATTTACTTTAATACGAATTACTTTCCCACGCAGGTCATTACTATTCGATGCACTTCTTCTTGCATCATATTTTTCAAAACCTTTCCTGTTATCTAATGGAGCAAAACCATGATTGGCGATTGGCTGATTAGGTGCATCAAAAGGAGTGGAATTATCGCCGGTTGATAAATATAAATTTCCATCACCCCCAAATGCAATAGAGCCGCCGGTATGACAGCATATTTCTCTTTGTGAATAAAATTGAAGAACTATTTTTTCTGATGAGAGATCGATCTTATCATCTTTCAATGTAAATCTTGATAAGCGATTAACTGATGTATCGATCGGCGAATAAAAAATATAAACCCAGTTATTTTTTGCAAAATTTGGATCCTTACAAACTCCCAATAAGCCTTCTTCTGCATTTACAGTGCTGTCAATTTTTGTTTTCCAGTATACATCCAGTTTTCCAGCCGGCTTAAGTTGTTTCGTATCATTTTTATAGATCGCAATATCTCCGCGACGCTGTACGATCAACACATCAAGATTTGGTAGAATGGTCATTTCTGTTGGCTCGAAGAATTCACCAACTGAGAGCTGTGTTTTTGTAAATGATTTTGGATCGGGAGGAAATTGAGATTTCGCTTTTGAATAATCTTTTTTGTTTTCACCAATAGCATATTGAATACCACCCAATATATGTTTGAGATAATTTGATTCAACATAAGACTCCTCAGTATGACCAAATTCAGTATAGAAAGCACGACCGCCATCATAATCATGGTACCATGCCATTGGATGATCATCTCCCATTTTTCCACCTTCATAACTTTTTTCATCGATCTTAGCTAATACATGAACATCCTTATTCAGATTTTTAAAATTATACCACTCGTCAAATCTTTCCCATGTATCAGGTAAGTGTTTAGTTGACGCGTGACTTTTATCTACCACAAGGATCTTTGCATTTTGTTGCTTGGGATGACTTTCAAAATTTGCACCAACCAATTTTGAATACCATATCCAGTCATATTCAGTATCGGTAGCCGAATGAATACCTACAAAACCACCACCTGCTTGTATAAATCTTTCAAAAGCGGCTTCTTGTTTATAACTAAGGATATTACCAGTTGTATTTAAGAAAACAACAGCTGCATATTTTTTCAAATTATCTTCTGCGAAAGCTAAAGAATCATCTGTAACATCAACATCAAAATCATTTTCTTTCCCCAATTTTTGAATAGCAGCCTTGCCATTAGGAATAGAACTGTGATGAAACCCATTTGTTTTTGCAAACACCAGGATCCTTTTACCACTTATGGAACCAGTTGACTCATCCTTACAAGAAGAAAGAAGAATACAGATCAGGGAACTAAAAAAGATAAATTGTTTTTTCATTTTACAGGCATTAAATGTGAAAGGGGAACTAAATATAAACGCAAAAAATGAAATGAAGCGCAACGAATTAATTTAATTGTGGATCGATCGGGAAATTGATCATCATTTCATAATCACCGCCTAGTTGTTTCAATGCATCTTTCCAGATGTCGTCATGTTTTTTATGAAAAACAAGTTTTCTTATTGCCTTTACTGTAAGCCATGATTTACCGGTCAATTCTTCATTAAGCTGACCTTCGCCCCAACCGGAATAACCAATAAAGAACCTGATCTTATTCTCATCAATTGCATTTTTTTTGATCATTTGTAATACTATATCAAAATCGCCACCCCAATACACACCTTTTATCACTTCGACAGATCCGGGAATTTCTGCAGGGTATTGATGTAAAAAATGCAGTGTGTCTGTTTGTACAGGGCCACCGTAATAAACTGGTAATTTGAAACCATCGAGCTCGGGAACAATCTGGTCAATAGTATTCTCATATTTGCGATTCAACACAAAACCAAAACTTCCCTGTTGCTGGTGTTCGCAAAGAAAAACCACCGTTCTCATAAAATTCGGGTCTTTAAGGAAAGGATCGGAAATGAGTAATATGCCTGCCGCGGGGTCAATCATATACCTAATTTAAGATGAAATTTTATTTTTATAAAAGTTATCTTACCACCTCTATAAACCTCTGTTAAAATAACAGTTGTTGAAAAAAGTAGAATGCCAAAAGAATGTTTGAGGTATTATCTTTGCCCATCTGCTTAAAACTGCCATCTTGTAAACGTGAAAAAGACTTTTCCGATAATTATCGCCTTAATACTTGTGTCACTCATCGGCATCATTTTGATCCAGATATCATGGATCAAAAATATGATCATAGTGGAGGAAAAGCAGTTCACCGAAAAAGTCATGGTAGCAACAAGAATGGTAGGTGACGAGTTATCTGAATACAAAGGAAGTATGCTTTCACAAAATAACAGCATACTTCCGTGGAAACAGGATCACTCCACATTGGATATGCTGCGACCCTCTACTGTTGCCAGCAGGTTCACAACGGCGCAGTTTGCCGATAAAATAAAAAGAGCATTTATTCTTAATGGGCTGGCAAAGATCCGATTTGAATTTACTTTAGCAACTACCAACCCTTTTGGGGAGGTAACATATTTCGAACGGCAGTCAGGTGAGTTTGGAAAATTTTGGGAGGATAGTGCGAATAATATTCAATTTATGTATCCCATCGAATCTATGAGTGGAAGTAATAGTGAAAATCTTTCGCCAAGAGAAATATTATGGGTGATAGTACCGAACAGTAGCGGGGTTGTATTAAAAGAGTTACGTTGGAGAATTTTTATTGCAGGGTTATTTACATTGATCATTTTTGCGGCTTTTTATCTTACTGTAAATACAATGCTTCGTCAGAAAAAATTGAGTGAGATAAAGAATGATTTTATCAATAACATGACGCATGAATTCAAAACTCCTTTGGCGACTATTTCACTGGCGGTTGATGCCATGAAGAATGATAAAGTAATTGGCGATAAAGAAAAGCTGAATTATTTCAGCAGTATCATTAAAGAAGAAAATCAACGGATGAACCGACAGGTAGAAACAATATTAAAGGCGGCGTTATTAGATAAGCAGGAAGTAAACCTGATGCTGAAACCAACACATGTGCATGATGTAATAAAAGATATTGCGGATAATTTCACCTTGCAGCTCAATGATAAAAATGGTAAAGTGGAAATGGACTTGGAGGCAACGAATGATCTTATAGATGCGGATGAAGTTCACTTCCCTAACCTGATAAATAACCTGATCGATAATTCAGTGAAGTATGCAAAAGAAGATGTACCGCCTGAGATCAAGATCAGCACAGCTGCTAATGGAAAAAATATGACCATAAAACTTGAAGACAATGGCATCGGCATGGCTAAAGAAACTGTAAAAAGAATTTTTGAAAAATTTTATCGTGCACATACCGGCAATGTTCACAATGTAAAAGGATTTGGTCTTGGACTTAGTTATGTAAAAACAATGATCGATGCACACGGGGGGAATATCAAAGTTGATAGCATGCCGGGTAAAGGAAGCACTTTCACGCTGGAGTTGCCATTAAAAAGACATTAAGCATTTCTCCATAACAGGCTTCCATCTCCATAACTCAGGAAGCGAAAATTATTTTCAAAAGCATAGTCGTAAACTTTTTTCCAATCACTTTTGATAAATGCTGCGACTAATAATAGCAAGGTAGATTGTGGCTGATGAAAATTTGTGATCAAACCGTTTGCAATTTTAAATTGATAACCGGGAGCAATAATGATCTGCGTTTTAGCAGTTAAATTATTTAAGTCTTTTGCGGTCATCCATTTTATTAAATTTTCTAAGGCCTCTTTTGATGAGATCTCTCTTTCTTTATGATTATAAACTTCCCATTGGGTAATCTCATTTGACCATTCACCATTCACCATTGACAATTTCACTCCCAGCCAATACAAACTCTCCAATGTTCTTAATGAAGTAGTCCCAACTGCAACGATATTTTTATCAAGTTGATCAATTAAATTTTGGATCAATGATCTTGAAACAGTAAAATATTCTGCGTGCATCTCATGATCTTTCATCACTTCAGTTTTCACGGGTTTAAATGTTCCGGCACCAACATGAAGAGTTACAAAATCTCTTTGAATATTTTTTTCTTTTAATTTTTTGAAAACAGTTTCTGTAAAATGTAAGCCTGCAGTTGGTGCAGCTACTGAGCCTTCGTAATGAGCATAAACAGTTTGATATCTTTCTGCATCACTAATTTCTGCTTCTCTTTTAATATAGGGTGGAAGAGGAATAGCTCCAAAAAGATGGAGCACTTCAGCAAAACTTAATGTTGGATCATTCCAGGATAAGTCAACAATGAAACTATCACCAATCTTTTCAATATAACGGGCATTTAAAACAAGATCTTTTGAATTGTACCTGATCTTTTTTTCAAGCACTTGTCCATGCTTCCATTTTGATGCACCGCCGATCAAACAATGCCATAATACTTTTTCATGTTGGAGCATTGCAGTAGTAATATCCGTGTATTGCTCATGCGGTTCTAAACAAAAAATTTCAATTACTCCACCCGTTGGTTTTTGAAATAACAATCTTGCTTCAACAACTTTTGTATCATTGAAAATAAGAAAAGTATCTTTTGGAATATACTCATCAATATTCCTGTAAATATCTTCGGCAATAATTCCTTCTTTATAAATAAGAAGCTTTGAAGCATCACGTTCTGCCAATGGATATTTGGCGATCCTTTCTTCAGGAAGAGAATAGGTAAAATCTTTTATTGAAAGTGTTCTTGGGTCTGTCATAACACAACCAACTGTTGTATTTTGAAATAAAGTCAGCGAATTTACGAAGTAAGTTGTTCCGTTACTCGAATAGATACAACTGGACTAAAATCATGTTAATCTGCTAGATCAAATTGAACAAATGAGAATACAGGGTCTTTAAGTTCAACTTTTTGATTGGTTTTATCTTTATATTCAAAAGCATTCTTATTGTTCAATTTTTTTAGCCATTCTGGGTGTCTTGTTTTGATAATCCCAATATTTGGATTGTTGCTTTTGAAAGCAAAACCAGTTGTATAATCATAAGACTCATTATGAATTATCGGTACTCCAAAAATGTCAATCAGTTGCGACAGGATAATGTTTAAGTCCCATACGATTGCACGAACAGTATTCTGTTTTTCATAAACCAATTCGATTTGTCTGAACCTTGTATCAATTGGTTTTAAATGCCTCCTGGTTAAATAAGGCTTTGTTTCTGAGAACGGTTGTGCAGTAAAAAAGTTTGTTAGTTTATCAACACTATTCTCTTTTCCCAATTTGGACTCGATTGTCTTAAAATAATCTTTAATTGATAATTTTTCTAAGTCAAAAGGATTTAAATCAATTATAGAAGTCATTCTAGCTAAATAATGTAGTCAAATAAATTTATTTACGTTTTGCCACTGGCACAACTAATTTCAATCCACTCCATATTTCACTCACTGCACAAACCTTTACATCAACCAGGTCATTCTTCAATGCATAATTTCTTATTACATCTTCTGTAATATCAGTTGGGATCTTTGCGGCTTTCTTATACCACGATACCCAGATGATTACAGTTGAATTCTTTTTGTAAACACTTTTCAAAGCTTTCATCTCTGATTCAAATTCTTTCACAGTCTTCACAAACAGATGAATGAGATCAGGTATTTCATTTTTCTTACATGATTGATCAGTGATATCAACTTCCAACAATTTGTAATAGTCATCGGGCCTATTAATGATCAAAACTTTCATCACAGGTTTTATCCCGAGTTTTTTTATTAATGCAGTACCAGAATAACCTGCTGTTGCCATTAAATAAAGTTAGTGGCTTTGCATTTTTGCCGGAATTCACGTATCAATACAACACTATCCACAGCTTTTCCACCGCAATCCACACCAGAATCACAGAAATTTTTCCCAAGAATTTTATACAAGTGACCAAACCCTTTACTGTAGCCTATTACAGCCAATACGGCGCTGGGGAAAAAATAAAATCTTGAAAATTTGGTTGTTAAGTGGGAAAATGTGTTATTTTGTGTCAATTATTTTAAAATTGTTGCAATCTACTGATAATGACAGGCTTTCTCGGAGAATTCGAAGCGACGTTAGACGCCAAGGGGCGGTTTCTCTTGCCGGCAGGGCTGAAAAAGCAAATGCCGGACGGGGAAGGAAATCTGTTTGTTATTAACAGGGGATTTGAACAATGCCTGGCTCTTTATACCATAAAAAGTTGGGAACCGCTCTTTGCAGAAATTAATAAGCTAAATGAATTTGATCCGAAGGCCAGACAGTTTCGCCGTCATTTTTTAAATGGCGCCACACATGTTGAGCCGGATAGTGCAGGTCGCTTATTAGTTCCGCCAAATCTGAAAGACCATGCGGGTCTGCAAAAAGATATAGTGCTGGTATCAGCAGTTAACAAAATCGAAATCTGGGATAGTAGTAAGTACCATCAGCTCTTTGACTCATTCTCTGCGGATGATTTCAGCAGTCTTGCCAAAGATGTGATGGCGAAAGGCGATTCAGGAATTAGTAATTAGGAATTAGAAAAAGGGAAATCATGAAAAATGAAAAACCAAATTCCAAATCCCAAATTCCAAATTCCGATTATCATACACCGGTTCTCCTTAAAGAAGCAGTGGATGGTT
>DATHDP010000140.1:0-3769 GCA_035318985.1 Chitinophagaceae bacterium
CCTGCCGTAGGAATATTTGGAAATGCATCCTGCTCTTGCCCCATCGCTGACCTCTTCATTTTTTTTGCGACATCATATCCAACATATTTTTCGATCCTTTTTTCCGCAACCATGATCACCGGTGTGAGAATGATCGCCATGCTTGCTTTGTATAAATAGTTAACGACTCCAATTGCAAATATTTGCTGCCAAGAAAAAATTCCACCAAATGCTATAAACAAAACTATATAGCTGTCTATTAGTTGCGATACCAATGTAGAGCCTGTTGCTCTCAACCAAATTCTTTTTTCACCAGTGACTCTTTTTATTTTATGAAACACATATGAATCGACTAACTGGCTTACAAGAAATGCGACAAGGCTACCAACAATAATTCTCATGCCTTGTCCGAATATCCCATTAAATGCATCCTGCATGTTTGGTATGTTATTTCTTTCAACTCCGCTTGTGATCCAAAAATCGGCTGCAGGCACATGTATTGCAGCATAAAACATGAGGAAAGCATAAGAAATAAGAGCAATTGCTGTAAAGGAAATTCGCCGCACAGCTTTTGGTCCATAATATTCATTTACAATATCCGTCATTACAAACTCAAGAGGCCACAGCATTACACCACATGTTAGCGTTACTGTAACTGATTCTCCAAAAAGAGTAAATGGTGTTGGTGTAAAGCCAAATAGTTTCTCCAATGAAAAAAGTTTTGTCCCGATCGTTTCAGCAATGAGTGCATTGCAGCAAAAGAAAGCGATAATACCAAGGAAAAGCTTTGTTGGTTTATCCTTTAAAATATTATTTATCATGCTTCATAATTATGAATATTCATTAGCAAAAGAAAAATTACCTGGAAGAATAAAAATAAAACATTAATAACAATAAGCCAGCCGGGTATGATGGAAAGCTCTTTTTTATTGGTAAAAAATAAAACAAGGTAACAAAGATTGGTTACAGGATTAAAGAGAATTGCAAACACAAAACCGATAATTATGATATATGAAGAAAGATCAGGATCACCAATGAAGTTTTTAATTTGTAAAATGAAAGCAGGAATAAAAAGCAGGTTGCAAATGAAAGCCAGTTTCGACAAAAATAAAAGCCAACGCATCCGGGATTTTTCGTGTAAAATAGCATTATTTTGTCAGCCATAACAACCCCAGTTTATATATGAAGAGTTCATGGTTTAAGAAACTGATCCCTCATGGAGTAGCAGTGTTGATCTTCCTTGTTGTTGCATTTATTTATTGCAAGCCAGTGCTTGAAGGAAAAGTAGTTGCCCAACATGATATCACGCATTGGAAAGGTTCTATTCAGCAATCGGTTGAATACGCAAAAACTCATAATGGTCTTTATCCACTTTGGACAAACAGCATGTTTAGTGGCATGCCTACTTTTCAAATTGGGTATAACAACAATAACAAGATTCCCTGGATAGCTCACCAGATATTTTCACTTGGTTTGCCCAAACCAGTAAATTTCTTTTTCCTTGCATGTATTTGTTTTTATTTTTTATGCATCACTCTTCGTGTAAGATCAGTTTTTGGAATCCTTGGTGCATTAGCTTTTGCTTACGCCACTTATAATCCAATCATTACAGCAGTAGGCCATGATACTAAAATGTTATCGATCGCCTACATGCCAGCATTATTAGCTTCTGTTATTTTGATCTATGAAAAAAAATATTGGTTGGGCGCAGGTCTCACAGCTTTGTTTGCTTCTGTATTAATAATACAAAATCATCCGCAGATAGATTATTACCTTTTTCTCACCCTTGGGATCATGACCATTTTTTATGCAATACGCTGGGTAAAAAATAAGGAATGGCGGCATTTTGGACTGGCAGTTTCTTTTACAGCCATTGCAGCCATAACAGGTGTGCTTACAAATGCCGTAAGTATTTTTTCAACTTATGAATATCAGAAAGAAACTATTCGCGGCGGTGCAAGATCCATTGTGGATTCAACAGCAAAAAATGTTAATGCTTCAGATGGCCTTACAAAGGATTATGCACTAAGTTATAGCATGGGCATAACTGAACCCCTAATCATGATGGTGCCTCGTATGTATGGTGGTGCAAGTTATGCAATGGAAATAAAGGAAGAAGATTCGAAAGCCCTAGAAAGTTTAAGAGCTTTTCCTACCGAAGCTCAACAGCAGGTTTCACAATATTTAAGTTTCTATTGGGGTGGAATGGCAAAGCCGGGTGAATCAGTTTCAGGGCCGGCTTATGTCGGTGCTATTATATGCATACTCGCCATACTCGCCATGTTTGTTCTTGATGGAAAACATAAATGGTGGATATTAACCGCTATTGGAATAACCATTATGATGTCATGGGGAAGCTATTTTGATGTGCTGAATGGATTTCTATATAAAGCCCTCCCCTTATATAATAAATTCAGAGCACCTTCAATGATCCTTGTGGTTGCACAAATGCTATTACCGTTGTTGGCAGTTTTGGGATTAAATAAGATCGCTGATACAACAGATAAAAAAACACTTTTACCTGAATTTAAAAAAGGCCTGATCGCGGTTGCTGTTACGTTCATTTTATTGTTCATTATATATTTTATGTCTGACTTTATGAGCGGCACTGATAACGAGCTCATGAAACGACTGAAAAGTGGCGGAGAGGGAGCACAACAATGGTTACAAATATTCACCAGTTTCTTTGAAGGATTAAGAGAAGATCGCAAATCATTGATGATGGGTGACATCCTCAGATCACTTGGTTTTGGCTTTGTCGCGTTGTTGTTAGTTTTCCTGGCAATAAGAAAAACAATAAGCAATTTAGTTTTGGGGGTCGGGTTACTAATTTTTGTTTTAATAGATAGCCTCACGATAGATGTCAAATATCTAAACTACGAAAGCTATAAAGACAATCAGGAAAATGAAGTATCGTTTGTAAAGACAAAACCAGACAATGAAATATTAGCTGACAAATCACAATTCCGGGTTTTCAATGTAGCCGGTGATGCATTTAATGAAAACATCACTTCTTATTACTATAATTCCGTTGGCGGTTATCATCCCGCAAAAATTGCTATCTACCAGGAATTGATCGAGCATAAACTTTCCACACAGCAGCCAAATATGTATATCCTTAATATGCTCAATACAAAATATTTTATTCAAAAAGACCGGAGTAATCAAACACAGGCCTATCAAAAAAATGATAGCGCCTTGGGTAATTGCTGGCTTGTAAAAAACATTCAATATGTAAAAGATGCAAATGCGGAGATGAATTCATTAGGCAATTTCAATCCTGCCGATACAGCCGTTGTCCAGGATGCTTTTAAATCATCTATTCCATTTGAACCAGTTGCTGACAGTACTGCTACTATTGCATTGGTGAAAAATGACAATGACGTGATCAATTATATGTTTAATGCAGCAAGTAATCAATTTGCTGTCTTTAGTGAAATATATTATAAAAGCGGATGGAAAGCATACATTGATGGAAAAGAAACGCCGATCGTAAAAGTGAATTATGTTTTGCGTGGCCTTGCTGTACCCGCTGGCAAACATGATATCAAATTTGAATTCAAACCGCAAGGGTATTACAAAGGAAGAAGTATTACTTCTATTTTTTCAATTGTATTATTGGTTGTATTTGCCGCAGGAATTTTTATGGAATGGCGAGGGAGGAAGGAAACAGCCCTTGCGAATCGGGTTTGATGCCTGAAGATTTTATGATTATTTTGCTGCCATGAATGAACCAGCGGTCAGTGTTATTCTTCCGGCCTATAATTGTGAAAAATATATTGCCCAAGCG
>DATHDP010000141.1:0-4724 GCA_035318985.1 Chitinophagaceae bacterium
GAACAAGACCGTTTTGAAGAAGCTGGTAAATTATGGAAACAGGCAGCGCCGCCTTACAGTGATAAATGGAATGTAGTAATGAAAGAATTGCTGGATCTTGATTTTACTCTTGACCCAACTTTTAATATCTATGATGCAAGCAGGGACCTGATGAGAGCAAGAAGGGCCGAGTGGCATGAAGATTATACGTTGCCTTCGCTTTGGAAATTTTATGAACCGAGCCGTAATTCACATGGATCTTATTGGTTCAATTGGGGCACCGAACAGGAAATAGCCTGGAAAGAAAACTATAAACTATGGATGACGTTTGTTAATGAATACAAGAACAGGGGAGGAAGAGTTACAACAGGAAGTGATAATGGTTTTATCTATCAAACTTATGGTTTTGGTTATATAAGAGAATTGGAGCTTCTTCGTGAAGCAGGATTTCATCCATTGGAAGTAATTCGTTCTGCTACTTTATATGGTGCACAGGCATTGGGTGCGGATAAAGAGATCGGGTCAATTGAAGTGGGAAAGCTGGCGGATATGGTAATTGTTGAAGTAAACCCGTTGGAAAATTTACAAGTACTATACGGAACCGGCGCCATAAAATTAAATGATCAAAATAAAGCTGTACGTGTTGGCGGTGTGAAGTACACAATTAAAGATGGTGTTGTGTATGATGCAAAAAAATTATTGGCTGATGTAAAGAAAATTGTGGATGATGAAAAAGCAAAAACAAATTGGAAGTTGAGGCAGCCGGGGGTGGGAGAGTTTTAAATACCATAAATGGTTTTTTAAAATGAATCAATTAAAATACTTTCTGTTTGGCTTGTTGGTCTTCATTTTGTATTCAGCAGATACAAATGCGCAGATAAAAAGCAATATATATAATGAGCCACACCGGCCGCAGGTTCATTTTACACCAAAAGGGAAATGGATGAATGACCCGAATGGAATGTTGTATCACAATGGCATTTATCATTTGTTTTATCAATATTACCCGGATAGCACAGTATGGGGTCCTATGCATTGGGGACATGCAACATCGACGAATATGATACATTGGAAACATCAGCCAATAGCTCTTTATCCTGATAGTCTTGGTTATATTTTTTCTGGCAGTGCAGTTGTGGATATAAAAAATACTTCAGGATTTGGAAAAAATGGTGCGACTCCTTTAGTCGCCATTTTTACTAATCATGATCCGCTAGGTGAGGCGCAAGGCAAAAGTGATTATCAAAATCAAAGTCTAGCCTATAGTCTTGATGATGGAAAGACATGGATCAAATATGCAAATAATCCTGTTATTAAAAGCCCGGGAATTAAAGATTTCAGAGACCCAAAAGTTATGTGGTTTGAAAAAGGTAAAAAATGGATCATGACTTTAGCGGTCAGTAATCGAATAATGTTTTATTCTTCCAAAAACTTAAAGGATTGGATAAAAGAAAGTGAGTTTGGTGAAAATGTTGGTGCTCATGGAGGTGTTTGGGAATGCCCGGATCTATTTACTTTAGAATATGGTGGTAAAACAGTTTGGGTTCTCATTGTTAATTTAAATCCCGGAGGCCCTAATAAAGGATCTGCCACACAATATTTTCTGGGTGATTATGACGGAAAGAGTTTTTTGCCGCTGAATACAGAAACAAAGTGGTTGGATTATGGGCCTGATGAGTATGCGGGAGTTACCTGGTCTAATACAGGGAAACGCAGATTATTTTTAGGGTGGATGAGTAACTGGTTGTATGCAAATGTTGTTCCCACAGAAACATGGCGAAGTGCAATGACAATACCACGTGAATTAAAGATCATTGAGTCAAACAATGATTTGCTGATAACTTCTGCCCCTGTTAAAGAGCTCGCAAGTATAAGATCAAAGCCGGTAGTTATTAGTAGTGTTTCCTTATCAAACAAAATTGATATTTCAAAAATCATAAAGAATTTAAGCTTTCCATGTATAATTAATCTTTCTATAGATGGTTCAAAAGATCTTTCCATTATCTTATCGAATCAGTTGAGTGAAGAACTTATAATAGGATTCGATAAAATACAGAACAAATATTTTATTGACCGAACCAGGTCAGGAAAAATAAATTTCCAGGCTGATTTTGCGGCACGACATTTTGCACCACGGTTTACAACTAATGATAAGATGGATATTTCATTGCTGATAGATATCAGTTCTGTTGAATTATTTGCAGATGGGGGACTAACGGTTATGACAGAGATATTCTTTCCCAATGAACCATACAGCCAGGTTAGTATTCAGTCCGCAGATAATGCTTTGATGAAAAAGTTTGAGTATATAAGATTGAATAATATTTGGAGGTGATAGTATTATCTCTTTCTTCTAAGCATAACGGCCGAACTCCTCTGCATATCACCTTCAAACGGTATCTCATAATGGGTTTTGTCGTTCTGTATAATTAATAAACCTCTATTAGACGGTATTAATCCAAGGCTTTCTGCATGCATGACCAACATGGATGAGTCATTTTGATCGGTCATTGTAGGAATTAAGATTCAGCTAAAGCTTTTAATCCAGCCAATACCGGATTTTCCTCACCTTGAGGTTTTTCCTGAACGGCACCGGGCCTGTTATCTTCCTGTATGATTTCAAGGTTCGTATAATTCTCTTCGCTAGTAAGCTTATAATTCATCACAAAATAATTCTCGGGTTTGTCTTCAAGATCGGGACGGGGAGCAAAAAGACTATACCTGATCAGTTTTTGAGGAATGACTTCCAGCACGTTGCCCCATTGCTCAAATACCTTGTCCTTCCATTCGGTTCTGAACCTGATTGAACTACCTGCTTTCCAATCGGTGGTCAGATTGCTTCCGTATTGCCATTGTTTTACCAATTCTGGTTTTGTCAATACATCCCATAGTTTTTCTACTGATGCTTTTATTTTGATTGTCGAAATATTTGTTGCCATGTTTAAATTTATTGTCTTTTCTTTCTAAGCATAACCGCCGAACTCCTCTGCATGTCGCCTTCAAACCGTATTTCATAACGGGTTGTCCCGTCCTGTATAATTAATAAACCTGTATTAGGTGGTATTAGCCCCAGGCTTTCTGCATGCATCACCAACATTAATGAATCATTTTGATTGATCTTCGTAGGAATTGTTATTCTGTAAGCATTGGTTGTAAGCTTTATTTTTTCCGCAATGGTCCTTCCATTTAACACCATACTGATCGTATCTCCATCTACAGTTCCGTTGTCATAAAAGCTCAATTGCAAACTGTCGCTGCTAAAAAATATTTCACTGATCTTTTGAATTTTTCTTTCAGTTGGTTTTAATGTTGAGTTTATAACTACACCACTTGATTCTTTTTTAAGATTGTTATTAGCTGGCTGCTTAACGGCTTTTGGTTTTTTAGTTCCTGTAAATGAAAGATTGTGAACTAAATTTATCTCGTCCATTGTGATCAGCATTTTTGAAGAAAAAGGACGAGCAGTTTTTTGAAGAAATACTTCGCCAGAATAAGTCCGGGTATCCCTGAAATCTAACGATCGAGTATCAAAACTTCCCCGTAAGATCATTAAAGTGTCTTTCAATGTCAGCCATAATTTGCCAAACATTTTACTTCTTCTCGGTTGTGTGGTGAAATTATCATATACCAGTTCTCCATCTTCAACATATATTTCCTTTTTGGTTTGTTTGATCTTTGCCTTTTTTATTCCAATGTTTTCAATACCATCTTTTGGATAAATTATAAGCGAGTAACCGCTAAGATTTTTGTCACCGTTACTAATTGCTAATTCATATTCAAGCTGGCTGCCTGGAGTTTTTATGTATCCGGTCCATACGCCAGTAATATCCTGTGCAGATAGCCATATCGGAAAAAAGAAAAGAGTTGAGATGATGATTTTTAACAAACCCCGTATTTTTTAGAATAAATAAAGGGTTAAGTTAATGACTTATCAGATAAAAGGCCACAATGCATTGGAAAAATCGCAGAAAACAGAAAATAGAAATTAATATTTAAGGGCTCGGCTCTTTGGCAACAACAGCGCTTTCGTCAGGTTTTTTTTCATCTGGTACGGTTGTAAATTCATTCATATAAATTCTGAAAAGAACCACGATATAACTTACCAGCAATGGGCCGAATATCAAACCTATGAATCCAAAAAGGCCTAAACCAACTAAAACCCCGAGAACGGTAGTGACAGGATGAACATTTCCCATTTTTTTCATGATAGTTATTCTTGCTACATAGTCAATGTTGCCTGTGACGATAAGACTGTAAAGCAGTAATCCTGTCGCATTCCATGTTTGTCCGGAAACATACATATAGACTACAAGTGGTACCCATACT
Source organism: Chitinophagaceae bacterium (assembly GCA_035318985.1). GTDB lineage: Bacteria > Bacteroidota > Bacteroidia > Chitinophagales > Chitinophagaceae > VBAS01. The sequence continues at coordinate 4,306 of DATHDP010000141.1, forward strand.
ACCATAGTACCAACAACAGGGAAAAAAGCAAACACACCCGTAAAAAATCCCCATAATGCAAATTCATCAACGCCGAAGATAAAATAACCAAGGGTAGCTACTAACCCTTGTATAATAGAAATAAGCGGGATGCCGATCGCATTTGCTTTTACCAGTTTTTTGGTTTCAGATGCTAGCATCGAAGTATTGGAGTCTTTTAAGGGTATTATTCGGAACAATGTCATTTCTATTTCACGTCCATGATATAACATGTAATAAAGAAAGAATAGCATGGTGATAAGGTTAGAGACAAGGTTCAGAGTGCTATTAAGCAATGAAGGGATAATGGTGATGGTTTGATCAAGTGAATTTGAAAGTGATTTTTCAGTGACAATAGAAACGCCGGCTTTAGCCTGTATTTGCATTACGGCTTGCTTGAT
>DATHDP010000142.1:0-68014 GCA_035318985.1 Chitinophagaceae bacterium
TAAAGATTTTGCCTTCTGAAATGTTTTCGTCTATCAAACATTTTTTTGCAGGAGAAAAGCCGGCAAATATTTATGAAGGCGTTTTTATTCAATTGCGTTTGCCAAGAGTCTTGCTATGTGCTATAACAGGAGCAATACTGGCAGTAAGCGGTGTATTGATGCAGGGATTGTTTCGCAATCCAATTGTTGAACCAGGGTTGATCGGTATCAGCAGCGGCGCTGCATTTGGAGCTTCTGTAGTTTTTGTATTAGCGGCGAAGTGGACACCACAATTAAAAAGTCAGTTAGGCCCATTCATGACACCATTGTTTGCATTTGGTGGGGCATTGCTTGCAACCTGGTTAGTTTATACATTGGCGAAAAATGCAAAAAGAGTTTCAATCATTTCATTACTGCTGATCGGTATTGCGGTAAATGCAATGGGACTAAGTGGCACCGGGTTTATGAGTTATATCGCAAGAGACCCACAGGCAAGGAGCATTACATTCTGGAATCTCGGAACTTTTTCCGGAGCAAGCTGGTTGCAGGTTAGCATTGTTGGCACAGTTGCAATAATCATGTTTATTATTTCTTTTCGTTATTCAAAGCAATTGAATGCTTTATTGCTTGGTGAAGAAGAAGCCACTTATCTTGGAGTAGATACAGATAGATTAAAAACAAGGATAATGATCCTGAACACCGCAATGGTATCTGTTGCCACGGCTTTTGTTGGTGTTATTAGTTTTATGGGATTGATCGTTCCTCACATTCTACGTTTATTAATTGGTAGCGATAATAAAAAATTGTTACCTGCTTCTATGATCGTTGGTGCCACCTTGCTCTTGCTTGCTGATCTGTGTGCAAGATTGTTATTGGCGCCTGCGGAAATTCCAATTGGTATCATTACCTCTCTTGTTGGTGCACCGGTATTTATCATTTTATTAAAGCGGTTTAATTTATTGCAACAGAAAGGAGGCTACGATGCTTAGAACTGAGAACATAAGTTTTAGCGTTGGCAAAAAGCAGATATTAAAAAATGTCAGCGCCTCATTTCTGCCGGGAGAATTTAATATGATACTCGGTCCAAATGGTTCGGGTAAATCTTCTTTCTTAAAAATATTTAGTGGTGAAATAAATAAATTCCAGGGAACAGTTTTATACGGCGATAAAAAAATAAAAGAGTTGCGCAAAGAGGATCTGGCTAAAAAAAGAGCAGTGATGAGTCAACAGGCTGATCTTGGTTTCCCTTTATTAGTAGAAGAAGTGGTAATGATGGGCCGTTACCCCCATTTTACTTTTAATCCGAATAAAAAAGATATTACGATCTGTAACGAAGTGATCGAGCGAATGAATCTTGTTGAATTTAAAGAAAGAAATTACCTGACTCTAAGCGGTGGAGAGAAACAAAGAGTACAGTATGCCCGTGTGCTGGCGCAGGTTTGGGAAAAGCCAACAGATGGCTATCGTTATCTTTTTCTGGATGAGCCTTTGAATAGTCTTGACATCAGCTACCAGCATGAATTTTTGCAGGCCGCTGTTGAGTTGATAAAAGACCATACTGTTTTGATCGCTGTGATGCACGATATTAATCTTGCTGCACATTATGCGGATAACTTATTTTTTTTAAAAGAAGGAGAGTTGGTTGTACACGGGAAACCTAAAGAGATATTAACTGAAAATATTATTGAAAAGGTCTTTAATATAAAGACAACGGTGATCGAAAACCCAGTGACTGGAAAACCGCTGATCATATATAACTGATTCAGTTAACACTTCATATATTATTTATCTTTTGCCTTTTATATTTGCCGGATGAACGAAGATGCACTTCTGGAATTGTCTAATTATGCAGGACTGGCCTCGGCTGTCGTATTAACGATTAATTTCTTTCTTGGAATGTTATTGGCGACAGCATACAGAACAAATCTCTACTGGAAAAAAATGCCGGTAAGGCTCCAGCAACTGGATGTTAATAATATTCATAATTATACAGCTTATATCGCATGGGGATTAATAGTACTGCATGTTTTATTCTTATTGCTTGATAAAGCATCAAGATTTACTTTTATCGATGTTATATTTCCACTGAATGCTCCGAGTCAAAACCTGGTAGTTGCATTAGGAACCTTGAGTTTATACGCTATCACCGTTGTGATCATAACAACACAAAAAGTAATAAAAAGAAAAATGTCTTTTCGGGCATGGAAAAATATTCATCTTATAAGTTATGGCACGGCTATATTATTTGTTTTGCATGGAATATTTATGGATCCGCATTTAAAAAATGGTCAACCCGATTTTTTTGATGGTGAAAAGCTACTACTTGAATTTTGCGGATTGCTCCTCATCGTTGCATCGGTGAAACGATATGTATCTCATCTTAAAAAAGCTTAAAGCTACTGTGGGAAAACTGCTGTTTATTAACTGATCATAAGTTCTCGATCTTTTTTTGAATTGTCTGCTTATCAGTCTGTGTTTTTGCAAGCTCCAATGCCTTTTGAAAATAATTTTTCGCTTTTTTATTATCAATATCAGTGTAAAGTTCACCGAGAAGAGTAAAATAAAAATGATTACCCGATAAATTCAACTTTTCAGCTTCGGCGATAGCTTCTTGTTTGCTGTTAGCCTTTGAAAGTGCATAAGTTCTGTTGAGCGCCGCGATAGGTGAATATTCAATTTGTAATAATTTATTATAGAGCTGTAAAATATTCTCCCATTTTTCCTTTGTGTCAGTTTTGATAGTATGCCAATAGGCAATGCTTGCTTCAATATGGTATTTTGAAATTTCATTTCCTTTTGAAGCTTCGTGAAGAAAATAAATTCCTTTTATGATCAGTTCCTGGTCCCAAAGCGATTCATCCTGTTCATCATATAAAATTATTTCACCCTTTTCATTTTTTCTTGCGGCAAACCTCGAGGAATGAAAACACATTAAGGAATACAAAGCATTTACTTCAGGAAGATTTGTTTGTTCATTTTCGATCAACATAAAAGCTAACCGCATGGCTTCAGTGCAAAGATCCTCCCGCAGTATTGTATTATCACTTTCAGAATAATATCCTTCGCTAAAAAGTAAGTATAAGGTTGTAAGAACAGTTTCCAAACGATCATTAATTTCCTTTTTACCAGGAAATTCGATCTTTACTTTTTCAGTTCTCAGTTTTTCCTTTGCCCTGAATAATCTTTTATTGACTGTTTCATTGTTAGTTAAGAAGGCATTGGCGATCTCATTGATACCAAAGCCACAAAGAATACGAAGCGCCAAACCAATTTGTGCTTCAGTTGGAATAGAGGGGTGGCAAATTGCAAAGAGCATTTGTAATTGGCTGTCTGTAATGTTTTCATCAGACAGGTTAATTTCTAACTCTTCTGTTTGCGGGGAAGAGTTCTTTATGTTGCCGGCAATTTTTTCTGAAAAAATATTGCTGCGATGAAAATAATTTTTTGCTTTATTCTTTGCTACAGCATATAGCCAAGCCGTAGGGTTAGCCGGCAATCCTTTATATGTCCATGATTCAACTGCTTGTAAAAAAGTATCACCGGCTATGTCTTCTGCTGTTTCAATATGTTCAATTCCAAAATGCTTGCAGAGTACGGCGGTTATTTTTCTGAATTCAGTTCTGAATAAATGTGGTATTAACTCCTGCTGTTGCATTTGCTGTCTATTTCAACTTTTAATGCTAGATACTGGATGCTGGATACTTGATGGTGAAATAAACAATAACATTTCGGGTACTAAAAAATCTTGAATCCAGCATCCAGTATCAGTTTTAATGCACCCCATCTCCTTTTGCAATTTTTCTTATTTCCATACTATTGCCTTCTCCTTGCAACACCGGGCAACCCTTTGCAAATTCAACTGCTTCATCAAATGAATCAGCTTTTACCACGATCAATCCGCCAATCGTTTCCTTGATATCACCGAAGGGGCCATTAGTGACAACCGGCTTTGAGTTTTTTGTTGTTATAACTTTTGCACCTTCAAAAGGCAAACCTGTACCGCTTACAAATTTGTTCTGTGCGGCAATGCCACCGATCCAGTCCATGGTTTGTTTCATCCAGGCCTGCATTTGTTCAGGCGAAGCGATCTTTGAGCCATCTTCATGTCTCATAATTAATGCGTACTGTTCCATTTTTTTAAATTTAAAGTTATTAATTGATGTATACATTAATAACAAACGATTTTCCCGGAATTGGACAATAAAAAAATTATTTTTTAGATCTCATGCTTTTTGATAGTTCCATCAGCAAATAGATTATTAAACCAATACCAATTGATATGGCAATATCTCTTAGCTCATTGATCTTTGAACTGCTTAACAGCCAAAGGCTAATTATAACGCCAAAAATGGCGATGATGTTCCCGTATTTTATTTTAAAAAATTTTGATTGTTCGGGTCTCTTTTTGCGAAGCACTATTAATGTTATGCAAACAATACCATAGATTATTACTCTTGTAATGGCGCTGATGGAGGCGGCAGACAGAAATGAATAATTAAGAGAGATGATTATTGTTACCGTCATAAACAGCAACAACGACCATGTTGGTGTTTTATATTTTGGATGTATGAATGAGAAAACGATTGGAAATTGTTTTTCTTCACTGAAAGCAAAAGGCAATCTTGAACCAACCAGCGTAATAGCATTTAATGTTCCTGCTACAGAAAACATCGCACCCAAGGCAATAATAGCAGCACCGGGTTTTCCCATAAACAAGCCGGCTGCTTCTGCTAATGGTTTATCTGATGAAGCAAGAGATGGCAGTGTACCAATACTTACAATTTGTAACATCATATAAATACTTGCAATGATCAGTGCCGCAAGCAGCAACGCAAAAGGGAGATTTTTCTCGGGATTTTTTACTTCTCCTGAATTGACGAGTACCGATTCAAATCCTCCGAATGCAAAAACCAATAACAATACAGTGGATGAAAAGGAGGAGAAACCTGGAACATATTTTACTTCATAATTTGCTGTCTTAATAAAGAAAAAGCCAACTATGATAAATAATAATAGTGGCAGCAATTTGGCGAAGGTTAAAAAATTATTTACCCGTGTACTTTTTTTTACACCCACATGATTTACATATGCCAAAAAAAGAGTGAGTAAAATGATCGTAATGATCCTTGAAGATGCTAATGTGAACCATTCAGAAAATACGGAGAGATAGGTGACCAATAAATTGATAAGCGCTGCATAAGTAATAACTCTTGTTACTAACAACAACCAGCCTGTAAGAAATGCAGGCAATGGACCAAATGAAGAAAGTGCATAGAGATATGGACCTCCAGTTTTATCAAACCGGCTGCTTACTTCTGCAAAACATAAAATGATTACAAACACAGCAACCGCACAAACGAGAAATGCTGCTATGCTATAAACGCCAACTTCTTTAAAGGTTTTAGAAGGCAAACCAAATATGCCGGAACCAATAACGCCATTGATAACAAGTAATACCATTGCCCATCTACTGATACTTCGATTTAGCATTGGCAAAAGATAGGGAAAATAGTTTGTGCTTTAAGAGAGGTAATTAGATTGGATTTAAATTCTCTTAATGTCTGCTCCCAATTGTTTCAATCGTTTATCAATATTCTGATAGCCCCTATCGATCTGTTCAATGTTTTGAATAATGCTGGTTCCTTCTGCACTGAGTGCAGCGATCAATAATGCAACACCGGCACGAATATCAGGGCTGCTCATTTTAATTCCTCTGAGTATTTGTTTACGTTCCAAACCGATCACTACAGCCCTATGCGGGTCGCAAAGAATAATTTGAGCACCCATATCAATCAGCTTGTCAACAAAGAACAAACGACTCTCAAACATTTTCTGATGGATCAATACACTTCCTTTAGCTTGTATTGCTGTAACTAAAACAATACTTAAAAGATCGGGAGTAAATCCTGGCCATGGATGATCATAAATTGTAAGCACTCCTCCGTCGAAATAACGATGCACTTCATAAACTTCCTGTTCCGGAATATGAATATCATCACCGTTAAAATTCATTTGTATTCCCAGTTGTTGAAATTTTTCCGGAATGATACCAAGATGTTGAATACCGACATTTTTAATTATAATATCACTTTGGGTCATTGCTGCAAGACCGATAAATGATCCTACTTCGATCATATCAGGTAACATTGTATGCGATGTGCCACCGAGATAAGGGACGCCTTCAACAATAAGCATATTACTTCCAATACCGCTGATCTTTGCACCCATGCTGCTTAGCATTTTGCATAATTGCTGAACGTATGGCTCGCAAGCGGCATTATATATTGTTGTGATTCCATTTGCCATCACTGCAGCCATAAGAATATTCGCTGTTCCAGTTACTGATGGTTCGTCAAGTAATAAATTAGTGCCTTTCAGATTCGGAGCTTCAAGATGAAAGAATCCATCTTCTTCATGATAAATAAAATTGGCGCCGAGTTTTTCAAAACCGATTATGTGTGTATCGAGTCTTCGTCTTCCTATTTTATCACCGCCAGGTTTTGGAATAAATGCTTTTCTGAACCGTGCCAACATTGGTCCGGCAAACATCACTGATCCACGAAGCCTTCCACTTTTTTTTCTGAATGTTTCACTGTGTAAGAAATCGATATTTACATCATTCGCCTGGAAAATACATTTATCCCTTTGAAGTCTTTCAATTTTTACATTCATATCCCCTAGTAACTCGATCAAAAGATTTACATCGAGTATATCCGGAATATTATTGATCGTAACTTTTTCAGGAGTAAGCAGCACAGCGCTGATGATCTGCAACGCTTCATTTTTTGCACCTTGTGGAATGATCTCGCCTTTCAGTTTTTTACCACCTTGAACTTCGAATGAATGCATGTTGTCCTAAGTATTAAGTATAAAGATAAAAAAGTATATAAGTTAATGAGGTATCAAAAACAAAAGTTGACCTCATCGAAGATCAACTTTTATACTTTATAAACTTAGATACTTTATTTTAAGATCAATATCTTTTCTTCTTGTATCCACCACCGCCTCCGCCACGATTATCACGACTATCGTGTCTTCTACCTCCTCCGCCATTACTGCCACCACCACGTTGTTGAAACTTTCCACCTCTTGGTTTTCCGTAACCACCTCTATCCCTGTCACGCATATCCTGCTGTGGGCGGTATGCCTTTACAAAAGGAGTATTAGTAAAGGTGAGTTGACCATCAGTGATGCCAGTCAATTCACTTTGAATGGCGTCGTCATGTACTATTTCTTTATGCCAGTTATTATATGCAAGCTTCATGTAATAGGCTACTGCATTTGCAAAACCAAGTCGCTTATCAGGGTTATCTTCTTTTAATGCTTTATTGATAACCACTTCAAGATTTTTACCCAAATGTGAGAATTTGGGGTAGCGTTTTGGATAATGAAGCGGTTTGGGCTTTGCTTTTAGTGTTTCCTTTGTAGGAATGGGGTAAGGCGATTTTACTTCAAGTTTAAAATCAGAGATCAGAAAAAGGTGATCCCAGAGTTTATGCCTGAAATCTTCCACGTTTTTCAAGTGGGGGTTTAAAAAACCCATCAATTCAATAACAGCCTGTGAGTTAGCCTGGCGTCTATCAGGGTCCTCGATACTTAATAAATGTTCGATCATCTTTTGAATATGGCGACCATACTCACGCATTACCAACTGATTTCTTATAGTATTATATTCCATGAAATGTGATTAGTGAAGTAACAAATGTAGAAAAAGAGTTCGAGATGTTTGAAACTTTGAAGTTTAAAGGGAAGGAAAAAAGAAGGGGCCCCGAACCAAGGCCCCTTTTACAAGCCACCATCCTCTTCCACCTAAGAGGTCGTTTAATGATCAGAAGTTGATTGACGACTGGACAGTAGACTCGTTACGTTCTTGCCACATCATTTTCATTTTCGCTTATGTAACGGCGGTTTCATCATAGGTCAGCACCGGCGTCTCAACCTGATCGCTGTAATAATGTATATAAATAAGAGCTTTTAGAATAAATTTTCGCTGCATAGAGTAACAAATATGATACCAATAATGAATTATGATTTTATTTTATTCAAAGAATTTTTTTTGAATTCGGATGTCTTTATCGGCGAGAAAATCATAAACAGTTTTTGATGATCATTTCTTATTTCCTATTGACAAAAGTATAACCCGTTATTATCAATTACAATTGTAAATATGCCTGCTATTTTATCTGTTTAAAACTTTATTAAAGGTGAAAACTTTCATCAATAAACTACGTCAGTTGAGTGTAAAAAAAGAGAGTCTAGGAATGTTGATTTACTACCAGCAATGCTGTTTTTACAAGACAAAAGCTGGTTTTTTCCATGCACAAATCACTTCGGTTACCTTTGTTTCTTATGAATATTGCCGTTTATTCACCGGTTTCGAAAGATATCAACGGGGCCGGTTTTATTGTTGAAACATTCTTTTTGTTGGCTAAGCAGCATCCTGAAAACAGATTTATTATAATAACTGATCAAAAACCAACAGAACAATTTTCATTTCATTCAAATATTGAAACCATTTTGGTAAGGCCTCTCTCTGAAAATGCTATATTAAGAAAGATATGGTGGGATATAAAATTACCGGCGATATTAAAAAAAGTAAAAGCAGATCTGTTTCTTTCATTTCATAATGCCTGCTCATTAACTGCTGTTATTCCTCAATTATTGATAATTCAAGACCTGGAAAGAGCAAGAAAGGCTCATATTAAAAAAGTTAAATTATTGGTTGTATCATGTGGGTCGATGAAAAAGAAGCTAATTGAAAAATTTGAAATAGGAGAAGAAAAAATAGCCGTCATATATCCGCCAGCAAATAAGATGTATGAACCAGCTAATGAACAAGAAAAAGAAGCCGTAAAAAATAAATACAGTGAAGACAAAGAATTTTTTTTATCCAACGGTATATTTCCAGAACAAAAAAACTTTATAGATCTTTTAAAATCTTTTTCTCATTTTAAAAAAAGACAGCAAAGCAGTTTCAAATTATTAGTAATTGCCTCATCCAATTCATTTTTTCAAAAAAGCCTTGAGGGCTATAAATACAGGAACGATGTAAAAGTTATTGATATAAAAGATAAACAAGAAGAAGCATTGATCACTGCTTCAGCGTATGCCGTAGTTCTTCCATTTAATACAAATGAAGACATGATAGCAGGATTAAATGCTACCCGATCGGGTGTACCGGTGATCGCAGTAAAAAATTCAAAAATTAATGAAGCGTTTGGAGATGCCGCCTCATATTCTGAAACCAAAGCAACAAAAGATGTTGGAGAAAAAATGATGCAGGTCTACACAGATGAAAACTATCGTACCCGGTTAATTGAAAAAGGAAAACATGTTGCCGGAAACTATACAAGTGAAAAAACCGCCGAACTGCTATGGCAATCTATTATAAAGGCGTTAGAGTGAATTGAGTTATTTTTGCCGCCAATTTATAATTGTATAAAATGAAGACCTCAACAATTACAGTAGATGTTCAATTGAACGATGATAAGGTGCCCGAAGCAATTTTATGGAAAGCTTCAGACTCAACAATAGAAAATGCACAAAAAGCAAAAGCAATGATGCTGTCTTTTTGGGATGGCGCAGAAAAGACCGCATTGCGTATTGATCTTTGGACAAAAGAAATGATGATAGATGAAATGACAGATTTCTTTTATCAAACATTAATGACCATGGCCGATACTTATAATCGTGCAACTCAACATGAAGAGTTAGTTGAGGAAATGAAAAAATTCGCACATGAATTTTATCATAAGTCAAGAGAAAAACAAATGAAGGAAAATAAAGCCTAATCTCAAACACAAACTAAAAAGCATGAGTCTCGAACAAAAAATAATGGGGGATCTTAAAACTGCGATGCTTGCAAAAGATGAAAAAGCATTGCGCAGTCTCAGGGCTATCAAAGCGGCTATCTTATTAGCAAAAACATCTGAAGGTTCCGGTGGTGAATTAAAAGAGGATGATGAAGTAAAGCTGTTGCAAAAATTAGTAAAGCAACGTAAGGATTCACTTGAAATTTTCCAGCAACAAAATCGCACTGATCTTGCACAAAAAGAACAGGAAGAGATTGAAATAATTGAAAAGTTTTTACCAAAACAGCTTTCTGCTGATGAAATAAAAGCAGAATTATCTGTCATCATCAATGAAGTGGGTGCAACATCTCCGGCAGATATGGGAAAAGTAATGGGTGCTGCGACAAAAAAACTTGCAGGCAAAGCAGATGGTAAAACGATATCTGCATTGGTAAAAGAGATGCTTACGAAATAGTAAATCTCGAGTGAATGGCTTCAAATAATGAAAAACACGAGAATACTAGTCTTGAATATGGTTTTTTAATTTTTGGGATAGGCCTGACTGTTTTTTCAGTCATTTACACTATTAGCGATGGAATCTCTTTTTTGTTTTTCGTAAAACCTAGAGGAACAAGATTAACAGGTATTCCGGGTATTTTTATTTTAATAACTGGGTTTATTATGGTTTATTTTTCTCTCCGGAAAATTTTTTTGTCAAAGAAAAAAAATAAATGATCCTTGATATAATTGTTGCTGTGATCTTAATTGTTGCTGTTATCAAAGGATACCGGCAAGGATTGATCGTTGCGCTTTTTTCTTTCGTGGCATTTGCTATCGGTCTCGCTGCAGCCATAAAGCTTTCAGTTGTTGCAGCAGACTATATAGGCAAGGCGGTAAAAATTTCAGATAAATGGTTGCCAATAGTTTCTTTTTCTGTTGTTTTTTTAATAGTTGTGTTGTTGGTAAGATTGGGTGCAAAATTTATTCAAAAGACAGTTGAGTTTGCAATGCTAGGATGGGCAAACAAGATCGGCGGGATTTTACTATATGTTGGCCTATACATTTTAATTTTCAGTGTACTGCTTTTTTATGCGGATCAAATGAATTTTATAAAGCCAGAAACAAAAAGAGAATCTGTTACTTATTCCCATATTCAGCCTTGGGGACCGAAATTGATGGATGGATTGGGAAAAATTATTCCAGTTTTTAAAGGGATGTTCCAGGACCTTGAAGATTTTTTTGATAACGTTTCAAAAGAAGTACCACCGGCCAATTAATTTTTGAATCGTGGCATTCAATTAACCCTGAACTTTGCAGTAAATCATCTATTTTAGCAAAAATTAATTGCTGGGAATATTATGCCCTACGAGGTGAAAAATAAGGATAAGTTTAAGTTTGTTGAAGAAGGTGAGGGAGAGCCCCTTGTACTTCTTCACGGTCTTTTTGGAGCTCTTAGTAACTTCGAAACTCTTATTGAGTATTTCCGTCAGCATTATAAAGTTATTGTTCCTATTCTTCCATTATTTGAGCTAGATATTCTTCATTCAACAGTTGGTGGTATTGCTAAGTTTGTGCATCGATTTTTAGAATCGAGAGATTTGCAAAATGTGCATTTACTTGGTAACTCTCTTGGAGGTCATGTTGCCCTGATTCATGTACTAAAACATCCCGAAAGGATCAAATCATTGACTTTAACTGGCAGTTCTGGATTATTTGAAAATGGAATGGGGGATAGTTACCCCAAGAGAGGCGACTATGAATACATAAAAAACAAAACTGAGCTGACTTTTTATGATCCTAAAACTGCCACAAAAGAATTAGTGGATGAAGTATACGGTATCATAAATAACAGGATAAAAGCGATCAAAATAATTTCACTTGCAAAGAGCGCCATTAGAAATAATCTTGGGGAAGAACTCAATCAAATCAAACAACCTACGTTATTAATATGGGGAAATAATGACAACATTACCCCGCCTTTTGTAGCCCGTGAGTTCAATAAGTTGATACCCAATAGTGAATTGCATTTTGTAGATAAATGCGGGCATGCTCCAATGATGGAGGTGCCGGATGAATTCAATATCATCTTGCATAAATTTTTAAAAAAACTCAACGAGCCTGCAACAGTAGCATAGGAGTTGCTGTCTCTAAATGAAAAGCCACTTATTCATGTTAACCCGTGAACTCATATCTCCATCTTTACCTGTTCTTCATTTGCATGATAAAATTTTTAATTCGTTGCAGATGATGAATGATTGTCATGTTTCTCACCTGGCAGTAGATGACGATGGAAAATACGTAGGGTTAGTGAATGAAGAAAGCTTAATGCAAGCCACTGATGACACTGTTGAGATCAGGGAAATGAAGGAAAGCTTTCACGGATTTTTTGTAAATGAAAATGACCATTTTCTAAAAGCATTACAACTTGCTGTGGAAAACAGGCTTAGTGTAATACCTGTGATAGACGAGAATAAAAATTTGCTTGGTGTAGTAAGTTATCGTGAATTGTTGAAACAGGCATCGGAATTCATGAATGTGAAAGATCCTGGCGGGTTAATTGTATTAGAATTGGAGACGAATAGTTATTCTTTTAGTGAAATAAGCCGGCTTGTGGAAACAAATGACGCCCAGATCACACAATTGAATACTTATACAAATCCGCAAACAGGTTTAATGCAGGTTACAATAAAGATCAATAAAACTGAAATATCAGATATTGTCGCTACTTTTCAACGCTATGAGTATAATGTGAAATATTATTTTGGTGAAGAATTGTATGAGAATGAATTGAGGAGTAATTATGATAACCTGATGAATTATCTCAAACTCTGATGATTCTTTCTCTTCTCTTTAAGCCTCAAAATCTCTTATCTTACAAAAATTGGTTTTATACAGTAGAGTTATGCAGCGGATGGCGAAAATTTCAGTAATCATTTTTATCACAGTTATGTCTGCGGGTTTTGTTAATGCACAACCCGGCGTGCCAAAAATATCTATTGCAGATTCCATCAAGCTTTATTCTCAGCAACCAGGTTCAGCAAATTTGTTTACTATCAGGGAAATTGCTATTTCCGGAAATAAGAAAACAAAGGAATCAGTTATTCTTCGGGAGCTTCCTTTTAAATCAGGCGAAATTTATAACCTTTCAGACCTTGTAAAAGAATTTGAAATAGGAAGAAAGCGATTATTAAATACTGCGTTGTTTCATGAAGTGGTGGTGGCCTTAAAAGGGTTTGAAGGTAATAATATAGATATACTTGTTGCAGTTAAAGAAAGATGGTATTTATTTCCTGTTCCTTATATAAAGTTTGTTGACAGAAATCTCAACCAATGGATCGTGGAACAAAATGCAAAGCTTGACCGGATTAATTATGGATTAAAAGTATTATACAATAACGTCAGCGGTCGAAATGATAAATTAAATCTATACCTGATCAATGGGTATACCAAACAAATTTCACTTAGCTATGACAGGCCATACATAGATAAGAAAATGAAATGGGGAATAAATACCGGATTCATGATTGGCAAAAACAGGGAAGTAAATTACAATACGATCTATGATAAGCAGGTATTTTTTAAAGACACTAATAACTTTGTTCGTTCTTTTACGAGGGCATATGCTGAAGCAACCTATCGTCCGGCAATAAAAACAAGACATCGCTTTGGGATCTCTTACACGTTAGAAAAAATAACTGATACTATCGTATCACTTAATCCTTCTTATTTTACAGATGGGAGAGATAAGTTTTCTTTTCCTGAATTTTATTACCTCATGAATTATACGGATGTTGATTATAATCCTTACCCATTAAAGGGGTATATACTCGAACTATATCTTGCAAAAAGGGGGCTTAATAAAGAAACAAATATGTGGTCGTTGAGTGCAAAAGCCAGCGGGAGTTGGGAAATAGCAAAAAAACTATACTTCGGTGCGAAATTAGCCGGTGTTGTAAAAGCTCCTTTTAACCAGCCTTATTTTAATCAACGGTTATTTGGATACGGCGATTTTTTTATGCAAGGATATGAGTATTATGTGGTAGATGGAGTAGCAGGGGGATATGCAAAAGCAAGCTTAACCAGCGAGATCCTGAATTTAGGGTTTCATGTAAAAAGAAAGAAAGACGTAATACCATATCGGATTCCATTCAAGGCCTATGCAAAAACATTTGTAAATGCCGGTTATGCATATCATCCCACTCCGGAAACAAACACACTTAATAATCGCATGCTTTATTCATGGGGTGTTGGTATCGATATTCTCACACACTATGATTTTACTTTAAAGTTTGAATGGAGTTTCAATGTGTTAGGGGAAAACGGTTTATATTTACATAGAAAGACCATTTTCTGATTCTCCACATTTATGAAGATTGCTATTTACAGCAGGTTATTAGAAGAAGATAAGCGAAGTGATGTTCAGTTTTTTTTTGATGAATTAGCCCGTCAAAAAATTGCAGCTGCAGTTTTTCTACCTTTTTATGAAGAAATAAAAGACCGGATCAATCTTCCGGCAGACACATCAACTTTTTACTTATCCGATGATCTTACAAATGATATAGAATTTGTGATCAGTCTTGGGGGCGATGGTACTTTACTTGATACTGTTGGCTTAGTAAGAGATAAGGGAATACCCATCATGGGTATAAATTTTGGAAGACTTGGCTTCCTGGCAAGTATCGGACGTGAACAATTAGCAGATGCTGTGAAAGCATTAAAGAAGCAAACGTATGTGATCGATAAAAGAACAATGATCCATCTTAATGCCAGTATCTCTATGTTTGGTAACGTGCCTTTTGCATTAAATGAATTTTCAATTCATAAGAGAGACACGGCTCCCATGATAAAGATTCACACATATCTTAACGGAGAATTTTTAAATACATATTGGGCTGACGGATTAATTGTTTCCACCCCGACTGGTTCCACCGGTTATTCTTTAAGCTGCAATGGTCCTATCATGTTTCCGGAGGCCGGAAGCTTTTTAATTACTCCAGTAGCACCGCATAACTTAAATGTAAGACCGATCGTTGTACCTGACGATAACATCATTTCATTTGAAATAGAAAGCCGGACAGACCAGATAATTTGTGCACTTGACAGTCGCCGGGAAATAGTAAGTAAAAATGTACAGCTGGCTGTTAAGAAAGAAGGATTTTTACTTAACCTGCTTCGACTTACTGAAAATAATTTCCTTCAAACACTGCATAATAAACTGACCTGGGGTCTTGATAAACGCAATTAAAACCCATTCTCTTAACATTCCGTGAAATCATTCTGTTTCAGACAATCCGGGATAGTTTTTTTCGTTTTAAGAGACTGAATTCTTATTTTGCAAGATGTTTCGGACACTATTACTTCTGACGGTTACCAGTTTATCTTCCCTTTTTGTTTCTGCACAGCGTGAAGCTGTGATACAGGAAGGTGAATTTGGTTTTGGTATGGGTGCAGCTCATTACTTCGGCGACTTAAATACAAGAGCTCATGTAAACAGACCCAAGATCGCCGCAACCGCTTTCTTCCGTAAAAATTTTGGAAATTATATTGCCTTAAGAGTAGGTGCAAGTTTTGCACAATTGGGCTATTCTGATATTTATAATACTCACAATGATTATATGAAGGCCCGCAACCTCAGTTTTAATTCTAATGTTTGGGAATTAGCGCTGCAGGGTGATTTTAATTTTTTCCGTTTTATGCCCGGCGAACCCGGATATAACTTCACACCTTATATAACTTTTGGAATCGGTGTTTTCAATTATGATCCATATGCAATGCTGAGTGGTCAAAAATATTTTCTTCGTCCGCTGAATACAGAAGGACAGGGCAATGCTTTATATCCAGATCGTAAGCCTTATGGTTCGATGGCATTCTGCGTTCCTTTTGGCGCAGGTTTTAAGTATTCCATCAATGAAAACATAAATGTTGGTTTTGAACTTGTACATCGTGTAACAGGCACTGATTATCTCGATGACGTAAGCACAACTTATGTTGACCCATCTGTATTTCCACCATTGCCCGATGGTAGTCCATCGCCGGCTTATTTGCTGCATGATCGTTCCTACGAAGTTGGAGAACCAATTGGAATAGTTGGAAGGCAACGCGGCGTTAGTACACAGAAAGATCAGTTTATTACCGGAATTTTTTATATCTCATTCAACCTGCAAAGTTATAAATGCCCCTCCGCTAACTAAAGCATTAAAAATATTTCGTTTGAAAACTACCCGCAGGTAGTTTTTTATTTTCTTACCTTAATAGTGTTTAACGATTGGTATGGCATAATAAATGCCACTATTTTTTACAATTAAACTAATAACGATGACACTAATTGGATTTTTAGTTCTGCTGGCAATAGCTGCCATTTGCGGCGCAATAGGACAATCAATTGCAGGTTATGACCTGGGTGGATGTCTTGTATCAATAGTAGTGGGTTTTATCGGCGCATACCTGGGTATGTGGTTAGCCGGGAAAATGGGACTGCCAGAATTCTTTACGGTCAATATTCAAGGCAAGCCGTTTCCAATTATATGGTCAGTTATTGGCTCGGCTTTATTTACTCTCATTGTGGCATTGATTCGAAGGGCATTTCTTGGTGGGAAGAGATATTGATTCAAAATCCTACTTATTGTCATTTTAATTGGTACTGATTAGTTCCAAAGTCAATTACTTACTTTTTGAAATTCTGACTTCAACCTTTGTTTTTCTTAACTTTGGTCGCTAAATTTTTATCGTAAGATGTCTGATCTCTTAAGCCAGGTTGATAAAACTCGTCTTCCCCGTCACATCGCAATCATTATGGATGGCAATGGTCGTTGGGCAAAAGAACAGGGGCAAGACAGGCTTTTCGGCCATTTTCACGGAGTGGAAAGTGTAAGAAATATTGTTGAGGGCTGTGCCGAGCTTGGTGTTGAATATTTAACCCTCTATGCTTTTTCAACCGAAAATTGGGACAGACCAGAATATGAAGTAGTGGGGTTAATGGAGTTGCTCGTTGCTACAATTCATAACGAAGTAGAAAGCCTTCATAAAAATAATATCCGGTTGCATGTGATCGGTGATATGAACATGCTGCCTGAATATGCAAAAAAGGAATTGGAAGAAGCGCTGTCTCACACAAAAAGTAATACCGGCTTGAATCTTATTATGGCTTTAAGCTATAGCGGTCGTTGGGAATTGCTTAATGCGGTTAAGAGTATAGCTCATAAAGTAAAAAAAGGAGAATTAGCTGTTGAAGATATTGATCAGGATACATTGCAGCAGCACCTGGTTACAAGCGACTTTCCTGATCCGGAACTAATGATAAGAACCAGCGGTGAATACCGGATCAGTAATTTTCTTTTATATCAATTGGCCTATGCAGAATTATATTTCACACATGTTCGCTGGCCGGATTTTAGAAAACAACATTTGTACGAAGCCATCATCGACTACCAGGGGAGAGAACGGAGATTTGGAAAAACAGGGGAGCAGGTAAAAACTGAAGAAATCAGCCATTAAATAGAGTCAAATCAGCAATAATAGCCAACATGGCCAATCTCGGGTCATGGTTAATGACGGAACTTTTTAATTTGGCCAATTTGTTTACTTTCTTTTTAACAAACACTTCAACTTTTTACCGTTAATTTGCCGCCTTTAAAGGCTGTCCCTGTGGATTTTTAGATGAACTCCTTGGGCTTTTAATATTGACTGAACAGATCAACTAACAATGCAAAGAACTCTACAAAGATTTTGTTTACTGCTTACGGTAGTTTTTACTTCCATTATCAGTGCAAATGCTCAAAACCCGACGGATACAATACCCAAGCCCACTTCAGTTGATCCTAATCTTCTTGCATGGCAAAATTCTAACCGGCCAAGAGAATATACGGTCGCAGCCATAAAAGTCACAGGTGTTTTTTACCTCGATTCAGCTATCGTTGCAAGTATATCCGGGTTACAGGTTGGTGATAAAATTTTACATCCCGGCGGCGACCAATTTCCAAAAGCAATTGCAAATCTTTGGAAGCAACGTTTATTTTCCAACGTTGAGATATATGTTACAAAAGTTGATGGCGATAATATCGATTTGGAGATCCATGTAATGGAAAGACCACGACTGGGGAATTATGATTTTAAGGGAATAAAAAAATCAGAAGAAGAAGAATTAGTAGGAAAAATTGGTTTGGCGAAACAAACCATTGTAACAGAAAATACTCGCCGGACTGCCGAAGAGGTAATAAAAAAATATTATGGAGAAAAAGGATACCTCAATTTAAAACTCGAGATAAAGGAAAGACTTGATACTAGTTATGTCAATTCCATCTTCATGACCTTTATTATTGATAAAGGCGATAAAGTAAAAGTGAACAACATCAATTTCTTTGGCAATGAAACTATTTCAGACCTTAAGCTAAAGAAAAAAATGAAAGGCACACATGAATTGAGCCGGCTTACTCTTTTTCCTGACAAAGACTCAACGATCTTTGGAGAAAACCCGCGGACTACTTTTAAGCAATATTTGCGTGACAAGGGTTTTTTGTCTCTCACTAAAACAAAGAATTTTCTTGATCCCTGGTTCCGGTTTAAATTACTCTCCTCTGCAAAATTCAATGAAAAGAAATTTAATGAAGACCAGGAAAAGATCATTGAATATTATAACGCTATCGGCTACCGCGATGCGATAATTGAAGATGTAAAACCCTATACGATCTCCAGTGGAAATGTCAACATTGATTTTAAAATAAGTGAAGGCCATAAATATTATTTTGGAAACATTACCTGGAAGGGGAATTCAAAATACACTGACTCAATACTGAATGTGATTTTAGGAATTCATAAAGGGGACGTTTATAATATTGAAACGTTGAATCAACGATTGGGTAAACAACTTACACCAGAAGGTGGCGATATCAGCGGATTATACATGGATGATGGTTATCTGTTTTTCCGTGCTGAAGCAGTGGAAACAGCTGTTTATAATGACACTATCGATCATGAAATAAGAATGATCGAAGGCCCGCAAGCAAGAATAAAAAATATAAAGATTTCCGGTAACGACAGAACAAAAGAACATGTGATCCGTCGTGAACTTAGAACAATACCTGGTGAACTTTTCAGCCGTCAGGATCTTATTCGTTCGCAAAGAGAATTGGGCCAGCTAAATTATTTCAACCAGGAAACTATCGGTATCAACCCTATCCCAAATCCTGAAGATGGAACAGTGGATATTCATTATAAGGTAGAAGAAAAGTCTTCTGACCAGTTGGAACTTTCTGCAGGTTGGGGAGGAGGAATTGGTCTTACAGGAACATTAGGAGTTTCATTCAATAATTTTTCTCTAAAAAATATTTTCAATAGAAAGTCATGGGATCCTTTGCCAACAGGCGATGGACAAAAACTGAGTGTTCGATTTCAATCAAACGGTAAACAATACAGCTCATACAACTTCTCATTTACCGAGCCCTGGCTTGGTGGTAAAAAAAGAAACTCACTAACTGTCTCTTTTTATAAGAGCAAATATGCTAATGGATATGATTATAATACCGGGCGATTTAGCGACGAAATAGCTAAGAACAGTTTTATGAAAACAACGGGCTTTAGTGTTTCGCTTGGCAAGCAATTGAAATGGCCAGATGATTATTTTAGCCTTATTCATACAGTTAGCCTTACGCAGTATAACATGAAAAATTACCCGATATTTCCGGGACTTGATAGTGGTATTTCAACCAACATAAGTTATAAAATTACATTGCAAAGAAATTCTGCAGGACCGAATCCGATATTTCCTACTAGTGGGTCTAATTTCATGACAAGTCTCCAGTTTACTCCGCCTTATTCCCTCTTCAACGAAAGTATTGAAGCAGAAAACTCATACAGACATCCTGAGTATCACAAGTGGAGATTTAATGCAGAGTGGTTTGTGCCGCTTGGCAAACCGATGGGCGCAGAAAAGAACAGGCAGTTTGTTCTAAAGGTTGCAGCGAAGTACGGATTTATGGGAAAATATAATCGCAATCTCGAAGTATCACCATTTGAAAGATTCCAGCTTGGTGATGCCGGAATGTCAAATAGTATGGGTGTATTGGGATACGACATTATTTCACATCGCGGTTACCCGATCTATCAAAACTCAAACCCAAGCATCAATCCAATTGATGATGTATCGCAAGCAACAAGATTCTTTACCATATTTAATAAATACGTACTGGAGATGCGTTATCCTTTCACAACTAATCCTCAAAGTACTATTTATGGCCTGGCATTTTTCGAGGCTGCCAATGGCTGGTATAGTTTCAAAGATTATAATCCATTCCGTCTTCGTCGCAGTGCAGGTGTAGGTATGCGATTCTTCCTGCCGATGTTTGGCTTGCTCGGATTTGATTACGGTGTCGGGTTTGATCGTATACAACCCGGCCAGGGATTAAAATCGGCTACCAAGTTTACATTTATGCTCGGGTATGAACCGGAATAAAAATATTTTTAACCAAACCTCATTACTACTATTTAACTTTCGTTGCGACGCTCCGTTCAACATATCGTTCGATGTTCAGCAATGCGTCGTCCCGATAATTATCGGGATACGTTCTGTAATTCTATTCACCATTAAAAATATTTCAATATGAAAAAAGTATTGCTTGTAGTTTGTAGCTTATGGCTTGCATCATTTGCCGTGAATGCACAGAAATACGCCATTATTGATACCAAGTATATCCTGGACAAAATGCCGGATTATAAAGATGCACAAACGAAACTTGATGCCATTGCTGCCGGCTGGCAACAAGAAATTAATGCCCAACAAGCAGATCTTGATAAAATGTATAGAGATTTTGAGGCTGAGCAAGTAATGCTGAGTGAGGAACTTAAGAAAAAAAGAGAAGACCAGCTCTTCAATAAAGAGAAAGCTGTACGTGATCTGCAGCGTAAACACTTTGGTTTTGAGGGCGATCTATTTAAGAAAAGACAAGAGCTTGTAAAACCGATACAGGATAAAGTATATAATGCAATCCAGAAGCTGGCTGTACAGCGTAGCTACGATTTTATTTTAGATAAAAGTGAAGGAATTACCGTTATCTTTGCCGACCCAAAATTGGACAAGAGCGAAGACGTATTGAAGGAATTAGGGATAAAATAATAGTAAAATCCGGTAGCCATAAAATGTTAAAGATTTCTGAAGAGGCAACTTTGCTCCCCAGAAAATACTCATAAAAAAACAATAACGTAAATCAAAATGAAAAAGATCATTGCAATTTTTGTGTTGGCTGCCGGGCTGGTTAGTGGCACTGTAGAGGCTCAAACTAAATTTGGATTTATTAGGGTGGATGAAGTAGTATCCCTAATGCCTGAATTAAAAAGGATTGATACATTACTCACAAGTTATCAGAATGATACTTTACCGAGAACGTACAATTATCTTTTATCCAATTATCAGCATTACGATAGCATCGCAAACGATTCTGCTCGTCAACCATTAACAGTACGCCAGCAAGCTTCAAGACAAAGGACAGATTATCTCGGCGAATTACAGAATTGGCAAGCTTCAGCTCAACAGCTGATAGAAGCAAAGCAAAATGCCCTTTTACAGCCAGTATATGATAAAGTGCTGAAAGCAATTGATGATGTAGCCAAAGAAAAAGGATACACCTATGTATTCAACAGGGAATCATTATTAGTGGGACCGCCGGCAGATAATTTATTGCCAATGGTTGCGGAAAAACTAAAAGTGAAAGTACCACCGGCTGGCACACAACCGCAGAGGCCAGCTCCAAAAACAGGTAACTAAGGTTTGTCCAAAGGACCCCCTTCGGAGAAAACAAATATTTAAAAGAGGCTGTTGCTTACAACAGCCTCTTTTACTTTTGCACTATGTCTTCACTCACACCCATCGGCGTTTTTGATTCTGGTTATGGGGGCTTAACAGTAATGCGGGAGATCGTAAACAAACTTCCCCGTTACGATTATATTTATTTAGGCGATAATGCAAGGGCGCCTTATGGTCCACGATCTTTTGAAACAGTTTATCGTTATACATTGCAATGCGTGAAATGGTTCTTTGACCAGGGTTGTCCGCTTGTTGTGCTGGCTTGTAACACGGCATCCGCAAAAGCACTGCGAACGATCCAACAAAATGATCTCGCTAAAATTGACCCGGAGAAAAGAGTGTTAGGTGTAATAAGACCAACAACAGAGGTCATCGGTAATTATTCAGATTCAAAGAACATAGGAATATTAGCAACAACCGGAACTGTTAGTTCTAATAGTTATGTAATAGAGATCGAAAAGTTTTTCCCCCAGGTAAAAGTTTTTCAGCAGTCATGCCCTATGTGGGTGCCGCTGGTCGAGAATGAAGAATATGATACACATGGTTCAGATTTCTTTATTAAAAAATATATCAACCAGTTGCTTGATCAATCACCAGTAATCGATACTATCTTGTTAGCCTGCACACATTACCCGTTACTTCATGATAAGATCAGGGAATTTACACCGGCGGATATAAAAATTTTATCACAAGGTGAGATTGTTGCGAATAGCTTAACCGATTACCTGCATCGTCATTCAGAAATTGAAAGAAAGCTAAGTTTGGGCGCAAGCCATCATTTTTATACGACGGATTGCACAGAAGATTTTGACAGGCATGCGGCGAATTTTTATGGGGCAGAAATAAGGTCTTTTCATGTTGATCTGGATGCCCAAAAACTTTGATGCTCAAGGAACTGGAAGTACAAGAGTGCGACGCAACGAAAGATAAATCAGGGTACGAAAGCTGGCTAAATAAAAATTCAACCTCCTTGATAAAATCTTAAATCTTAAACCTAAAATCTGCAATCCAACCCCTACCTTTGCCGTCCTTTCACAAACAGTGGAAAGTGGTGTTTCCGCTGGTGAATTAAATAACCCGTTTCTCCACGGGCATTTTTAAAAAGGAAAAATTAAGATTATGCCAGGTAAAAAAAGAACATATCAACCACATAAACGCCGTCGTAAATCAGTACATGGTTTTCGTAAGCGTATGAAAACTGCTGATGGTCGTAAAGTATTATCAGCACGTCGCAGAAAAGGCCGTAAGAAACTAACCGTTTCTGACGAAAGAAAAGCGAAATAAAAACACGGATCCCGTCAGGGATCTAAGAAGTTTAATATAATTTATAGCTCCGATCTTTCGGGGCTATTTTTATTTAAAATCTTTCTGTTATCTGTGAGAAAACAATTCACACTTGGAAAAGAGGAAAGACTGAAAAGTCGAAAGCAAATAGAACAACTATTTGATAAAGGAAAAAGTATTGTTGTTACTCCGTTCCGAGTTTATTTTATTGTGAATCGTGAATTGCCAATACAGAAAGGTGAAAGCGGACTGAAGTTTGGGATAGGAGTTTCTGCAAAGAATTTTAAAAAGGCAGTAGATCGTAATCGAATTAAGAGATTGACAAGAGAGGCATGGCGTTTGCAAAAAAATGAGATAGCTAAAAAAGTCAAAGAAGCACAAAGACAATTGAATGTATTTTTTATTTATACAGGAAAAGAACTTCCTGATTTTAAAACAGTGAAAGATAAAGTTGCTATAGCTTTGAAAAAGTTAGCAGATAAAATTGATGAAAACATTTCTTCGCATCCTTAGTCTTCCTTTTATTGCATTGATAAAGATCTATCAGTGGATCATTTCACCAATACTTGGCCCGAAATGCAGATTCACTCCAACCTGTTCTCACTACGCGGAAGAAGCATTGAAGAAACATGGCGTATTTAAGGGAATATGGCTGACGATCAAAAGGATCTCACGATGTCATCCATGGGGTGGCAGCGGTTATGACCCTGTGCCATAAATAAACTATCTTGTATACAACTAAAGCCAGGCTGTGACTACAGTTTCTATTATAGAAGATGATCCGCATTTCAGGGCAGGACTTGAGGTTTTAATACGCAATTCAAAAGAATTTGCAGTTATCTCAAGTTTTTCTTCTGCGGAAGATGCATTACCTCAAATAATAAAACAAGTTCCTGATATTGCTATTGTTGATATAAAACTTCCGGGTAAAAGCGGTGTTGAACTGATCAAAGAGTTAAAACATGCTTTACCAGATCTTCTTTGCATGGTTTGCTCTTATTATGATAGTGATGATTATGTTTTCAGTGCAATAAAGAATGGCGCTTGTGGATATCTGCTTAAAGATGCACAACCACAGGAAATTATAGATTCACTTGAAGAATTAAAGCGTGGAGGAGCACCCATGAACCGATATATTGCAAAGAAGATAATATCTACATTCCATGAAAAAATTATAGCTCATCATTTGGCAGAATTAACATCAAGAGAAAACGAGGTGTTAAGACTTGTAGCAGAAGGATTATTGATCAAAGAAATATCTGATCAACTTTCATTAAGCAACTATACAGTGAAAAGTCATTTAAAAAACATTTACACAAAGCTGCATGTAAGAAATAAAGTAGAAGCAATAAATAAACTGAATGATCGAAAATAGTTAAGCGGGTTTATTGTTCTTTATATAACTGCTGCGAATGCGACTGAGTGATTCAGGAGTAATGCCCAAGTAACTGGCGATCTGTTTTAATGGTAATCTCTTTTCCATCAAAGGATATTTATTGATAAAATTGCAATAACGTTCATCAGCGGTTTGGCTAAGGTTAGCCGTTATTCTTTCCTGTAATGAAACAAAGGCGTTTTGTAAGAGATGACGAAAGAATCTTTCAAATTTGGGGATCTTTATATAGAGTTCTTCCAATGCATTTTTCTCCAGGCAAAGCAGTTCTGTATCTTCTAATGCATCAATGGTGAATCGTGCAGGTTTTTGCGTCAAAAAACTATACATGTCTCCGGTCCACCAATCTTCAATTGAAAATTGCACAATATGTTCTAAACCTTTTTCATCAATTGTGTATGTTCGAAGACATCCTTTGTTTACAAAATAATCATAGCGGTTTATTTCACCCTCCTGTAACAGGTATTGTTTTTTCTTTAGTTTTTTTACTTTAAGTAATGAAGTAAAATATTGTTCTTCTTCAGGAGTAAGAGTAATAAAGCGGGAAATATTTTTGAGGATGAGGTCGTACATCTTTCAAATTTAAAATAAAAAACCGCAGAGACGAGAATGTATTATTCTGAATCTCCGCGGTTCAATAATATCGGTATAGATATTAATTCGCTTTCGCCTTTGGCATTGCCACTTCAAATCTTTCAGCTACTTTTTTCCAATCAACCACATTCCAGAAAGCAGCAAGATATTCAGCCCTGCGATTTTGATATTTTAAATAATAAGCATGTTCCCATACATCCACGCCAAGTATCGGAGTGCCTTTTACTTCGGCAACATCCATTAATGGATTATCCTGGTTAGGAGTAGAAGTAATTTCAAGTTTACCATCTTTTACGATCAGCCAAGCCCAGCCACTACCAAATCTTGTCATGCCAGCATTTGCAAATTTTTCTTTAAATGCTTCAAATGTTCCAAATGCATCATGTATAGATTTTGCGAGGTCACCTGATGGCGGGCCTCCTGCATTTTCATCGAGACTTTCCCAGAAGAAAGTATGATTCCAATGACCGCCGCCGTTATTACGAACAGCCGGGGAGATTTTGCCTGCACTCTTTACCAGGTCTTCTAAACTTTTATTTTCATGTTCAGTACCAGCAATTGCTTTATTGAGGTTGTCAACATAAGCCTGGTGATGTTTACCATGATGTATCTGCATGGTCGTTGTGTCAATATGAGGTTCCAATGCATCATGTGCATATGGAAGTGAGGCTAATGTAAATGCCATACGATTAAATTTATCTTGTGATTTAATGTTTTACCAGATAACAAATTTACGATTGAAACAATGATGCCAAACAAATTCATTTTTCGAGATATGGAATAAAATTTTACCTTCTTTTGATTTTTAATGTAACTTTCTTCGCTGTTATTTAACCACAGAAAAGTATGGGAAACGATTCTCGCCGGAAATTTATTAAAGGCATTGCAGGTACCGCTCTTGCCGCTTCAGTTCCGCAAATAATTCAGGCATCGGGGATTGAAAGAAAGGAAGAATTAAGGCTCCGTGATTATTACAGCGACAATGATAATATCCAGGTGGCATTAATTGGCGCCGGTGGTATGGGAACAGGTGATGCACAAACGGCTAAAACAGTTCCGGGAGTTAAGATCGTTGCTGCCTGTGATCTTTTTGATCCAAGAATCGAGGAAGCAAAAAAGAATTTTGGGACTGATATTTTTACTACGAGAGATTATAAAGAGATATTAGCAAGAAAAGATATTGATGCAGTCATTATCGGTACTCCCGATCATTGGCATAAAGAAATTGCGGTAGATGCACTTAATAGTGGCAAACACGTTTACTGCGAAAAACCAATGGTGCAGCAGATAAACGAAGGACAGGCTGTGGTCGATGCGCAAAAGAAAAGTGGCAAAGTATTGCAGGTAGGTAGCCAGGGATTGAGTTCTGTAGGAAATGAAAAAGCAAAAGAATTATTTGAAGCAGGAGCGATAGGCCAACTGAATTATGTAGAAGGTTTTTGGGCACGCAACACTCCGGGTGGTGCATGGCAATATAATTTGCCGGAAGATGCATCAGAAAAAAATGTTGATTGGAAAAGATTTTTAAAAGATAAACCGCAAGTGCCTTATGATCCGAAACGATTTTTCCGCTGGCGTTGTTTCAAAGATTATGGAACTGGTGTTTGTGGTGACCTGTTTGTTCATTTGATCTCGAGCTTGCATTATATTATCAGCTCAATGGGACCAACAAGAATTATGTCCACCGGCGGACTTCGATACTGGAAAGATGGTCGTGATGTTCCGGATATAATGCTTGGCATGTTTGATTATCCGCAAACCGAAAAACATCCCGCATTCAATTTATCGTTACGGGTAAATTTTGTTGACAGCAATCCAAATGGTTCTTATTTCAGAATGGTTGGCAATGAAGGATCAATGACTGTTGAATGGGAAAGTGTAACACTAACGAAGAATTTTTCTTATCCACCGGATAATTATGCGCAGGTATTGAAAGCAAAACAATATGCACCGGATTATGATCGCAAAAAAATTAAAGATCCGGATTCAACGGTTTTCAAAGTACAGGAGGGGTACAAAGGGGCGCATTATGATCATCATTATAACTGGATGCGTTCAATAAGAGAAGGAAAGCCGACCGTTGAAGATGCATTATTTGGATATCGGGCTGCTGCCCCGGCGTTATTATGTAACGATAGTTATTTTCAGGGAAAAGCTATTAAATGGGATCCTGTTAATTTGAAATTGCTTGCTTGAGATGAGGAAACATTGCAAATACATTAAAATTTTCTTACTATCATTTTTTGTAATTGCTGATTCAGCGCTGTTCGGTCAGCCTAATCATGAGGATTCTGTACACTATTTTGAATATTTAAAGGTTATTACAGCTTTTGGAAACGATAGTATTAAAGGGAAAAAAATACCAGGTTTCACATGTAAGGATATAAAAGGAAGTTTACTTACAGATAAGAATTTACAGTCAAAGATCACATTTGTGAACTTTTGGTTTGAGACCTGCGCACCTTGCATAGCTGAATTTGGTGCGTTAGAAAAGTTTTATCAGAACAACAAAGCCAATGCTGAATTCCAGTTTGTTTCCATCACTTTTGAAACGGATTCGATAATAGACGGGATACGAAAAAAATATGGTCTGACTTACCCGATCTATCAATTATCCAGTGATAGTTGCCGAAAGGTAATACGTGGATTAGGGTATCCAACAAATTTTATAGTAAATGAAAACATTGAGATAGTCTATTACCTTACCGGTGGATCTACGAACCCGGTCGTTGCGGATAAATTTTTAAACTATTTTGTTCAGACTGAATTAGATAAACATTTAAAATTAAAAACCGTGAAATGATCTTTCCGGCAAAAAAAAAGAACTCATGAAAAGGAATTTAATTACAACCCTTGCATTTACATTTTTGCTTACATCATTTGTGACAAACAATAAGCAAAAAGACAATACACTTTCAAAACAAGAAAAGAAAGGGGGATGGAAATTATTGTTTGACGGCACCACGATGAATGGCTGGCGTATTTATCAAAACAAGAAAGTGGATGATTGGGATGTAAAGAATGGCGAGTTGTATTGCAAAGCAGAGGGTGTGACTAAAAGAGCTGACCTGATCACAAATTATAAGTATGAAAATTTTGAATTGCAGATAGACTGGAAGATTGCACCAAAGGAAAACGGTGGTATTATTTACATGGTTACCGAAGACAATGGCGCTACGTACGAATCAGGTCCCGAATATCAGTTAATAGATGATGATGGCTATCCTGATAAATTAAAAGACGTTCAATTTAGCGGGGCAAATTATGACATGAATCCACCCACCGCAAAAGTGGTAAAGCCTGTTGGAGAATTTAATCATACTAAGATCGTCATCAATAAAGGACATGTCGAACATTGGCTCAATGGAACAAAAGTGGTAGATTATCAATTATGGACATCAGAATGGGAACAAACAAAAGCAAAAAGCAAATGGAAGGATGTAAAACCTTATGGAATGTCAAAGACTGGACATATTGCTTTGCAGGATCACGGAGGCGGTGTTTGGTTTAAGAACATCAAGATAAAAACACTTTGATCATTTTTTAAGCCGGTTAAATTTCTTTCCTTTCTCAACGAAATTTTCTATTATCCCTCTTGTTTCAAGATCACGAAGGATAGAAATCGTATACCACGGAATTGAACCTTTGAAGGAAGGCGATTTCTTCCTGATAGTTTTTACAACATCATCTGTAAGATCAGTAAAGGGCTTTCCTTTACTTGCTTTTAAGCTTTGCAATATAGCTGCTTTAAAAGGTTCATAGATGGAAGAGTCGATCTTCGTTTCTCTTTGTGACTCGGGATGAGTTATCACGGTTTTTTTTGAAGTTACTTTTGCCATTATCTTTTCTTTTTAAAAAAATCCTTCATTAATTGCCCGCATTCTTCTTTCAGTACCCCATAAACGATCTCAGCCTTTTGATGAAAAGGCCAGTTGGTTCCTGTTATTCTTTTATGTCCATTCTTTTCATCATCGGCACCCCATACTATTTTTCCAATTTTACTCCAATACATAGCTCCTGCACACATCAGGCAGGGTTCTACTGTTACATAAAGAATTGCTTCGGGTAAATATTTACTTCCAAGTAAATTAAAAGCAGATGTCAGTGCGATCATTTCTGCATGGGCCGTGGGATCACTTAATTTTTCAGTCATATTACTCCCACGGGCAATGATCTTTCCGTTCAAAACTACCACAGCGCCAATTGGCACTTCATCTTCATCAAAAGCCTTCTTAGCCTCCTTTAGTGCCTGGGTCATATAATATTCATCGGTCATATCTAAGAGATAATAAATTTAAAAACACAGGTAGTAAGATAATTTATAATTTATCCTGCGGGTACTCGATTCTTGCTTTATTTCTTATGGCATCCAGAATTTCCATAAGCAGTAATGTATCTGTGTGTGTCATCACCGGGCTTTCTACCAATCCTTTTTTCAAACATTCATTTACATGTCTTGCCTCAAAATGATAACCAAAGCCAGCTTCTTTTTCAACAGGAAGAACTTCTCTTTCGTAAGGTATTTTTTTTGATAATTGAATAGTTGCCGATGGCTCATAAAACCTGGTAGTAAGAGTAATGCATCCTTCAGTTCCATTTATCTCTGCTTGAATTGGCAGATTGGTAGTAAATGATGAGAACAATTGCGCCATTGCGCCATTATTATATTTAAATAAAACGGCGATCTGTTCATCAATACCCGTTGGTGATGGTATCATAGTTGCCTCAATTAAGTCCGGCTTGCCTAAAACAGATACTGTAATAAAAACATTATAAATGCCAATATCAAGCAGTGTCCCTCCGCCAAGCAATGGATCAAACAATCGCTGCGGATGATTAGCTGTAGTTTTAAAACCAAAATTTACAAGCACACTTTTAATATCACCCAGTGTTTTTTGTTGCAGCAGTTCCTGTAATTTTTTGTAATGCGGTAAAAATTTTGTCCAGAGAGCTTCCATTAAAAAAACTTTTCGCTCCTTAGCTGTTTTGATCATTTCAATAGCTTGCCGGCTGTTTATGGCAAAAGCTTTTTCACACAGAACCGCTTTATTGTGATTTAAGCAAAGCATCGTATGCTCATAATGATGAGAATGAGGAGTGGCAACATAAATTACATCTACTTCATCATTCGCTGCAAGGGCTTCATAATTGTTATGAAGATGCTTGCACGGAAAATCTTTTGCAAATGATTCCAGTGTTTCTTTATTACGGCTTGCAATGGCTGTTAATTCTGCATCACCTACCAAACGAAGATCTGCTGCAAATTTTCGGGCAATGCGTCCGCATCCGAGTATTCCCCACCTTATTTTGGATCCTTTCATGGCAGTAAATTAAGGAATGATTGTAAATTACGGTTTATAACTATTTATATGCTCTTATCTTCTTTACAGCATCTGCGTGACTATTTTAATTCCGGTATTACTAAAGACTACGGCTTCAGAAAAGAACAATTAAAAAAATTAAAGGCTTCAATATTAAAACATGAACAGGATCTGTACGATTCTTTGTATGCAGACCTGAAAAAAAGTCCGGAAGAAACCTGGGTAACGGAAACGGGCTTTGTGATAAGTGAATTAAATGCGACAATAAAAAACCTTCATCTGTGGATGCAGCCAGAAAATGTTGAAACCAATTTGTTGAATCTTCCTTCAAGTAGTAAAGTTTTAAAAGAACCGCTTGGTGTTGTATTGATCATTGGACCCTGGAATTATCCATTCCAGCTTTTAATAAACCCCTTAGTTGGAGCCATTGCAGCTGGTAATTGTGTTGTGCTTAAACCAAGTGAGTTTGCATCAGCTACGGATGCAGTGATGAAAAAAATAATTGAAGACGTTTTTCCTCCTGAATATATTTTATATGTTCAAGGTGACGGTGCCGCCGTAGTTCCGGAAATGATGAACAATTTTATATTTGATCATGTGTTTTACACAGGCAGCACTGTAGTTGGTAAAATAATTTATAAAATGGCTGCGGAAAAATTAGTACCCGTTACATTGGAGTTGGGCGGTAAAAGTCCCTGTGTGGTTGAAAGCGATGCAAATATCAAAGTAGCCGCTCGTCGCATTGCTGTTGCAAAATTTTCAAATACCGGGCAGATGTGTGTGGCTCCGGATTATGTGCTTGTACATGAATCAGTAAAAGAGAAATTTATTTCAGCAATAACGGGAGTTGTGAAAAGCTTTTTCAGCGACAAACCTGAGCAAAGCTATAATTACGGAAAAGTCATCAATGAAAAACAATTTGATCGTATAGCCGGCTATTTATCCAATGCTAAAATTATTTTCGGCGGACGAACTAATAAACAGCAATTATTTATTGAACCCACTTTGCTTGATAATGTAAACATAAATGATGCAGTGATGAAGGATGAGATATTCGGCCCTGTGCTTCCACTCATCTCATTTAAAACAAAAGAGGAAGCATTAAAAATAATCGAACTGCATCCGAATCCTTTGGCATTTTATGTTTTCACATCAAGCAGCGAAAAGGAAAATGTCTGGCTTAATAGCGTTGCCTTTGGCGGTGGATGCGTGAACAATGCAGGCTGGCATCTCACCAATCATTATTTGCCATTTGGCGGCCGTGGTTTTAGTGGCACGGGCAATTATCACGGCAAATATTCATTCGAAACATTCAGTCATAAAAAAGCGGTGATGAAAACACCTACCTGGTTTGATCCTTCGATCAAGTACCCTCCTTTCAAAGGGAAATTGAAATTGTTTAAATGGGTGATAAGATAGTTTATAGTTTATTGTTTTTGGTTTCTGGCAATTGTACTACTATTAGACTTTCGTTGCGTCGCACTCTTGTACTTTTAATAATTCTATTCGGCAATGAGCAAACAAAATAAATTACTAAGGTTTCTTAAAAAGCTGTTCATAGCTTTGCTATTATTTTTAATTGCATTCAGCGGTTATGTTGCGATCGTAACCATAAACGTGAAAGATATGACGATAAGACAAAGAGTTTTAAAAGCAGTTTACCCGGCTTTTACCTGGCTAAATAAGATAACAGGGAAGAACAGCAAAGTATTTACGAATGAATCTCCGGCTTCGCCGCCCCAATCTTTATATAGTTTATCAATTGCAATGAATAATGGTGACTCGATTCCATTATCAAACTATAAAGGGAAAAAATTACTGATCGTAAATACTGCATCAGATTGCGGCTATACTGATCAATACGATGACTTGCAAAAGTTGTATGAAGAAAATAAAGAGAGGCTGGTGATCATTGGGTTTCCTGCCAATGATTTTAAAGAACAGGAAAAAGGAACTGATGAGGATATAGAAAAATTTTGCAGGCTGAATTATGGCGTTACATTTCCATTGGCAAAGAAGAGCTCTGTAATTCCCGGTCCCAAACAGAATCCGATCTTTCAATGGCTGACTGATAAAAATAAAAATGGATGGACAAGCAAAAAACCGAGCTGGAATTTTTCAAAGTATTTGATTAATGAAGAAGGTATGCTTGTTAATTACTTTGATCCATCTATTTCTCCCACTGGCAAAGAAGTAACAGACGCCATCAAAAAATAAATTCTTCACTCAATATTTATTGTATGACTTATAATGATTGGATCGGAACGATCGGCGTTGGGCTTGTATTGCTTGCTTACTTTTTAAACACCATGAAATGGGTTCCTGAAAATGGAAAATTCTTTTTTATACTGAATGTGATCGGTGGCGCATTAAGTTGTTATGCGGCCGTGCTCATCAATTTCGTGCCGTTTGTTGTGCTGGAAGCTATCTGGACAATTGTTTCAATATATGGATTGATTAAAGCGGTCGGGGCGCTGAAAGCGACCTGACCGATAGTGTTAATAGAATTTTTTAATGTAATCATCGTCAAGATCGTTTTGTCCCCCATTTATTACATCACTTGCTGTTAAACCAGTTAAAGAAAAAATAATTTTTTATCACATAATGTACCATTCCTAAGCTCTGCATAATCCAAATATGATGAATATTGCCAGTGATTTAGCTCTTTAACAAGGTTAGCATTTAAGGGGTTTCTATGTAAATAATGAAAACAGTTCACAAGATAATTTTCCTGATGTTCACCAACTCCTTCGACCAAAATCTTTGATTTAGTCTTTTGCTGGAATAAAGAACCTGTTGTTTTATTTTGTTTATTGATAGCTTGAGAATAACTGCTGAGAAGTATTCCGATTCTGTAAGGAAATTCCTGCATCGGCTTTCCGCCAAAAGAAGCTCGTTCTGTAATACTTTTTTCTGTTGCCATAATGATAAGATGGAAGTGGTTAGGCATCAGGCAATATGAAATGATCTTGCAAACGGGTGAAAGTTGATCTCTTATCTTTTTTAAAAAGAAAAGATAATTGGCATCTAAGAAGAAAATTCTTTGTTTGTTATTTCCCCTGTTATAGATGTGATAAAACTCATTAGGAATTAGATTCATAAAAATTCCTTTTCGCTTTACGGTTCAGGCCGCTTTCAGCGTCCCGACCCTTATGCCGAACATTTCTCATGATAGTTCGGCAATTCGATCACTGTTCTTTCAAATTCATAACCTGCGTAGCTGTTTATTATTTCATTCAGCACTTCATCGATCTCTTCAACTAACCTGAGTGTAACTAACTTATTCCGGTATTCTTTTATGTTGGGCATCCCTTTTAAATAGTTTGCATAATGACGACGCATTTCATTTATACCAACAACCGGATTTTTCCATTCTATGGAACGATATAAATGCTTCCGGATAACATCAATCCTTTGTTGAATAGTTGGCGCTGGCAGATGTTCGCCGGTTTTGAAAAAATGTTTTATCTCGTTAAAGATCCAGGGATAACCGATAGCAGCACGGCCAATCATAATACCATCTATACCGTAACGATTTTTATATTCCAATGCTTTTTCAGGAGAATCAATATCACCGTTTCCAAAAACAGGAATTTGAATGCGGGGGTTTTCTTTCACTTTAGCGATCAGTGTCCAATCAGCTTCGCCTTTATAAAGTTGTGCTCTTGTTCTTCCATGAATGGAGATAGCTTTTATGCCAACATCCTGCAGCCGCTCCGCTACTTCTTCAATGTTTCTGGAATTATCATCCCAACCCAATCTTGTTTTAATTGTAACAGGCAATGAAGTTGATCTTACAACCGCTTCAGTTAATCTAACCATCAGGTCAACGTCTCTCAATACGCCGGCGCCTGCCCCTTTGCTTACCACTTTTTTTACAGGGCATCCGAAATTTATATCAACCAGGTCAGGATTTACCGCTTCACAGATCTTTGCGCTTAAGGCCATCGCTTCTTCATCACCACCAAATATCTGGATACCGAATGGACGTTCTTCTTCACTGAAGTCAAGTTTCATCTTACTCTTCATTGCATCACGTATCAATCCTTCGCTTGAAATGAATTCACTGAACATCAGGTCGGCGCCATTATCCTTACACACTGCACGAAATGGAGGATCGCTTACATCTTCCATCGGGGCAAGAAGTAAAGGGAAATCAGGTAATTGTATATTGCCTATCTTGATCATTTTCTCTATAATTGAATTCTCAACCTCCTTGCCGGCAGGCAGTTTTTTCATTAAGAATTATTAATTGCTAACTACATTTGAAGCGGCAAATTTACCCCCGATAAGTCATCGGGACAAAAAGCAGAGTTTTAATTATGGCTTATTTTAAAAAGGTACACCCGTTTTTACAGTTACTGATCTTTACAGGAATGTCGATCGGGTGTTTCATGATCTTCGGATTTATTGGCACATTTGTTCTTGCAAAAGCGACTGGCATTGATCTTATTACGTTAACCGACCCTGATGTATGGGATTATTCAAACCCTGCTTTACTTACTTTTTTCAGGGGGATGCTGGTCATTCAATTTTTCGCATTATATATTATTCCCGTATTCCTTTTTGCACGTTTCTGTGACCCCAAACCATTGCAATATTTAGGAATAACTTCTACCAAACCATTATATATTATTTTAGGTTTAATACTACTTATAATAGCTCTTCCTTTTGTTGACTGGACCGGCACTATTAATAACCAATTAATACCAGAGGCAACAACCATCGGAAAATGGATGAAGGCAAGTGAAGAAACTGCGGCAAAACAGATCGGGTTTATGCTAAAAAGAAATACTGTCAAGGATCTTTTTCTTAATCTCGTTTTAGTTGCTGTATTTGCCGGGGTAGGAGAAGAATTACTTTTCCGCGGTGTGTTGCAGCGATTATTTATTAAGTTGTTTAAAAATCCATGGGCTGGCATCCTTGTTACGGCATTTATTTTTTCGGCGATCCATATACAGTTTTATGGATTTATTCCAAGGTTCATTCTCGGAATATTATTGGGCTTGCTTTATTGGTATAGTGGCAGTCTTTGGCCAGCAATTATTGCGCATTTTGTGTATGATGCTTTTGCCGTCGTGATGATCTGGTTTAATCCCGCATTGGCTGAAGAAGACAGTGTTGCCATTTCATTTGGTAATAAATCAATATTAGCAGCTATTAGTCTTGCATTGATAGTTGGTCTTGTGATACTGATGAAGAAAAGATCAACTAATAGCTATGAAGCTGTGTACGCAAGAGATAATATTGATGACTCAAACCCGTTTGCCTAAACCAATAGCTATCATTTTTTAAAACCCACCTGCTTGCATGGCTTTTAACAGGAAAACATTTCAAACAAGAACACTTACGGCGATCATTTTTGCAGCGGTGATGCTGACTGGCTTATTATGGAATAAATGGAGTTTTCTTGCCTTGTTTTCTCTTATTCATTTTGGTTGTTGGTGGGAATATTTTAACCTGTTGGAAAAAATTCATAAGACGGTTTATAACCTGGTTACCCGCATTGGCTTTATGCTTATGGGTTTTGCAATTATGCTGGTGTTTTGCGGACCAATATTTCAAATAAATAATTACCAGTTAAAAGGGGATCTTTCATTCCCGGTTGCTGTTGCAGGACTTGTGATACTTGCAATTGGAATTGTTGTAACAAAAAACGTTAAGCTCAAACCTTTTGGTACTGCTGCCTTAGGCTTGCTTTATATTTCCTTAAGCTGGGGATTAGCCATGAATTTATACAAGGAAATGAATATTCATGTTCATGACAATTATTTTGTTATGCCGTCAAGGAGTAATATGATCTTAATGATCATAATATCAATTTGGATAAATGATACAATGGCATATATCGTGGGTTCAATAATTGGAAAAAGACCTCTTTCAAAAATTTCACCGAAGAAAACATGGGAGGGTACAATTGGTGGCATGATCCTCAGCGTCGTTGTTGTAGGGCTTATTGCTTTTTTTGGATTTAATACGGGAGCAATTACAACTTATATAATGCTTCTTGCAGCAATTGCATGTATCGCCGGCACCTTCGGCGATCTGCTTGAATCAAAGCTTAAAAGAATGGCAGGAGTGAAAGACAGTGGTAATATCATGCCGGGCCATGGGGGTTTTTTAGATCGTTTTGATTCCCTCTTATTAGCAATACCTGCTGTTTGGTTATATGTTTATCTTGTTTTTGTCATCTAACTTCTGCTCCCTACTCGCCACACTCCATTTTCATATATTTGCCGCATGACAATTCATAAGGAGGGTTATAAGAGTATTGCGTGGGCAACCATTTTATTTGGAGTGATCAATATTGTTTCATTTTATTTTATCAGCTATTCTTCACCTGCCTTAAGTTGGGTCATATTTATAGGCACACTCGGCTTAT
This sequence comes from Chitinophagaceae bacterium, assembly GCA_035318985.1. GTDB lineage: Bacteria > Bacteroidota > Bacteroidia > Chitinophagales > Chitinophagaceae > VBAS01. Next base: position 36,539 of record DATHDP010000142.1, read on the forward strand.
TGATCTTTCTTATTTCATTTTTTCGCATTCCTAAAAGAAACTTAACAGTTCAGGATAACGCCATTATTGCGCCTGCCGATGGTAAAGTAGTAGCAATTGAAGAGGTAGAAGCGGACGAATATTTTGCCGATCGTCGTATACAGGTTTCAATTTTTATGAGCCCATTAAATGTGCATGTCAACCGCAACCCGGTAAGCGGCGATGTTATGTACAGTCAATACCACAAAGGAAAATATCTTGTTGCGTGGCATCCAAAATCTTCTACAGAAAATGAACGCCATACGGTGGTTTATAAAGCAAACGGAAAGGAGTTGCTTATTAAACAAATAGCTGGGGCGTTGGCAAAACGAATTGTGAACTATTTGCAGCCAGGACAGCAAGTAAAACAAACCGAAGAGATGGGGTTTATCAAATTCGGTTCAAGAGTTGATCTTTTGTTGCCGTTATCTGCAAAAGTGCAGGTAAAGATCGACGATATAGCTAAAGGCGGTGTGACGGTAGTAGCATTATGGTAAATTAGCCAATAGCTAATTTTAATAGAAAGCATATCATTGGCATATCGGCACATCAACAAATTGTCGAATTAGAATATTTCTTCTAACTCTTTTAATGATCGTACAACATAAGTTGGTTTAATATCGATCGGGATGTTTAAGTGATTAATAAATACCTGGTCAATACCGGCATTCATGGCGCCGATGATATCAACATCAATGCTATCACCTAACATTATACTTTCAGCAGGATTGGCTCCTGTCTTTTCAAAGGCGTAATCAAAAATTTCTTTATTGGGTTTAAGGCTGCTGCTTCCTTCTGAAGTAATAACTTCTTTAAAATATTTACCCAGCCCCGAATATTTTAATTTGCTGTGCTGTGTTTTTTCAAAACCATTTGTGATCAAATGAAGCTCATAGTTTTTGTTGGTTAAATATTCCAGAATTTCAGTAGCATAGGGAAAGAGGATGGTTCGTGTAGGTAAAAGATCCAGAAACTGGTCACTCATATTTTTGGCCAATAGCTCGTCCGCAATTTTAAAATCAAGCAAAGCCAACCGCATTCTTTTTATTCTTAATTCATCCTGTTTTATAAAACCATTTCTATATCGTTCCCAAAGCTTTTCATTATGCGCCAGGTAGTTTTTATGAAAAAGATCAAAATCATGAATACCCCGTTGTTCTAATTGTAAAACATTGTAAAGTTCCAGCAGTGTTACTCTTGCATTTGCTTCAAAATCCCAAAGAGTATGGTCGAGATCGAAAAAGAGGTGTTTATATTTCATTTCGGATTGCCGATTTCGGATTTTAGATTTGCAAATAAACCGAAATAATCAATAATAAAGCGTAATGACTGTACTAATCACAGGAGCATCAAGAGGAATTGGAAAAGCAATAGCGGAAATTTTTGCTGCGAATGGGAAAAGCCTTTTTTTAAGCAGTCGAAATGAAGTGGCCTTATATAAAGCAATGGAAGAATTGCAAACTAAATATCCTTCTGTTTCAATAAAAGCAAAAGCTTTTGATCTATCCGATAAACAACAAGCAAAGGAGCTTGGAAGCTGGTGTTTGAAATATATTGTTCCTGATATTATCATTAATAATGCAGGTTTATTTGAACCCGGTAGTGTGCACAATGAATCGGAAGGATTGTTGGAAAGCCAGCTTGCCATCAACCTTTACAGCGCTTATCATTTAACAAGAACTCTTTTACCTAAAATGATGGAGAGAAAGTCAGGCCATATTTTCAATATGTGTTCTATTGCATCACTTCACGCCTATCATAATGGCGGAGCATATAGTATCAGCAAATACGCTATGCATGGGTTTAGTAAAAACCTGCGGGAAGAAATGAAACCACATAATATAAAAGTTACAGCTATTCATCCCGGTGCTGTGCTCACTGATTCCTGGGGTGGCTATGATAATTCTTCCAAACGTATAATGGAAGCAGAGGATATCGCTAAAATGGTCTTTGCAGCATCACAGCTTTCGCCCGGTGCTTGTGTTGAAGATATTGTGATGAGACCTCAATTAGGCGATCTATAAATAAAGAAATTCCAAAAAGCAAATCACAAATTCCAATAAGCCACCGGGCTACTGCGTAGAATGGAATTTGGAATTTTAGCATTTGGGATTTCACTCACTGTATTTGTATCCGACACCTCTTACTGAATGAAAGTATTTGGGATTCCGGCTATCCTCTTCAAAATATTTTCTGAAGTTGAGGATAAAATTATCAATTGTCCTCGTAGTTGGATAAACATTATAACCCCAAACCACCTGTAAGATCTTCTCTCTCGGTACTACTTCATTTTTATTTTCAATGAGTAATTTCAAAAGCATTCCTTCTTTCTTACTTAGCTGGATCTTTTCACCGCGGGATGTTGTTGCCTCCTGTGCTTTGAAGTCAATATTATTATTTCCGAATGCATAGGTATTGCCGATAGTTTCTTTATCCAGTATTTTTTTATTCTTTTCAATAAGCTTTTGTACTCTCAATAATAATTCTTCGAGGTTGAAAGGCTTAGTCATATAATCATCGGCGCCTTTCTTAAGGCCAAGCACTTTATCTGCGCTGCTGTTCTTAGCGCTGAGAATTAAGATTGGCACTTCGTTATTTGCCAAACGGATGGTTTCAGTAACATTTATCCCGTCCATTTCAGGAAGCATGACATCAAGTATAATAAGATCGAAATATTCTGCCTGCACCGCTTTTACGGCATTGCTGCCATCATAGGCTGAAGAAACTTCGTAACCTTCCAATTCAAGATTTAACTTCAAGGCGTCATGAAGATTTTCTTCATCTTCTACCAATAAAATCGACGCCTTTGTATTTTCCTTGCTCATGAGACTATATATGAAAATGGATGGCGAAATTAGTGCCGGAGGGTATATTGTTTGTCACCGAAATGTCGGCATTATGATCCCCGGCGATCTTACGACAAAGATAAAGCCCCAATCCAGTGCCTTGAGTTTTTCGGGTAGATTCATTCCCCGTCCGGTAAAATTTCTCAAATATTTTTGTTTTTTCAGTATCGGCGATCCCAATTCCTTCATCAATAATATTCATGAGCACATCTTTACCTGACCTGTTCAGTTTGCAAATGATCGGCTTTTCTTTAGGGGAATACTTCACAGCATTCTCAATAAGATTACTGATCAGCAATTGGAGCAAAAGCGGATCACCGGCTAACTCAATTTCTGGTTCTATATTTTCAATAAAATTTCTTTCAGGATATCGTGTTTTGGCATCTCTTATACAATCTTTAAACAAAGAAGAGAAGTCGAGTTCTTCTTTTGAAAAAGCATAACCACCGCCTTCCAACTGTGAGGAAACAAGAATATTGTTGATTAATGTATCAAGCCTTGATGTTTCCTGGAGTGTCATTCGTATCAGTTTTTTTTGCTTCTCCGCATCAAGCTGGTATTTCTGTAGCGTCTCAAGATTAAGCATGGCAACTGAAATAGGCGTTTTTAATTCGTGAGTGATCGCCATCATAAAATTCTGCTGTTGCAGTTGTACCCTGAATTTCTTACTGGTTGAACGGTAAACAAAAAAGGCACCCACGAATATTAAGATGAGAAAAGTAACACCCTCGGCAATATATTTATCTGTATTCCTTTTTGAGTCGTTCTCAATTTTGAAATTTTCTTCAGTGAATTTTTTTGGATCAAGGGTTGCTTTTTGGGAGTTAAGCTCACTCAAACGCAGATTGGTTAAGTTTTGATTTTGCCTTTCCAGCGAAACAAACCACCATACCAGGGCGGCGACTATATATAAAAGCAATAACCAGTAAACAACGATGATATATCTGAATCTTTTTCCTGCTGACCTTGGCATAAGGAAAGTTATTTAACTTTTTCAACCCTGACGCCAACATTCAATACTTCTTTTAGCGGGTCTTCCCGCATGATATTTTCCAAAATGAACTTATAACTTCCTGCTTTAAGTTTTCCGGCATCAGGAGCTAACTTGATCCTATGTTCATAAATATCATCCATGCCGGTCGCAAGCCAGCCTTTTTCATTCGTGGCTAATTGGAATTCCCGTGCTTCTTTGTGCAAAGTATCATTGGGTGGCTGGTAATAATAATTTATCCAGATATTATTGTAGTTATATTTTTCAGAATGTCTTATTACAAAGAAAACCTGGTAAAGGACAGTTGTATCTGTAATGGTGAAATTGAATTCAGGTTTGTTCGTGCTTTTCCATTCGTGATTCGGTAATGAAGCTGTCTTTTCATAAAGATCAACGGTAGTGCAAGTTGAAAGGCACAAGGCACAGGGAACAAGAAAGAAAATCGATCTTACTAATACATTCATCTAACAAAGATATATTTAGAACTTGTATCTTGAATTTTGTTACTTGTGCCTTTACAGAACATTTAATATTTGCTCTTTTGCTTTTTCCAGTTCATCTTTCATCATCACAACGCATTTTTGAATGGATGAGTCGTAAGCTTTAGCGCCGGTAGTATTTATTTCCCTACCTATTTCCTGTAAAATAAAGGACAGTTTCTTTCCTTTTGATTCTTCTGCTTCGGCAAGCACTACTTTGAAGTAATCACAGTGGTTTCTCAAACGAACCATTTCTTCACTTATATCTATCTTTTCAATGTAATAGATAAGCTCCTGCTCAAGTCTGTTCTTATCATAGTTTTCTTTGCCTGCAAATTCTTCCATCAGCTTGGTTATATCGTCGCGGATGATCTGTTTGCGATTCGGTTCGAGCTTTTGTACTTCTTCTAATTGTGCAAGTATATTATGAACCCGGGACAACAGATCTTTCTCAAGAGATTTCCCTTCATCATCACGATGAACGTTCAGGTCATCAATAGCTAACAAGATCACTTTTTGAAACGCTTTCCATTCTTCATCAGTCAGGGTTTCACCGGTGGGTGTTATAACCTCGGGTAACTTTACAAGTGTACTTAATATATTAGACGGATCGAGATTTAATTCCCTTGACAGATCCGCCAGTGGTTGGTAATAGGCTTTTGCCAATTCAATATTGATAGAAACAGGTTTTGCATTGCCTGTTTCTTTTAAGCTAATAGTACAATCTACACTGCCACGACCAAGTTGAGTAGAAAGAATGCGGCGAATATCAAATTCAAATGGTTTTAAAAATGCAGGAAGCTTTAATTGCAGTTCAAACTGTTTACCATTGAGAGATTTTATGTCAACAAGAAATGTTTTACCACCAACAGATCTTTCAGCCCTTCCAAAGCCGGTCATCGATTTCAGCATGTAAATTTTTTTTGAGTGAAGTAAAGATATTGGAAAAAGTTGACCGGAGATGAGTTTATAAAGCTGCTACCCGGCGATGTTCTTTCAATAGAAATGTTCATTTATTACGATAAGAGTTCAATAAAAAAAATCTCCCCCGAAGATTCGGGGGAGAAATATGTGGATGGGTTAGTAAGTACCGGGAAATAAATTTCCCTTCACAATATTAATTATATTTTTTTCTAACTAAAAAAATTTTTGAAGAAATTTTATTAACATTTGGTTTTTACTTGTGGATAATAGAACAAATAATGAATAAATGAAGTATAAAATGAAATTAAACACATCATCTTCTCTTTTTGTTTCATCATTTGCATTTATAACATCACTTCACTCAAGTTTAAAAAGATAAAAACGTGGGTTCATTTGATACTTATCTCTCATGTTATGCATTGCAAAGCTGTTTACCTTTGAACAAATTCAAACATTATGCGATTGGATAAACCAGTTCCTGTAAAATGGGTCGCTGATTTCATTGGCGCAGAGATCGCTGGCAACATTGACGCAGCTGCTACAGGGATCAATGAAATTCATAAGGTGGAAAAAGGTGATATTGTTTTTGTGGATCATCCTAAATACTATGATACCTGTATTAATTCAGCTGCCACAGTCATTATCATTAATAAAAAAACAGAATACCCTGAAGGGAAAACACTGCTGATTGTTGGCGATCCGTTTGAAGCATACTTAAAACTGGTAAATCATTTTCGTCCTTTTACTTCCTCATCGAAAAATATCAGCGATTCTGCTTCGATCGGGCAAAACACTGTTATTATGCCGAATGCCTTTATCGGCAATCATGTAATTATCGGTAATGATTGCATTATTCATCCCAACGTTACCATTTTAGATCATTGCGTGATAGGCAATAATGTTATTATACAAGCAGGTACTGTTATTGGCAGCGATGCATTTTATTATAACAAAAAAACCAACCGGGATATTCATTATAAAAAGATGAACAGTTGCGGCAGAGCAGTGATCGAAGATTTTGTCGAGATCGGTGCTAATTGCACTATTGATCGTGGAGTTAGCGGCGATACGGTGATCGGTGCAGGAACCAAGATCGATAACCTTGTTCATATCGGTCATGATACAGAAATTGGAAAGAATTGCTTGTTTGCCGGGCAGGTTGGTATTGCCGGTGCTACAAAAATTGAAGACAATGTAATTCTTTGGGGACAAGTGGGAGTTAGCAAAACACTTACAATTGGCAAAGGCGCCACAGTATATGCGCAAAGCGGTGTCAAGGATTCAATTGATGGGGGCAAAGTTTATTTTGGATCGCCGGTTGAGGACGCAAGAGAAAAAATGAAAGAGTTTGTCTGGATAAAACGCATACCACAGCTTTGGGAAAAAGTTATGGGGAAGAAAATTGAAGGTTGAAGGTTTAAAGTTGAAAATTCTCCAAATTATTTTGCGGGTTCCGACATTCTTATGATTTCTCGAAATAGTAACATTCAATCTTTAACTTCCAACATTCAACTAATTATCCGGAGTATAATCATTCGGTACCTGGTCGGCAATATTTTTCCAACTCCAGTAACCAAAATTTATCCAATCTTTTTGATTGTAATAATAACCGTTTTGTTTTATGGTTATAACATCAAGCATGTCTATATAAGAAATCTGCATGCTGATATTCATTGGTAATTTATATCTTTTCAAATACTCATTCTCAGGGCCTTTTTTTGTATAAGTGATACTGACCCTTCTTGGAAAATAGATATCGATCTCGTTTACGCTATCTGCGGGTGTATACCATGTTGTATCATACGGCTCTGTGATCTTATTGAATTTTTTATCATTCGTTTCATCGAGCATATCAATTATAAAACCGCTTTGCGTTAAAGTGCTATCATAATAACTATGCATAAAATGCAGCCTGCTGCCGAAATATGCTTTTTGCCTGTTCTTTGTCCAAAGCTTAAGGCTGTCTTCGCTTGAGGTACGTTCTTCATAAAAGCTTAGACCCGTGTAACTGCATATATCAGTTTTGTACATAAAAAGAAATGAGTCGAGATTGTAACGAAGATTATATCCCAATGCATTATTATAAATGATCAATGGCGAGTCTGCAAGCACTTTTAGTTTTTCTGATTTTCTGAAATAATAAAACTTTAATACTTCGGGATTCACTAAAACACACCTGGAAGAGAAAGGAGTGGTGCCAATGAAATTTTCAAGAAAGAATTTGCCATATTTTGTCCACCCATCTTTTACCTCGTTACTGCTGCGAATCACCACTTCTTCAATACTTTTTTCTTCTTTTACCATTTCTATTTCCAGTTCATTGGTTTTCATTTCAGGGCTAATGCGGATCATTCTTGACCGGTAACCTGTATAAGTGATCACAAGATCATAACCACCTTCTTTCAGGCTTAAATGAAATGTTCCTTCTTTATTGGTAGCAGTACCCTGTGTAGTATTCTGACAAAAAACCGAAGCAAATGCCAATGGCTCTTTTGATGCTGAATCGAACACTTTGCCCGAGACTGTGAAGTTTGTTTGGCTAAATCCCAAAACAAAAGAAATGCACAAAAGGGTAAACAGGAATATCTTTTTCATAGAATAAACAATTGCCCAATAAAGATAATGCAGTTATGGTTTTAGTTGCATATTGTTTACGGCATCTGCGTAGTTTTTGCAGGCTTTTGTGATGCTTGACTCTAATGCCATGAAGGAAAATCCCGGCAATGCTTTTAGTATTTTATCGTTTTGCCAGTAAGTTTTACTTAAAGCGATCCTTGCCGTTTCTTTTGTAAGCAATGGTTTGGCATTTTTCAAAAAAGATTTTATTCTCTCTACTCGCCAGGCAATGCTGCTTAAAAAAGGAGTTGCCTCCCATTTAGGATGTTTTTTCCTAAAGCCATCAGCAATAACATCGAACAGCTTTCTAAACTCCCAATTTTCGTGATTGATAATAAAACGTTCTTCGGTGATATTGCTTTCCATTAACAGCACAGCGATCTTTGCAACATCTTCCACAGCAACAAATCCATTCACACCTCTCGTATACCAGGGAAAACCTTTATATGAGTTTTTAAAAATGGCGCAACTGCTATCATGCCAATTGCCGAAACCAAGCACGGTACTTGGGTTTATGATCACGGCATCCAAACCTTCTCCCATGCCACGCCATACTTCCATTTCCGCTTTATTCTTGCTGATGCCATAATGGGAATTCAATTTGCTATTCAACCATTTTTTTTCTTCATCTACTTTTTCACCGGTCGCAGTTCTTCCCAATGCGGAAATAGAGCTGATATGTACGAGCTTTTTTATTCCATTCTCAAGAGAAAGGTTCACAACATTGGCAGTGCCATCCACATTTGTATTATACATCTGGGCTCTGTCTCTTTTATCAAAAGAAACCACAGCCGCAGAATGAATAACAGCATCAACATCCTGCATTGCTTCATTAAGTGAAATAACATCCAGCACATCGCCGCTTACCCATTCTACTTTATTTAGAATATCAGTGGAAATAAAAAAAGGAAGTTTGTTACTGCGACGGATTGCCCGAACAGCATAACCCTTTTCAACAAGTTCTTTGATGATATATGCCCCGATAAAGCCAGTGCCACCTGTTACAAGTACTTTATTCAATTTTAGATTGCAGATTTTAGATTGCAGATTTAAGCAGAAAAGCTTGTTTGGGCAAATTCTTAATAAGTATAATATCCTTTTCCTGTTTTCTTTCCCAATTGCCCGGTTTCAACTTTTTCTTTTTGAATAAAAGAAGGCTTTAATCTTTCCGGGTCACCGAGTTGTTTATAAACAGAGCAACTCACTGCATAATTAATATCATTGCCGATAAGGTCCATTAGTTTAAAGGGTCCCATTTTAAAACCAGTTGATTCCATTAGCGAATCAATAGTAGTGAGATCAGCAATATTTTCTTCTGCCAATCTTAGTGATTCAATATAAAAAGGTCTTGCTACACGGTTCACGATAAAGCCGGGTGAATCTTTACAAAGTACCGGCGTTTTGTTCATCTGTTTTGCCAGCTCAATAATAATATTGGTTGTTTGTTCATTTGTAAGATCGGTTTTCACCACTTCCACCAGTTTCATGATAGTAGCAGGGTTAAAGAAATGCATGCCGATAACCCGTTCAGGATTCTTTACACTTTTGGCAATTTGTGTTATAGAAAGTGACGAAGTGTTGCTGGCAAAAACCGTTTCGTTATAATTGATCTCTGCCAGTTGATTGAATAAAGCGATCTTGGCTTCTGGTTTTTCGATGATGGCTTCAATGATCACATCACCCATGCAGTCATGCAGGTTATTGGTGAAACGAAGATTGTTTAGCGTTTCTTCTTTTGCGTTTCCGGTGATCTTACGTTTTTCTACAAGGGATTGTAAATTCTTTTCAATAAAAACTTTTGCTTTTTCAAGCACCGCATCATTTAATTCATAAAGTATAGCATAAAAGCCTGATGAAGCAGCTGCTTGTGCAATACCACTACCCATAGTGCCAGCGCCGCATATACAGATGATAGAACCGGGATCCATGAGATAAAGTTATTGCTTAAATAGGATTACTTTTACTCTCAATAGAAAATCAATATATGCACAAAAAAACGTTAACAACCATTTTGTCTGCCGTTTTATTAGGCAGTTTTTTTATGCCCTTTTTCTATTGGCATTCTTTTGAAATGAGTGGGTTTAACTTTGTACTTTCAGAACACATTCCATCGTATAAGTATTTTTTATTGGCGATCCCTTTAACGACTCTTTTTCATCTATTAAGTGTATTGAGCCAGGAAAATAATTTCTATAGCAGGAAACTACTTTCATGGATACCTCTTGCAGCACTAATAGCTGTTTTCGTCCTAATCTTAGCTAAGGAAGGATCTGGCGATAGCTTTTTTAACAATGGAAATATTTTCTCAATTACCGGTGCAGGATTTTGGCTAGCTCTCGGGTTTTCGTTGTTGTTGGCGTATGTAAACCTTAAAATGAGAAGCAAGAGTTATTACATTTAATTACAAATTCCAGCGACTAAACCGCACTTGTAAACTGCTTCAAAAATCTTACATCATTCTCGCTGAAGAGACGAATATCATTGATGCCGTATTTCAATAATGCAGGTCGTTCAATGCCCATACCGAAAGCAAAGCCTGTGTATTTATTAGGATCAATGCCGCAATTAGATAAAACATTTGGGTGCACCATGCCACTGCCAAGTATCTCAAGCCAACCGGTTTTTTTACAGACATTACAGCCGGCGCCTTTGCATAGCATGCAACTAATATCCATCTCAGCACTTGGCTCGGTAAATGGAAAATAAGAAGGACGGAAACGGATCTTTACATCGCTGCCATACATTTCTTTTGCAAAAAAGTAAAGTGTTTGTTTCAGATCGGCGAAAGAAACATTCTCATCAATATATAAACCTTCCACCTGGTGGAAGAAACAATGACTTCTTGCACTTACGGTTTCATTTCTGTACACACGACCGGGACAAATAATACGGATCGGCAATTTGCCTTTCTGCATTTCCCGGATCTGAATATTACTTGTATGTGTTCTTAGTAGCCAATCAGGATTTTGCTGTACATAAAAAGTATCCTGCATATCTCTTGCAGGGTGATGTTCGGGAAGATTCAATGCAGTGAAATTATGCCAGTCATCTTCGATCTCTGGTCCTTCGGCAACTGCAAAACCAAGTCGCTGAAAAATTGAAATGATACGGTTGGTCATCAAACTGATCGGATGACGTGTGCCAACCGGAGTGTTATCGCCAGGTAAAGTAAGATCTATATTGCTGGCTGCCGACTGCTGACTGCCAACTGCTGACTGTTTTAATTCCTCATACTTTGCTTCAGTGAATTGTTTGAATTCATTTAATATTTGCCCAAATTCTTTTTTCTTTTCATTCGGCACATTTTTCATTTCCCCCATGATGGTTTTCACCAGTCCTTTTGTGCCCAACCATTTAATGCGAAATTCTTCCGCCGCTTTTTCATCGGTTGCAGTAAAAGCTTCGATCTCGGTTTTGTGATCCTGTATTTGTTTCAGCAATTCTTCCATAGCCGGCAAAGATAAGCAACGGTGAATTGAGCCAAGAAAGCTGCGAAAGATCAGTGCCCTGCCCCTGATCTCTTAGACATTTTTTTTAAGATCCAAAAAGAGAATATGACCCAGGCGAATCCCAAAGCGAAACCAGCCAATACATCACTTGCAAAATGATAACGTAAGACTATCCTGCTAATGCCAATGCTTAGCGAAAAAATAACAAGCAGGCCGGCCAAAAGATATTTTAATACGGGGCGCAGATCACTTTTCCAGATCAAGTAGATCAATATGCTGCAAAAAATAAATGAGCTTAAAGCATGACCACTTGGAAAGCTATAATCATGTAACTCCCTGAGTAGCGGCAATTCGGGTCGATGACGTCCATAGATCGCTTTCAACCCAAACAAAAGTGCCGTGCTGCTCAAAACGATAACTATTATATTAATGGCATCTGACCTTCTGTGCCTGAAAAATAAAAATGTGACCAATAAGATATAAGCTGGAATAAGAAAGTAATGATTTCCAAAAAAGGTCAGCCATTGCATTAGTTTAACAAGGGGAGTTGTTGTATGGGCTTTTAGAAAGTGAAACACCTTTGTATCAAACATGTCTTCTTTTTCGCCAACGATCTCATGAGCTAAAAATGCAAAAACAAAAATCGCGGCAAAAAAGAAAGATGAGACCAACAATGTTTTGAGGGATACTTCTTTGATTATTTTCTTATGAAAGGCTTTCATTAAAAGTTAGCTAATGGCTTTTGCATTTTTTTTACTTATCAGCCGCAACATAGACGGCAGCACGATCAATAAAAGCGGTAGTGCAATAATAAATCCTCCAATTACAGCAATAGCTAATGGTTGATGAAGTTGTGCCCCGGTGCCAATACCTAATGCTAGTGGCATCAATGCAATGATTGCACCCAGTGCAGTCATCAATTTTGGCCGGAGCCTTGTTGATATAGCATAGATGATCGACTCATCAACGCTTTTTTCATGCAATGATTCTTTGAATTGTAAAAAAGTGAAGATCGAGTTTTCTCCTATGATACCGACGATCATGATAAGACCTGTGTAGCTTCCAACATTCAAAGGTGTATTTGTTAGCCATAAAGCAAGATAGCTGCCTGATATTCCTAGTACAGCGATCAATAAAATCAGCAATGCCACTTTGATCTTTTGGAATAAAAACAATATCACTGAAAAAACCAGCAAGCTTGCAGCGATCAGGATCATCAACAGTTCTTTAAAAGATTTTTGTTGCTCTGCGTAAGCGCCACCATATTCTATATAATAACCGGGGGGAAGAGTAAGTTCTGAAGAGATCTTTTTCTGCACATCCTTCATTACGCTGCCAAGGTCCCTGTTTGCAAGGTCCGCAGTAACAACCCCCATTGATTGCAAATTTGATCGTTGAATTTCTGCATCACCAGAGTTAATAATAACAGTAGCTAATTCATGTATAGGGATCAATCTGCCGTTCGGTAAAAATATCTGTTGATTATTGATGTCTGTGATGCTAAGCTTTCTGCTGCCGGGATAAACCAACCTGATCACAGAATATTGCTCCTTCTCAAATAGATTTCCAACGACATTGCCTTCTAATGAAGTTTGTAATTGATATTGAAGATCAGCCGGAGTTATACCATACTGTGCAAGCTTGGAATAATTAGGCAGAACTGAAATGGATGGTCCGGCTATTACAATTCCATCGAAAGGATCTGCAATGCCCGCTATATCCGTAATGATCTCTGAAGTTTGCCGGGATAATTCCTGTAATTTTTTTTGATCCGTACCGAATATTTTTATTTCAACCGGCTGAATAGAAGCCATCAGGTCCCCAAGCATATCACCGATCACCTGCCCAAAATCTATACGAAGAGCCGGTTGTGTGCTTTCAATTTTTTGTCGCAACTCTTCAATTACATCATCGGTAGTTTTATCCCGGTCCTTTTTTAACTGGATAAGATAATCACCACTATTTGGCTCGGTAATAAAAAATCCCATCTCGGTTCCTGTTCTTCTTGAGTAGGCCTCAACTTCAGGAACACTTACGATTATTTTTTCTGCTTCACGTAATATCTTATCAGTTTCTTCTAACGATGTTCCCGGTGGCGTTGTATAATCAAGCACAATACTTCCTTCATCCATTTCCGGTAAAAATCCGGTTTCGAGTCTTGGTAATATTAAGATGATCGATATTATCAGTCCTGCCATTATAACTAAACTGATAATAGGGTTTAAAATAAAAAACGACACCCATCTTTGCTTTTTTACTGATTGTGGTTTTTCTTTTTGCTGCTTTTTTGTTCTATGTTTTTTTGAAAGCAATAAATAAATGACCGGTAACCCGATCCATGTAACAAAGAAGGAACTAACCAACGTAATGATCATTGTATTGGTCATTACACTGAAATAAGAACCTGCTACACCTGTCATTAATAGAAAAGGGATAAAGATGACAATAGTGCTTAATGAAGAACCTACCATAGCTGGAAATAAGTAGCGAATTGCTTTCTGTACTAAAACAGGTGAAGGCTCTTCCGGATTTTCTTCATGTGTTCGATGGATCTGTTCCACTACTACAATGGCATCGTCAATTATCAATCCTATGGCAGCAGCAATAGCTCCCAATGTCATGATGTTAAAATTGTAGCCAATGGCATACAAAACGATCAGCGTAAGAAAGATCGTAACCGGAATTGTAATTAAAATGGTAGCACTGGCTTTCACGGATCGCAGGAAGATGATGGCAACGATGATGGCAAGGGCAAGTCCTATCCATAAACTATCGGTTACACTTTTTACAGAATCATTTACAAAATCAGCCTGCACATAATAAGGTTTGACGAGTACATCCTTTGGTAAAATTTTTTTGAGCTGCTCGATCTTTGCTTTCATCGCTTTCGAAAGATCTACAAGGTTGGAATTGGGCTGTTTTACCACGGCAATGAGTAATCCATCTTTCCCATTTGCATTGATCTTTATGAATTCAACTCCTTCTTTTACTGCAATTGTTGCTATATCTTTTAAAGTAACGATGCGTTTGCCATCATTTTTAATAACAATATTCTCCAGTTCATCTTTATTATGTACAGTGGCGTCTGTTATAGTAAGATACAGGTAACGATAATCAGATAAAAAGCCGTTTGATTTGATGAAATTTGTTTGAGCCAGGACCGTATTTATCAGATCAGGTGTGATAGAAAAGGTGCTCATCTTTTGCACATTCAATTGCAACCAGTATTCTTTTGTTCGGCCGCCGGTAATTCTTATTTCTGAAATACCTTCTACCTGTGACAAAAATGGTTTGATAGTGTAAATAGCAAGTTGCTTTAGTTCGATAGGTGATCTTCTGTTACTTTCCACCGAATAACCCATTACCGGTAAGATCGAAGGGTTCATTTTTGCAACAGTAATATTTACATCAGGCGGTAATGTATTTCTTATCTCACTGATCTTTGATTCTATGTGTTGTTGGTTGACATCTATATCACTGTTCCATGTCATGAATGCTGATATTTCACAACTACCGCGACTGGTAGTACTGCGGATCGTTTCCAGATCGGGAATTTGTTTAATGGCAGCTTCTAATGGCTTCGTTACACTTACCATCATCTTATCTACTGGTTGCAACCCTGCATCAGCAATTATTTTGATCTTGGGAAAAGTGATCTCCGGAAATAAGGAGGTTTGCAATTTGCCATAAACGAATATTCCACCCGCAATGATAAGAGCAAGAAGAACCGCAAGAGGGTTTTTATGTGAGATAAAAAATTTGTTCACTGTACTTTTAATTTATTGCTCCACGATCTTGATCCTGGCGGTGTCGGCTAATCCATAATTGCCTGTCAACAAAAATTTATCAGATGATAAAAACTTTGGTGATACGATCTCGATCTTGTCATTGATCTCTAATCCTTTTGTCACCGGCACTTTTGCAGCCGTTGAATCATCAATTAATTTCATCACCCAAAAACTAGTTTGTGTTTCATCTGACAATACAGATTGTTTTGGCAATGAAACCGCATATGCCTTTTCGGTTTTTATGATCCTTACTTTTCCAATTAGATTAATAGGAAGGTTTTTTTCATTGACCTTGAGAATAATATTTTGTGTTTGTGATGCGGAATCAACAATAGGCATAGCTGAAGAAATGCGGGCCATCATTTTTTTACCGTCAGGCAACAAAAGTTCTACAAAGTCTTTATTCATTACATACTGTCGCAATTCGTAAGGAAGATTTAGAATGAAAACAAAACTTTTTATATCGTTTATCACGGCCAATTGTTCTCCTTCCTGTACATAATCGCCCGGCTCATGATTGATCTCTGAAATATAGCCGGCTGTTCCTGCCTTAATATTAATGATGCCAAAAAATTTAAAAGTACTGTCCAGCGCATTGATCGCATTACCTATGCTTTGGGCTTCTTTGGTTTTTAAAACGAAAACTCTTTGTTCTGAGGACACCATTTTTCCAACCTCTGCATTTACTGATTGTATATAGCCATTGGAACTGGCTTTTACAAATCCTTGTTGAAGAAACGTGGAAGTTGCATTCAGCTCAATATATTCAACCATTGGTTCAGTGATGACAGATGTAACTGTAACAGGAGTTATTGTTTCCTGTTCTTCTTCTATTATTGTTTCCTCGGTTTTTTTTGACTGGCAAGAGCCCAGGATCGCACCAAGGATCAAAAAATATAGGCTGATCTTTTTCATACTAATTTATTTACCTGCCCCAGTAGTTGAGTTGATTTACAATTTTCAAACGAGCAATATGATTCTGCGTTACCAGGTTCCTTGCGTTAAAATAATTACTCAGCGTAAGTATAAAGTCCGTCAGCCTGATATCACCGGCGGCCAGTAATCTTTCATTCACTATTATCAGCGTCTCGGTGTATTTGATCTGCTTATCGATCTGGTCGATCAACCGGTCAGTTGCATTCAACTGTTGCATTAGCTGTAATATTTGCTGGTTACGTTGCTGAAAAAAAAAGTTTTTTCTATATACCCTGGTCCTGTCCTGGAGATCAATTTTGGCATATTGAAGTTTCCGTTGCTTTCCGTCATAGATCGGAATGGTCATATTAAGACCTATGCTGGCGCCAAAATTTCTATAAGGCAGAAATAGTAAGGAAGAATTATATCCTGCATCGCCGTAAACATTGATCTTCGGACGGTAATTAATATCAACCAGCATTCTGTCGTTTGAAAGCTTTAAACTATCCAATACAAACTGCTGGTAAAAAACTGACTTGGTAAGATCTCCAAAAGTTTTTGAACTCAACTGTGGGTCTTCCAATCTTGTAGTAGTTGTATCTATGACCCCGGCCAGGTAATTCAAAGTAGCATAATCAAATTTGTACTGGGTCTCCAATTGAGCAGTAGTTAATAGTTGTTGTTGCAATATCACGACGAAACCCAGGTATTCATTTTGTTTGAAGGCATTATCCTGTGTAAGTTTCTTTAATAAACTATCTTCTTTTCTTAACAAGCCATTGATCTCATTATAGAAATCAAGTTGCAGTTGTTCTCCATAAGTAACGATGTATTGGTCCGTAACCGTTTTTATTACGTCCTGCTCAGACATCTTAACATTGTTCGCCATCACCTGGCTTTGCAGTTGCAGATTAGCGATCTGCGTATTGATCGTCTTGCCGCCTAAAAATGATTTACTAACCTGTGCCAGTGCAGAAATCTGCTGGCCGTTCGTAATAACTTCATCATATCCATAACCTTTGATGACAGGAGCATAATAATTGTTACTTATACCATTCACCTGTAGCTTCAATGCGGCACGAATGATCTGGCTATCCAGTGAAAATGATAGGATCTGGTTTTGAAAATCTTTCAATAAAGGACTGTTGGCAATTGCCTGGTTAACGAAATAATCAAGATTACTTTGTTGTGCCCGTGAGTTAAAAAGGAGAGCAGTACAAAACAATAAAATAAATACCCGTTTCATTATTTTACTTTGATCAATAAAGCCTTTCTATTTCCCTACTACTAATACCTGGAATGTACCCGGTATCATCCTTGGTCTTACATTAGGTGTATTTGGATCAGACTTTTCAAAATCTGCTGTCGGTAAATAGACCCAATGAGTTTGTTCATCAATCGTGATGGTTCTTGCACCTCTTTTAGTAGTAACTGTAGCAATTGCTTCTAACTTATCCGCTGACCTTTCATTGAACACAGACATTGTCCCTTCTCCATTGGAAGTATAAATGTTTTTTGTGTCGTTGTCAAAAGCAACGCCGTCACATCCATCGCCTATCGGCATACTGGCAACAACTTTACCGGTAACGGCACTTACTGCAATGAGGAATTTATTCCCACATCCGGCAAATAGCCTGTTTGTATTTTTATCTATTACCAGGCCGGTAGGTTCTTCACCGGGGCCAACTGGCCAATGAGACTCAACAATCATTCTTTTCAGATCCACTTCAACGATCTCATTTTTGTCTTCAATATTTACAAATAGCTTGCCCATTCCGTTTGAAACGGCAGTTTCAGGTTTTCCTCCCACATCTATGCTGTCAGTTAATTTATTGGAAACCGGGTCAATGAAACTTAAATTCTTACCACGACCATTACAAGTGATTATCTTTTTTGTAAAAGGTTCATACATGATGGCATCAGGATTTGCCCCTGTAGGAATTTGAGTGATCACAGCATTTGTAGTGAGATCAAATACTGTTACATTATTCAATCGCCCATTACTGGTAAATCCTTTGTTCTGGGATTTATCAAAAGCAATTCCATGAACACCCATTGTGTTTTCAATCACACCAATAGAATCACCGGTTGTTTTATCTAAAATATTTACCTGCGTGCCATGCGAAACATACAGACGGTTATTGCCGGGACCTACAATTAAATAATCCCAGCCACCTGCACTTTGAATGTGAAAAGTTTTAATGATATGAAAATCTTTCTGAGCCTGCAAACTTGTAAATATTGAGGCTGTAAAAAATATTGTTGAAAGAAGAATGATCTTTTTCATGTTTATAGTTTTATTTATTACTCGATCTGTATATTCAAAATTTATTTTGCCGTACTGCCATCAGGATTCAATTCAAGTTCTTTCTTTTTACCATTCACAGTTATATTTACTTCGTAAAGTATTTTGGCGCCGGGCTTCTCGATCTTTTCTGTTCTTCCATAAACAGCTCCCGGGTATTTTGTATTCACAGCATTTGTAACTGCTGCAGGAAGTTCAGATGAGGGAATAGTTGTCTCTGTTTCCGTCCAGGTTCCATCTAAACCAAAATTGGCCGATACATTCGCATTCTTCATTTTGAAATTGGCTTCGAGTTCTTTTTTGTTTTCTTTTTCCCATTTAATATCCGTTGCGCCGGGAAATTTATTATTAAAAGCAGTTTTTACCAGGGCTGGAAGATCTTTTTCAGTTATTTTTTGAGAGCAACCTATTGTTGCAAATGAAAAAATAAAACAGGCTAACGATAATAACGATTTCATAAAATTATTTTTTGTAAACCTATATGGTGATACTGAATAAAAACTGATTTTTCTTTTAAAAAAAGATAGAAAAATGATGAGTTCCTTCTCTGAATTCATATTGAAGTAAAAACCCGTAATGATCGCAGATCTGTTTGGCAATAGCAAGACCGAGACCAGTTCCATCTGAGTATTCTGATTTCCAAAACCTGTCAAAAATTTTATCTCCATTTAGTGCCCTTGTGCCCGGGTTGCTGATCCTTAATATATTCCTTTCTGATCGAAGCAGAATGTTTTCTTGCCTGCTTGAATGTTTAATTGCATTAATGATAAGATTTGTGATCAGCGTATTTGCCAGTTGAGGATTCATGTTCACTTTCAGGTCATTGATCTTATTGCTTACAGTTAAAGACCTTTCACTGATCCATTCATCAAGTTCCTGTATAATATTTTTTGCTATGATATTAATGTCTACTTCCTGCTTTTCAGAGAATTGGTTATTCTCGATCCTCGCCAGC
The DNA here is from genome assembly GCA_035318985.1 of Chitinophagaceae bacterium. GTDB lineage: Bacteria > Bacteroidota > Bacteroidia > Chitinophagales > Chitinophagaceae > VBAS01. The sequence continues at coordinate 55,825 of DATHDP010000142.1, forward strand.
AATAAAAGAGACTGACTCAATTTTGACATCTTATCAACGGCATCATAAATGACCTGCAGGTCCTGTAGATTTTTTTCATTTAAGGAAGGATCTTGTATCAATACGTCCAGCTTGGAATTTATAACAGCAAGCGGTGTTTGCATTTCGTGGGAAGCATGATCGATAAAATGCTTCAGAGATAGATAATCCTTCACCACTTTCTCGGTCATTGAGGAAATATTTTCATTGAGTTCATTGAACTCATGTATGGTGGTCTTTTCAGCTTTAATAGCAGAAGGTGCATTAAGGTCAAAGCTCTTGATCGAAGAAAGTGTTGTTTGAAAAGGTTTCCATAATCTTTTTACCACAAACCGGTTAGCGAAAAACAACAACATGCTTAATAAAATGATCAAACCAAGTGTGATGAGCAAGATGACACAAATTATTTCTTCAGTTGCTTCCTGTGATTTCGTTACCGAAGCGATATAATACTCTCCATTTACTTCAACGGTAAAATCAAGCTGGCGGCTCAGCTCATTCTCTTTTTCCTCATGATCATACAACGTTAATGTCCTGAAACTTTGCGGTAAGGCCTTGTCCGTTTTTTTAAATTCTATTCTTTGATCTTTATAAGTAGTTGCAGGAGGCAATGAATGATGGGTTTGAATAAAATCCTGTATCTCTACCTGCTCTACACGAAGCGTCTCATCCAATTGTTCTTTGAGTACATATTGAAGAAGGAAATAATAGCCTGCACCTGCGATGACTAAAACAAGAACAGTAGAAGCAATGGAAATTTTGTTGTATTGAACTTGCAGTTTCATTGATCAGTTAGTTTATAACCCATTCCATATAGTGATTTGATATAATCACCGCAGCCTTTTTCAGACAATTTCTTTCGCAGGTTCTTGATATGAGTATAAATAATATCAGCACTCTCCCCCGTTCCCATTTCCTGGCTCCAAAGATGAGAGATCAATGCATTTTTTGAAATGACCTTTCGTTGATTAGAAAGAAAATAAACTAATAACTCATATTCTTTTCGTGTGAGTTCAACCGGATCCTCTTTCACCTTAACTTCTTTTGCCAACGTATCAATAGATATTTCATTGAAACGAATTACATTGTTACCACTATACATTTTGCGCCGAATGATTGCATTGATCCTTGCAGCCAGTTCTGACAAATGAAATGGTTTTACGAGGTAATCATCTGCACCAAGACGCAACCCGTTAATACGATCCTCTATCGAGTTTTTAGCTGAGATAATTATGACGCCATCTGTTTTTTTATTGTTCTTTAATTCTTTCAACAACTGCATACCCGAACCACCCGGAAGTGTAATGTCTAAAGCGATGCATTCATAATCGGATGTTTCAATTTTATCAAGAGCCTGTTTATAATTATAAGCTACTTCACAGGTATAGTTCTCGTTTTTTAAATAGGAAACCATGCTTGCTGCCAGTTCTTTTTCATCTTCGACGATAAGCAACTTCATAAACTGAAAACTACAGATTTTTTATAACACTATTCCCGGATGCATTATCTTCAGAATTCCTTTAGAATCCACGGCTAGTTTGTGGGTTAAACTTAAAACCCAAAGTAGGGCAGGACCGTAATCTGATCGATAATTAAAATTTAAACGAATGAATAAAACAATCGTGTCTCTGTTAATGACATTCGCCTTTTTCATTTGTTCTTTATCATTGACCGCTCAAAAGAATTTTCAACAGGACACCTCTTATTATGAGACCTTTCCCGGTAAGACTACTGTCCGCCTGTATTTATCAAAAAAATATGTTCATCTTAATTTCCCTTCGGACGGAAGCGCAGAGGATCTTGAATATAGAGCAAACCCTAAATTGAATCTTGGAGTAGGTGTTACTATAAAAAATATTTCAATAAATCTTTTCAATGGATTTGGTTTTTTAAATCCAAACTCCGATGAAAAAGGAAAAACAAAAGGGTTCAATTTACAGGTGCATGTGTATCCCCATAAGTGGGCCATTGACCTGCAGTATGTAGCTCCCAAAGGTTATCATTTGGAACCACAAGGATTGGCAGGTGTTGCGGCAGACAAATATTATTATCGCGAAGATGTAAAAACAACTTTCTTTGGCATCTCTGCTTACCAGGTTCCTAACAAAGAAAGATTTTCTTATCGTGCAGCACTCTTACAAAGTGAGTGGCAAAAGAAATCAGCCGGATCAATTATTTATGGCGGCGAAATTCATCACGGCACAGTACAGGGCGATAGTGCTTTGATACCTGCTTTCTATAGCAGTAAATTTCCGCAGGCAGGAATTAATAAGATCAATGTCCTGAGTTTTGGTCCGGGAGCAGGCTATGCTTATACGTTGGTGATGGCGCAGCACTTTTTTATTACAGGTTCCCTGGTTGTTAATTTAGATGTCAATTTTGTAAGGGAAGAAGATGAAACAAGGAAAGAAAAAAATACTGCTTTGAATCCCTCAGAAGTTTTTAAAGCAGCGGCTGGCTATAGTGGACGAAGGTGGAACATAAGTGCCAACTGGACAGGTAGCACCGTATCGACACAAGGCTCTCTTACGCCGGAAAATTATAAATTTTCATCAGGTAACATTCGACTTGTAGTTGCCCACAGGTTTGAGAAGCATAAACATTCCAGCTAAACTAGATATTGATTTAGAAAGATCATTTTCTTATTGCTTATTCACAGCAAGGCTTTTCCATTTCTTCAAATGACGATCGTTTTCTGTAAGTTTGTTTGCAAATCCTAATAATGTCCGATTTCCTCAACATTGCCGATTTTCTTGCGCCGATCAGTAAAAGTGAACTCAATTTTGACCAGGGTTATAAAGAAGGCACTATCGGGTTTAATATAAGTGTGCATGATGAAGAGAATTTTCCTGATCTAGATGAGGCCGATCTTGTTTTTATCGGTTGCGGTGAACAAAGAGGTAATGGTCATCATTTGGCATACAGCGCAGGACCTGATGCCATACGCCGGCAATTCTATCAATTATATTTCTGGCACCAGGATCTGAGGATAGCTGACCTCGGTAATCTTCGCAAAGGCGCCGATCTTGCCGATACTTATGCTGCATTAAGAACTGTTGTTAATGAATTGATCAATGAAAAGAAAACAGTAATTATTCTTGGCGGCTCACACGATCTTACGTTGGCGCAGTATTATGCGTACGAACAAAACAAATCGATCATTGAAGTAACGAATGTGGATGCACTCATTGATCTTAATCTTGATTCTGATTTTCGCTGCGATAATTTTTTAATGGAATTGCTGACCGGCGAACCGAATTATGTTCGTCATTATAATCATATCGGTTTTCAAAGTTATTTTGTTCATCCGCGAATGCTGGAAACAATGGATAAACTGCGCTTCGATTGTTTCCGTGTCGGGCATGTAAAAGAAAACATTGATGAAATGGAACCGGTGATCCGCAATTCACAATTATTCAGTTTTGATATTTCTGCATTGGCGTATGCCTATGCGCCTGCAAATACTACCGGTTCACCCAATGGTTTTAATGGCGAAGAAAGTTGTGTGCTTATGCGTTACGCAGGTATGAGCCCGAATGTAAATACGATCGGTATTTATGGTTATGATCCCGATAAGGACCAACATGATCTTACTGCAAAACAGATCAGCCAGATGCTTTGGTATTTGCTTGATGGTCGCAGTCGCGGAAGAAAAGAAGCAAAGATCGATGAGCGGGAATCTTTCAATGAATACCACATGGCGTTTGCAGAAGTGGATACAACTTTTATCCAAAGCAAAAAAACCGGCCGTTGGTGGATGCAATTACCTGATAAACGTTTTATCGCCTGTAGTTATAAAGATTATTTACTCGCCAGCAGTAATGAGATACCTGAACGTTGGCTGAGAGCTCAGGAAAGAAGCTAATTAAGAATTAATAATTAAAAATTAAGAATGGGAAATACAAGAAGGTTCTTCGGCCTGAAACAATTGTTAATTATTAATTTTTCATTTTTAATTTTTACATCCTGCTCCATACAACAAAAAATTTCAAAATCAGCAAAACAAGTCATCAACGATTCATCATTACTTACCGCACATGTTGGCATCAGTATCTATGATCCTGCAACAGGAAAGTATTGGTACAATTACCAGGGCGATAAATATTTTGTACCCGCAAGTAATACAAAACTTCCTACTTGTTATGCAGCGATGAAATATTTGGGAGATAGTCTAAAATGTTTTCTGGCAATAGAGAATGATACTGCTTTAATAATCTTACCGGCAGGCGATCCTACATTTCTTCATCCTGATTATAAAACTCAACCAGCTTTTGATTTTTTAAAGAGATCTAAAAAGAAAATTTATACTACTGATATCAAATGGAAATCAGAAGCACTCGGTTCGGGCTGGTCATGGAACGATTATAATGAGAGCTACATGGCGGAAAGAAGCCCCATGCCCATATACGGCAATTTGTTGAAATGGGTCCAGGAGAAGGTTAATAATAACGGGATGACTCCTTTTGCTATCTATTCAGTTCCCGAAATTAACTGGCCGGTAAATTTTAATATTGATGCAAAGGCAAAAAATTTTGAGGTAAAAAGAAAAATCGGAGAGAACGAATATGAATTAATTCAAGGAATAGAAAATTATAAAGAACTTAATGTGCCATTTGTAACTCATGGAATAAAATCATCTATTGAGTTGTTGTCAGATACGGTTGGAAAAAAGATTTTATTAAATGATAAGACGCTAACCAAGCTGTTTGAAAAGGTAGAGTTTTCTGCTCATTATATCAAAACCCAACCCACCGACTCTCTTCTCAAACCGATGATGCACCGCAGCGATAATTTTTTTGCTGAACAATCTTTGTTAATGGTGAGCAATGAAAGACTCGGTGTAATGAACGATGAAAAAATAATTGATACTTTACTAAAAACAGATTTTAAAGACCTGCCTCAAAAACCAAGATGGGTGGATGGCTCCGGATTAAGTCGTTATAATTTATTTACTCCGCAGGATTTTGTTGCCATTCTGAATAAAATGAAAAATGAATTTGGAATGGAAAGAATAAAAGTTATACTTCCAACCGGAGGTACCGGAACGATCAGTAATTATTATAAAGCCGACAGCAATTTTATTTTTGCTAAAACAGGAACTCTCTCAGGTGTAGTTGCCTTTAGCGGTTTTTTATATACTAAAAAAGGTAAGCTTCTTATTTTTTCTACTCTCGTTAATAATCACCAGGCTTCATCAACAGCAGTAAGACGAGCTGTAGAAAAATTTCTTCAAGGAATTCGAGAAAAGTATTAGGTAACGACTCACACTCCGAACATTTTTTCTAACTGTTCTTTCTTAAATTCTAAGTATGTTGGATTCCCATTTGGTGATGAGTTAGGTTGTTTGCATTTAAACAGGTCTTCAACCAGGGCTTCTATTTCTTTTTCAGAAAGTTGTCTTCCCGCTTTTATAGATTGTTGCCATGCAAGAGAACGAATTAGTTTTTCTCTTTTTGAAAATTTAAGATCGTTACTGAAGTGTTTGTATTGTTCCAGCAAGGAATCGATCACTTGTTTTTCATTTCCCTGTGTTACGTCAGCCGGTGTTCCCTGGATAACAAAAGTATTTTTGCCAAATGGCTCGATCATATAACCCAGCTGTTGCAAATCATTCATTATATCTTCCAATAAAACGGTATCTGCCGGAGCTAATTCAATAGTAACAGGAAACATGCTGCGTTGTGTGGCAACTGCTTTTCCTTTTGCAGCTTCCTGCAATCGTTCATAAATTATTCTTTCATGAGCTGCTTGCTGGTTGATAAGAATAAATCCTGCTGGAGTTTGTGCAAGGATAAACTGCCCATGTAATTGAATCAACAACTCAGTATTGAAGGTTGAAGTTTGAAGGTTGAATGACCTTAATGTTTCTTCTCCTTCTACATCTTTGGCTGCCGGCTGTTGACTGTCGACCGTCGACCGTGGACTCTCGTAGAAATCCCTCCAATGTTTCAATTCACTTCTATTCGTTGGCTCAATAAAATGTGCTTTATTCTTTTCTGTAAATCCTTTGAAGATAGAACCAGAAGTTGCTGCTGATTTTTTTTCTTCGGTAAATGGTTGTTGAATGGATGATAATTGTTGAATAGAAGCATCCAGTTCAAAATCCAACGTAGGAGTGACGCTGAATTGTGCCAATGCATGTTTCACCGCAGCCTGCACAAATGCATAAATTATCTTTTCATCCTCGAATTTTATTTCCTGTTTGGTTGGATGCACATTTACATCTACCTGTGTTGGATCAAGATCAATGAACAGTACATACATCGGGAAACTATCTTTTGTGACCATTTCCTGGTATGCATTCATTACCGCATGATTCAGATAAGCACTTTTGATAAATCGATTATTGACAAAAAAATACTGATCACCCCTTGTCTTCTTTGCCGTATCGGGTTTACCAACAAACCCGTAAATATTCATGTAATCGGTGTCTTCCTTTACACTTACAAGTTTTGTATTGTAAGTATTACCTAACAATTGAAGGATTCGTTGTTTGAGATTGCCGGCTTCAAGATGAAAGATCTGTTGGTTATTTGCAGTGAGTGAAAAAAATATTTGCGGAAATGCCAATGCAACTCTTGTAAACTCGTCCACAATATGCCGCATTTCGGCAGTATTGCTTTTCAAAAAGTTTCTTCGGGCAGGAACATTGAAAAATAAATTCTTCATTGCTATGCTGGTCCCTTCGGCAACGGCAATCGGCTCTTGCTTTTTTACAACACTGTTCTCGATCTCAATATAAGTTCCCGCTTCATCAACAAGTCTTTTTGTTTTTAACTCTACTTGTGCCACGGCAGCGATCGAAGCCAGAGCCTCACCACGAAAGCCCATTGTTTTTATATGAAAAAGATCTTCGATCGTTGTGATCTTGGAAGTTGCATGTCGTTCAAAGCTCATTCTTGCGTCAGTTTCACTCATTCCACCACCATTATCGATCACCTGTACCAGGGATTTTCCTGCATCGTTGATGATAAGCTTGATCTCTGTTGCACCAGCATCTACAGCATTTTCCAACAATTCTTTAACAGCCGATGCGGGTCTTTGAATTACTTCGCCGGCTGCAATTTGATTGGCAATGTTATCTGGTAATAGTAAAATCTTGTCAGGCAATTCTTCGTAATTTGGGCTGCTAAAATACGTTGATTATCTTAAGCATCTCGCATGAAAAAAATATTCTTTATAGTCGCTGTTTTTATTTCTTCGGTTAGTTTTTCTCAATACAGGAGTCGGCTTACTGTCGATAAATGGGTAGATAGCGTTTTTAATTCATTGACACCAGAACAAAGAATTGCACAATTGATGGTCATCAGGGCTCATTCTAATCTTGGCGCTGATCATATAGCTAAAGTGACCAATGACATTCAGCAATACAATGTTGGTGCTTTATGTTTTTTCCAGGGCGGACCAATTCGCCAGGCAAATCTTACCAACTTTTACCAAAGCATTGCTAAAACACCATTAATGGTAACAATTGATGGAGAATGGGGTGTTGGTATGCGTCTCGATAGTGTTACGAAATTTCCTTACCAGCTTACACTCGGCGCTATGGATAACCAGCGATTGGTTTATGAAATGGGATTAGCAGTTGGTGAACAATGCAAACGACTTGGCATTCATGTGAACTATGCCCCCGTTGTTGATATAAATAACAATCCTAATAACCCTGTTATTGGTTATCGTTCTTTTGGTGAAGACAGGGACAAGGTTATAAAGTTTGGTATTGCTTATATGAAAGGTATGCAGGATGCAGGTATTATGGCTTGCGCCAAACATTTTCCCGGTCATGGCGATGTTGATGTTGATTCACATCTTGATCTGCCTGTGATAAATAAATCGAGAGCAGAACTTGATTCAAATGAAATAAAACCTTTTCGTGAATTAATAAATGCCGGAATTGGAAGTGTAATGGTGGCGCATCTTTCGGTGCCATCGATTGATACAGGCGAGCATCGAGCAACTTCTATTTCCAAAAATACAGTTACCGGCGTTTTAAGAGATGAACTTCACTTTAGCGGTCTCACATTTACTGATGCACTGGAGATGAAAGGTGTTGCAAAATATTTTCCCGGTGGAGTTATTTCAGTAGAAGCACTGATAGCCGGCAATGATATGCTTTGTCTTCCTGAGGATGTAGGGAAAGCGATCGATGCAATAAAACAAGCAATTGAAGAAAAAAGGTTGAGCTGGGATGATGTTGATACTAAAGTGAAAAAAGTGTTGAAAGCAAAATATCAACTTGGACTAAACCAGTTTAAGCCAATTGAAACTAACAATCTTCTTCGTGATCTGAACGCAAAAACAGATGCGATCAGGTTAAAAGTGGCGAAAGAAACCATGACGGTTTTAAAACAAGGGACTGGCAACTCTTCATTGCCATTAAAAAAGAATTATAAAGTTGCGTATCTGGCAATTGGTGATTCAGACGTAAATAGTTTTGGAAAGGAGTTGGCGGAAAATTATAAAACAGACTCTTATTTTTTATCATGGAAGGATGGGGATGATAAAGCAGATGATATTTTTGAAAAGGTTATTGATAAGTACGATGCGGTAGTGATGGGCATTCATAATTTCAGCAACAGGCCTGCAAACAATTATGGTATTACAAATTCGTCTATTTCTTTATGGCGCAGACTTAATAAAGCAAACAGCATCACAGTTGTTTTTGGAAATGTATTAGCTGCTGCTAATTATTGTGATGCCAATACTCTCGTTGCTTGTCACCAGGATGATAATATAACAAGACACGTTGCAGCTGACTTATTAAAAGGAAAGAATAGTGCGTCTGGTAAACTGCCTATGAGAGTTTGCAATTTTAAAGCAGGTTATGGAATTGATATAGTGGCGGTTGAAAAGACCGATCCCGCGATGAAAAAAATATGGATGGCACAAACAATTGATTCTATCGTTATAGATGCGATTTCGCAAAAAGCATTTCCCGGTTGTGTAGTGTTAGCAATAAAGGATGGAGAAATTATTTATGATAAGGCATTTGGCAGTTATGCGATCGACAAGCCGCAACCGGTAACAGTTGAAAGTATTTTTGATCTTGCTTCGGTTACTAAAATTTCTGCTACTACTCTTTCCATCATGAAATTATACGAAGAAGGAAAGATCAAATTAGAAAAAACATTAGGCGATTACTTGCCATGGACGCAAAATTCAGATAAAGCAAGTCTTCGGATCGAAGATATATTACTGCACGAGGTTGGATTGACACCTACTATTTTCTTTTATAAAGAAACAGTTGATTCGGCAACGGGTATTCCCAACCCATCGCTTTATACTGATAAACCAAAACCGGGTTATACTGTAAGAGTTGCCGAGAATTTATATTTAAAAAATGCGTGGGAGGATACAATGCTTAACCGGATCATAAAAAGTGCGCCGCCAAAGCTGGGGAAATATTCATACAGCGATAACGATTTTATTTTCCTCGGAAAAATTGTGGAGCAGCTTTCGGGTATGACACTTGATCAATATGTAAGAAAAACTTTTTACTCAAAACTAGGATTGGAAACAACAGGATTTAAACCAAGAGAAAGGTTTAACATCAACAGGATCATTCCAACCGAAGAAGAAAAATACTTCCGTAAACAATTACTTTGGGGCGATGTACATGATGAAGGAGCATCAATGTTTGGCGGCGTGGCAGGACACGCCGGTTTATTTTCTGATGCGTATGACCTGGCAATGCTTTATCAAATGTTGTTGAATGGAGGAGAACTGAATGGTGAAAGAATTTTTAAGGATGAAACAATAAAATTATTTACAGCTTATCATAGTAAAGACAGCCGACGTGCCTATGGTTTTGATAAACCTGAAAAAGATAATGTGACAAGAAAAGACCCTTATCCATCATTAATGGCATCGCCACAGACATTCGGACATACAGGGTTTACCGGCACCTGTGTGTGGGTAGATCCAAAATATAACCTCGTTTATATTTTTCTTTCTAACCGTGTGAATCCTTCAAGAAACAATCCTGTATTTGCTCAATTAAATGTAAGAGCTAAGATCCAGGATACGATCATTGAAGCGATCAAAAATGAAAATGACGGAATGAGATTTTATTGAAGTTTCATCAACACTTCTTTAATATCATCATACTGTTCCCATGGAATAAAATGCCTGGCTCCCGGCAAGATTTTTACTTCAACTGATTTTGACTTCGTCAATTTCTTTTTTGCATATTCCACATTGCCAACCGGAACGAATGTGTCTTTGTCACCATGAATGATCCAAACAGGGCAAGCGATCTTATCCCATTCCTTATCTAAATACTTTAGATCCGTTTTTAGATAAACCAATTCTTCATTGCTTGGACGAAAAGCACCGGGTAAAAAATATTGCAAGAATGAACCATTTACCATAAACCGCCAACGTTCGGGTTTTTCTTCATCGGGATCAACCGCTGCTGCAAGAAATACAAGACCCGTAAATAAATTTTCATTATCCATTTGCAATTTCACGATCATCGGTCCGCCAAGTGAATGACCAATTGCATACATCGGCTTGCCATTCTGAAAAGATTTTACAAGAGGGCTTATCAATTTTGATTGATCCTCTAAATTTTTAGCATCGCCAAAATTGCTGTAACCAAATCCGGGGCGATCGATTGATATCATCCTGTATTTACCCAGCAAATCTTTATCCTGCATATATCTTTCAAAAGCATTCCAACTGCCGGGAGAGCCATGTACAAAGAATAAAGTGGGAAATGTATCGTTACCTGTTTTTGCAAAATGCATAGCAAATCCATCAACCTTGATGGTTTCAGTAGTCAGTGCCACATTATTTTTTGAAAACTTTTCTTTCGCTTCACTATCACTCATGCGAAACTTCATGCTGCATTGTGCAAACACAAGCCAAACGGTGATCAATACTAAAAAACCAATCAGCAATCGCCGGAAGATTTTTCGTTTCATTTTTCAAACCTACAAAGAATCATGATTGTATGGTGACCTATGGATGTAGGTATATAAAGTAAAAAGTATATAAGATCAGGTTGGGCTTTACACTATATACCTTATTTACTTTTTATGCTAATTACTTATCTTTCCTTGGTTGCTGAGGTGGACGATTCGGTCCACGTTGTTGGCCGCCTTGCGGTGGTCGATTGGGATTTTGTTGCGGACCTCTTTGTTGATTTGGTCGATTGCCTTGTTGCGGTCCCTGGTTTCTTGGACCTTGTCCTCTGTTATCCCTTGGTCCCTGTTTTTGTTTTCTTTTCTTTTCAGCTCTTTCAAGTGATTGCAAACTTATCTGGCCAACCAACTCTACAAATTCTGGTTCGGCTTCTTTTGCTTTTGATGAAGTTATTTCAACAGCTTCCAGTTCTTCAGGAATTGTTCCTTGTGCATTCAGCGATTTTATTTTTCTTACCCTTTCAATTGTAACCGGATATTGCTTATTGCTGTCAGGCAATACATACCACATCAGGTTTTTGAAAATATCTTTTTTTATCAGCAATGCATTTCCTTTTGCCACTTGTATATTATCGCAGTTGTCGGGGAAACCTTGCAGGGCATCCAAATAAGTATCCAATTCATAATTCAAACAACACTTCAGTCGTCCGCACTGGCCACTTAGTTTCGTTTGATTAATAGAAAGATTTTGATAACGTGCCGCAGTTGTATTCACTGATTTAAACTCTGTCAACCATGTGCTGCAACAAAGTTCACGGCCGCAACTACCAATGCCGCCAACCTTAGCACTTTCCTGTCTTGCACCGATCTGACGCATTTCCACCTTCAATTTAAATTCAGATGCATATATTTTTATCAGCTCACGAAAATCAACACGACCATCAGCTATATAAAAGAAGGTTGCCTTGCGACTATCAGCCTGCACCTCAACCTGGCTTATTTTCATATCAAGCTTAAGCTGTTTGGCAATGGCACGGCTGCGGATCACAGCTTCTTTTTCCCGGCTCTTACTATTTTTCCATGTATCAATGTCACGATCGCTGGCACGGCGCAGCACTTTTTTCATTTCCGGATTATCTTCCTTAATCTCATGTTTTTTCATTTGCAGTCTTACGATCTCACCCGTCAGCGATACTTCGCCCAGGTCAAAACCGCTTACACCTTCCACACATATCAGGTCGCCTTTTGCAAGTTGCTGCAATGTAGTGTTCCGGAAATAATCTTTACGGCTGCCCTGGTTAAAGCTT
>DATHDP010000143.1:0-14497 GCA_035318985.1 Chitinophagaceae bacterium
TCATCTTCGGTCCAAAAAAATCAAGTCCATGTTTGATCGCAATTTCACGGCTCTCTTGTTTATAGGCAGTTCCTACAATTGATCTTTCTTCATCAGAAAACAATGGTAAGCTGTATGCACCGGGGATATGTGCATGCTTATATTCAGCGGGGCTTCGAACATCAATGACTGTATAATGCTTCGATAGCTCGAGAAAGTATTCAATATTTATCTTTTCAATGGCCAAGACAAGGTGTAAATGGTTCAACAGAGATCGAAAGGAAAATTAATAAAATAAAAACAACTGATAAAAAAAAGAGTTCGTCACCATGACGAACTCAAATATCCTAATAATCTAATAAAATCATGATAATCGTACCTCTAACCATTCATGCTCGCCAAAAACTCAGAATTATCTTTAGTTCCTCTCATTCTCTTTAATAATTCATTCATTGCTTCTTCAACATTCATATCAGTAAGGAAAACACGCAATAGGTTCATACGTTGCAGCACTTCTCTCTCCAGCAACAGTTCGTCACGACGGGTAGAAGATGAAACAAGATCAATAGCCGGATAAATTCTCCTGTTAGATAACCTTCTTTCAAGTTGAAGCTCCATATTACCTGTTCCTTTGAATTCTTCAAAGATCACCTCATCCATTTTGCTTCCTGTATCAACAAGAGCAGTCGCAATAATAGTAAGTGATCCGCCAAATTCAATTTTCCTGGCAGCCCCAAAAAATTGTTTTGGTTTTTGCATTGCGTTTGCTTCCACACCACCTGATAAAACCTTACCAGATGCTGGAGCAACAGTATTATGTGCACGGGCAAGACGTGTAATAGAATCAAGCAATATCACCACATCATGTCCGCATTCAACCAGGCGTTTTGCTTTTTGCAAAGCCATTGTAGAAACCTTAACGTGTTTCTCAGCCGGCTCATCAAATGTAGAAGCGATCACTTCTGCTTTTACGCTGCGCTCCATATCGGTTACCTCTTCAGGTCTTTCATCAACCAGTACAACCATCAAATAACATTCAGGATGATTTTTTGCAATTGCATTAGCAACCGCTTTCAACAACATCGTCTTACCTGTTTTTGGTTGCGCTACTATCAATCCCCGTTGTCCTTTACCAATAGGAGTAAACAGATCCATTATCCTTGTTGAATAATTATCCGCTCCATCAAACAAGTTTAATTTTTCAAAAGGAAAAAGCGGCGTGAGATAATCAAAAGGAACACGGTCACGAACTTCTTCTGGTTTTTTATTATTGATCGTATCTACTTTCAATAACGCAAAATATTTTTCACCTTCTTTCGGAGGACGAACAGCTCCATAAACAGTATCACCTGTTTTTAAGCCAAACAATTTTATTTGTGAGGGAGAAACATATACATCATCCGGCGATGACAAATAATTATAATCAGAAGAACGAAGGAAACCATAACCATCAGGCATCATTTCCAACACACCTTCTGAAAGTATCACACCATCAAATTCAATATTAAATACCTGGTCGCGGCGCGGAGGATAAAATTTCTGCTCTATGTTACGATCTATTGCAGGAGCATCGGTTCCAGAAGTGCCGGCAGGAATAGGATCAGAAACATTACCAGAATCAGTAGCAGCGGGAGGTGCTTCTTCAGCAACATTGATCTCATTTACTTCTTCTTCAGCCGGTACATCAATACTTGGTTCATCCTTTTTACGACCACGCTTTAAAATTGGTTTCTCTTCTTTTTTCGCTGCGGGTTTTGGTCCGCCAATGCGGGAACTTTTTGCCATAGAATTATCATTATCGGGTTCTTCAACGATCGCCTCTTCCGTTGAAAGACTTGTAGAGGTTTTAATAATGCGTTTGCGTTTATTTTTATCTTCTCCATCACCAGCTTTTTTCTCGCTGGCTTTTATTGCCTGCCCATCGAGGATCTTATAAACAAGGTCTTGTTTACTGAGTTTCTTCGAATTGGGGATCTTTAACTGCTCGGCAATATCGAGCAGTTCGGGAACGAGCATGTCGTTCAATTGCAGAATGTCATACATACAAAAAACTTGAGGTTAACCACATAATCTGAATCACTGAACTTAATTGATTGACCGGAATCATCCTTCCGGTAAAAATTGATTAGCTAATTAATTTGAAATTTATATTGAAAGGAACCGAAGCAACGATGGACTGAATCTTGAGGACGTACTTTACTTAACGGTTTTTCCGCTACAATATTAGTGCAAAATACCAAAAATGCAAATTTTGATTTGGGTGGCTAGCATTAGTACCCTGATTTGACGTCCCTTGCGACGCTCCGTTCGGGGTTCTGTTCCCTGATGAAGCTTATCTTTGCCCCTCTTAAAAAATTACGATGTTTAACAAAAGAATGAGAATAAAAGAATTACTTAGTTCAGAGCCGCAAGGCCAGGAAGTAACTGTAATGGGATGGGTTCGTACATTTAGAAATAACCAGTTTATAGCATTAAATGACGGTAGCAGTAATAATAACCTGCAAGTAGTTGTTGCTTTGGGAAAATTTGATGACGATCAATTAAAACGCATCACTACTTCTTCTTCATTGAAAATAACGGGCAATCTTGTTGCTTCTTTGGGAAAAGGGCAAAAGATGGATCTGAATGCCACATCTATTGAGGTGCTTGGTGATTGTGATGCAGAAAAATACCCATTGCAACCTAAGAAACACTCATTAGAATTTTTAAGAGAGATCGCACATCTTCGTTTTCGTACCAATACATTTGGTTCGGTGTTTCGTATTCGTCATGCATTGGCATTTGCTGTCCATAAATTTTATAACGACAAAGGCTTTGTATATATGCATACGCCGATCGTTACCGGCAGTGATGCGGAAGGTGCCGGTGAAATGTTTCGTGTGACAACGTTGCCATTTGATGAAGGAAAAAATAAAACTCCAAGAAATGAAGATGGCAGCATCAATTTCAAGGAAGATTTTTTTGGACGAGCAACTAATCTTACCGTCAGTGGACAACTTGAAGGCGAATTAGCCGCAACTGCATTTGGCGAGATATATACTTTCGGTCCAACATTTCGTGCAGAGAATAGCAATACACCAAGACATCTTGCAGAGTTCTGGATGATAGAACCTGAAATGGCTTTCTATGATCTGGAGGATAACATGAACCTTGCTGAAGAGTTCATTAAGTATATTATCAAACATGCTATCGATAACAACAAAGAAGATCTCGAATTTCTTGCACAACGTTTAGCGGAAGAAGAAAAACAATTGCCACAAGACAAGAGAAGCGAAATGGGGTTGATCGAGAAACTTGAATTTGTTCTCAACAATAATTTTGAACGGGTTACTTATACCGAAGCAATAGATATACTGAGAGAGAGCCCTTATAACAAGAAAAAGAAATTTCAATTTCCAATTACGGGTTGGGGAATGGACCTGCAAAGTGAGCATGAAAGGTATTTGGTAGAAAAACATTTTAAGAAACCGGTTATACTTTATAACTATCCTGCAGCCATCAAAGCATTTTATATGCGACAGAATGATGATGGAAAAACTGTAGCAGCGATGGATATCCTTGCTCCGGGGATTGGAGAAATTGTGGGTGGCTCACAAAGAGAAGAACGACAAGAAAAGTTGGAACAACGAATGAAAGAAATGCATATTCCTATTGAGGAAATGTGGTGGTATCTTGATACAAGAAGGTATGGCACTGTGCCACATGCAGGTTTTGGATTAGGTTTTGAAAGAATGGTCCAATTTGTAACTGGCATGAGTAATATTCGTGATGTAATTGCGTTTCCAAGAACACCGGGTAACGCAGAATTTTAATTAAATTACATTCACATCTTTATGAATCGAATTTTATTATTTGTTTTTGCAGTTGTTGTATTGGCTTCTTGCCAAAAAGAAGTTGACGATCTTATTGGCAATAGCGGCAGTGGTGGTGGTAGTAATAATAACACTCCAACAGACTATCAACCAGTATCTGCAAACTCAGAATGGGATTATTTATCGACAAACACTGGCCCATCACATCTCGTTGCACTTGGTACTGACACAACCATAAATAGTTTGCGTTATTATAAATTTAATAATACTAACAATGCCGGAACAGAAAGAGGTTACATGAGTAAAGTCAATGGCATTTATCGCACTTACGGAAACTTTGATCCTGTCGGCCTGGTGCTGGAACTTATTTATTTGAAAGACGCTGCTATCGGTACTAATTGGACCAATACAATTTCAGTTAGTGGCTTTAGTAATTATCATAAATACACAGTTTCAAAAAGAGATATTCAGCATACAGTAGTTGGAAAAACATATAATTCTGTAATAGAACTTACCTATGATTTTTCAGTCGATGATCCTCTCGGTGGGCCTGTAGTAAATGCTGGCGGCGGGAAATATTATTATGCTAAAGGAGTAGGTCTTATTGAGTCTTATTTTGGATTTAGCTTTTTCGGTGTATCATCATCTGATACCACAAGACTTCTAAGATATACTATTCGCTAACATTTATAGGCTTCACACCTTTCTCTGTATTGAAACATTGGTTCATTTCAACGATTGGTTGTGAAATAACTATTAATACGCTGCCCCACATTTTCCCTGACATTCATGTAATATAAATTGATATCTCCGACATGATAGTTTTTTGTTGAGTATAAAAAACTCCATGGAAATTTTGGCCGCTTTACCCATATTATTCCTTCATTGATCTGTGCATCTGTTGTTCGTTTGTAAACTTTATTAAATTTAAACAACACGCTTCCTGTATTCAATTTTTTAGAAGCATAAGTACTATCTGTTTTCCATGTAATGGGATTCGTCACCAAAGAAAAATCTTTTTCAGCCTCTACATAAGGAGCTTTATAACCCTTTCTAAAAGTTCTCCAGCCACAAACACAACCTGTTTGAAGTGAATCCTCACACATTTTCAATGAAGAAAAAAGATCTTTCGGAATTACCATACCGACAATATATGCAGCCACCAATTGTTTTTGTAATGGCTTGTTCTCGAAATAATCTTTTAATAGCCGTAAAGCATGTGTTGTTCCCTGGCTATGCGAAGCGATTATTATGGGTCGCTCATGATTATAATTTTTCAAATAATATTCAAAGGCGGTTTTTACATCTTCGTATGCAAGATCAAAAGCTTTTAATGCAGCTACAGTATCTTTTGGGAAGTAGGCGGTAATATGTGCTTCACGAAAACGGGGCGCATAAATTCTTGCATGTTGATTAAAAACACTTGCCTGGTATAAAATGCTGGAGTAATCTGTTTTGGCATTTAGATATGCATCATCAATACCGGCATTCAAAGAGCTATCTTTTAATTCCATCGTGTACATAGTAGGGTGTAAAAAGAAAACATCAACGAGTGTGTCCCTTTTTTCTTTTCTAAGGGGTTTCGGGATGCTATCTGAAGGATCCCATTTTAAAGGATGCGCTGCCCAATAATTCAAATTCGAAAAGTCGGGTTTTTTGTCTTCACTCTTAAACTGGTAGAGGTTTTTATAGGCCAGATATTTATCGGAGCAGGAGGAAAAGAGTAAAAAAAAAAAGAGAACTGGTAATGAGATACCGGATAACGACTAGCTGAAAAAACGTCCATTTTTGATCTCTCATCATTCATAATAGCCCGATTATCAAAGTCAGAATAATTTTTTTTAAAAAAATTATTCGCTCATAGAAGTATGAAAATAAGCTAATTAAGTTTAAAAATTGTATAAATATTTGACCGCAACCTTCAAAAGACGAGTACTATGTTTTGTATAGTACCAAACATCGCCCTATCTTTGGTATGTCAAAGCAAAATTGCATGAAATCAAATCTCAAATACATTTTCTTCTCAATAGCATTGATAGGAATGTTTAAACTGACAAATGCACAATCTGCAAAAGATTCTCTATACAATGAGATTGCCCGAATGGATAGCATCGTGTTCAATGCCTTTAATACAAGAGATGTTGAGAAGTTTAAATCACTATTTACTGAAGACCTGGAATTCTATCATGATAAAGGCGGCCTTACAAACTATGAACACACGATCAACTTCATGAAAGACGTCGAAAAGAATAATAATGGATTAAGAAGAGATCTGGTAAAAGGAAGTCTTGAGGTTTACCCTGTGCCTGGCTTCGGTGCTATGGAGATCGGAGTGCATACTTTTTGTCATTTGGAAAATGGCAAACAAGATTGCGGCAATTTTAAGTTTGTTCATATCTGGCAAAAGAAAAATGGCGAGTGGAAGATTGCAAGAGTAGTAAGCTATGATCATTAATTGTTTTAACGAACCTAAATATTAATAAGAAAAAGACGATTTATGAATATTGAAAACACACAGAGCCAGATGAGGAAGGGGATCCTGGAATTCTGTATACTTTCCATCATTCGTCGGGGTGAGGCTTATCCAAGTGATATCGTGGAAGAGATGAAAGCTGCCAATCTCCATATATTAGAAGGAACTTTATATCCCTTGCTTACCAGGCTAAAAAATGCAGAGATGCTTACTTATCGTTGGGTAGAAAGTAATTCGGGACCTCCCCGCAAATATTTTTCCCTTACAGAAAAAGGAGAAGCATTTTATAAAGAGCTTCAGCAAACATGGCAAGAGCTCGCCAATGGAGTAAATGCACTAACCTCTAATCACCAACCAACCAACTTATAACTTCAACCACAAATTTTTTGCAATGAAAAAGATTATTAACATAAACCTGAGTGGCAGAGTAGTACCGATAGAAGATTCTGCCTACGAAAAATTACAGGAGTATATTGAAAGTCTTCGCCGATACTTTGCCAAAGAAGAAGGTCGTGATGAGATCATCAATGATATTGAAAGCCGTATTGCAGAGTTGATGAGTGAAAAAGTTCGCAAAGGCGCTGATAGCATCACCGATGCTGATGTAAATGAAATTGCGAACTCAATGGGTCGCCCTGAAGATTTTGAAGGCGAAGAAATAAAAGAACAATCATACGCTTCTTCTGCCTCTTCTTCGGGATCAAGTCAGCAAGCAACACAATCGCAAGCTCCTCCCAAAACAAAACGTGGATTGTACAGAGATTCCAGCGATAAGTTTATCGGCGGTGTTTGTAGTGGCATTGCTGCATACCTGAATGTTGATCCGGCAATCGTAAGGATATTATTTGCCATCATTACATTCGGTGGATTTGGTTTAGGATTTATGGCGTACATCATTCTGTGGATCGTGTTACCGGCGAAGGACGTGGAAGGATATGCGGGTAAAAGATTGTTTCGTAACCCTGAAGGTAGGATGATCGGTGGTGTGTGTAGTGGACTTGGCGCTTATTTTAATAAAAGCACTGTAGTAATCAGGCTAATATTTCTTGCGCCGATATTCTTGAACATCTTAATAAACATAGCGAGTGGATTCGGTGGAAGAGGCGATTTTATCTTTTTTCCAAATATAGTCTTCGGTTCATTGATCAGCACATTTGTTATCGCTTACATCATTCTGTGGATAGTGTTGCCAGAAGCAAGAAGTTCTTATGAAAAAATGGAAATGCGTGGCGAAAAAGTGGATGTGAACACAATTAAGCAAAACGTACAGGACAGAGCAAAAGAAATGGGCGAGGATATAAAGTCTGCTGCACAAAATTTTTCCACAAAAGCAAAAGAATTTTCAGAGACAAGAGGAAAAACATTTGCTGCAGAAGTAAGGCAAGTGTCAAGACCTATTGGCAGTGGTATTGGCCATGCAATAGGAGTGTTATTTAAGGTTTTCTTTCTATTCATCGCGGGTGCCATTGCATTTGGATTGTTTGTGGCCCTGATGGCAATAATTTTCGGAGGTGTGGCATGGTGGCCGGTTAATGATTATTTATGGACAAATAACTCTCAGCCCTTATTTGCATGGGGCACTTTGATCCTGTTTCTTGGTATTCCATTAATTGGGTTTATCGTTTGGCTGATCAGAAGAATTATCGGGGTAAGATCAAAAAGCAGTTACCTGGGTTGGATATTTGGCGGTTTATGGACATTAGGTTGGATCTCTGTAATTATGCTTGTATCAATGGTGGTTAGGGAAACCCGCTACTTTGAAGACGCAGATCCGATAACTATTCCAATTACACAACCGGCGAATAAAATGACCGTATTGGTCTCTCAACCAGTTCTTGAATTCACCAACAAAGCATGGTGGGTCGATACCGATTCAGAAGGATGGAATATAAATGAAGATTCTTTAAAGCTTTCATTGGTTGATTTTACTATAGAAAAAAGCGCAGATGCCGATTATCATGTAATACTGGTTAAAAAAAGTATGGGCAGATCGCTGGCTGATGCAAAAACAAGAGCCGGACAAATTCAATATAGTATCTCAAGCGCAGACAGCACACTTGATATTGGAAACGGATTTGCAATTAGCAAAAACAGCAAATACCGTGGTCAAATGATAGAATTAAAAATTCAGGTTCCGGTTGGTAAAAAATTAAGATTTGATGAATCCATAACAGATAAGCTTAATCCCGTTGAAGTAAGAATGAGAGACAGGAGAAGCAGGCTTCGCCGGGCCAGGATCGATATGGATTACAATGATTGGTTTGAATACAGAACAAATGTGGATTATGTCATGACAGATAAAGGAACTCTTGTTGATCCCAATAAACCAAAAGAGACCACAACTACAACTGATCCTAAAACCCAAACCGGTGATTATCGTTATGAAGATGCACAACCATCAACAACAAACAGCATCGAAGAACAGCGGAGAAAAGTACAGGAAGAGCAACAGAAGCTAAAAGATATGGAGGAAGAAAAAAATAAAAAGAAAAAAGATTCAATTAGCGGAAACAGCAAAAAAGAAAGCCTGGATGATGATGACGACAACGAAGATGTCGCCGGGTCACCCATATTTTCTTTGATTCAAATATTTAATTAAAGTCGGTTGAAGTTGGAATCTCATGCATAGCCGTGAGAAAGATCGAGTCCCGCTTTAGCGGGACTTTTTTATTTTCAGTAACGTTATCTTTGCCCACCATAAATAAGATCATGAAGAATACACCTTTTACAAATAAACACATTGCTCTGGACGCTAAGATGGCAGAGTTTGCAGGTTATAATATGCCTATTTCTTATACCGGCATAAATGATGAGCATGCTGCTGTAAGAAAAAATGCGGGAGTGTTTGATGTTAGCCATATGGGAGAATTTATTTTAAAAGGAGAGAATGCCCTTGATCTGATCCAGCGTGTTACCTCCAACGATGCGTCAAAGCTTGCAAACGGAAAGGCGCAATATAGCTGCTTGCCAAATGATAATGCGGGTATCGTTGATGACCTGCTTGTTTATTGCATTGAAGAAAATAAAGTGTACATGCTCGTGGTGAATGCAAGCAATATTGAAAAAGATTGGAACTGGATAAGCAGACACAATACAAAAGGGGCGGAGATGCATAATATTTCCGATAAAACATGTTTGCTCGCAATACAAGGCCCCAACGCTACGAAGATCTTACAGCCGCTGACAGAAATAGACATACTGAATTTAAAGTATTACACTTTTGTGAAAGGAAAATTTGCGGGAGTTGATAACGTATTAGTAAGCGCAACCGGCTATACCGGTGCAGGCGGGGTTGAAATTTATTTTGAAGATAAAGACGGAGCTGCTGATAAAATTTGGGATGCTATCTTTAAGATCGGCGGTCCGCAGGGATTAAAACCGATAGGCCTTGGAGCAAGAGACACATTGCGTCTCGAAATGGGTTTTTGTCTTTATGGAAATGATATCGATGATACTACATCGCCATTAGAAGCAGGTCTTGGATGGATCACTAAATTCACCAAAGAGTTTACGGCTAAGAATATTTTGGAAAAACAAAAAGCAGGAGGACTAAAAAGCAAACTTGTTGGATTTGAAATGATCGATAAAGGAATTCCACGCCACAATTATGAAATAAAAGATGGTTCCGGAAATAAGATAGGTTATGTAACATCAGGAACTCAATCTCCGTCTTTGCAAAAAGCAATTGGAATGGGATATGTCACAGTGGAAAATGCAGCGATCGATTCTGAAATTTTCATAGCAGTAAGAGATAAATCACTAAAGGCAAAAGTGGTGAAGTTGCCCTTTAATTAATAAAAGAATGTGATCCCGGTTTGATTTTTGTGCAAAGCAGATTATCTTACTCTATACTTGCTATGCCGACACTTCATCTTACTTCATTTATTGCAGCCCCTGCAGACAGGGTATTTGATCTTAACAGGAATATCAGTCTTCATAAAATTTCAATGGAGCAGTTTAAGGAAGAGGCAGTGTCAGGCACTACATCTGGCTTAATTAATAAAGAGGATACGGTGACATGGAAAGGAAAACATCTTTTTAAAACCAGGTTCTTTACTTCAAAGATCATTGAGATGAAACCCTTTGAAACATTTACCGATAAAATGATCAAGGGGGACTTTAAATTTTTTGAACACCAGCATTTTTTTAAACCGGTTGATAATGGAACAATTGTAATAGATATTATAAATTATGAAACGCCTTATGGCTGGATCGGGCAGCTGGTAAATAAATTTTATCTAAATTCTTATTTAGAAAAGCTGATCGATAATCGAAACAAAGTGATAAAGCAATATGCCGAAACCGACAAATGGAGAGCATTGTTGAGTAATCGTCGATGACTTAATCCCATTGAATAATGTGAGTGACTATTTTGCTTTCGGGATCATAGAAAATAAAACCTTTGGAATCATTTGATGTTAGTTTATAAAACTCAAGTTGGCAAATAAAAATCATCATTTTGCCATTACTTGAAAGTGGTGTTTCATCGTTTTGCCACCAATCCGGTTCGCTGGGGAATTCTAAAAAAGATCTGATATTCAATTTAGTTTTGACACTGTCGTAATGTATGATTGTCTTTTTCAAAAATTCTTCATGTGACTTATTCAGACTTAGTGCTTTTTCCGTAAACAAAGGTTTATATTTCCCATCTGGCATTTTCTGAAATGAATAAGAACTGATACCATCTCCTTTTCGTAAAAATTCATTTTCATTATTGAATTCTGTAAAGTAGACGAAAATGATTGGAATTTTTTCTTTATAACCTTTATTACTAATATCAAGCATAGCAACCGGGAAAAGCTTGTCAATACTTTTAAATGAAGTATCAATTATTTTTGAAACATCTGGAAAGCCTTCCGTTTGAGAATTAGTTTTACAACTAACGAATAGAATTGGTAACAAGAAAACAGATAGTTTCATATATGAAATATGGCATAACAAGTTAAAACGAAAAAAACAATTTCAAATACCACTTTCGTAGTCTTTTTTTAAACACTTATTTTTGCTTTACTTCAATTCTTTAAATGAATAAAATCAAACCCACTCTCTTTACTTCTCTTTCACCAGCCTTATTAAATCTATATGATATAAGCAGCGCAACCGTTGTAATTATTGATGTACTTAGAGCTACTTCTACTATTGCTACCGCATTATACAACGGAGCAAAAGCAGTGATACCCGTGGACAGTGTTAGTCGTTGTATTGAAATTGGAAAACAAATACACGGGATTACTGCAGGAGAAAGGGATGGAAAGGTAGCGGAAGGCCTTATTCATGGCAATTCACCATTTGAATATCCACGAGAATTTATTGATGGAAAAACGCTGGTGCTTACTACCACAAATGGCACCAGGCTTTTGCAAATGGCATTGGATAAAGGCGCAAAGGAAATCATTACAGGTTCTTTTCCTAATCTTTCAGCCGTGTGTGATCACCTTGCGGAAAAGAAACAGAATGTAATTCTTGGTTGTGCTGCATGGAAGGATAGAGTGAATATGGAGGATATGTTATTTGCGGGTGCAGTTATCTCAAATATCAGGAAACATTTTTCTATAAATTGCGATTCATCACATCTTGCAGAAACGATCTATAAAAAAGCTGAGAAAGATCTTTTTGGATTCATGAAAAAAAATGAAGCATCGCACTATCACCGCCTTATGGGCTTTGGGTTGGAAAAAGATATTCGTTATTGCTTAACAGCGGATAAGGCGAATGTATTGCCGATATATGATAATGGAACGCTGCTTGTGAAATAAAGCAAGTTGTGTTACCGAAAAAACAAACTTATAAAGGTACTTATTTTCATTCTTATTTTTTGCTGATTGGAAAATAATTTATTTATTTCCATATCGCTGGAAATCAGAAATACATTCCTTTATTTTTGCAGATTGCCCAATTGGGATTTTAGATTTCAGAATTACGATTTCGGATTTGAATCTGTATCGTTTTTTAATCTAAAATCATAAATCTAAAATCGTAAATAGTTTGGCTCTACCTCATCTTCTCAAATATATTTATACCCATGGAACTGATGAAGTAATTCGTCGTGGAAAAAAAATTCATGCAATTGGATTTGTTGAACTGGTGGAGTATGATAATCTTTTTGCATCTGCTGTGTTTCGGGTAAAGGATGACAGCTATTCCACTTTTTACAAAGTTTACATTCAGAAAATAAACGACCCGCAACATGTATCGATGCGTTGCGCTTGTCCTTATAATCTTGGAGATATTTGCCGTCACGAAGCAGCTTCTTTGTTTCAATTACAGGAGATGCTGGATAAGAACCTGCTGAAAACAGGTATGTCAAAATATGATCAACGGCATACGGTTGCCAAGATGAAACATATTGATCTGAAAACTCTGCGCCTTCTTTCTTCTCAAACTACTTACCAGGACGCAGAGCAATATTTAAGAACAAGTAAGGCCAATATTGAATCAGCAAAAGAAGAGACAGTAAAAGCCACTGTTGAAATAGACGGAAGATCGTACAAGGTCATAATTAAAAAGAATGAAGAAAGGAATTTCGATACAAGTTCTGATTATGAGGAAATCGATCATCCCCTGAACCTGCCAAAAATGATCGTGTTCCTGCAACTATTAAATTCACATGGTCCTTATTATTTCGATAGCATTCGCAACTGGGATAAAGAAAAAAATAAATTGCTGGAGGCGTATGGTTATTCATTAAGTGATGATCTTAAAGGAAAGTTTGAATTTTCTTATAAAGATGGTAAGCCTTTTTTGCGGGTACTCGATACAAGTATTAAGAGAGTGAATACACAAACGGCTGCGTCGATACCAAAGCCTGTCGTGGTACAAGAAGAAGTCCTTACCGAAGCATTGCCAAAACCGGAAACTTCCGTAGTTACTCACAGGCTCGGATTGGTTATTAATTTTAATAAAAAAAATTATCCTTATTTCATCATCGATGCAATAAGCGGTGAAGCAGATGAAAATGCGGATGTGTTTTCCAGCAAAGTTGAAAAACTTGATCTTTCAAAGTATGTAGAGGCTGAGAATTTTAATGAAGATGACAGGCAAATGCTGAATGCAATAAGAAAATTGCAGGAACCGGAGATCAGTAAATACATTAGCCGCAATTCACCGTTCTCCGGAATTTGGGAAAATATCATTCACCAGGAAGAAGACGATCTACCGGATGATACCCGTACATTGGTAAGAGAATATCTTTTTCCAAAACTGAAAAAACTTTTTTTATCAATTGCCGGGAAGGGATTGATATTTCAGCTTGCAAAAGGAAAACCATTCCGCACAACGAATCTTCAACAGATCAATATTACGTCTGATGATATTAAGCCATCATTTGACATTATTAGAAATAATGGGTCAATTGAAATAAAAGCAACCGTGAAGGCTGGCGGTCTTTTGCTAGATCTTAAAGACAATGAAGCAGGCACCCCGCTTTTTTATTTATACAATCATCAGTTATTTTCCTGGAAAGATCAGCATACAAGTGAGGTGGCTGAGAATTTCTTTCCGGCTGGCTCAAAAAAAACAAATTTTTCTGATTGGAGTAATGTTTTGCAAGAACAAGTACTGCCACTTACAAAAGAGTTCAAAGTAAATTTTGATAAATCACTTTTGCAGGAAATAAAAGATGGCAAACCAGACATCAGTCTTTATCTCGCTGAAAAAGGCGATTATCTTTTATTCCAACCGATATTTTCTTATAAAGGATTTCCAACGACTGCTAAAGAGAGGGATGAAGTGGTGGTACCGGCAGGAGATAAGGTAATTATTGTACATCGTAACCGCCCGGCAGAACAGGAGTTCATTGCTAAAATGCAAAACCTGCATAGCAATTTTATTTACCAGGAAGATTCACAGGCATTGGCATTGAAAGGGATAGATGTTTTAAAAAATAACTGGTTCTTTTTATTTGTTGATGCAATGAATGAAATGAAAACGCCGGTGTTTGGTTTTGATGCGTTGAAAAATTTCCGTTTTAACACCGCGAGACCCTCTACGAAAATTTTTATCAACAGCAATACTGATTGGTTTGATGCGAAGATCGATATTGTTTTCGGTGATCAGCAGGTAAGTGTGGCAGAAGTAAAAAGAGCATTAGCAAATAAGCAACAATTTGTTCAGTTGGGAGATGGTACACTTGGTATCCTTCCTGAAGAGTGGCTAAAAAAATATTCATTGTTGTTTCGTGTGGGTGAAGGAAAGACAAACCAGCTTAAGTTGAGTCGCTTTCACATGAGTGTGA
>DATHDP010000144.1:0-14735 GCA_035318985.1 Chitinophagaceae bacterium
TTGTTTACAACACTGACAAAGTAACCTGTAATTTTATATTTTACATGAACGTACAAGGACAAATCAAAGCGTATATTACTAGTCAACCTGAACCAAAACGCAGCGACATGCAAGAGTTGCATCGCATTATCCTGGAAACAATGCCGGGATGTAAATTATGGTTCCTGGATGGCAAAGACGACAAAGGAAAAATTGTTTCTAATCCTAATGCTGGATATGGATCTTACACCATAAAATATGCTGATGGAACAACCAGGGAGTTTTATCAAATTGGTTTGAGCGCAAACACAACCGGTATCTCTGCCTATATAATGGGTATAAAAGATAAAACATACTTAGCCAAGACTTATGGGAAAAATCTTGGCAAGGCAAGTGTAACCGGGTATTGCATCAAGTTCAAAACTATAAAAGATATAAACGTTGATATACTTCAAGCGGCAATACGAGATGGAGTTGAGATAACGGGGAAAAGTAACTGACAAAAACAAATCATATGTATACTACGATCAACAAAACTATTTTTTCACTTTTACTCGTTATAAACATGCTTTCTACATTGAATAGTGATGCACAACAACCGCTTACACCTGCATCATCCGGCTATGCACCAGTAAATGGTTCCAAAGTTTATTACGAAGTGTATGGGGCAGGCGATCCTATTGTTTTATTACATGGCGCCTATATGACTATTAACTCGAACTGGAGTGAACTGATACCCGTTCTTTCCAAAACAAGAAAAGTTATTGCACTGGAATTGGACGGTCACGGACATACACCGTTATCTCAACGTCCATACAGTTATCAAACACTTGCCAGCGATGTAGCAGCTGTATTGAAATATTTAAAGATCGACAGTGCAGATATACTCGGGTTTAGTTATGGAGGGACCGTTGCTTATCAGTTTGCTATTGAGCACCCGGCTATGACAAAGAAACTGATCATCATTTCATCAACCTATAAATCCGATGGATGGTTGGATATCATGTATAACATGCTCGTAGGTATTAAACCAGATGCTTTTGATAACACGCCGATCAGATCTGAATATAACAAAGTAGCACCAGACACTTCGAACTGGCATAAGTTTATTGCAACAATGCTCAAATTCAGTGCGGAGAAATTTAATCTTGGCGATGACAAGATCAAAAACATCAAAGCACCTGTATTACTGATCATGGGAGATAATGATGGTACAGATAAAAAAGTACTGGCAGAAACATACAGTTTATTAGGCGGAAATGTTTTCGGGGATATAGTTGGAATACCTAGATCACAATTGGCAATACTTCCCGCCAAAGGACATGGGACGTTGATGATGGACACGCAGGCTATTGCGGCACTCGTAGGTTCTTTCCTTGCGACTAAATAAAACGTTTCAAAATAAGCGCATTAAATTAAATTCTAAATGAAGTTATAGAATGGTTGAAGTATTCAAAACAAATGTGCAACAGCACGAACAGGCGGATCAACTTGCTTCAGTTCTTCGCTGCCGGTTCGATTTTTGCAAAATAAATTTTGACCTTGATGATTGCGACAAAATATTAAGGGTTGAGGGCAAACAGATTTGCGTGGAAACCATCATCGAAATACTGAATACCCATGGGCTTCAATGTGAAGTTCTTCCTGATTAAAATCAAATGACAATGAGAAAAATAACTGTTTTATCAATGATCACATTAGATGGAGTAATGCAAGCACCTGGTGCGCCGAAGGAAGATACATCAGGCGGTTTTAAATATGGCGGCTGGACGGCACCTTATGGTGACGAAGCTTATGGTAACGCAGTGCGAAAAGAACTGCAGCAACCTTCAGATTATCTTTTGGGCAGAAAAACATTTGAGATCTGGGCCGGATACTGGCCTGAACATGGAGACTTTTGGCCACGTATTAATGAAGGCTCAAAATATGTGTTTTCTAAAAAATTGAAAAAGTCGGATCCATTAGTTACAGGTTGGAAAAACTCAGTAGTAATAAAAAGCGTGGCAGATATAAAAAAACTCAAAAATTCAAAAGGCGCTGACATTCAAGTGTGGGGTAGCAGTAAGCTCATTCAGCTGCTACTTAAGAATGATCTTGTAGACGAACTCAAACTCAAAATTCATCCCTTGACTTTAGGTAAGGGAAAAAAACTTTTTGACAACGGAATGATTCCGGCAGCTTTTGTATTAACAGAAAATATCATTACATCAAAAGGAGTTATTATCGCCAGTTATAAGCGAGCTGGTGAAGTAAAGACAAGTACCGTTGGATCTTAAGGAGAAATAAATCCTATAGCTATCGGATAAGAAAAATTAAAGCCGGCATTTTAAACCGGCTTTAATAATCATGTATTTCAATACTTAACTAAAAACTCTTACTGAACCACCTTTATCACTCCTGCCCCATTGTATGAATGATACTCTCCATTATACATTGCATCGGCGCTGACAGGTCCCATTTTATAAATTCCTGGCGATACTGCACGAACAGCGTAATAAAAATTCTTCTTTATGTGATCAGCATCAACAAAGAAATGAATGCGATCATCACGGACATCAAGCGATCTAACTGCAGCCGCATCTTTTATCCAATCCATTCCTGGTATTTCTTTTGTCCTTGGATTCTCAATTTCAAAACCTGCAGGTAACAGGTCTGTGATCACAACATTTTCAATATCGGTTGAATATGAACGCTCCAATGTAATGTTGACAATGATCAGATCGTTCTGTTTGAATGTATTTCCTGTCAGCTGCTTTCCATTACGATCATAAAA
Source organism: Chitinophagaceae bacterium (assembly GCA_035318985.1). Taxonomy (GTDB): domain Bacteria; phylum Bacteroidota; class Bacteroidia; order Chitinophagales; family Chitinophagaceae; genus VBAS01. The sequence continues at coordinate 2,753 of DATHDP010000144.1, forward strand.
CCGTTTCCGTACGCGGAGATAATTATCTTCTTCTTTATAAGCGCCGCTTGTGCTGATACCTTCGGCTACCCAGAAATAATATAGACGTCCGCTTCCTTTTGTTTCAATATCGATATTAGTTCCTTTCAATGCGGCCTGGTTACCTGTCCATTGACCGCCATCTACTTTCGCAACAGTCTTGCCGTTTACTTTTATATCAGCAGTTACATCAGATTTATTCGCAGATCTTGCCAACTTACCGAGAGATAAAAATGAAAATGCTCTTTCCTGTGTGCTGAGCCAGTATCGTGATTTCAATTTATCGCTTACATGTTTCGCCATGATACCGATCTGGCTATTGCCGGGATCAGCATCGATCAATGCATTCAATGCAATTGCTTCATCACGAACATCGGAATAAAAACTTCCCCCAGTTTGCGGTACTGATTCTTCACCTGCAAATGCCGAAGGCAATAATGAATTGAATGATTTTTTATCACCCGCCGCTGCATACGCTGCAGATAAAAGATAGCGGCTATCCAATGCCAGCAATTGCTGGTTTGATTTGTAATAGTTCATTGCTGATGTATTGGCTTTCCCTGCCAATGCCAATACATATAACCCGTAAGCGACTTCTTTTGGAGCGATCATCTTGCTTTGATTACGATTGTAATAATAACTGATCGTTTCCCTGTTCTTTAATCTTCCATTGATATATGCAAGTATTGTTTCTATTAAACTGTTGTCAATATCAAAACCTGCCTTCTTTGCTTCGAGTAAGAAATGCGCCGAATAAACTGTGGCCCACCAATGTTCCGTATCATCATTATCCCAAAGCATGATACCTCCTTTATATGTTTGCAGCATTTTTATTTTACGGATCGCTTCAAGAATATTGCTGTTTGCATTTGTTTTTAATTTCTGATTCAATCCCATCATATCGGCCATATCGCCATAATATAATTGAGGGAATGCAGCAGAAACAGTTTGTTCAGTACATCCGTAAGGATACTCTACGAGATAACGAAGATGATCTCCTAATTCTAATGCAGGTGAGCGGCTTACTACAAGTTTGTAAGCAATGCTTGATGGAATAAAATCATTTAAGCCAATATTAATTTTTTGATTTGTTCCACCGGCAATAGAACCACTACCCGAAACTTTTTGCAATGGAGATGCAGGACGAATGGATATTTCTGTTTCGTCATTGAACTTTTCGCCCATGCCATTTACCGCAATTCTTATTTTACCAACAGCTACTGACGGATCAGCAGCTATTTGGAAAACTGCACGGCCTTCGCTGTTAGCATTAATGTCTACAGATTGATTATTGCCTCCAATAATTTTCAATGGACCTTCAACTGAGATCGCAGCAGAAATATTTGTTGACTTTGAAGTCGTGTTACTCAACGTAACAGGAACTGTTACTGTATCACCCGGGCTTAAAAATCTTGGTAATGCTGTACTGATAACAATAGGATCAGCAACTGTCATTGTATTTTCACTGCTACCAAAGCTTTGATCTTTGTATGCAACAGCCATCAACCTTATTTCACCACTGAATTGAGGAATGGAAAATTCAAAACTTGCTTCACCATTTCCGTTAGCTTTCTGTATACCGCTCCAGTAAGAAACAATTTTTATTCTTTTTGCTGGCATCGGGTTCACTCTTTTGCTCATATCTAAATCACCATCACCCCCAGTGCTACTGAACTTGGCTCTTATTTCCGGAAATAATAATGGATAAAGATCAAATGCAGTGACCTGTAATGCTTTTTTCTGGTAAAAGAAATCATACGGATCAGGTGTTTCAAAATTGCTGACCTGCAGCACGCCGTTATCAACAGCCGATAATGTAACATAACTTCCCGGCGCTGCTTTTACTGTTACTCTTTGTTTCGTTTTTGAGCGAACAGCTTTTGTTGCAACGATATCAACCTGCATCTTCCTGCTTTTTTCTTCCACTTTTACGCTTTTAAATCCATGTGCAACTGTAAGTGGCAGATCAGATAATTCATGTGCTTTGATAAGTGTCGCAGTGATATAAACATTTGGCACATGCTCAGAAGTCAATGGCAGATCAACTTTTACAGATCGATTATTATTTTCTGTAGCCTCTACATTCACATATTGATAGTGTACCACTTTATCGGTTTCCATTGTCACCAACATTCTTCCGCTAAACGGAGCTTTAAAAAATGCACTGACAGTTTCACCAGCCAAATAAGCTTTTTTATCAAGCTCAATTTCAATATTACCCTCATTACTTACTTCAAAAGAATTATCATCGGACCAACCCCAGCGACCATAACTGTAAAAATCCTGGCTTACATAAGTGTTAGCACCCGGAATGGATACTCTTAATTCATAACGGCCGGGAATTCTTGGAACAAATGAATACAAAGAAGCAGCGCCAACTGTTAATTCTCTTGTTTCTATAGATCTTATATCTTCCTGCGATTCATACCGGAAGTATCCGCCGCTATTTACAAGATGTGTATTGTATTCTCTTTTTATAATTTCTATTCTTGCTTTTGCATTTACAGCATTGCCATCTTTATTCACGGATGCTAATGTGAATTGCACCGGCTGATTCAAAGGATGATAATACCATCCGTCGTATTTTATACCAAAGAAAACATCCTGGGTAAATACATCGATCGAAGAGGCACGGCTAACAGGCCTGCCTGTTTCATCAAACACGGTTGTATAAAAAGTAGTTTGTAAAACACCCGCATTTTTTAAATTAGCCGGAACGGAGTAAACCTGTTTAGCATTTCCCTCCGCATCAGTAGTGCCTTCTCTTACATCTTTACTTATAGGGTTACTCTCGCTGGAGAAACTAAAATCAAATTTCTCGAACTTGTCAGGTGAAAAATATTTCTGCTTTGTTTGAATTTCGGTTTCGTATTTACGGTTTGCAGCTGGTGGCCCAAAGAAATTCATCGCATTCACTGAAAGTGTTGTTGTTTCACCAGCTTTCAAAAATTCCTTATCCAACTTTGTGTTTACTCTTATTCTATCAGGAACAAATTCTTCAATACGAAAATCCTTGGAAGCAAGTAACAGGTCATTAGAAGTATAAACTTCCAGTGTATAAGAACCGGTAATTGCCGAAATCGCCATTTCAATATTTCCTTCTGTTGAGCCTTCTTCATTTAATGTTTTCCGGAATTCTTTTAATTCTTTTCCATTTGGTAAAAGGAATTTCATTTTTACCGGTATCTCACCGGGACTTTTCCATTCACGATTGCGAAGTATGACGGAGAAATTTATTTTTTCACCCGGGCGATAAATATCTCTTTCAGCATAAACAAATGCATCAAGTCCTGAAGGATTGTTTCTTCTTCCACCCACATCAAACCGTGAAGTATTTACTCTTGTTGAGCTAAATGGTAAATAATTAAAATCATCTCCTGTTTTTGCAATTATCATTGCAGGTTGAAAGCCGCTGAAATCTTTTTTTGTATAAACGATCTCAGCAACACCGTCACCGTTCGTAGAACCTGTTCCTATTAATTGATTATTTTTCGAATACACTGAAACATTTACTCCACTCATTCCTTCAGCAGTTTTAATAGAATTGGTAAACACAAATATTTTATCAACTCCTTCTTTAGCAACCAAACCAATATCGGATACAGAAATAAAACGGCTATCCCTTACCCAATAATCTTTCATTGAACTGATCTGGATATGATAGATGCCTTTAAATTCCGGCAGCCTGTCTTCGAATTGTGATATATTCAAAATTTTTCCGCCACCACTCTTTGGCAAGGAACGTGTGTCAATTTCTTTTTCATAAATAATATCACCCAACATTGCATCATCACCGCCGCCCCGGTATTCATCATATTCTTCATCTTCATACCTGCTATAACTGGCGGTTGATGGATAATAACCATAGCGATCCATCATCAGTAAATTGCTCTCATAGATCTTTGAGATCGTAAGTTTTACTTTTGGAATGCTGGTGATCTTCACTTCAATATTCTTAGCGCCACGTTTTGACAAGTAAACCGCTTTTTTACTTGTAAAACTTATACCAGCTTCCAGTTCTCCAAAAGCTACCTGGTGTTGTGACTCTTCTTTTAATTCACCCCCGATCTTTCCACGTAATCCTTCTTTAAATATTACCTTATAACTTTTTTCAATGTCAAATTTATCACTGCGTAGTGTCAGGCCGCTTTCATCAACTTCAGTGGTGAATTGAACAGCCGGATCCAACTTGATATATGATTTAAGGTCTGCTTCCACAATTTGCTGGCTGGTGGTTACACGAATGGTCCCTTCGGTACCATCATGTTCAGATTCTACATTTTGAATAGCGAGAACATATGGAGAAGGAACAGAAAGATGTTCTGTGATCGACTCAGCGATCGAATTTGTTCCTCCTTCCGGCGCCAGGCCTTTACCAATGGTAATTTTTGTTTCATAGTTGCGGTCCTCAGGCTTGAAACTCGCCAGCCTGAAAGAAATTTTTGAATCCGATGAAATTGTTTGTGGTGTAAATGAAGTTTCTTTTCCATCAACCTCTATTGCTAATTTTTCTTTGAGCTTTACTGGATCGATCTTATAATTAAAGAAAAGATCGAGTTGAGGAACAACATTGCGGGTTGCTTCATCCGGCATTGTCCAGACCACTTGTGCATTTTCCAATGCAAGTGCCGGTGTAGTAAAACTTATTTTATCTGCGCCTTCAACTTTATCATATTTACTGTAACGCAATACTTCGTTGCTGAATTTGGCAGTGTAAGTGGTAGCTGGTTGCAGTGGAACTGCCGGTGAAAAAACCAATTGATCCGGGCTTTCCCAGCGAAAACGACCGGGTATTTTTGGACTAAATGAAATATAATCAGTAGAATCCCACACATTGAGCAATGAATCTTTTATTAAAGATTTGTTGAAACGGAATATGAGATTGCCCATCTGTGGCACTTCACCTTTTGCATTTGTATATTCAAGCTGAACGGCATTCTTTTTACAGGCAGGTAAAAAAATAGCAACTATGATAATAGTTACCAGGAATGATTTGATACGCATATAGATTTGTTGGTTGAGAGTGTAACCGAAAGATAAGTTAAATAAGAAATGGGTGATAAAAATTTATCCTCTTTGTTCTTCTTTAAAGAAAAGGAAAAACAGAAATTAGTATTGTGAAAAAGCTAAGGAGGAATGTCGCGGGTAGGCCGTGATTGGTCAGAAGGCTCCATACAGGTTGAAAAGAATTTGTATGGAAAGATAATAGTAAGAAAAATTGGATTGCAAATTTTAGAAGATAAATAAATGTTAAGTTGCTGGTCACAAAATATTATTATGGAATTTTTCAAAAACGAGTTATATCATATTTATAACAGGGGTAATAATCAGCAGAAGATCTTCTTCAAGCCTGATAATTACATATTCTTTTTAAAAAAAGTGAGACGTTATATTCTACCTTACTGCGATATTCTTTCTTATTCACTTATGCCAAATCATTTTCATTTTCTTATTCATTCTAATGAAAGAACGATTGCTACAAAAGCAATTCGTGCTCAAGCTAAAAATGTGCTTTCAGAAGGAATCAGGCTTTTATTGAGCTCTTATACCCAGGCGATAAATAAACAGAATCAATTTTCAGGATCACTATTCCAACAAAATACCAAAGCAAAACCAATTGTGAAGGGAAGCAGGAACTATGATCTAACCGTCTTTCACTACATTCATCAAAATCCTATTAAAGCTAATCTAGTAGCGAGAATGGAAGATTGGGAATATTCATCCTTTGTTGATTATTGTAGCAAGCGAAATGGAACTTTATGTAACAAAGAGCTTGCAATAAAGCTGCTTGGATTAAATATGGTGACATTTTATCAAGATTCGTACCGTCAAATTGGTTATGATGATATAAATAATATTCTTTGACCGGCTCAATTATCGGTGCCACGGTTCAAAACCGTGGCACCGATAGCAGATAAAACAAACATGAAGTTCCGCATCACTAAAGAACATATGATCCTTTTTTTCAAACGCCTTGGCATAGCTGTTATAGGTTTGATCATCCTTTTCTTTTTACTGAGCCTCATTTTCCCTCTAAAAACTAATGTAGAATACTCAACGATCATAACCGATAAGAACGGAGAAGTTATAAATGCCTACCTGACCAAAGACCAGAAATGGCGAATGAAAACGGAGTTGAACGAGATATCTCCCCTTCTTCGCAAAACGATCATTGCTAAAGAAGATAAATACTTTTATTATCACCCGGGGGTAAACCCAATTGCGGTTATCCGTGCAACCTTCAAGAATGTTTTCCGGATGAAACGCACCAGCGGAGCCAGTACGATCACCATGCAGGTGGCAAGGGCATTAGAACCACGAAAAAGAAATATCGGGAGTAAGATGATCGAAATGTTCAGGGCATTTCAATTAGAATGGAAATACAGTAAGGATGAAATTCTGCAGATGTATTTAAACCTTGTGCCTTATGGAGGAAATCTTGAAGGCGTAAAAGCTGCCTCACTTTTATATTTTTCAAAAAATCCTGATCACCTTTCGCTTGCTGAAATAACAGCGCTAAGTATTATACCCAACCGGCCGTCTTCACTGGTAATGGGAAGAACCAATGACCTGATCGTGAAGGAAAGAAATCGATGGTTAAAAAAATTTGCTGCCGATAAAGTGTTTACTGAAAAAGAGATCGAAGATGCTTTGGCCGAACCGCTAACAGCAACAAGAAACACTGTTCCGCATTTTGCAAAGCATCTTTCCAATAAACTATACAATAAGGGCGGCTATTATTATAAAACACATCTTGATCTGAATACACAATTAAAAGCAGAAAAGATAGTAGAAGATTATATAAGAGCACAACGGTTACGCAGTATAAATAACGGTTCTCTTGTGATCATCGACAATAAAACACACAATGTGATCGCTTATGTTGGTTCTGCAAATTTTAATGACACAACGGATGCAGGCCAGGTAAATGGAGCTGCCGCAATAAGGCAACCGGGCAGTACCCTGAAACCTCTGTTGTATGCAATGTGTATGGATGAAGGATTGCTTACACCTAAAATAGTGATGAATGATGTAGCTGTGAACTACAATGGTTATGCTCCTGAGAATTATGATCAGAAATATAATGGATATGTAACTACAGAATATGCATTAGAGCACTCATTAAATATTCCTGCAGTAAAAAGCTTGAGAGTATTAGGAAAGGATAAGCTGGTACAAAAACTTTCCGTTTGCGACTTTAAACAAATACAAAAAGACAGGAACAAGCTTGGATTATCAATGATCCTTGGTGGATGCGGCACTACATTGGAAGAACTCACTGGCTTGTTTTCCGCCTTTGCGAATGATGGCGATTATATCTCACCTTCCTATTCTGACAAAGACACTGTGCATAAAAAGATAAATGTGGTAAGCCCCGAAGCTGCTTTTATGATCAATGAAATTTTATCAAAAGTGAATCGCCCTGATTTTCCGTTGAATTGGCAATCAACTGAACGGATGCCAAAGATCGCCTGGAAAACAGGAACGAGTTATGGAAGAAGAGATGCCTGGAGCATTGGCTATAACAAAAATTATACTGTTGGTGTTTGGGTTGGAAATTTCTCAGGTGTTGGTGTTCCCAATCTAAGCGGCTCGAATACAGCCACACCTTTATTATTCAAAATTTTTAATACGATAGATTACGACAGCGACCAGGAATGGTTCACACAACCAAAAGATTGTGACACAAGAATGGTTTGTTCCGAAACGGGAATGTTACCAGCCGATCATTGTGAAAATTTAGTGATGGATTATTTTATTCCACTCATCTCATCCACGGCAAAATGCAACAACATACAGGAAGTACTTGTATCCGCTGATGAAAAGATCTCTTACTGCAAGAACTGTGCACCGCAGGCCGGTTATAAAAAGAAGACCTATAAAGTAACGGAGCCTGAAATGCAGGCATGGTTTGAAGATCATAAGATCGCTTATCAAAAGATCCCGCCACACAATCCTGATTGCGAAATAATATTCAAGGGCAATGCACCGACGATCACTTCGCCTTCAAACGGCTCCGAATATTTGATAAGTAAAAAAAGCAAAGATCCTTTACAGCTTACCTGCAAAACTGCCACCGATGTAAGCAAAGTGTTTTGGTATATTAATAATAAATTTTATAAAGCTTCAACACCGGGAGAAAAACAATTCTTTATTCCAGATGAAGGACCTGTAAAAATTTCCTGCACTGATGATAAAGGAAGAAACAGGGATATAAAAATTATGGTGAGATATGTGAACTTGTGAGTGGTGAATGGTCAGTAGTGAGTTATAAAGGCATAGTTAACTTCACTTAATAATCATCCATCATCTCTAATAATTTATTTCGGTTTCAAAATTCCAAGAATAGCTTCTGAATAATATCTTCCGCCGGGATAGGCTGCCGTATAATCAAGATTCAACCATATTTTTCCATCGGGGTCTGTATGATAATGCAGGCTCTGTCCTTTACTTTCGATTGGAAAAAGAACATTCTTAATCAGGTCTTCTATTTTAGGAAGGTCAAATTTATCACCGATCCATATCTCAGGATACAGATGTCCTGTGGTTGCAACAAATCTTGCTGTGCCTCCAATTGATTTAATAGCTGCCACCATCATGATCGCATGATCATCACAATCACCGGCAAGAAATTTTACCGACTCACTTGCTTTGGCAAAATATTCCTGGCCCACCGGGTCATTCACATAATTCCAATTACGGTTTATTTTTTTGAAAACGCCAAAGCATTGTATGATGTCACGATACCTTTCATGAAGATTTTGTTCATTTTTAAAATTTGCGTTGGCTGCCCTTATTGCAAACCCTCTTACTTCTGCATTTTTATCTGTAGTAGCTGCTAAGATATCCGTCTTGTAATAAAATTTTGAATCGTCAAGGATCATGGTGTTCCCGTCATCTGAATTTGTTTTCATAGCGGAGAACATTGCTTTATAATCGGTGGCAAGATTTTGAAACCCGTACGTTTCAGTGAATGTACCGTACAATAATAAGATCAATGAACCAATGAAAATAAAATTGATAATAGGACGAAACATACTTAGCAACAGCAATACAAATACCACCACTAGAAGGAAAAGTAATATCCTGTCAGAGTGAATTGGCCAATCATAATCCGGCAATTGTTTATGTATTAAAATAAAGATCGGGAATGCAATAAATAAACTTAAGAAACCGACAAGTAAATAACTAACTGAAGTTAAGGCTGATTGTTTAGAGGATTGTTTCATGGGTGAAAGAGGTATAAGGGTTAAGACATAAAATTAACGCAAAAAAAACCCGTCCCGTATAAGGCGGGACGGGTTTTTCTAATATTAACTTTTTTTTGCTAGTCTTTTTTATTCACACTGCTGGCTCCGGATTTGTCCACATTTGACTGAGCATTGCCTTTGTAATTTACACTTGATGCGCCTGATGCTTGTCCGTCTATTTTTACGCTTGCAAATATCTCGATATGACTGGCGCCGCTTGCATCCACATTTGCATTTTCCGAAAGCAGATCAAAACCCCTGATCTCGCTTGCACCAGAGGCACTTCCTTCAAAATCTTTTGTTTTCCCTTTTACACTTGCATTACTTGCACCGGTAAGATCAACCGATACTTTCGGAGCATTCAATTCCAATTTTCCAGTACTGGCTCCGCTCAGGCTTACGTCAATCACATCAGCTGATGTGATCTCGTTCTCACAACGAACATTACTGGCGCCAGAAACATGGATCTCTTTATATTGGGGATTGCTTATATATACTTTGATCTTGTTAGTGGGTTTTAATCTTATATTATTCTCCGTATATATTTCAAGTGTCGAACCATCGGAATGCACCTGGATATACTCTAATATATTATCGTCAGCCTCCACTTTTACAGAAGCAACTGAATCTTGTTTGACATAAACATCCAAAGCCCCGGATATATCGACATTGTTAAATCCTGATGCAGTCCTGTCTTCAGTTATAACATGACCACTACCCTTTACCCGCCTGCCTGCCATTTCCCGACAGCCACTTACAAATACAAGAATGATCAATGAGAAGAGAGCTATTTTTTTCATTGTTTTGGTTTTAGTATTCCGAAGGTAAATAGTTTTCCTGTTTGGAAACTGATAAGACTACGAACAACGGGAACAGGTTACAGGAAGATTAAATCTCACAGATTACACGGATGCTCACGGATTTTCTGTGTAAATCTGTGTCATCTGTGAGAAATACTCAAAAGCTGATTAGCCCTTCGACAAGCTCAGGGTGACAATGGTAGAGTATGAGAAGTTGAGTAGCGAGCAGAAAGTACAAGAGTGCGATCCTTCGCTTCGCTCTGGATAAACTGCGACGCCATTGTTTAATAATGAACGGGACCTTTAACGGAGCGTCGCAACGGAAGCTCAATCATGGAACTTATGCTGGTAACCATAATCCAAAAACGAAAAACTATAAACTGGCTATCTTCGCAGCCATGACGGAAAAAATACTGATCCTTGATTTTGGCTCTCAATATACCCAACTGATTGCCCGTGCTGTAAGAGAAGCGAACGTTTACTGCGAGATAATTCCTTATCATAAAAATTTTGAGTACGAACCGGGGCTTAAGGGCATTATCCTGAGTGGCTCGCCATTTTCAGTTAATGATGTGAACTCTCCGGATGTAAATGTGCAATTCATGGTTGACCGTGTACCAGTGCTGGGGGTTTGTTACGGCGCTCAACTTACTGCGAAACGATTTGGCGGTCGTGTGGAAAAAAGTAATAAGCGGGAATATGGAAGAGCTTTGCTTCACAAAAAAAAGGATGATGTGCTGCTGCATGATGTGATGGAAAAAAGCCAGGTGTGGATGAGCCATGCGGATACAATTCTTGAATTACCGGAAGGTTTTGAATTGCTCGCTACGACAGAGAGTATTCCGATCGCGGCATTTAAGAAGTCAAACGTGAAAGGTCAAAAGTCAAACGGAACTCACTACTCACCACTCACCACTCACGACTTTCCTCTCTACGGTTTACAATTTCATCCCGAAGTATATCATAGCATCGAGGGTAAAAAAATACTGCACAACTTTTTAGTGAACATCTGTGGTTGCAGCCAGGATTGGACACCGGCGCATTTTATTTCTGACACCGTTGAAACACTAAAAAAACAAATTGGCGATCGCAAAGTAATAATGGCGTTGAGCGGTGGAGTTGATTCTACTGTTGCCGCCACTTTAATTCATAAAGCGATCGGCGATCGTCTTTATGGAATATTTGTTGACAATGGTGTGCTTCGCAAAGATGAATTTGAAAATGTATTGACCACATATGCCAAACTTGGATTGAATGTAAAAGGTATCGATGCGAAACAGCGTTTCTATCATGACCTGTCGGGTAAAACTGATCCTGAAGCAAAACGAAAAGTGATCGGCAGTTTATTCATTGATATTTTCCAGGAAGAAGCAAAAAAAATTGAGGGCATTGGTTTACTTGGACAGGGCACTATTTATCCTGACGTAATTGAAAGCATGTCAGTGCATGGCCCCTCGCAAACGATAAAATCACATCATAATGTTGGTGGATTACCCGAGCACCTGCATCTTGAACTGGTAGAACCTTTGCGTTCTTTATTTAAAGATGAAGTAAGAAAAGTGGGAAGAGAGCTGGGAATCCCGCCTGAGATGATCGACCGTCATCCTTTTCCCGGCCCGGGACTTGCTATACGAATTCTCGGTGAAGTGAATGAAGAAAAAGTGAATTTGTTGCAACAAGCAGATGATGTGTATATAAAAGCATTAAAAGATAGAAAGCTCTATGCAACGGTATGGCAGGCTGGCGCAATCTTATTGCCGGTGAAAAGTGTTGGTGTGATGGGTGATGAAAGAACCTATGAGTTTACGGTTGCATTGCGTGCAGTAACGAGTGTAGATGGAATGACAGCTGATTGGGCGCATTTGCCTTATGATTTTTTAGCCGATGTGAGCAATGAGATCATTAATAATGTGA
>DATHDP010000145.1:0-40162 GCA_035318985.1 Chitinophagaceae bacterium
AAACAAGAACAAGAAAAACTTATATCAATTTTTTGAATGAGATACGGGTTAACCATGCCTGCCGTTTGCTGACAGAAGATAAAACCATTGGCGATATCTGCTACAATTGTGGCTTTATGAATCTTCCCAATTTTAACCGGATATTTAAGAAAGTAAAACAGTTGTCACCGGGTGAATGGAGAAAAATAAATGCTAACTAAAATTTTAACACGAGCTGCCAACTCTTTGCATCAATTTTGCAACTTAATAAGACGATGAAACAAATTTTTCTTTCTACAGTCCTGATCTTATCCGCTTTTTTGAGCAATGCCCAGAAAATTGACAGCATCTCTTTTCACCTGTACACCGATAGTCTGAAAAAAGGCACGCATAATTATATAAATGTTGATGGCAAAACTTCAGATGGTAAATGGATGCCACTGACAGCAAAAGATCTCACGTTCACTACAAGCTATGGAACATTTGAAGGCACTGAATTAGTCCTTCCTGATAACCCAACAACAGAAAAGATCACCATAAAAGCAATTTTGAAAACTAATCCAAAATTGTGGAAAGAAGTTACGATCTGGATAAAGAGAAAACCGGATGACGAAATGCTGCCTACAACCGATGATGTTCTGAAGAATAAGCCGCAAAAAAATGGAAAATCAAATCGCGGTAATTAAAATTTTCAACATTAAAAATTCAAGCAACACGACTGCCTTCATCCCCCTATCTTTGCGGCGGCAGGTCTTACACGACCAGCTCCTGCTGAACCTCCCCAGGGCCGGAAGGCAGCAAGGATAAGTGGTTGTAGCGGTGCGATGTGAGGAGCCTGCCATTTTTTTTATTCTCCCCATCCAAAGTCTTTTTTTAATGGTTCTATTAAGAGACAACACAGTAAGGGCCAAACAGGCCATTTCTATTTTCTGGATAATGCTCGGTGTCACAATTTTAAACATGTTCTCTTTAGGATGGCAGTATTATCTATTAATTGATGTACAGGCCAATCCGGGAAATATTGATATGGAGACACTGGAAACAAGCGACACTCTCAGAACTGTGATCACGGTGGTCAACTTTATTATGCTTGTTGTGTCGATGATCTTTTTTATAATGTGGTTTCGAAGAGCTTATTATAATTTGCATAGCCTGTCATGGCACAATGCAAGGCATTCTGAAGGTTGGGCAGCAGGAAGTTGGTTTGTTCCAATTCTAAGTTTATTCTGGCCCTACCAGATCATGGAAGATATATGGATGGGAACTCAAAATGCGATAAAAGAAAGATTTGGGATGCCACAGTCAGGCGCAATTATTGGCTGGTGGTGGGCATTATATTTAGTAAATAATTTTTTTGGGTATATCACTGCTTTTGCAACCAGGGGCGCAGACAATGTTGATGGGCTTTTAACTGCAACAAAAGTTGAATTCTTTGGTGAAATAATATCGATCGCAGCGATCATCATTACAATTCGTGTGATACAACGTACAAGTAATTTTGAAAAAGAACTATTAGAATTTTCACAAACTCCATCTGACAGCATTTTCTCTGAGAACTATACGCCGTCAATAGAAAACATGGAACCAAGAATAGAAAACTAAAAAATAAACAATAATGAAATTTTTTATTGACACAGCCAACCTTGCACAAATTAAAGAAGCAAATGAACTTGGAATTCTTGATGGGGTTACCACCAATCCTTCACTGATGGCAAAAGAAGGAATAAAAGGTATTGATGCAGTGATGGCACATTACAAAACCATTTGTGAAATGGTAAATGGAGATATCAGCGCTGAAGTTATTTCCACTGATTTTAAAGATATCGTGGAAGAAGGAAAGAAGCTGGCAGCAATACACAAGAATATTGTTGTAAAAGTTCCGATGATAAAAGATGGCGTAAAAGCTATTAAATGGTTTACTGATAATGGCATTCGTACAAACTGCACACTTTGTTTTTCTGCGGGTCAGGCAATTCTTGCAGCTAAAGCAGGAGCAGCTTATATTTCCCCTTTCATTGGTCGTATTGATGATAGCGGCTGGGATGGTGTGCAACTGATCGAGCAAATTGTTCAGATCTATACCATTCAAGGATATAAAACAGAAGTGCTGGCTGCTTCTATCCGCAATCCAAATCATATTGTTCAGTGTGCACAAGCCGGCGCAGATGTTTGCACCTGCCCTCTTGAATCTATTCTTGGCTTATTAAAACATCCGCTTACTGATATCGGTCTTGCTAAGTTTTTGGAAGATGCGAAAAAGATGTGATCGTGAATGGTCAATTGTGAATGGTGAGTAGTTTTAAGTGGAGTTTTTCTTATTGACAATTCACCATTGACAAAAAGTTGATGAGTGGAGCCTTTCGATAAGTTCAGGATAAACTTGCAGGGGTCTTTTAATCGAAGCGATAAGGCAGGTAAATAAAAATTATTTTGCAAGCAATGAATTGAGCCTTGCAAAGCCGATCAATTCATCGGATCTGCCGCCAAAAGGGCGATAATAAACCAAAACCAGATAAACGTTCTCGGTGTTTGGATAATTTCCTTCTGTATTATCAAAACTTGGCTGCTCGTCAGACTTTTTTACAGGAACTGTGACGTATGAATAATCATAAACTCCCTGCTTCAACAAAAGCGTTTTTTCATAAGCTCCTTTCTCGGTATTAAATTCCATCCTGGAATTTTCATCAGTAGCATAATTAGTAAACTCACCGAATAAATAAATATCACGTTCAGGATATTGCTGATTACCTGGCGGGAAAAAAGTGAAATGCGTATATACATAATCTGATTGCCAAAATGGATTTACATGATCCGTTGTTTCGATGGAGTAAAAGCCATTCATGTCACGATAATAATAATAGATCTGTTGCTTTCTTTCATTATCTGGTTTTACATAAACATCAGTCCGTGTCGGCTGTTTGTCGATACGTTGCATTCGATCACTCATCAACCGGATACTTCGAAGATCGATCCATCGCCATTCCTTGCCAGCAGGAAATGAATTGGTTCTTTCGTCAGTATATTCAAAATAATTTCCACGATAAATGTTTGGTCTTTCTAAATAAACAGCTGTTGGCCACGCATAGTTTTGCAATAGCGCAACTTTTACGTCATGTTGGTTGAATACATTTAACTCCGGGTTAAGATTGACTGCTACCTGTAGTTTCTGATGAGTCCTGAAAAGTGTGCCGCTATATGGTTGCATCACTGATCCGGTGATCGACGATCTTACATCTAAGACAAGCAATCTTTTTGTAAAAACTACTTTTGAAGTATCGCTATCTAAAAAAACTTTTAATAAATAATTACCCGACCTGGTAGGTGCACAATTTTTGTCAGGCAACCTTACATAGTAATTGGTGTATTTTACAAAAGCGATCGATGAATTTCGGTAAGTGGCTATCCTGTTTGATAAAAACCCTCTTAGATAATCAAAAGTGCGAAGCTCAGTGTTGGGTGACCAATCGGCATTGCAAAGCTGGAAAGTATAATAATAGTATTTTATGTCTCCCTCAAGATCATCAAAATACAGATCAAGATCTTCAGTACTATTCAGCCTGATGATGGGATA
The DNA here is from genome assembly GCA_035318985.1 of Chitinophagaceae bacterium. Lineage (GTDB taxonomy): Bacteria > Bacteroidota > Bacteroidia > Chitinophagales > Chitinophagaceae > VBAS01. The sequence goes on from DATHDP010000145.1 coordinate 3,551, forward strand.
ACTATAAGGATCGCCTGCCTTATGCAATCTGACTGACCGAATATTTGATTTATAGACATGGTCAGGTATTTGGCTATTGACAGCCAGTGTTATTGATAAAAAGAAGAATAAAATAGATCGTTTCATTTGGGTTAAATAAATAAACCAGATATTGTATACAATATTGTGAAATTATGATGAAAAAGAGGATAAATCTTTTTCAACGGTTACTTTTGACAGACAAAATTCACACCTTGGACGTTGCAGGCTTTATAGCAAATAGAATAGCATTTAACCGTCAAAATTCATTTTCACGGTTCATCATCCGTCTTTCCGTGGGTGCTACTATTGTAAGTGTGGCCGTAATGATCGTGACACTTGCTCTTGTAAACGGTTTCCAGGAAACGGTAAGTAATAAAGTGTTTAGTTTTTCAGGACATATAAGGGTTCAAATTAAACAAGCATTAAGTGGCCCGGTTACAGAAGAGATCCCCATAGAAAGAGATCCAAATGCAGAAGCAGCGATTAAAAAAGATAGCCGTGTCAGGAACATGCATCCATATGCTACCCGTTATGCAATGCTGAAAGGCGGCGATGCAATGGAAGGTGTTTTATTAAAAGGCCTTAATAAAGAATTTGACGTTAACCTACTGAAGCCATTTTTAAAAGAAGGTCGCTGGATAAATTTTAAGGACAGCAGCTATGCCCGCGAGATCCTTGTTTCTACTTACACAGCAAAACGACTCCAGGTAAAAGTGAATGATAGTATAAGAATTTATTTTATCCGGCCAGACAGGTCGTTAAGAGGAGAAAAGATCAAGATAGTTGGTATTTACAAAACAGGGATCGACGACTATGATAAACAAATTTCTATTGGCGATCTTAAGTTGATAAGAAGACTGAATGACTGGAAAGAAAATGAGATCGGTGGCTATGAAGTTTTTCTTCATGATTTTGACAAAATGGAAAAAGCAAGTGAAGACCTTTATGCACTGCCTGATTTTCCCGCAACCTGGGATGCAGAACCCATAAGAAGCATTTACCCCAATATTTTTGACTGGTTGAATTTGCAAAATCTTACCCGCAATGTGTTGATAGGATTTATGGTACTCGTAGCGGTTATAAATCTTATTACATGCCTTATCATTTTAGTTCTTGAAAGGATCAGGATGGTTGGGATATTAAAAGCACTCGGCGCAACGGACTGGATGGTGCAGAAAATTTTTCTTCGTCATTCAATTATCATCACATTGATCGGGATATTCTTTGGCGCCATCTTAGGACTTGGGTTATTGTATCTTCAAAAAGCTACCGGCTTTATAAAACTGGAGGAAGAAGCCTATTATATGAGTGAGGCTGCAGTAAAAATTATTTGGTGGCAGGTATTCCTGGTTTGTGTTCTTACTTTCCTGGTTAGCTTACTTATACTAATGATACCAACCTACATTGTAAAAAAAGTAAAACCAGTGAAAGCAATACAGTTTAGATAAGATAGTTCAAATTACCAGTTGCTGGCTATTCTACAAGATGAGACAATATAATTCCAGTCGCAACAGCAGCGTTTAGCGATTCAGCTTTTCCTTTTCCCGGTATTGTGATCTGAATGTTGTCAAGTTTTAGCATTTCTTCATTGATGCCTTTTGATTCATTGCCAATAACAATAATTCCTTCTTTTATTTTTTCCATTTTAGTTATATCCTTCCCATTCAATACGGCTGCATATATGCGTACATCATTGTTTTCGGTCAACCATGATAAAATATCTGTGTATTCCACTCTTACCCTGCTAATGCTTCCCATCGAGGACTGTACCACTTTCGGATTGTAAATATCAGCACAATCAGTGCTGCAAAAAATATTTTTTATCCCAAACCAGTCAGCAAGCCTGATGATCGTTCCCATATTTCCCGGATCTTGTATTGTATCTAATGCCAATGATATGCTTCCTTTAACTTCCGGATCATTCTTCCATTGTATTTTTTCAATAACAGCCAATACCTGGTTTGGCGTAGATAGTTGTGAGATTCTTTCTAATTCCACGCCTGATAATTCAATAACTTCTGTATTCTTACTTGCATTTGGATTTTCATCGATCCATTCCTTCAACGCAAAAAGCTGAACTATCCCGCAATTCTCTGCAGTTAATAATTCATTTACTAATTTGGGGCCTTCAGCAATAAAGCGATTTTCAAAATCTCTTGATTTTTTCTGGCCTAAACTTTGAATATATTTGACCTGATTTTTACTAATCATAATTTCTTTAAATTTAGCATGTTAGAAGCCAAGCCACAAAGTTTTCTTACTGCATCTATTGCCGTAGCCCTTATCATTTTTTTCCTGGCTTCCTGCAGCGTTGTTCCAAAAGATTATCCTATTGATAAGGCTTTCGTTTGGAAAACAAATATCAAAATTGAAGGTGATTTCTCCAAGGAACAAAAAGATGCCTTAGAATCTCAATTAGGAACACAGCTTCATGACAGTATGAACGCCAAAACGACTTACAAATTCATATCATTCAAAAAAGGTTACGGTGGCATTAACAGACCCAGAAGAGAGAATCCGCCAGTATTTGACAGTGCATACGCAGATCGTTCTGTTATTTATATGAAAGCTTCGCTTCACAAATTGGGGTATTTACGCAATTCCATTTCCTATACTACAATTACAGATACTATACCTGTAAGATCCGATTCCACTCACCCTCAACTGCGAACTACTGTAAATTTTAACGTAACCCCAAATCAGCTTTTTAGGATTGATTCACTTAGTCATGTGATCAATAATTCTGAACTGCAGGCTTTGACAGATGCTTCAAAATCAAAAATGGTTTTAAAAAAAGGAGATGCATTTGCGCAGCCATTGATCTCCGATGAATTGAACAGGCTTGTAGAACTCTATAGAGAAAACGGTTATCTCAAATTTAGTTTTGAAGAGCTTTCCGGGGTTTGGGATACACTTAACCTTGCAATACTTCGTCCAACTATTGATCCATTTGATATACAATTGCTGGAGGAATTAAGAAGAAGACGTGATTCACCCACCATAGATGTTGAAATAAGGTTAAGACCTGGTTATAATGTTGACAAACTGAAAAAATTTTTCGTGGGCAATACGACAATATATCCGGATTTTAATATTATCGATACCGTTGGAAGAACGCCAACGAGATTTGTATATGATAGCAATTTCACTTTTGTTTCTTACAGAAATTTATTCAGGAAAAAATTTCTTGCTCAAAATATATACTTCAAAAAAGGGGACCTTTATAATGAAAGAAGATTTGTAAAAACAATTAGCCGTTTTAATAGTTTAGGACCATGGCGTGCTGTGAATGTCGAACAAATGCCAAGAGATCCCGGCGATACTGTTGACATTGAATTATACCTGACCCCGGGTAACAAATATTCTTTTACAGCAAATATTGAAGGAAGTTTCAATAGTACTAGCTCACTAAACTTGCTGGATAATGCGCAAAGAAATCTTTTAGGTCTTGGTGCGAATGTTCAGTTAACAAATAACAATTTCGGGAAATCTGCTAACAGATCTTCCACTGTCGCACGATATACTACCGAAGTAAGCCCCAATGGAGAATTTGTAAAAACAATTCAAACCAGCATCAGTCATACGATCGTTTTTCCAAAGCCTATACCAAATTTAAAATGGATACCCGAAAAATTCAGAGATAATTTCAGGACCGATCTTTCATTTGCATTAGCAAACACTGAGCGAAAAGATTTTTTCAATCTTACTTCTTTGAATGCAGCATGGGGTTATAGTACTCAATGGAAAAATAAAACAGCTTATTTAAAACTTCCTAATATTGAATTTGAACATATAATAAAAAGAGATAGCCTCATTAAGTTTTTGAATCAAAATCCATCTCTTAAAACAGTTTTCCCGGAAAATGGAGTAGTCTTTTCTATTCAATCAGGTTTTTCTATTCGTGGCGGAAGAAGGAAGGCTTCACAAATATTCAGGGTCAATTTTGAGGAATCCGGTTTGCTTGCCAGCCATGTCAACATAAAAGTGTTTGATAGCTTGTTTAAGTTTATTAAAATCGATGCAGAATTCATAAGGAATATGCAGCTTGCAAGGAAAAAATCTTTTGTGATCCGTGGGTACGTGGGTGCAGGTTATGCGATGACCACAAGAGAAAGACCGACAAATCCACAAATGCCTTATTTTAAACAATTTACTGCCGGTGGTCCTTACAGTATGCGGGCATGGGGCTTACAATTATTAGGACCCGGTTCTACCCTGGAATACAGAAATGATGTACCAATCAGGTTTGGCGATTTTCAATTTGAGGCAAACTTTGAGTATCGTTTTCCATTAGTAAAATTGTTTGGATATGATTTCAGTAGTTGTCTTTTTACTGATATCGGGAATGTTTGGTTCCTGAGAAAGAATCCTGATTTTCCAGACGGCACTCTTACAGGCGCAAAATTTTTTAAAGATATGGCTGTTTGTGTTGGCACAGGGCTACGCATGGATTTTGATTTTATAAAAATAAGGTTGGATTATGGCTTAAAAGTTAAAAATCCAACTCCTCAGCCTGATAAGGTTGCCAGTCAAAATAAATGGTTTTATAATTTCCCTCTGGACGGAATTGTACAACTTGGCATCAACTATCCATTTGCATTCTGATATTTTTTATTTCATTTTCCCATTCAATCATCGGCTTTGCATCTTCAAGTTTTGAGTCGCCTATTCTTGTACGGCACAGGCTGCTGAGGTATCCGCCGCAACCAAGTGCCTCGCCAAAATCATTTGCAAGACTTCGGATATAAGTACCGGTAGTGCACACAACACGAAAAAAAACAACGGGCATTTCTATTTTAGTTATTTCAAATTCTTTTATAACAATTTTTCTTGGCTCTATTATAACTTCCTTCCCTTGTCGTGCTAATTCATACACCCTTTTACCGTCAATTTTTATAGCTGAATGCGCAGGTGGCACCTGCATTATCTCACCAATAAATTGTTTTGTTGCGTTTACTATTTCTTCTTTTGTGATCAAACTCGTGTCTTTAATATTGACAGGTTCACTTTCAAGATCATAAGTAGGTGTGGTAGCGCCAAGAGTAAAACTGCCAGTGTATTCTTTTTCCTGCGCCATAAATTCATTTATCCTTTTGGTGAATTTACCCGTGCATACAATTAATAAACCTGTCGCTAATGGATCAAGAGTACCCGCATGCCCCACTTTTTTTATACGAATTAAATTCCTGATCTTTCTTACCACATCGAATGATGTCCATTCAATTGGCTTATCAATTAACAACACTTGTCCTTCTTCAAAAATTGTTATCGGCTTATTCATTTCAGCAAATGTACTAGATTGCCTGCCTTGCTTTCAGTTCAAGGTATTTATTCACGGTATTAACGGTAAGATTTTCCGGAGTGGTAAGAATAGAAAGTATCCCGTGATTTTGAAGTTCTTTTACGATCATTTTCTTTTCATGCATGAATTTTTCGGCCACTGTTTTTACATAAACTCCCTCGATATCCTTTGCTTTTTTTCCTGCGAGATCTTTTAACTCTGTATTCTCAAAAAAGACGACTAATAACAGGTGATATTTTGCGATCATACGCAGGTACGGCAGTTGGCGTTGCATTCCTCCGAATGATTCAAAATTTGTAAACAAGATCAACAAACTGCGATTGCGAACATTTGCTCTCACTTGTTTATACAACATTTCGAAATCACTTTCTAAAAATCGTGTCGTTTGATTATAGAGTATCTGTAAAACACTTTGGAGTTGTGTCGCTTTTTTATCAGCGGAAAGAATGGTTCCGATCTTTTCTGCAAATGTGATAAGTCCAAAACGATCATGGCGGCGCAAACTTACATTACACATTACCAACGATGCATTAATGGCATAATCCAGTAATGAGAGTTTATCAAAAGGCATTTTCATCAGCCTTCCTTTATCTATTACACAAAAAACCTGTTGCGATCTTTCATCTAAATAATTATTAACCATCAGCCCACCTTTTCTTGCAGTAGCTTTCCAGTTAATAATTCTTATATCATCACCCCGGGTATATTCTTTTACATGTTCAAATTCCAGGCTAAGACCGAGCTTTCTTAATTTCTTTGTTCCGGCTTCATTTGTTTGTGCATCTCTCGCAATAAGATCATATTTTCTCATTTGAAAAAAAGAAGGATAAACAGGAACCATTTGTCGGGCCTTTGAATCAAATCGCTTACTGAGAAAACCGAGCAATGAACTGGCATAAATGATCAGATCACCGAAATGATACTCCCCTCTTTCAACCGGTCTCAGGAAAAAATCAAATCTCTTTTCCTGTCCGGCTCTGAATGTTGTTTCAAAAAAATTATTTCTTGATTGAAACTGATCGGGTAATTCATCAATTACCCGCATTTTAACAGTAAACGGATATGCATTCCTTACTTGCAAAACAACAGGATTCTTATCTCCATTGCTTAATCGCTCTGCAATGACCCTGTTCGCAACCGGTTTGCTCCTGAATGCAAAAAGGAACACGGCATCGGTAACAATCAACAATAAAAAAACAGCAAAGATCACTTTGACAGGTTCAAAAAATACCGGGTAAAAAAAAGAAATAAGAAATAAAATAACAATAATGCCGCATGTCCAAAAAAAACGATTATTAAAAAATAAAGTCTTTAGCCAGAAATTGGCGATTAACCATAACGCACCACCCGCAAGTATTAAAAGAAGAAGTAACATGCCTAACGCGGAATTTCAATTGACTTAATAATTTTTTCTATCAATTCATCGGCGGTAATTCCTTCCATTTCTTTTTCGGGAGATAAAATGATCCGATGTCTCAATACATGAGGCGCTACTTCAATGATATCTTCTGGTGTAATAAAATCACGACCCTTGATGGCGCCTATTGATTTTGCAGCTTTTAAAATATTTAGTGATGCTCTTGGTGATGCACCCAAATAAAGTGAAGGATTGTTCCTGGTTTCATTTACAATTTTAGCGATGAACTCAAGAAGCTTAGTTTCTACATTTATTTGCATAATTGTATTTCGATAAGCTTCTATGTCTGCTGCTGATAATACTTTCGGAATATCTTTCAAAAGATCTTTTTGATTCAGATGATGTTGCCTTTCAAGTATCGTTACTTCTTCCTGTAAAGAAGGATAACCAATATCGATCTTAAAAAGAAAACGATCCAGTTGTGCTTCAGGCAAACGATAAGTTCCCTCCTGCTCTACCGGATTTTGCGTAGCCAAAACAATAAATGGAGGCTTCATAAAATAAGTATGCCCATCAATTGTCACTTGCCTTTCTTCCATTACTTCAAACAAGGCAGCTTGTGTTTTTGCAGGAGCACGGTTTATCTCATCGATCAAAACAATATTACTGAAAACTGGTCCGGCTTTGAATTGAAAAGCTCCTTCCCCGGGATTAAAAACTGAAGTACCCAATACATCAGAAGGCATCAGGTCGGGTGTAAACTGTATTCTTGAAAAATTTACATCAATGATCTTCGCAAGCAGCTTTGCACTTAATGTTTTTGCGACACCCGGAACGCCTTCTATCAAAATATGTCCATCAGATAGCAGGCCTGCGATCATCAGGTCGACCATCTTATGTTGGCCAACTATTACTTTGCCTATCGTGTCGCGAATTGCATTAACAGCTTCGTTCAATTTTGTTAGATCCGTCCTTTGCTGAAAAACTGTTTCTTCCATGGTTTATTTTTTAAAATACTCTTGTATAAGATTGTGTAATTCGAGTAAGCGTACGTCATTGATATTTTCTGACCGATCTGTGTCATCCATCAATTGCAACAGGTGTTTTACTCTTGTTTCCGGTACGCCACTTTTCCTTGATAAGGCTTCAGAAAATTCATTATTCAAACTTTGTGTGTTTAAATAATAACTATTCCTGACGTATTCAAGAAAATAAGTAAACATCTTCAAAGCAATATTCCTGTTATCTTTTTTCTGAAGGTAAAGCCGTCCAATCGTTTCTGTATAAGATATTGTAGTGTTATTATTAGGGATCCGTTCAGGAACCAATCGCTGCCTTCTTCTTCCGCCAAAAGCAATAAAGATCAGCAAGGCAGCAAGTGTTAGCAAGAAAGCATAATACAACGGAGGTTGTTTTTTAAAAAAATTAACGATAGAGAAGTTTTCGTCAGAACTTTTTCTCAACCTGTAATAATTATCCCAATAAACCGAACTGGTCTCTGCTTTGAAATAAGAAAAAGATTTTTCAAGATATTCTTTATTATTGCCAGCAAGTAAGAAATAATTGCTGAAAGCTGCCGGTGCTATGTGCAGGATGAATTTCCCCTGTCCATGATCGATAGCAATGAAATTAGGATCATTATTTTCATTATATCCCAATTCTTGCGTAGCTGATGTATCATAAGAAAGTACCTTATTATTAAAAGGCACAAAAAAGAAACCATACTTCCTTATTTGCATTGGATTCATGAGCCAGTGAAAGCCAGGTATCTTTTTTTTCCATATTGTATTCACTTTGCGCAAAAAAAATAGAAAAGTCAAATGAAATTTTCGCACCCAGTGTATCAATCAATTTCTCATCGATATATTCTGCGCTTATAAAAAGCGTATTACCATTACTCACATAATTCATCATGCTTTCAAGGTCATCTTTACTCATGAAAACCGCTTTTGCAACAATAACGTAAAGCGATTTATCATAGTTGATCTCATAGCGCAACTTGGAAAAAGGCTTATCAATAACATCAGTCACTCCATAATTGAAAAGTGAATTGAGGTAGTGATAAGCAACATAACCCCCCATAGGCTCTTTGTCCTTATACCCATACTTGGGGTCCAGCCTGGGAATTCTTACTCCGTGGTTTGCTTTAAAGCAACCACTGAATAAGACAAGGCACATAAAACCAGCAAGCAAGAATTTATATGTTGATCTTCTATTCAATTATCTTAAATTATTTTTATTAAACTGTGTGAAGCTGCCCTGAATCTGCTCAAACAACCTTTCATCAACCGGGTATTCGCCGTACCATACATATTCATATTGAAGCGTAAGTGAGGCAAACTCATTTGCAAACTTATGCCTCCTTACTTCCATTACATATTCATAGTTGGTCTTATTGGTATTTATTTCGATAAACTTTTTTTCTGATAAACGCTGTAGCGACTGAAGATACAAGTAACGGACAGCTAGCCTGTAATTACCGTTTCTAATTGCATTGCGAAGAAGCGAGTCGGGATCGCTTGCATTTTCTTCTTCAATCACTGCGATGTCTGATGCAATATTTTTCCGGCTTCGCGAAAGAAATGAAGAGTTGCTTAAAAACAACCTGTAAACAAGATAAACGAACAAGCCTATTGCAAGTATCCAGAAAATGATACCAAATATTGAACTAAAAAAATCAGATCCGTTAAGATCGACTCTGCGTCGTGGTTTCTGCACTTTAAATTGAGTGGCTCTTAAAAGGCTATCCATATATCTTTTGTAATAAAACCCTTTGTCGGAATTAACAGCCTTCACACTATCATATCCAACAGACCGGAACTCTCTTTTTAAAGTATCAGGATAGTAAGTTGTTGCTTCCTCTTCAACAGCAGTGGCTTCTACATCAACAGTAGAAGTATCTGTACTGACCTGTGCGTGGATATTAAAAGAAAACAATGATCCCACAAGTAGTAGTAGAAACTGATATGATAATTTATTTTTCAAATAATAAGAGACTTCGCTACGGATGGATTCAATCGCTTCAATTTTCTTTCCACCATCATCGGGTAAATAACAAAATACCATACAACAAAACAAAATGAGCTGCCGAGTATCAGTAAGCTTGCCCATACCGGCATTCCGTCTTTTCCATCTTTGTCAAAAGTTTCAGACATAAGGTGAGTGATATAACTTTCAAGAAAAGCAGCGCCAAGAGTCATCGGTACAAAAATGATCATGATCTTGACTGCATCTTTAATTCCTGTTTTAAATGAGCTAAGCCGCGAATAAGAACCGGGGAATAAAATACTTTTCGCAATGATAAATCCCGCCGTTGCCGAAATGATCATTGCAGATATCTCTAATGTACCATGAACCCAAATAACCAGCACAGATTTTATACCAAGTCCTTTTGCAAAAAACATATATTGAAAACAACCAAGCATAACACTATTAGTAAATAATAAATGAAGTGTGAGAACGCCAAAGAACAAACCAAAAATGAACATAAGAAAGTCGATCTTTACATTGTGATAAAAGAACCACATAAAAGTTGAGAAATAGCCACCTTCCCCGGTATTTTTATAAACCCCGAAAGGATCGCCATTGGCAATATTATCTTCTGTCATTGCTACGTAATCTTCGCCAAGCACTCCTTTTACAAATCCATAATCACGCATCGATGATATGATACCCATAGCACAACAAACTGCAAAAACAATAAATGTGAAAAGAAATGTTTTGTGATTTTTCCGAATAACCATCGGCAATTCGGTTTTCCAAAAACTAATAAGCCGTGAATATTTTTCCTTTTTATTTTGATAAATGGATTGGTAAATAGAAACAGCAAGCCCATTTATAAGTCTTGTTACTTTGCTATGCGGGTAAAATGTCTTTGCATAAGCAAGATCATCAACCAGTGTGGTGAACCTGTTGGCCATTTCATCAGGATCCTGTGTTTCGAAATGCTCATACTCCTGCCATTTCTGTGCATTCTTTTTTATGAATAGGGCTTCACGCATATATAACAAAATGGTTCTTCAATATTAAGAAGTAATTTCTTAAAGCTGTCTTGTAATTCCTTGTTTTTTATTTTACACTTTCACCTTTTTATGCCGCTGTTTTTTGCTATTTTGCAATTATTGTATGCCGGCAATTCAAATCAATACTCCTTTTAATCTTGCCCTGGATTTTGAAGTGGCAGCTCTTCACAAAAGGATACTTTCATACCTCGTTGATGTTATCGTTCTGATCATTTATTCGTGGGGCATGAAAAAATTTCTGGACGAAATACTCCAGATCGAATATAACAGGTATGGGATCGATATTTTGCTGGTGTCGATACCAATGTTGCTGTATGCATTCGTTTGTGAATTAAGTATGCACGGTCAATCGTTTGGCAAAAAACTGCTTGGCATACGAGTGATGAGTCTTGAAGGTGGCGAACCGACCGTAAGCCAATACTTGCTTCGCTGGGCCACTCGTTTTTTTGAATGGCCGCTTGTTTTCGGATTTGTGTTCCCTAATTTTTGGGTGATCTTCCAATTGTTCTTCGTGGGATTTCTGGGAGTGTTTGTTATAATTATTATTGCGGTTTCAAAATCAAACCAACGACTTGGCGATCTTGGAGCCGGGACGGTGGTAGTTGACACCCGAATCAAAACTTATTTGCACGAAACTGTTTTTCTTGATATCTCACACAAAGATTATAATGTTCAGTTCCCCGAAGTAATGAAACTAACGGATCGTGATATAAATACGATCAAAAGCATTCTTGATGTGGCAGCACGAAAAGGAGATTTTAAACTTGCCGAAAATGCTGCAGATAAAATAAAAAATCATTTGAAAATACAAAGCTCTTTGTCTCCTTTTGATTTTCTTGAGAAGGTGCTGATGGATTACAATTATATTTCGACCAAATAAACTGACATTTACCAATAATGGTTTATAAAAAATATTAACTGAGTCCAGTAGTTGCTGCCATTGCAATCGCCATTATAATTGCCAATGCATAAAAGGAAAGCATCACAATTGTAAGAATACCAACATACCGAAACATGATCTTCAAATTTTGAAAGGAAGTATTTAATGTAAGCTGATCATTAGTATTCAATGCAGCTTTCATACGAGTGGCAAATCTGAAAAGAAATAAGTATGGAAAGAAAAATAGTATTGCGATACCAATGTAAAGAATGGCAACAAATGCCCCCATTCCTCCTGTTAGTCGAGCTGAACTACTATATCCATCATTGTAAGAATTCGACATCATTGCAAGAAATGAACCTGCAAAAATTGCCATTACCACTATTAAACCACACATAACAAACCCAACAATAGCAAGAAATTTAGCCCACTTAGCAGCTTCAGAAAGATGTGATCTTGATGATTGGTCAATTCCGAATCCAAATAAAGATGCCTCCTGATTCTGTTCTGTAATATGTTCCATATTTAAATTTTATTAGAATATAAAAATTACAAATCAAGTTATTATTTATTTACAATTGCACTTGATAGTTTTTAAAATTCATGGTGCTAACCATGAGAATGGCGTGACAGGAATATTTCTTAATACCCAAAATGATACAACTACAATTACTACTGCAAAAGAAAAAACTGGCTTATAAATAAAAGATGAAGCAGAAAGTTTTTTGCCCCATATAAAAGCCAGGATAAAATACATGATCAATGGCAGAAATAAAATAAACAACAGGTTATAGTCAATTGCATTTAAAATATGCCCGTTCAATAAAGCATGAAACGAACGTTGCACGCCGCAACCAGGACAATACAAACCTGTTAATTCATGAAAAAAACATTTTGGTAAAATGCCATTCTTTGGTTCAACAAAAAAATAAAGCAGCAGGATTGCACCTGCTGCTATTAATAAAATAGATATTCTTAAAAATCTATTATTCATTTAAGATGATCAATTCGACATTGAACCAGCTGCTCCAAGGAAGCTTACACCCAATACAAGCCAGAATAGGATATAAAGTATTATACATCCAAGCCCAACCCAGAAGCCAATCTTTGTCCATTTGGCCGCTTCTTTTCTTGATTTTTCTGCGCCTTCCATGTCGCCAGCTTGTTGTTTTGTATTAACCTGTGCAGCGAATATGATACCTACAACCCCAAATGGAAGACAACAAAGTAAGGTTACTAAAATAGCTTCTACGAGCCAATTCTCGCTAAACGGCCCCTTCGGTCCGGGAGGAGCCATGTTTAAATTTTCCATGATGTTAGTTTGGTTTTAGAATTTATAATGCATAAATATAATGAGCATATTTTAATATGCAATAGCAAACAGAACTCTTTCTTTACTTGGCTTTCCACTTAAAATGCACAATCCTTGTTCCTTTGGATTATTCGAAGGAATACAACGAATGGTAGCTTTTGTCTTTTCTTTTATTTCAGCTTCAGTTTCCGCGGTCCCATCCCAATGTGCAGAAACAAAGCCGCCTTTTTCATTGAGTGTTTTTACAAATTCATCCCAACTATCTACTGACGTTATATGTTGCTCTCGATATTTAAGCGCATTGTTATAAAGATTCTGTTGAATATCATCAAGCAGTTTTATGATATAACCTGATAACCCAACAATAGGTACTTGCTGCTTTTCTTTTGTATCTCTTCTTGCCAGTTCAACTACATTATTTTCCATATCACGAAGTCCCATCGCAATTCTTACTGGCACGCCTTTCAATTCATACTCTGCAAATTTCCATCCCGGTCTATTGTTATCATTATTATCATACTTTACGCGGATGCCTGCGGCTTTGAGTTCTTTCATTATCTCATTTGCCTTAGCATCGATCACAGGTTTTGATTCTTCGCCTTTGTAGATCGGAACGATCACAACCTGGAAAGGTGCGATCTTTGGAGGCATCACTAATCCCTGGTCATCGCTATGCGCCATCACTAATGCGCCAATCAACCTTGTGCTTACTCCCCAACTTGTAGCCCAAACATATTCTTGTTGGTTCTCTTTGTTTAAAAATTTCACTTCAAATGCTTTTGCAAAATTTTGTCCCAGGAAATGTGAAGTGCCACACTGCAATGCTTTTCCATCCTGCATCAATCCTTCAATGCAATAAGTATCGATAGCGCCGGCAAATCTTTCGCTTTCAGATTTTACACCCCTGATCACCGGCAAAGCCATAAACTCTTCTGCAAATGTTGCATACACCTCAAGCATCTTTTTTGTTTCTTCGATCGCATCTTCAGAAGTAGCATGTGCCGTATGACCTTCCTGCCAAAGAAATTCAGCGGTACGCAAAAACAATCTTGTTCTCATTTCCCAACGCACCACATTTGCCCATTGGTTAATAAGCAATGGAAGGTCACGGTATGATTGTATCCAGTCTCTATAAGTATTCCAGATAATAGCCTCACTTGTCGGACGAATGATCAACTCCTCTTCCAACTTAGAATCAGGATCAACCATCAGGGTTCCTTTTTTATCAGGATTTGCTTTTAAACGATAATGAGTAACAACAGCACACTCTTTTGCAAAACCTTCGGCATGACCTTCTTCTTTTTCTAAAAAACTTTTTGGAACAAACAAAGGAAAATAAGCATTTTGATGTCCGGTGTCTTTAAACATTTTATCCAGCGCATCTCTCATGTTTTCCCATAGTGCAAACCCGTAGGGTTTTATCACCATACATCCTCTGACTGCAGAATAATCAGCTAACCCGCCTTTTAAAACAAGGTCATTATACCATTGAGAATAATCTTCGGATCTTGTTGTAATCCCTTTACTCATTTCCTTTATCGTTTATGATTTTTTGAATCCTTAAAACTTTTACAAACCAATGACATTTAGTCTTTAATTAACAACGGATTTCACAATTTTACATTGGGCGGCAAAATATTTGATGCCTTAAACATGTGACCGGAAATCCGGCGCAAATGTAGTAACTTCAATTTTATAAACCACTTAAACTCCCTGCCATGCAACGTCAAATTTTACTTTTGGCAATTACCGCAGCAGCATTAAGCAGTTGTACAACCGCATACAAAACCGGGCAAACTCCTGATGATGTTTATTTTTCTCCTACCCGTCCGCAGGACGAGTATGTTCGTGTAGAAGAAAAAGAAGATGATCAGTATCGGTATGATGATGAATATTATGATGACCGTTACCTGCGTATGAAAGTGCATAATTATTCACAATGGAGCTCTCTTGATGATTGGTATGCCTATGATCGTTATGGTTATAGTGCCAATCGTTATTACGGTACTTATTACAACCCTTACACTTCATGGAATTATCATTACAATCCTTACTGCCAAAATAATGTGATCGCTTACCACCCTGGGTATGCTGGACAAACAAGCGTAGCTCAAAATGTTGCTAAACCAAGAGCCTTCAACCTGGCCAGTTATACAGGCACGACTTATAATAATGCCAATAACAGTGTAAAAATGAATTCATATAAAACAGGGATGGGAAGACCTGTTTACAACAACAAGAATTCAAACAACGGCTTTAGCAATACGCTCAAACAAATTTTTAACAGCGGAACTAATATTAATATTAACAGCAGCAATAGTTCAGGTTCATCTCCATCAAGAAGCTATACACCCAGCTCAAATTCAAGTTCACCAAGTAGCAGCGGTAGCTCAGGTTCATCTGGAAGCAGTAGCGGAGGTGGTGCAACTCGTCCGAGCAGAGGTGGCAATTAAATCATAAACATGAAACAGGCTAAACAATCGAACATTTTTTGAATGTTTCCTGTATCATATTATCTAAACTCTTATAATTTCTAATATGAAAGGAAAAATATACACTGTCATTTTTCTTCTCTCCTCATACATATCTTTTTCTCAATCACCTGAAGACGCATTACGATTATCCTGGTATCAATTAAAAGGCACAGCAAGGAACCAGGCAATTGGAGGCGCAATGGTTTCACTTGGTGGCGACGCTACAGCAAATCATATTAACCCGGCTGGACTTGCATTTTTTAAAACCTCAGATGTTTTTCTTACACCGGGTCTTCAGTTTGGAAAAAGTAAAAGTATGTTCAGGGAAACAAATAGTACCGCCGAAGGCCAAACTAAGTTTGATCTTGGAACATCTGGCTTTGTATTCGGTGGTTTTGGTCGAAAGGCAAAAAACTCGTTTGGGATAACTGTTACGCAACAAGCCAATTTTAATTACAACACCTATTATAAAGGAGAAAATGATTACAGCAGTTATGGCGAACCATTAGCGGATGAATTTGCAGCTTCTGGTCTTACAATAGACCAGGCGTTATTATATACTTCAACTATTTCTATACCAACAAAGATGGCTTTATACACTTACCTTGTTGATACAGTCAATGTTAATGGTGCCATGCAAGTTATAGCTCGTTCAGAAAATCCTTCATCAAGAAACCAGGAAAACAAAGTAGAATCAACCGGAGGCATTACAGAAATTAACTTGGGATGGGGATCAGAGCTAAGTAAAAAATGGATGGCGGGGATCAGTCTTGGAATAGATGTCATTAATCAAGAACGGAGAACATATTTTCATGAAACTGATGCAACAGGTGATGAAGACAATGATTTTAACTTTCTCACATACGATGAGACATTTACTTTAAAAGGATATGGCATTAACCTTCGCGGTGGATTAATTTTCCGGCCAAAGGAATATATACGTTTAGGATTAGCATTCCACTCTCCTACATGGATGCCATTAAAGGAGACAACGAGTTCTGGATTTGCTGCAGACCTTGAAAATTTGTTCGGTGCAGGACATGGTTATGACAGTGTTGGCTTGTCAACTATTACAGGAGGCACCGAAAAAGTAGAGAGCAAATATCAATTGAATTCTCCAACCAAGATCATGATTAGCGGCTCTTATGTTTTTAGAGAAGTGGAAGATATAAGAAGGCAAAAAGGGTTTATTACATTAGACATTGAATACACCAACTATAAATGGATGAATTATGCACCATACGATGGCGAAGTGAATTCATTTACAAAAGCTCCTTTCGACCCCTATAATGAAGCGATCGATGCTGTATATAAAGGAACATTCAATTTCCGGCTGGGTGGTGAATTGAAATTTAATACTATAATGGCCCGTGCAGGTTTTGCATATTATACAAGCCCATACAAAGAACAGGAACTAAAAGCAAGAAAGATGTTTGCAAGTGGTGGGCTTGGTTACAGGAATAAAGGGGTATTTATTGATCTTACTTATGTACAACGTTTAAATAAGGATGTTAGCTTTCCGTATCTTGTTAATCCTCCAAGAGCCAATACTTTTGCCGACCTGAAAGATAATGGTGGCAATGTGATACTTACAGTTGGCTTTAAGATCTGAGTCGCAATCATACTAACTTGTTTGTCAGAAAGAGCTCCATTTACAGGGGCTCTTTTTATTTTGAATGGAAACAATAAAGCCAACTTGAGCATCAATGTTATTTTGTCATTCCCGTTTTCTTATAAAAAAATTGGCACAGAATTCGTAAACCCAAATGTGACAAGGAAAAATTTAAAGCTATGAGACCGTTTTAAATCAAATTTGATTTCCCGGTGGCCTCATCCGACTTAAAAATTTCTCTTAATGCCACTGCGGAACTACATCACTCAGAACCATATTATAAGGTTCGGAACTTTTCACTCACAAACGGTGAAAGAATAATGATTATCATTCCCTTTTACCTGACCAGGAGATCAAGCGAATAAGACGTAATGGATCTTATGTCTGGGTACATAAGGATTCAGATAGAGAATCAGACCTAAGTATTGCTATAGGCACCGGGATAGAAAGTATGTTATCAAAACAGGAATTGAATAATGACTAAATTTTTTCAACCGATAAATTTCAGCAAATTTTAAATGAATACCTCAACGAATATAAAAGAAAAAGCGTCCCTTACTTCGGAACGCTTTTCCTTTCGTCAGAGCAGTTGGTTTTAGTGGAATATTTTTACTTCTGTAAACCGGTTTTTAGCAAAATTTCGATGTGTCCTTTTATTTTAATTTCAATCTCCGCGATCCTTCTCTATCCCTTCCTGGCTATTTCTTTTTTGAAATACGACCAGCAATTCCAAATGCATACATGAAATGATAATTAACCGTACCAGTGGTGATCGGCACTCTGTATGTAGTATTTACGAACAATCTGCCCTCATCAAAAAAGTTTACATTCAATCCTAATCCAAGCGGCATATATGCGCCATAATAGATATAATATTTTTGCGCCCCGAAACCTCCGATCAAGTATGGCTGAATCCAATATTTATCAGTAACCAATTTGAAATGTGCTGTACCTTCCAACTGAAACATATACCTGTCAGTTGGATCTGGATTCTCGGGAAGATTTTGACTAAGATATGAGGCATTAAGGGAAGCGGCAAAGTCAATATGTTTTTTTATTCCCTTAAAATAATGCAGCCCTATGCCCGGGGACTTTTCATTACCAAATTGCTTATCCCTGATAACAGCATTCAAAGAAGTAGTGCGTATTAATTCAGCGGTTTTAAAATCGTAAAGATTAAAGCTTATGGCAAACTCGTGAGATCTTATCTCATCATCCTGGCCATAAACAACTGGTGCTATAATTATTGAGGCAAGCAGTGAAACAATTAAATGCTTCATAAAGAGGTAGTTTGGGTTTTAACAAAAATAAAGGCTCTATGCTATATCCTGAAATTTATATTTCACCTTGATTTCCACCTATTATTCAGGTTTTTTCTTGCCGATCACTTCTATCCGTACTCTTGTAAGACCTGATTTCACATAATCTAATTTATCTGCCGCCTTACGACTTAGATCAATAACTCTTTTCATTCTTATATGAAGCCTGTCATTTGTCTTTACAATTACACTCTTCCCATTTCGAAGGTTTGTAACCTTTATCCATGTACCAAGCGGCAAGACATTGCAAGCAGCAGTCATTTTTTTGTGAGAATAAATTTCTCCGTTTGCTGTTTTCTTTCCATTAAAGGTATTGGAATAATAACTTGCTGTACCATATAAGAGTTTGGGCTTTTCTGCCCCTGCTTCCATAGTATCGCCGGCAAATAAATAAATACCCGCAATAAAAAAAACTATAAAAAGAGATAACCTCATTCACCATTTTTTTTGTTAGCAAAAAGCAGTTCGATCATTTTCTTATCCTCTTCATAAATATCTTCAAAAAAAGTGATAAGGCCGTCGTTTGCTTCACAGGTAAAATACCTGATATAAACAGGGATCCTTTTACGTAATGGAATACTGTGTTTTTCTTTTATTACTAACCAATGTGTCATTGAATCAAGAGTGATCTCATTTGGCTTTTTCTTTTTTACATTACTATCCACCTGGTTATTCATAATGTAATAGGCCATTTTCTCCCATTCCTGTACCCGAACACATCCATGACTTAAAGCTCTTATATCCTGTCCGAAAAAATACCGCTGATTGGTATCATGTAAATAAACGGAGTATTTATTCGGAAAATTAAATTTTAAAACCCCCAATGCATTATCATCCCCACTACCCTGTATAACTTTATAAGGTATCTTCTTTTCATATTTTGCCCAATTGACTGAATCAGGGCTTATTTCTTCATTTTTATAGTTCAGGATCATGTAACCTTTTTTCCTTAAGTAACCTGTGTCCTTCTTCATGCCCGGGATTATCTCTTTTTCTACAATGCTTTCCGGAATGGTCCATTGAGGATAAGTGATAATTTCTGATACAGCGCTGGTAAGTACTGGTGTTCTTGTAATTGGTTTGCCAACTACTACCTTGCTGTTTAAAATTAACGTATCACGATTCATCAGTTTTAAAGAATAGGAAGGAATATTGACCCATATATATTTTTCAGGGAACGAATCAGAAAGCATTTTATACCGGTCCATTGTAATAGCAATGCGATCAAATTTTTCTGCATCTGATAAATTTAGCATCCTGATGGTTTGACTTCCGATCTTTCCATCAATAGTTAGCCGGTTATTTTTTTGATACTTTTTTAAAACGCCTGCCAAACGCATTGAATCCGGCTGTGCATTTAATGAGTCAATGTAGCCGGTCTCAAAAAGTCTCTTCACTACTGCCGCTTTTAGCTCATCTCTATTCTTATTTGGAAAAACGATAGGAGTGATCGGATTGAAATCAGCACTGTCAAGAAAGATACTAACCGCCGCTTTCAATTCACGATAGCCTTTATATTTTGGCTCAAGTGTGGACATGATAACATTAAGCGAAAGGCCCGATGCAGCAGCATTGAATTTAGAGGAAATAAATTCTTCTGATAAAACCGAATCTTTTCTCAACGTAATACTATCATTGGGCAATCTTCCCAATTTTATATCGTGAAAAATACTTACCAGTGCATCGCTTAGCATAAGATCAGCCCGGGCCCAGCTGGCAGCATCTTGTGTTTCTTTGTCTTTAAATGCATCAGCAGCAAATATTTTTTTTAGGATAGCTAATTGATGAGAATGATAATCGCCTGGAAAAAGTCCATACAATTTTGCATTTTCAATAAATGATAAAAGAGAATCTCCCTGGGCTAACCATTTTTGAGAGCTGCTCCATTGCGGAGCAAATGTTTTTTGCTTATACAGATCGGCAAGAATCGGTAATTGATAAAGTACTGTAGAATCTTCCATTCGTCCATTTTCGGAAACAGAATATTCAATAAAGCTTTTGATCAGTTCTTTTACCTTATCATCCATTTTTTCCGGCGCTTTCACAATTACCTTTTCATCCGGCAATTTTTTTTCTTTGCAAGAGGAAAAGCCCAAAGCAAAAATGATAAAAGTAATTGCTGCGATCAACCCCTGATCTTTACGATCAAAAAAAACTTTGATGGCTCGATTCATATATTTTTATGCTAATTTCCCTAAACAGCAATTGGTGATATGAGAAACAAAATAAGGAATCGTTCTTGTTTTAAAATTATAACGTTAATTATTTTATTAACATGCTGTTTACCTTCTTTACAGGCACAAATATTAAACGATTTTATTGAAACGGAAAACTTTAATGAACAAGAGTTATGGATCAAAAACGGGCATGATAGTGTGACGATAAACATTAATGCACCGTTGCATTTTAATAAAAAAGGGGAAACTTTCCTGGTTTTGTTTGCTTTACCCAATGGCAACAGTATCGAATGGACAAAAGGGAAGAAATTGAATGCTGCCGATGACTGGCATTTCGATATTCAGCATATAGCTGCACAAACCCGCTATGTCAGGAAACTGGATAAAAAGAATAACTATATAATTGCCTATTTAATGGCTGATAATAAAAGTTGGCCTGTGTGGAAAAGAACTCATCATGGTTCATTTGACCTGATAAGAAGTTTTGTTGACAGCTTAGCTGACCGATTCAAAGAGTATCATCCTAAGATCGTTTTAAATGGCCATAGCGGAGGCGGCAGCTTTATATTTGGTTATTTGGATGGCGTTCCCAGTATCCCGGATAATATTGATTGTATCGCATTTCTTGATAGCGATTATGGTTATGAAGACAACTTTCATACAAAGAAAATCATAGAATGGCTAAGAAATGAAAATCACAAATTAGTTGTGCTTGCCTATAATGATAGTCTTGTTATTTATAACGGGAAACCATTAGTAAGTCCCACTGGCGGCACATGGTACAGAAGCAGGTTAATGCAAAGAAAACTTGCTGAAGATTTCCCTTTTAAAACAACTGCAGATACTTCTTTTATTGATCATTCATCCTGGAATGGAAGGATCAGGTTCATCTTAAAACAAAATCCAAATGGATTGATCTATCATACAGTGCAGGTAGAAAGGAATGGATTTATTTTTACTCTCTTGTCCTATACGAAATTCGATAGAAAAAAGTACTTTACCTATTTCGGAGATAGGGTGTATGGAAAATATATAAGTGATTAAGATATTGTCCGCTGTATCTTTTGTTCCAGCATCATAAAATCAACCAATACCAGCGCAGTCACCGCTTCAACAATAACCGGTGCTCTTAATGCAACACAAAGATCATGACGACCTTTGATGGAGAATTTTTCAACTTGCTCTGTATCCCAATTCAGACTTTCCTGTTCTTTCGGAGTGGATGAAGTTGGTTTTATTGCTAAACGAAAAACTAATTCGTTTCCATTTGTAATTCCCCCTACTACCCCACCGGCATGATTCGTTTTTGTTTTGCCACCCATTTCAAGGATAGCATCATTATGCTCACTGCCAAACATTTTTGCCGCGGCAAAACCAGTTCCGAATTCAACGCCTCTTACAGCTGGTATTGCAAAAACAAGGTGAGCTATTGACGATTCAACTGAATCAAACCATGGCTCGCCCAAACCAACAGGCAATCCATTTACTTTACATTCAAGAATTCCGCCAACAGAGTCTTTGGCATCAATTGCTTTTTGCAACCCTTTTTCAAGATCCTTCTCTCCTCCTATTTCTATAACTTCTGCTTGAATTGTAACATCCTTCATTAACTTCTTTGCAATGCCTGCAGCCGCAACGATCCCTGCAGTTAATCTTGCACTGAAATGCCCACCGCCGCGATAATCTTGATTACCACCAAATTTTTGATGCGCAACCCAATCAGCATGACCGGGACGTGGGATACTTCTTTGTTTTGTATAATCTTCGCTGCGGATATTTTTATTTTCAAATAAGATGGTGATTGGAAACCCAGTTGTCTTCCCATTAAACAAACCACTTTTAAATATTGGAAAATCTTCTTCCTGTCTTGGGGTAGTTCCTTTTTGTTTGCCACCTTTTCTTCTTTCGAGATCAGGAAGTAGATCTTCTGGTGATAATGCTAAACCAGCAGGACAACCATCAATAGTTATCCCAACACAATCACCATGTGATTCACCAAAAATGGAAACTTTGAATATGCGACCGAAGGAGTTCAAGTTAATTGTTATTAGTTAAAAGTTAATTTTGTCAAAGGGTAAAGATACATTTGCTCCCAGGCTTTTCAAATCATTGTAAAAATCGGGATAGGATTTTTTTATTGCATAAGCTTCATCGATCACCGTTTCGCTATTTGCGCCTAATGCCGCCACAGCACATGCCATAGCAATTCGGTGATCATGATGAGAATGAACATCGGCTCCTTTTACACTACCGCCATGAATTATCATAGTATCGTCTTCGATAACTATTCTTACTCCCATCAGATCAAATTCATCCTGCAAGGTAATAGCACGATTACTTTCCTTGTGCTTCAAGCGTCTTACACCTTGAATCTTTGTTTCACCTTCACAATAAGAAGCCAAAGCAACTAGTGGAGGAAAAAGATCAGGACAATCAGTTGCATCAAATTCAAAACCACGTAATCCTCCCGGATGAGCTTGTATTCCTTTTGCTTCCATCGCAATTGCTGCATTTGCATTCATCAATGCATCCATTATTTTTCTATCCGCTTGTGTTGATGAAAGGTCAAGACCACGAACAGTTATTGAACCAGCTATCGTACCTGCAACAAGCAGGAATGCTCCGCCACTCCAGTCACCTTCAACGGTATATTGGTGAGTCGTAAGTGGTGAGTCGTGAGTGGGTTCACTATGAAAGACAAATTCTTTATAGTTTTTATTTTCAGGAATATTCATTCCGAATTGTTTCATTACATCTAGCGTAAGATCAATGTAAGGTTTGCTTTTAAGATCTTTGACTTTGATTGATACGCCGTTTGCCCCTGCTGCAGAATAAGCCATCAATAACCCGGTAAGAAATTGAGAGCTCAATGAACCATCAACTTCAATATTTGCCGGAACTAATGGCCCCTGCACAGTCATTGGCAATTTACCATCGGTACTTTTGAACTTTACACCAAGCTGTGGTAATACCTCATCAAAGAAATCCATCGGCCGATTCTTTAAGCTGCCTTCGCCTTTTATCGTAATGGCTTTATCGCTTAAAGCAATGATCGGTGTAAACATTCGGATACTTAAGCCACTTTCTCGACAGTTAACATCCCTAGTTATTGGAATAACACCTTCGCTTTCGATGTATAGCTCATCTTTCTTTACCTCAACAACAGGAGAGCCTTCATCTTCTACCAAAGCACCTAAAGCCTGGATAATATCAAGTGCCGCCAAATCATCATTGCTATGCCCTGGATTTTGAATAATGGTTTTCCCTTTTGACAATAGTGCAGCAGCTAAGGCTCTTTGCATCGAACTCTTTGATGCCGGTGCTTGAACATTTCCTTTCAATTGTGACGGATGTATAGTTACTTTCATAATTCCTGAATAATTTCTTCTAATTGTTTTAATGGAATTGACTTTACAACTCCCTTTCCTATTTTCTCCAGCATTACATAGTTCATTTCTTTTCTTTCCCGCTTCTTATCCATCTTTAAAACCTCAAATACTTTTTGTTTATCAAAATCAGCAAATGTTGGCAGATCATATTTTGCAATTAGACTCGCAACCCTCTCAGCTTCTTTGAAGCCTGTTATTTTTTGAGAAATAACAGAAGCGTAAGTCATTCCTATTGCTACAGCTTGTCCATGTGATAATTCATATTGATTTTCCAGTGCATGACCAAGTGTATGACCAAAATTCAATAAACGCCTCTCTCCTTTTTCAAATTCATCATTCTGCACCACTTTAGTTTTAATGATGGTATTACGTTGTACTAATTCACAAATACTTATTTGTCTTGATTGATAATGTTTAAGCGTTTTTGTTTCCAACTCTTTGAACATTACAACATCTTTTATCGCAGCATGTTTAATTATTTCTGCAAACCCATTTTCCCATTCATTTTGTGGCAACGAATTCAGGAAAACCATATCATGAAGAATAAACTTCGGCTGGCGAATGATACCGACCATATTCTTATAAACTCCAACATCAATTCCATTCTTGCCGCCAATCGAGGCATCTACCATTGCAAGTATTGATGTTGGGATAAAACCAAATGAAATTCCCCGCATATAAACGGAAGCAACATAGCCGGTAATATCTGTGATCACTCCACCGCCAACACCAACTAAGGTCGTTTTACGATCGGCTTCCATTTCTATCAATTGCTCGATCACTGAATCAACGGTTGACTGTATCTTAAACTCTTCTCCTGGTTTTAATACAATACAATTCCAGTTCCTGAATCTTTTTGTATGCGCATTATAAACATTCTCATCTGTAATGATGATCGTATTATCCTTATCGACAATTTCTTTTAAATGAGATATGCCGTAGGCTAAGTAGTAATCAACTGATGAATTGGAAAATTTATAAGTTAGTTTCTTCATTTAGTTTTCTTTAACCGCAAAGACGTTAAGATGAACGCAAAGTTCGCAAAGCCTTTATGCTCTTCGCGAATCCTTTGCGACTTTACGGTTAATAATTCGTTGAATAGAATTACCGAACGTACAAGAGTGCGACGCAACAAAAGCTCAATCAAGGAACTTAAGATGGTAACACAGTCATCATTCAACTTAAAGAACTTATCATCAAAGAAAAGAAGGTCCAACCTAAGTCACCCCTTTAGGGGGACAGGGGGTTGGGTTTATGAGTTCATGATCTTATTCTGATGATTGATACTCTCCATATGCACCGCATCAAAATACTTAGTGATAAATTCTTTGCTTAATCCTAACGCATCACCTTTTGCATAAGCCTTCTCAAGAATCTGGTTCCAGCGACTCGTTTGCAGGATCGTTACGTTATTATTCTTCTTGTATTCTCCGATCTTATCAGCAATTTTCATACGCTGACCAAGCAACTGTATCAATTCATCATCCAAATGATTGATCTGCTCACGGAGTTTTTCCAATGCAGTGATGAATTCTTTTTCATCAGCAGTTTCATAACGCCATTTAATTGCATCAAGCATCTCAGCCAGTTTCTCCGGCGTTACTTGTTGCTTGGCATCACTCCATGCATTATCAGGATCTATATGACTTTCGATCATCAACCCATCAAAGTCAAGGTCAATTGCTTTTTGCGCAACATCCATCAATATATCACGACGACCACAGATATGCGAAGGATCATTAATGATCAGCATCTCGGGATTGCGACGTTTCATCTCGATCGCCAGATGCCACATCGGCGCATTGCGATACTCTGTATTTCCATAAGAAGAAAATCCACGATGAATAAGACCGATCTGTTTGATACCTGCACGGGCAACACGTTCAACAGCGCCGCTCCACAATTCAAGATCAGGATTGATCGGGTTCTTGATCAGCACCGGCACATCAACGCCACGCAATGCATCGGCCACTTCCTGCACACTAAAAGGATTCACCGTCGTCCTCGCACCGATCCACAACACATCCACATCAAAGTTCAATGCATCGTGTACTTGTTTGCCGGTTGCTACTTCCACTGTTATTGGCAAGCCGGTCAGTTTCTTTGCTTGCGCTAACCATGGCAAACCTTTTACACCGACGCCTTCAAACATGCCGGGTTTTGTTCTGGGTTTCCAGATGCCTGCACGCAGCATGTCTACTTTGCCGGTTGCAGCCAGGCGTTGCGCTGTTTGTATTACTTGTTCTTCGGTTTCAGCGCTGCATGGCCCGCTGATGATCAGCGGTCGCTTGCTCCATGCTTTTTGTGCTGCTTCATTCATGGTCTGTTCGATTGTTTGCATTTAATATAATTTGTAAAGTTAATTTTTATGTTTCCAACTATTGTAATTCTGATAATCTTTTGTTGCGTCGCACTCTTGTACTGTATCAAGTCTATTCATCTTTTTCTTAACCGCAAAGTCGCAAAGTATTCGCCAAGTACGCCAAGGCTTTGCGAGCTTTATATTCACTTAGCGTCTTTGCGGTTAAACTATTTTATTATTCGTCTAATCTTATTCGCATTCTCGATCAATTCCTGCAAATACTCATAATTCTCTTTCTCCAAACAACTCTTAAATTTTCTTAACTGGGAAATATGTTCATTCAAAACATCCAACACATTTTCCCTGTTCTGCATAAATATGGGTACCCACATAGATGGATTACTCTTTGCCAACCTTACTGTGCTTGCAAAACCCGCAGATGCCAATTCAAAAATTGCATCGTCTTCTTTTTCCTTTTCTAAAACTGTATTTGCCAAGGCAAATGATGTGATGTGAGAAATATGACTGACGTACGCAGCATGCAGATCATGAGCCACCGCATCCATTTCTAATAAATGCATCCCGATCTTTTTATACATATTCTTTGTCCACTCCAGCGCATCTTCGTCACTTTCATTGGCATTACAAATTATCACGGCCGTATTTTCAAATGCGCCATGCACTGCAGCCTGCGGGCCGCTGTATTCAGTTCCCCACATCGGGTGTGTGGCAACATATCTTCCTCGTTTAACATGTTTGTTTGCAATACTCATCAACTCAGATTTTGTTGAACCCATATCGATCAATACCTGGTTATTGATCTTATCAAGCACATGCGGCATTAATTTTACCAATGCATCAACCGGTATTGCGAGAATAACTACATCCGCATTTTCAATGGCAACATCAAGATCCATTATCTCATCTACCAATCCCAATTCCAAAGCTTTCTTCTGATGATCTCTATTCGAGTCAACACCAATCAATCTACTTGCAAGTCCTTTTTCATTCAATTGTAATGCAAGCGAACCTCCAATGAGGCCAACTCCAACAATTGCTATTCGTTTTCTGTCTGACATTTTTTTAATTATGAATTATGAGTTAAGAATTATGAATGTTCCCATTCATAATTCATCATTCTGCATTCTTAATTCGTTTAATCGCTTCTTCAAACTTCTCAACCGGTGCACATAAACTAACTCTTACATATTTATCTCCCGAATTACCAAATATCGCTCCCGGTGTTATAAATACATTTGAATTATACAAAACATCATCGCTTAATTCAAACCCAGTTTTATATTTCGAAGGAATTTTTGCCCATACAAACATGCCTGCCTGCTCTTTTGAAAACTTACATTTTAAAAGATCGAGTAACTCAAAAACCTTCTCTCTTCTTTCCCTATATACTTTATTTACTTCGTCATACCATTCCTTTCCCAAGCCCAACGCTTTTGCAGCAGCTAATTGAACAGGCAAGAACATTCCACTGTCCATATTACTTTTAAACCGTAATACTTCTTCAATTCTTTCTTTTGCACCGCAAAGCATTCCAACTCTCCACCCAGCCATATTCTGAGATTTACTCAATGAATTCAATTCGATCACACAATCCCTTGCACCTTCAACACTCAACAAACTCATCGGGTTTTCATTCAGAATAAAACTGTAAGGATTATCATGGATGATCAGGATCTTATTTTCTTTTCCAAATGCAACCAGTTTTTCAAACAACTCTTTTGATGGTAATTGACCTGTTGGCATTTGCGGATAGTTCACAAACATTAGCTTCACTTTCTTTAATCCCTTTTTTGAAAGTTTATCAAAATCAGGTTCATAATTATCCTTCTCTCTCAATTTATATTCTTTGCACTTGCCACCAGCCAGCATTACAGCGCTTCTATAAGTTGGATAACCAGGATTAGGCACAAGCACTTCATCACCTTTATTTAAATAGGTCATACAGATATGCATGATCCCTTCTTTACTTCCGATCAATGGCAAAATTTCTGTATCAGGATTCAGATCAACATTATACCATTTCTTATACCATTCACTCATTGCCTTTCTTAATACCGGCGAACCTTTGTAAGATTGATAAGCATGAACATTAGGTTTTGCACTTTCATCCTGTAATGTTTTTATCACATCTGGGTGCGGCGGTTGATCGGGACTGCCAATACCAAGATTGATAATATTATTTCCCTGCTTATTCAATTCATCTATCTCTCTCAGCTTCTGAGAAAAATAATATTCACCAATCCCATCCAATCGTTTACTTGTTTCCATATTTCCTAATAATCCTTTTTAAAATCTTACTAATCATGGTTCTTTCTACTTCCACAATCCTCTCTTATAAACTCCATAGATTTTTAACTCTTCTGTTAATGGTCCCATTTGATCAACCACAGTTTGAAATTGGTCTATTGTATCAAACTCCATATCTGCATGAAAACTATATTTAAAATCGCTTCCGGGTATTGGAAAGCTTTGCAATTTGCTAAGGTTAATGCCACCTTCTGCAATTTTAGTCAGCACTCTTGCCAAACTACCTCTCGAATGATCTGTTTTAAAATTCACGGAAGCCTTGTTTGCATCAGCAACCGTTTGAGCGACATCCTGTCGCTGCAACATCAAAAATCTTGTATAATTATTTTTCATTGTCTGAATACCCGGAGCCAGAACTTCCAAATCAAATAATTCAGCCGCGAGTTTGCTGGCAATAGCCGCAATATGCTTGCTCTTATGCTGGTGAACCTGTTTTGCACTTAGAGCAGTGTCCTCAGACTCTACCAGCTTCCATTTGTATTTATCCAAAAAATCATAACACTGCTGCAGGGCCATAGTGTGAGAATGCACTTCACGAATATCTTCCAACTTCACTCCCGGGTTTACCAGCAGGTTTTGTTTGATATGGAGATATATCTCACCAATTATTTTAAGATTTGACTTTTGAAGCAGGTTGTAATTGGCAAGGATGCTTCCGGCAATTGAATTTTCTATTGCCATCACGCCACCGTCACTTTCTTTTTTGTTAGAAGCGATCTTGATCACATCCCGAAATGTAGCACATGGTAACACCTGGACATTTTTTCCAAAAAACTGCTGCGCTGCCACCTGGTGAAAACTGCCTTCATAACCTTGTATCGAAACTCTTGTATTCATAATTAAAACAAAAATCCCGGCGGTTTGCCGGGACTTCTTATGTTGATTTTGATCTTTTAAGTTAATAAGCTTTCAACAAAAGCAATCCCGGCTTCTGGCTAAAGAAATAATAAAAATAAAACCAACGATATGCTTTTGTAATTGTCATTCTGTTTCAAAAATAAGTATTCATATTTAAGAAGCAAGCTATTTCAAAAAATATTTAAATCAGAACGATTGTTTGTCCGAATGGACTCTTTGGAGTAAAAAAAGCCACCCCGATTTCCCGGGATGGCCTCTAACGATTGCTTGCCATATGAAAATCTTAGTGCCCTGTTGTAGCTGTAGTAGCTGGAGCATCAGTTGTAACTGTAGTTTCAGTAGATGTACCTGTTTCAGTTGTTGTAGCTGTTACAGTTGTAGCTGGAGAAGATGTTTCAGTTGTTGATTCAGTTTTGCTCTCATCATTGCAAGATGCAAATGCTGTTGTAGCGATCGCCAATACGATAAAAAGCTTTTTCATGTTTTCTGTTTTAGATTTTGTTTAAACAATAGAATTCGGCATTTATACCGGACAAAGAAAAAGGTAACCCGCCCCGAAATAGATTTTTTTGGTTTTCTTTGGGTTACTAATTCTAAATAATTGTATTAAATCAAGACGAGTGAACCCTGATATTAAAGAGAAAGAGTTATTGGAAGGATTGGCTTTAGGGGATAAAAAGGCAGTTGAAACCATTTATAAGGATAATTTTAATATGGTTCAAAGCCTGGTTATCAATAACAACGGTTCGGCACAAGAAGCCAAAGATGTTTTCCAGGAAGCGATGATCGTGTTGTTAGAAAAGTCCCGGTCAGGAAATTTTGAGCTGAATTGTCAGATAAAAACCTACGTTTATTCGGTATGCCGGCGGATCTGGTTGAAAAGGTTGCAACAGTACAACAGGTATACAAATGAGGTTGAAAGCATGGTTGGAACAGTGCCGGTTGAAGAAGATGTAGAAGAATATGAGAAAAGGGACCAGGAGTTTGCAATGATGGAAAAGGCGATCGGCAGTTTAGGCGAACCCTGTAAAAGTTTGATTGAGGCATTTTATATTCAAAAGAGGAATATGCAGGATATCGCCAGCCAGTTTGGATATACGAATGCAGACAACGCCAAGAACCAGAAGTACAAATGCCTTATGAGATTGAAAAAATTATTTTTCGCTCAATATAAAAATGGTAAGTGATGGACGAAATTCAATTAATAGAAGCTGTTGAACGCTACATCCGTGGTGAAATGAAAACGGATGAGAGGGTTTATTTTGAACAGTTGCGTAAAACTAATCCGGAAGTTGATCAACTGGTAGTTGAACATACTTTATTTATTCATCAAATGAATGAAGTGGGTGAATTGCGTAAGTTCAAATCCACATTAAATGAGGTTCATACTGATCTTGCTGAAAAAGGTTTGATCAATTCAGACAGGCTAAAAGGAAATGCAAAAGTTGTTTACCTCTGGAAGAAATATAAAAGAGTTGCAGCGATCGCTGCTTCAATTGCCGGTATTACAACACTTACTATTAGTTTACTGGTTTGGTCCCTTAGTCCTAAAGCCCCGGGAAGTGAGTTAGAAGAATTGAATCGCAAGATAGGTATTGTAGATAAGAAAGCGAATGACAATGATAGAAAGATCAACTCCGTTGAAAAGAAAATAAATACACCTACTCCGACTATTTTTTATACAACTGGCGGTACTGGTTTCATGATAGATGCTAAAGGCTATCTTGTTACTAATGCACACGTTGTTAGAAATGCAAAAACAGTTGTAGTACAAAATAAGAAGGGTGACAATTTTAACGCAAGAGTTGTTTATACTGACTTTGCAAAAGACCTTGTGATTCTAAAAATTGAAGATGATTCATTTAAAAATTTAACACCTGTTCCTTACGGTATCAGCAAGGCATCAAGTGATCTGGCTGAATCCATTTTTACGCTTGGTTATCCACGTAATGATGAGATGGTGTATGGCCAGGGTTATTTAAGTGCAAAAACTGGTCTTAATGGAGATAGTTTAAGCTGCCAGATAACTATTGCAGCTAATCCGGGAAATAGTGGTGGCCCAGTCTTAAATCATAACGGTGAAGTGGTCGGCATACTTAGCACCCGCCAGGTTTCAGCCGAAGGTGTTGTTTTTGCAATTCAGTCAAAATACATATACACTGTATTAAACGACTTGAAAAAGTTTGACACTTCTATGAAAGTAAAAGCTCCGGCAGCTTCCTCATTGAAAGGAATGGATCGTACACAACAAGTGAAAAAAATCGAAGATTATGTCTTTATGGTTAAAGTAAATTAAACCATCTAAACCAATAACCAATAAGAGCTGCTTCGGCAGCTTTTATTTTGCCCAAAGGTTTTCAGGGTATTCGCCGGCATCTACAAGTTTCCGTAAACTTTCTCTTACCATAGGTGCATCTTCTTTATAAGTCACACCAAACCATTTAGCAGAAGTCGGGATCACTTTTATCACTCCTTCCCCATCTTTAATATATTTATCTGCTACTATTGGTATAAAGAATTCTGCTTTGGGGTTCGAAGCATTCTGTGAAAGAAATTCTTTAAATATTCTTTTTGTGTAATCAAAAACAGATGGATGAAAACACCAGAAGTTCATGGAGACATGCGTATTTAATGGCAGCTCCTTAGGTGAATGCTCATCGTTACAAACGATCTTACCACCCACCTGCGAAACATTTAATCTTTCAACAACAGAAACAAGATTGCCTTTATTATCAACTTCACAAACACCGCGATTCACTGTTCCATGTTCTGAAAGTGTTTTTAATAGCTCATAGCCAATGATGGAAAAAGTTTTTTCATTACACTCTTTCACAAGAAAATTATATGCTTTTACAAAACCGTCTTTTCCATAAAAATCATCTGCATTAATAACCGCAAATGGTTCTTTTACTTTTTCATCAGCACAAAGGACCGCATGGGCCGTTCCCCAGGGTTTGGTTCTTTCTTTTGGTATCTCAAAACCTTCTGCATACTTATTCAATTCCTGGAAAACATATTCCACTTCTATCCTGCCTTCAATATCTTTTCCAACGATCTCACGAAAGTTCTTTTCAAATTCTTTACGAATAATAAACACTACTTTTCCAAAACCAGAACGAATGGCATCATAAATAGAGTAATCCATGATCGTTTCACCGGATGGGCCAAAACCTTCCACCTGCTTCATACTTCCGTAACGTGATGCCATTCCTGCCGCCAATATCACTAATGTTGGTTTCATCTTATAATTTTAAAGTCCAAAGACCTGCGAAATTAAATAAATTAGCTTCTCACCTTATATTTATTACATGGAACTTCCTGATCTTAAAAAAATAACAACTGATAAAATACAAACCTCTTTTTTACAAAATAAAAATGTTCAGCTTGATGCACTCCGTCTTGATAAAATTCACCCTGTTATTTCTGGCAATAAATGGTTTAAACTAAAATATCATCTTGACAATTTTAATGCCGGTAATTATAATGGCATTATTACGTTCGGTGGAGCTTGGTCAAATCATATTGTGGCTACAGCCTGTGCCTGTTACTCAAAAAAAATTAAGTGTATTGGTATAATTCGTGGTGAAAAGCCGCCGCATCTTTCTACTACTCTACGTGAAGCTGCTAACTATGAAATGGGAATGAAATTTATTTCAAGAGAAATGTATGCCCAAAAAACCACCAATGAATTCCTTGGATCGATCAAAAAAGAATTTCCCGGATATTATATTATTCCTGAAGGAGGCTCAGGAAAAGAAGGAGAAAAAGGTGCAGGCGAAATACTACAATATGCAGATGGGAAGAAATATACGCATATAGCACTTGCCGTTGGTACAGGAACAATGTTAAATGGGATCAGTGCGACGGCCTCAGCCAATCAAAACATTCTTGGCATTGTAGCTCTAAAAGGATGGAAAGTAGAAAATGAAACGAACAATATTGAGATGTTCCTGAATTATCATTTTGGTGGATATGCAAAATATGATCTGACCCTGATCGATTTTATGAATGAATTTTTCAGGCTTACAAATATTCCCACCGATTTTGTATACACCGGTAAACTGGCCTTTGCAATATTCGACCTGATAGAGAAGGATCACTTCCCAACTGGCAGTAAAATTCTCATGATCCATAGCGGAGGTTTGCAGGGAAATGCCTCGCTGCAAAAAGGTTCGTTAATCTTTTAAGTTTTGCAGTTTGCATACCTATCTTTGTCAAGGTAGACCAAAAGAAAAATTTTGTTTTAACGTTCTATATCCATGAGAAAAATCATTCTGTCCCTTTTGATTTGTACTTCTGCTATAACCTATGCCCAGGATTCTTTGCCTGCTTTTTCTGTGGTAAATAAAGGGAATAATCGAGTTGTCATCAGTTGGAATAATAAGTTCACACAGCTAAAACAAATAAGCATTCAGCGATCAACAGATAGTCTTTCCAATTTTAAATCACTGATCACAGTTCCAGATCCAAATAATAAACAAAACGGATATCTTGACGCAAAAGCACCGAACGATAAAATGTTTTACAGGCTTTATATTTTAGTTGATGGCGCTAATTTTATTTTTTCAAAATCGAAAAGACCCGACAACCACAGCATACGGACAGCGTTGCTTTCCGATACAACATTAAAAGCAATTACAGATAGTGTTTACCTGAAGGTGGTGGAAAAGATCATCAGTCAAAATCTTCCTGATAGTGTCTTAACCACTGATGAACTTCTTCTTTTAGGAAGATATAGGAACAGCAGGCAAGAGGTCATTCCCGATAATACAGACCGAAAGATCGACGCAATAATAAAAAACAAACCGGATGCTACGATTTCGCAATATCACATAGTGGCAAATAAAGACGGACTGGTTAGAATTTCGTTGTTAGATTTTGGCGGCAAAAAATATTCTATCAAATTTTATGAAGATGATGATACTTTCCTTTTTGAATTAAAGGATATCAAGGAAGCTTCTTTAATGTTGGAGAAATCCAATTTCTATCATTCAGGGTGGTTCAAGTCTGAATTATATGAAACTGATAAATTAATAGAGAAGAACCGTTTTTTTATTCCGAAGGATTTCTGATGGTGAATTGTCAATTGTCAATGGTGAATAAAGAAGGTTTCGAATTGACCATTCACCTTTCACCATTCACCAGTTCCACTTCAAATACTTTTTCAAAATTTTTTTTCACTCTTTCCTTTGCTTCTTCAAAATCTATTTTCCTTCCTAATTCTTTTTCAAGCGAGGTTACTTGTTTATTTTGAATACCGCAGGGAATAATATTATTGAAATAAGACAGATCTGTATTGACATTAAAAGCAAACCCATGCATGGTGATCCAGCGGCTGGTACGTACACCCATTGCGCAGATCTTTCTTTCCCTGCCAGGAATATCAGGATCAAGCCAAACCCCAGTTTCGCCGGAAGATCTTGCGCCTTTTAATCCATAATCAGCCATGGTTTGGATGATCACCTCTTCCAGGTTGCGTAAGTATTTACCAATATCTGTATAAAATTTTTCAAGATCGAGAATAGGATAACCAACGATCTGCTGATCGCCGTGAAAAGTAATATCGCCGCCACGGTTGGTTCTGAAAAATTGGATCCCGTTTTCTTCGAGTTGCTCCTCACTCATCAATACATTTTCAATATTGCCGCTTTTGCCCAAGGTATAAACAGGTGGATGCTCTACTAACAGAAAATAGTGTTCGGTCGTGAGCGGTGAGTCGTGAGTTGTGAGTTCGTATTCTTGATTTGAGCCTTGGTTAATAACAGGTAACTGTTGACTGTGGACTATCGACTTTCTTCTTGCACTCTCCTTCAATAGCTTCTCCTGGTAATCCCAGGCTTCTTTATACTCCATATTGCCAAGATCGCGGAATATGACCTGCTGTTTATCCATTCTGCAAATGTACTTTTGCATCTTCACTAAATCAAAAAGCGACAGAAAGTAAAGGTGCCGGGTAGTGAACCGAAAGATGAACACTTCGCTGCGCTCAGTGCAGGCTGTGCGTCGCAACAAAAGCTCAATCAGGGCTCTATAGCCGGTTAAATAAAAATTATATGTCAGAAGAAGACCAGGTAAAGGAGGAACAACAGAACGGCAGTGATGAACTGTTTGAACGGTTTGTTATTAAAATTGACAAAGGACAGGAACCGCTGCGCATTGATAAATATTTAATGAGACGAATCGAAGGAGCAACGAGAAATAAAATTCAGCAGGCAATAAATGCGGGTATGGTGACGGTGAATAAAAACCCTGTAAAGCAGAATTATAAAATAAAAGGTCTTGATGAAATAATAGTCTATAGTGACATGAGCCCGGATGAGACGGATGTGTTGCCTGAGAAAATCGATCTTGATATTTTTTATGAAGATGATGATGTGATAATAATAAATAAAGCCGCGGGCATGGTGGTGCACCCCGGAAGCGGCAATTATACCGGTACCTTATTAAATGGAATAGCATGGTATCTGCAACAAAAGGATCCATCAATTACTGATTCAACTTTGCCGCGATATGGGCTTGTGCACAGGATCGATAAAAACACAAGCGGCTTGTTGTTGATGGCAAAGAACAGCAAGGCGATGACAAATCTTGCTAAACAATTTTATGATCACTCAGTACAAAGAAAATACATAGCGTTAGCATGGGGTGATCTGAAAAATGACGAAGGAACAATTGTGGCACATGTTGGTCGTAATCTTCGGTTCAGAAAATTATTTGAAGCCTATCCTGAAGGTGATCATGGTAAGGAAGCGATCACTCATTATAAAGTTCTTGAGCGATTTAATTATGTAACATTGGTGGAATGTGTTTTGGAAACTGGTCGTACTCACCAGATACGTGTGCACATGAAATATATCGGGCATCCTTTGTTTAATGATGATACTTATGGAGGTGATAAAATCGTAAAAGGAACTGTATTCGCAAAATACCGGCAGTTTGTTGATAATTGTTTTGCTATTTGCCAAAGACAAGCATTGCACGCAAAGACACTTGGGTTTATTCATCCTACTACCAAAAAGGAAATGTTTTTTGATACTGAATTACCAAAGGATATGAAAGAGGTGATCGAGAAGTGGCGGAGCTATGTTGGAACAGCAGGCAGTGGGCAGTAGTCTTCCTACTGTCGACTAAAATCGGAAAGCGTAGCAGTAAACACTCCCCTTTCTCTTTTTTTAAAAGCGACATCCCACGTACCGATGTAACGAAGTGTTGATGGAACCGTCAGATCTCCAAATTCTGTCATCTGCACTTCCATGTGT
>DATHDP010000146.1:0-50224 GCA_035318985.1 Chitinophagaceae bacterium
GATGCGGGATAGGGGGAAGCAGTATTTTCTTAGCTGAAAAACTTGGCTGCCATGTTACCGGTATTAGTTTAAGTGAAAAGCAGATCAATAAAGCAAAAGATTTAGCCGTTAAAAAAAATGTTGATATAAAGGTTGATTTTAAAGTAATGAATTATTGTGCCACAAGTTTTGCTGACGAAAGCTTTGATATTGTCTGGGGATGTGAAAGCATCTGCTATGCGGACGATAAAAATCAATTCATTAAAGAAGCCTGGCGTTTATTAAAACCCGGCGGCAGGTTAGTAGTTGCCGATGGATTTGTCACAGATTTTAAAAATAATGATCATCCTATTATAAGAAGTTGGCTCGATGGCTGGCAGGTAAATTATCTTGAATCGCCGGAACGATTTCAGAAATTCATGCAGTCGGCAGGATTTAAAGACATTTCTTTCAGCGATATATCCAAATTCACTGTTCATTCATCAAAGCGCCTATATAAATTTTATTTTCTTGCCAATCTTTATTTAGCCTGGAAAACGATCACATTTTCCAATCGTGCTACTGAAAAACAAAAGAAAAATATTGCCGCCTGCAAACACCAATACGATGGAATGAAAAATGGTTTATGGCAATATGGTTTGACTGTGGGAACAAAGCCCTGATAATTTTCCTGTTTACTCTTATCTTTAACGCCTTCAAAACTTTTTATATGAGAAGGTACCTAATTGTCTTTTTATTACTTTTCACTTTTTACATTTCATTTGCTCAAAAAAAGCCGCTTGATCACACAGTTTACGATAGCTGGCAAAGCATTGGCGAAAGAATGATCAGCAATGATGGTAAATGGGTCGTTTACACTATTAATGTACAGGAAGGTGATAATGAACTTGTCATCCAGTCTTCTGATGTAAAATATAAAAAGACGATACCAAGAGGTTATGGTGCCGTGATATCTGAGGACAGTCGCTTTACAATTTTTAAAATAAAACCTTTTTACAAAGACACCCGTGAAGCAAGAATAAAAAAGAAAAAGCCTGAGGATATGCCGAAGGATTCGTTTGCAGTTGTTGAGTTGGGAAAAGATAGTGTATACAAAGTAGCCAAAGTGAAAACTTATAAAGTACCTGAAAAAGGCTTTGGATGGGTAGCTTATCATCTCGAGAAAAAGCCTGAGCCGGAAAAACCAAAACAACCAGCGAATGATGGAAGCAAAAAAACTATTGACAGTTTAAAAAGGACAATTGATTCTTTGCTGGTAATTGTCAACCTGCCTCCTGCAAAAATGGGAAAAAAGAAAAATATAGGAGACGAAGAAATTGAAGGATTAATTAATGAAAATTATTTAGACGCGGAGGGTGATGATCCGGCCACACCTGCCATTTCCGATGGCACTGATCTTGTTCTAAGAAATCTTATCACCGGGGAAGAAAAAACTTTCCCCTTAGTAAGTGAATATTATTTTGATAAGTATGGTAAAAAGCTATTGCTGGAAACAACGAAAAATTCAAAAGATTCATTGAGTAAGGCCTCTGTGTTTTTGATCGATCTTGGAAACATGCAGAAGAAAACAATTAGCACAGGGGGAAATGATTTTAAGAATTATTCATTTTCTGAGGATGGTTCACAACTTACTTTTGTTGCGGAACGAAATGCAAAACCAAAAGATCTTCAGAAATTTTATAAACTATGGTACTATAAAGATGGAATGGATACGGCTTCGATGATTGCTGATAAAAATTCAGTGGGAATGAAGATCGGAATGACAGTTAGTGAATTCGGGACAACCAGTTTTAGTAAAACAGGCAAGCGTTTATTTTTTGGTACTGCGCCGATACAGCCGCCACGAGATACGACATTGGTTGATTTTGAAAGCGCCAAACTCGATATCTGGAACTACAAGGATGATTATTTGCAAACCGTTCAGTTGAATCGTTTGCAGCGTGACCTGCAGGAGAATTTTTTAGCAGTTTATGATGTTAATGATAATACGATCAAGCAGCTTGGTTCAAAAGAATTGCCAACCGTAATTCAGACCAATGAAGGAGACGGCGAAACATTTGTCGGTATAACTGATTTTGGAAAACGGGTAGAAGGTCAGTGGACAGGTAATACGCTGAAAGATATTTATGCGATCAATGTTGCTGATGGCACAAAGAAATTGGTGATCAAAGATCTGAATGGATTTATTTCGCCGCAATATATTTCTCCATCAGGCAAATACATAATGTGGTATGATCGTAAAGCAAAAAATTATTTTGCTTATGACGGAAAAGAAACAAAAAATATTACTGCAAAAATAAAAGTGGCCTTGTATGACGAAGAGAATGATACACCTGATTATCCATCCCCTTATGGAATATTAGGATGGGAGAAAGGAGATAAAATGATTCTTGTATATGACAAGTATGGTGTTTGGAAAGTTAATGCTGACGGTACAGGTATACCTCAGTTAATGATTGGCGATAGAAAGAATAAAAGAAGTTATCGCTATAACCGTGTTGATCCCGAGGAGCGATTTATTGAGCCAGGACAAAATGTTGTTTTCAGAATTTTTAATAGCAATAATAAAGAAGCAGGTTTATGGCAAGGAAAGTATAGTGATAATTTACAACCAACCAATGCCGAAGACAAATATTCTATCGGTCAATTAGCAAAAGCTAAAGATGCAGACGTGTTTATTTTTACAAAAGAAAATTATAAAGAGTCGCCAAATTTGTTTGTTAGTGAAAATTTGAGTGACAGATCTTATTTTAACGCAGGCGAGTCTATGATTGATAACGTTATTTCAACTATAAAACTTTCTTCTCTCAATCCTCAACAAAAAAGCTATAACTGGGGAACGGCAGAATTGATCAAATGGAAAGCATACACTGGAAAAGAAACGCAAGGCATTGTTTACAAACCAGAAGACTTTGACCCAAAGAAAAAATATCCATTGATCTGTTATTTCTATGAAACATTAAGCGATGGGTTATATACTTATAATCCTCCTTCACCAACACCAAGCCGTTTGAATATTTCATTTTTTGTTAGTCGCGGTTATGTTGTGCTGGCGCCGGATATTCATTATGGCACTGGTCATCCTGCAAAAGATGCTTACAATCATATTGTAAGTGGTGCAAGATATTTAGTAAAACAAGGATACATAGATAGCACAAGGATGGGCTTGCAGGGACAAAGTTGGGGAGGTATTCAAGTAGCGCAGTTGGTTACCATGACAAAACTTTTTAAAGCAGCATGGGCAGGTGCACCGGTTGCAAATATGACGAGTGCTTATGGTGGCATAAGATGGGAGAGTGGAGTGAATCGCCAGTTTCAATACGAAAAATCACAAAGCAGGATCGGCGCAACATTATGGGAGAAACTCAATTTATATATTGAGAATTCACCGCTTTTTCATTTACCCAATGTAACAACACCACTTGTAATAATGGCAAATGATGCAGATGGCGCTGTGCCATGGTACCAGGGAATTGAATTGTTCACTGCAATGCGCAGGTTAAATAAAAAAGTGTGGATGCTCACTTATAATGGCGAGGCACATAATCTTGTCGAAAGAAGAAACAGGAAAGATATTCAAATAAGAGAACAACAATACTTCGATTGGTTATTGAAAGATGATGTCCCACCAAAATGGATCACAGAAGGAGTACCGGCGGTGAAGAAGGGAAAAGACTGGGGATTGGATTATTAGAATATAGTTAAGATTATTTCAACCCATTGTTTCGTTAAACAGTCAAGAATTATTTAAGTAAATAGCTTAGCTAGCTATTCACAATACATCAAAAAATAAATATGAAAAAACAATTTTTGTTTTGGTTGATCCTGCCTTTAATGGCATTTACCAGTTTTGAATGGGTCACGGTTTCAATTGATGAAAGAGTATCTGTTGATTTTCCGGTGAAACCTCAACAGAGTGAAAGTTCTGGCAATCCTATGTGGATGGCTGATGCAAACAGAGACTCAAGATGTATGGCCATGATAATTGATTTTAAAAACTTAGGAATGGACTCTGCACAAGTAGCTGCGGAAATGGGGAAGCCCGAATTTTACGATGATTTCAAAAACGGGGTGCTCGGGCAAATAAAAGGAGCTTCACTAATGTCCGAGAAGGTCACTATCACTTTAGGATATAAAACCTTTGAGTATCTTATAAATATGGGTAAGAAAGATACAAGTTCATTGAACATAATGCATAACAAGAACATCTTTGTGGGTGCTAAATTGTATACAATGAATTTCTTTGAAAAAAACGGCAAGCCGCAGGATCAAGTGAGAGATCAATTTTTTCGTTCGATCAAGATAAAATAAGTTTTACGTTCTTTATATGTTGCATGGCTCCCTTTGGAGCCATTATTTTTTAATAATGTTAAGCGGCGGTTGCGGCAATGAATTTAACCAGGCTTCTTTTTGCGACAGGCAACAATGTTTCTTCTACCGGGAATCCTAATTCAATTTGTATTGAATAAACAGCAGGGTGGGGAAGTTGATGCCGGTATTTTATCAATTCTGATTTTATGCTTTCAAATGTGTTTACAAAATTTTTATCCCAGCTATTTACATAAGCTGTTTTTATGCTTCTGTATTTTTCGTCATGTTTTTCAAAAAGGGAAAGGCGATAATGATAAACCAGGGTTTGTTTTTGGGATGTTGTATTTAGAAAGAAATATCCTTCTTTTGTATCAAGAGGAATAATGCCAATGGGATTGATGATTATTTTATCTTCCACCATTTCATATATTTCAACGCCATTGTTGATCGTTCCTTTCATCTCGCCGGCAGAGTAGTTAATGATATCTTCCAGTTCCTGCATCAGTTCATCGTCTTCTATCATTTGTTGATAAAGCATTTGTAGCTTTTCCATTTGAATGCCGGTAAGTTTTTTTGGGAAATGCTCCTGTAAGAATTTTTTGTTCTCACGAAAAGCGATCAGGTTATTGAAATGAAAAATGATATCAGAAAGTTGCGGGTAGAGTTTGCTTTCGTGGAAGTATTTATTTATTTCTTTCAGGTAGGCGAGAAGGGTATACTTCTTTAATTCGAAATCAATATAGCCTTCGGCGAACCAGGTTTCGGATAGTGATTTCATAGTCGCTTGTTTGGGTTAGTTACTGTAATTTAAATAAAAGACTTTAAAAATTGAAAGTAAGTTTACCTTAAGTTTGTTAAAAGAAATATCATGCCAAGGATTTTATTGTATTTAGGGGTTATTATTTTTTCTTCTTGTGGATCAGTGAA
Organism: Chitinophagaceae bacterium; assembly: GCA_035318985.1. Taxonomy (GTDB): domain Bacteria; phylum Bacteroidota; class Bacteroidia; order Chitinophagales; family Chitinophagaceae; genus VBAS01. The sequence goes on from DATHDP010000146.1 coordinate 5,218, forward strand.
GTATTATGTTGTTCGGCATGCAGAAAAAGAAACTGCATCGGCCGGCACTACCATGAGTACGCCGAATGATCCCCCACTTTCCGCCGCCGGCAGGGTAAGAGCTATCGAATTAAAAGAGGCATTGAAAGATAAGGGCATTACTTATATATTTTCCACAAACACCGTTCGCACCATTTCAACAGCTCGTCCGCTGGATGAATTGAAAGGAGCCACAAGAATTGAACTCTACAATACAAGAGATTCACTTGATCAGTTGATCCAAAAGTTAAAGGGAATTAAAAAGGGCAACTCATTGATCGTGGGACACTCTAATACGGTCGATGATATTGTAAACAAACTTTGTGGGGAAATTAAAGTACCAACTGATCTTCCTGATTCTGAATATGACAATCTTTATATTGTAACAAAGAAAGGCAATCGCTATAAGTTCGAAAATAAAACTTATGGGACACCAACTAACTAAATGAACTTTCGATTTCCGCACAATCCTTCAAAATCCTTCTTGATCGTGGTTCAATATTCTCTGTCTCCATTAAAATTCTCCAACTCTTTGGCTACTGCAGTTAAGAAAGTAGCGCCAAGGCTTCCATCAACAATCCGATGATCATAGCTCATGCTCAAATACATCATATGACGGATTGCAATACTATCACCGGCAGGAGTTTCCACAACAACCGGACGTTTCTTAATAGCACCGACAGCAAGTATCGCAACCTGTGGTTGATTAATGATCGGGGTGCCCATCAGGCTTCCAAAAGTTCCCACGTTTGTCATTGTAAATGTGCCACCCGTAGTATCATCAGCTTTCAGCTTTCCGGTTCTTGCATTATCAGCAAGCATGTTCACTTGCTTTGCCAGGCCAACAAGATTCAACTGGTCTGCATTTTTAATTACGGGTACAATAAGATTACCTGATGGCAATGCAGTCGCCATTCCTATATTAATATCTTTCTTAATAATTATTTTATCGCCATCCAGTGAACAATTGACCAATGGAAATTTTTTAATGCATCTTACAATGGCTTCAATAAACAAAGGAGTAAAAGTGATCTTTGTTCCTTCTCTTTTTTCAAAATCCTTTTTTACTTTATCACGCCACATTACCAGGCTGGTTACATCAGCTTCAACAAAACTCGTAACATGCGGACTCGTATGTTTGCTTCGCACCATGTGTTCAGCGATCAGTTTGCGCATCCGATCCATTTCTATGATCTCAACATTGCCAGTGTATGTTGTGAGTTGTGAGTTGTGAGAGGTGGGTGGCGCAGAGTCTTTTATTACTGAAAATTCTTGTTGATTTTGTACAGTGGGTTGTTGACTTCTGACTCCCGACTCCCGACTCCTGACTCCTGACCTTCTCTCACTCACATATTGCAAAATATCTTTCTTCGTCACTCTTCCTTCATTGCCTGTACCCGGAATATTTTCAAGTTCACTCATGCTCACACCTTCACTTGCTGCAATGTTTAATACCAGTGGCGAATAAAATCGATTACCTGTTCCGTTAGTTTGAGGTTTGTAGGAAGTTTGGTGTGATGAAACCACTTCAGCAACTGTTTCCATTTGTGGTTGACGAACTTCAACTTTTGGTTGTACAGGCGCAGGTCGTGATGAAGCATTTTCTTCCGCACCGGTTTTTATTCTTGCGATCACCGTACCGATCGGCACCACATCATTTACATTGAATAAAATTTCACTCAGCACACCGGCAGCAGTGCTTGGCACTTCGCTATCCACTTTATCAGTGGCAATTTCCAAAACAGTTTCATCCATTGCTACCGTATCGCCGGGATGTTTGTGCCACTTCAAAATAGTAGCTTCCATAATACTTTCACCCAGCTTCGGCATTACAAGATCAACAATTGCCATAATTATTTTTTTGTAGTCAGCAATCGAAATTCTGTTCATCGTCCCTTGCGTCGCACTCTTCAACAGCAGCAATTCTAATGAGCAAAGAAGACAATTGATTTTTACCGGCCAAAGGTAATGATTTGAGCATTAAAACCCGATCAAGTGTTAGCGAGAATGAACTTTCTTAAAAAGTTCAATGCAGTGTGCGAAGTCATTTCAATATTTCTTTCCCGGTCAAAACGAAAAGCCAGTTTTGCTGTCTGCACCTTTCCTTTATTACCAGCGGCGATCCATACAGTGCCGACAGGTTTTTCATCAGTGCCACCATCAGGCCCCATTATACCGGATGTAGCAAGTGCAAAATCCACATTCAATTTTTCAATGGCGCCTTTCACCATTTGTATAACTGTTTCTTCGCTTACTGCACCAACTGTTCTCAACGTTTTATCCGTAACACCCAGTACGTTTTCTTTTACATCATTTGCATAACTAATAATACTTCCTTTATAACCTACAGAAGAACCGGGATTGGATGTAATAAGATGAGCAATATAACCACCGGTGCAACTTTCAGCAGTACCAATCGTTTTATTTTTTTCTTTCAAAATTTTTATAACTACTGTCGCCAGGTTTTCATCTTTATCGGTAACCAACCATTCATTGACTAGTTCTTTGAGCACAGAAAATTTTTCATCTAACTCTTTCTCCATTTTTTCTCTATCATCACCTTTTGCAGTTAATCTCAATTTTACCATTCCATAACCTGGCAGATAAGCAAGCTTGATATGTCCAGGCAAACCCGTTTCAAATTCTTTTATTTTTTCCGCGATCATACTTTCCCCTGTGCCCATTGTGAAAGCAGTACGATGAATAATAAAAGGAAGTTCAAAATATTGGGGGATCCGTGACAACACTTCATTTATCATCAGGCCTTTCATTTCATGAGGCACACCCGGAAGCGAAATATATATCTTACCATCTTTCTCGAACCACATACCCGGCGCCGTCCCTCTTGCATTATGCAATACAGTACACACATCAGGAACTTCAGCTTGGTTTAAATTTCTTTCCAGCATTGGCCCCGGCCTGCGATACACTTTATCAAATAAATATTTTACATGGGTTAATACATCTTCATTAATGATAAGCTTGCCACCAAAATATTTGCAGAGCAAAGGCTTTGTGATGTCATCAGCAGTAGGTCCGAGGCCACCAGTGATAATTATAATATCCGCCTCTTTGCTTTCGGCATCCAATGCATTCCATATATCATCCCACACATCGCCAACTGCCACTCTTCTTTTTAGCCAAACACCGATCTTATTTAATTCCTGTCCTATCCATGCACTGTTTGTATCGATGGTTTGACCGATCAATAACTCATCACCAATAGTAATAATACTTGCATTAACATTTTTCATAGGCTGCAAAGGTAGGAGATGGCTAAATTTGAGGAATTAAATGTTCAATACTCAACCATCAATGAAAAAGATCACCATCATTTTTTGTTTTTCACTTTTGACTTTTGACTTTTTAGGACAAACTGTAACTCAAAAGCTTCAAAAAGTATTTACTGCATTTGAGCAGGACAGCCAGCTAAAACATGCTATTAGTTCTTTGTATGTTATTGATGCAAGTACAGGGCAAGTTGTATTTGATAAAAACTCACAGATCGGTTTGGCACCGGCATCAACACAAAAAATTATTACAAGTGTTACTGCTTTTGAGTTGTTGGGAAAAGATTACAGGTATAAAACAGATTTTTACCTTTCTGAAAAAGTAGGATCGAATTCTATAATTTATATTGAACCTTCAGGAGATCCAACACTTGGGAGCTGGCGCTGGGAACAAACAAAAGAAGCAAATGTATTGCACAGGATCACCGATGCTATAAGAAAACAGGGTAGAAAAATTTCATGGCCCATTATTATTAATGCTGAAGGTTGGAATACCGAATCAATACCCGATGGATGGATATGGCAGGACATTGGAAATTATTATGGGGCAGGAGCCGATGTACTTAACTGGAGGGAGAATCAATTTGACCTGGTATTAAGTTCAGGAGACAATGTCGGTGATGCAGTTTCAATTGCAGGCACAATACCAGCAAAACTGAATATGAATTTTGAATCCACTGCTTTGGCTGCTCCAAAACAAACAGGTGATAATGCTTATATATATATTCAACCTACAAGTAACAATTATGGCATTGTAAGAGGAACGATACCCGTTAATGAAAATAAGTTTATTATTTCTGGGTCAATGATCTCTCCGGGAAACCAGTTTCTAAGTTCGTTACTTGACTCTATCAAAGGCTGGTATGTTAAACCTGAATCGCTTGAAAAAGTGGTTCTTTTTAAGAAGTATGAAAAGAATGTACAAATGATCCATTCGGAAATTTCTCCCTCTCTCGATTCTATCATCTACTGGTTCAATAAAAAAAGCATCAACCTTTATGGTGAAGCATTGATCAAAACTTTTGCTTATGAAATGAAAGGGATCGGTTCAACTGATAGCGGCGTCGTGGTCGTTCAAAATTTTTGGAAAGAAAAAGGGTTGGACAAAGATGAATTAGGAATTGTTGATGGCTCAGGTTTGTCTCCATTAAATCGTGTTACCACACATTCCCAGGTTGAGATCCTAAAGTATGCTACAACAAAAAACTGGTTCCCTTATTTCAAAACTGCATTGCCTGAATACAATGGCATGAGTATGAAGAGCGGAACAATACGTGGCGTAAAAGGATTTTGTGGTTATCACAAAGCAAAGAATGGAAAAGAATATATCTTCTCTTTTCTTGTCAATAATTATAATGGTTCTGCATCAAGTCTTGTAAATAAAATGTACAAAGTGCTGGATATACTTAAATAGACAATATTCAAGTATTGCACCTAACTTCAAATTTCAAACAAACGATTTATGAAGGAGCAAAATTTTAGAAACCATAGCCGTTATATCATTTTATGGACTTTTATAACTCCCTTAATATTGATCGCAATACTCGGAGGAAGCATTGTTAATTTGATCCATGCTGATGCAGATACTCATTATTCAGCGGCATTAATTCTTTTGATCTCTGTCGGTTTAATTATTATTTATTGGTATGCCCGTCGGTTTGCATTAGTTGCCCAGGACAGGGCTATTCGGGCAGAAGAAAACTTGCGTTATTTTATTTTAACAGGTAAACCATTTGACAGTCGTTTGAGAATGTCACAGATCATTGCATTACGATTTGCTCCTGATGATGAATTTCCTGGGTTAGCAAAAAAAGCTGTTGAAGAAAATTTAAGGTCCAAAGAGATAAAAGCTGCTATTCAAAAATGGAAGGCGGATAATCACCGGGTTTAAAAAAAACTGCTTATCGATGATATATCTAAAAAGAAAGGCGCTGCAAAAGATGCGACCCAAATGACTATTATTAAAATTTTTCCAGCAATTGAAAGATCCTGCGTCAGGCTTCTTTGTAAAAGTCCCTGTATAGTTGTTATTATCTGTTCTTCTTTTGATGATATCTCATAAGGAGGTGCCGGGTTTACATCTTTGAACTGGGGATAATATTTTATTACTGCATTCCTTAATCTCCAATATTCTTCTGGTGTTAATTCTTCATAAGTTTTCATAAGGTTGATGCCTTCAGCTTCTATCTTTTTTTCAATTCGTTCATGCTGCAGATCACCGAACATTCGTGTTAGCATCATGAATGGAAAAAATAATAATGGATAAAACTCTGAACTAATCGCTACCCAGATCATTAAACCAGCTGAAATGAATACAAATATTTTCCCGAGAATATTATAATCATCCAAAAACAAGCGGTGTAGCAATTGTCCACCATCAAGAGGATAGACAGGCAGTAAATTGAGAAGATTCAGGAAGACTAATATCCAGGCAAGCTTCTCAAAAAAATAAATGTCTGTTTGTTCTGCAATAAAATGAGATAACAAACCAAGTATGATCCCGGGCAGCGGACCCGCAAGTAATATTATCGCCGATTGTTTTTGTGATACATCTTGTTTTTTACCTGAAACATAGGCGCCCATTAATGGAATAAAAAAAATCCCGAGCTCCTGGTATTTGTAGATCTTCATTGCAAAGAAATGTCCCATTTCATGAAAAACAACAACTGCTGTCAGGATCATCACCCATGTCCAGTTATGTCTGAAGAAAAAATAGCCGACAACAAGAAAAAGTGCAAGACTGCCCAGCGATCTCAGCCAAACATTCATTTTATTTTTCGGTTCTTCTAACTCCGGTTTGGGAATTTCCGCAGGTATTTCACCAGGTATAGGAATTGGTTGGTCCATGTGATTATTGAAAATAACGTTCTAATGTTTTCTTTAGTGCTTCAGGCATCGCAGTTCTTTTCATTCCTTCTTTTTCCATAAAATATAAAATGATATTGCCAACACAAAGTAATTCCTCTTTTTCATTATAAACCTCATGATGGAACTCAATTTTATGATGCAACGGAAGCTCTTTTAATGAAGTTTTGATCGTAAGTAAGTCATCATACAAAGCAGGACGAAGATATCTTGCATGCACATCTACCACCGGCATTATCACTCCCATTTTTTCCATATCAGCATAAGTAAACCCTAAATGGCGAATTGATTCTGCCCTTGCAACTTCAAAATAGGGGAAAAAATTACTGTGGTACACTATTCCCATTTGGTCAGTCTCGGCATATCGTACTCTTATTTTTGTTTCGGAGGTAAACATACTAAAGGTTACTTTCTATTTTCTCACCGCCAATTTCATAGGATGGTTCGTCTTTCCCAAAAAATGATGAGATGCTTTTTGAAGTGATCAATAAAAGGATACTTATTATAAAACCGATCAGTGAATTCCAAAACCTTATTTTACTGGTTCGCAATTCAGCGGGTTCAAAATCCTCACCATATTGGGTGATGTTTATGAATTTACCGGCTATATATTGAATGATCTCAGGTATTGTTTGTAACAAAGAACTCAGACAGATCGCAATGATGATCACATGGAGCACGGCCACTTTATTAAGTTTGAATTCCAGCAACTCCTCATTTTCACGGCATATAAATTTTGCTAATGGTTTAATATTCCTTGCTAATAGAAAAAAAGTGATCGTGTAAAATGCAAAGAACAGAACGGTTGGTAAGATTGCCATCATAAGATTTCCGCCAATTCCAGTACCAAAGCCAAACAGCAAACTGGTCATCAAAGTAAGGAGTGACGTGATCATCTTATATCCCATGATCAGCGCTGTAGCAATTATCCCTAATTCGACAAGTTGTAATTTTTTCATAAATCATTTGCCCGATCCCATAAACCTTTCAATGCGGTCGCATGGCAAAGTAGTTAAAAATGTTTACCATTTTTATTTTCGCCGATCCTTTTTGCCACAGGTAAAGTGTGCAGATATACATCGTATGATCAGTTCTTTTAGAATAATTTGTTAAACATGTATCAACATTGCACTTATCCACCAATGTTTGGAATGATGTTTGGCACAGGTAAAAATAAATTGAATATTTGCAACGTTAAGTCACCATCGGTTTAAAGGACAATTAATATGAAGAATCGCAGCATCGCTTTAGTAGCCACTGTTATTTCCTTTTTTTCTCTCAACGCACAGCAAACCCTCATTTTTAAAGATCCGCAGGAAAAATTCAAGGAAGCAAAGGAATACTATCAGAAGGAGCAGTATAGCATTGCTTATCCATTATTCAAGGAATTGCAACAGGCGTCAAAGGAAACAAATTACATCAATGATGCATTGGTGACCCAGGAGATCAATTATTACACAACCGTTCTTGCACTCAAGCAAAATGAAGGTCGTGCAGAAGAAGCAGCTACAGATTTTATTGAGCTGGAAAAAAATAATGCCCGTGTTCAGCAGATGAATTTTCATCTTGGTGAGTTTTATTACCGCAAACAAAATTTTCCTGATGCAGCGAAATATTATGAGGAGGCAGGTATTGCCAACTTAAGTAACCGGGAAATTTCCGACATGAAATTTCACCAGGGGTATGCTTATTTCACCATGCAAAAATTTAACCAGGCAAAACCACTTTTTAATTCGATAAGACAGATCAAGGACGATCCTAATTATATTGATGCAAACTATTATTACGGGTTCCTTGCTTTTCGGGATCGTAGTTATAATGAAGCACTGGAAAGTTTTAAAATAGTGGAGAATGAAAAAGCGTATGAAGCTGTTGTACCATATTATATAGCTCAGATATATTATATCCAGGGGAAAAAGGAAGAAGCGATCGCTTATGCTGAAAAAAAGCTTAAAGGAGGCAATGCTCAATACTATGACCGGGAGATGAAACTTATGCTCGGGCATGGTTATTTTGAAAGAAAGGAATTTGATAAGGGACTCCCATATCTTGAAGATTATGTTTCAAAAGCAGAAAAGGTCACAAGGGAGAACCTGTATGAATTATCATACAGTTATTATATGGCGGGTCAATATCCAAAAGCAATTAATGGGTTCAAACAATTAAGTGGGAAGGATGATTCATTAAGTCAGCATGCCATGTACCTGCTGGGAGATTCTTATTTGAAAATTGGAGAGAAGGCTAATGCGAGAAATGCATTTTTATTTTGCGCATCAAACAGCAGCAATAAAGCACAAAAAGAAATTTCTAAATTCCAGTATGCAAAACTCTCTTACGAACTCGGCTACCAGGATGAAGCGTTGAACAGCTTAAGTTCATTTTTGGCTGATTATCCTAATTCGAATTATAATACTGAAGCAAGAGACCTGATGGTAATGGTGCTTGCTAATACAAATAATTATAAAGATGCATTGGCGCTGATGGAAGGACTTAAAAATCCATCAGAAACTTCAAAGAAGACCTATCCACGGATCCTGTTTGGAAGAGCAGCTGAATTAATAAATGATGGGAATTTGCTCCAGGCCGATGCCCTTTTGGATAAAGCGTTGAAAGATCCGAATAATGCGACTATTCTTCCATTAGTAAATTTCTGGAAAGGAGAAATTGCTTATCGGGCTGATAAATTAGATAATGCAATTAAATATTACAATGCTTATTTAGATGCAGGGGCTCCGACATCTGGTGAGGCAAATGCAAATACGGTTAAATATAATCTTGGGTATTGTTATTTAAGAAAGGAAAATTACCCTGCAGCATTAAAATTCTTTGAACAAGTTGGAAAAAATCCAGCATTGAATTCAGATGCAATTACCCAGGACGCATACATACGCAGCGCTGATTGTTATTTTATGAACCGTGATTATACCCGTGCAAAATCGATGTATGATAATGTGATCAAGCTTTCATGGCCAGCCGAGGATTATGCAACTTTCCAAGTTGCCATGATCGCCGGAGTAAGAAGTTCGAATGAAAAGATCAGTTTGATGAATACAATGGCGAGAAAGTTTCCAACTTCTTCGCTTGTGGGTGATGCAAATATGGAAATTGCCAATGCATATCTTGCCGATGAACGTTTTCGTGAAGCGATCGCTCCTTTAAACAATGTATTAAAGCTTTCGACAAATAATAGCCTGAAGCCACAGGCACAGTTAAAACTCGCTATTGCAAATTATAATCTGAATAATAATCGTGAAGCATTAGCTCAATACAAAAATTTGGTTCAGACATATCCTAATTCACCTGAAGCAGAAGAAGCTTTGGATAATATTAAAAGTATTTATGTAGAAGATGGAAAGCCTGATGAATATGCAAACTATATGCGTCAAATGGGAAGACCACTGGATGTAAGCACCGAAGATTCACTTTCATGGTCGGCTGCGCTAACGCAGTATCAAAGTGGAAATTCCAATGCTGCATTAACGGCATTTAATAATTATATGCAGCCTTTCCCCGACGGAGCATATTCTTTAGATGCAAATTTTTACCGTGGCGAAATTTATTTTGAAAAGAAAGATTGGAACAATGCCATGAGCGGATATCAGCCTGTTGCAGAAAAAGCGCCAAACCGTTTTGCAGAGAAAGCGATCCTGCAAACAGCTAGGATTTATTTCTTTGAGCAAAAAAATTATTCGCAAGCGGAAAGTTATTATGCGCAGCTAAAACAAATTGCTTCAGGACAGGAAAACAAATTAGAAGCAATGCGTGGTTTACTTCGTTGTCAATATCAATTACAAAAGTGGAGCCAGGCACTCGAAAATGCAAATGAACTGGTGACCTTAAAAGGGAGCAGCACTGACGATAAGGCGCTTGCCAACATGGCTATTGCGAAAGCTTACCAGGTAAATGGTCAGCATGATCTTGCAATTGCAAATTTTAAATCAGTTGTATCATTAAATAAGGCAGCTCTTGCGGCAGAAGCGAGATATGAAATTGCCAATAGCTGGTTTGCATTGAACAAGCTTACCGATGCGGAAAAATCAGCGTTTGAAGTAATTAATAAATCAGGATCGTACGATTTCTGGGTAACGAAATCTTATATCCTTTTAGGGGATGTCTATTTCAGGCAAAAGGATTATTTCAATGCAAAGGCAACTTATCAAAGTATCGTTGATAATTCGATCGTGCCGGAATTTAAAAAAGAAGCACAAGAGAAATTGAACAGGGTGATTGATGAAGAAGGTAAGAATAGTAAAGTCGGAAACAATTAAACGAACTAAAAATTAATAATTAAAAGTTATTAATTAATAATAATGAAGAGCAAAATGAATATGAAAGCCGTTTTAATATTGGGATTTGGAATTTTTTCATTTGGAATTTCCTTTTCACAACAAGACACCACAAAAAAGAAAGGTACTGTTGATATAACATCAGCATTTAAACCTGTATTGAAAGAATCGGCTAAAATTAATTTTAATGCGTCTCCTGCCGTAAATGATACAACAAAGCCAAGATTGAATTACGATATTCCAAATCAGAATTTATTATTTGCTTATACGCCGGGAAGCCTTCGTCCGCTTGCGTTGGATATTGATTCGGGTGGTTACTGGGATATGAATAGTTATATCAAAGCAGGATTCGGAAGCTTAAAAACCCCGTTTGTGCAAGCAGGGATCTCTTTTGGAGATGGAAAAACTGCGGGGCTGAATATTTATGCAAAACATATTTCATCGTCAGGGAAAGAACTTTACCAGGATTATCGCAATACAAATGTTGATCTGAAAGGATTTTTCCAGACAAGTAAAAATTTGGAATGGAATGCACAGCTTGGTATGAAGCAGGATCGTTATTATAAATATGGTATGGACCCGGCTTTGACAAGTTTTCCTCCTAAAGATTCAATTGAGCAAAATTTCCAGACATGGAGAGGTGGGATTGGGTTTCATAATATTAATAATACTCAATTTGGAATTTCTTATTCGCCGGAGATTCTTATTAATGTATTTAATGATGGAAGAAAAAATAGTGAAAGCAACACGTATATAAATCTTCCGATGCAGAAATCGGTCGGTAAAGTTTTTGCTGTTGATCTTGGCGCTACTGCTGATCTGACAAAGTATAAACCAGATAATAAATCAGCACAGGATAATACGTTCTTTTATATAAGCCCTTCAGTTTTATTTAAAACTCCGAAGATCAATGCACAGGTTGGGATCCGCCCGGCATGGGATAATAAAACTTTTAAAATGTTTCCGAATATGCTGATCGAGGCAGGCACAGGAGACCAAAGATTTACTTTCCAAGCGGGTATGTCTGGATATATCAGGAGGACTTCTTATCAATACCTTGCAAATATTAATCCTTATATAGAAGCACCGGGGAGTTTAAAAAACACATGGATCACCGAAAGATTTGCCGGCTTCAAAGGTTCAATAGGCGATCATTTTACTTATAATGCAAAGCTTGGATATAATACATATAAGAATCAACCGCTTTTTGTAAATGATAACCCAACCCTGGGCATTTATGACAATACTTTCAGAGTGATCTATGAGCCCGAGATGAATGGTGTTCATTTTGGAGGCGAGATCGGGTATACTGAACAGGAGAAATTTTCTGTGCTGGCAGGAATTACTCTTAATAAATACATGAACATACAAGAAAATGAAAAAGCATATGGGTTAGTTCCGTTTGAATTGAAAGGTTCTGCCCGTGTACAGGTGATAAAAGACCTGTGGTTAAAAACTGACCTGTCGCTTTGGGATGGCGCACAATATAGAACTCCATCTGGCAAAGCCGCTCAACTGGATGGTTCATTTGATCTGAATGCAGGGCTTGAATTTCGTATCACAAAAAACCTGAATGTCTGGACACAATTCAATAACATTTTTAATAAAGAGTATGAGCCGTGGAAGTTATACAAGTCTTATGGATTTAATTTCCTCGCTGGCGTTATCTTCGCATTCGACCAGAAAACGAAATAATGCAAGATAGTCTATACGAATTCCTGTTATTAAATAAGAAAATAAGTTTACCCGGTATCGGCACTATCTCTCTTTGCCAGGCCCCGGCCCAGCATGATTTTCCAAACAAGCAGTTTATTGCGCCTGCATCTTTTTTTACTATTGATCCAAAGAATGATAAACCTTCAAAAAAACTTTTTGACTGGCTTTCTTCCTCACTGAATATTACTGAATGGGATGCTATAAAATCAGTAAATGATTTTTCCTTTGATTTAAAAAAGAAATTATCAGAATTTGGGGAAGTGAATTGGGAAAAAATCGGTGTGCTACGTCGCAAGGATACAGGTGATCTAAAACTCGACTCACAAAATATTTCATTACAAAGTGAACCACCGGTAACAGCAGAAAAAGTTATTCGTGTAAAAGCTGAACATAAAATATTAGTTGGAGAGAAGGAAAAGTCTTCAGTAGAAATGGAAGAATACTTAGCCGCAACTCCGGCGAAGAAAAATTATACATGGCTGATCGCAGTTATTCTTACTGTGTTGGCGGTGATGTTTATCGGGTGGTATTTTTCTGAGAAAGGATTTTCAACTTCATCAGCAGGCAATCAATCGGTCATCAAAACAAACTAAGGGAAGGCTTTATTAATGAGCAATCAAATACACTATACGCTGTGCCCGGTTTGCGGATCGGCAGGTATTTCAGAAGTTTTTAAAGTAAAAGACAACACTGTAAGCCAGGAATATTTTGAAATTTATCATTGCAGGAATTGCCAGGTCAGGTTTACACAAAACCCGCCTTCAGAAGCAAGTATCGGCGCTTATTATAAATCTGAAGATTATATTTCACATACTGACAGCTCAAAAGGGTTGATCAATCGCATTTATCGATTCGTCAGGAACTTTTCATTGAATCAAAAGAAAAAACTTGTTGAAAAAGAAACGGGTTTAAAAAATGGTAACCTGCTTGATGTGGGTAGTGGCACTGGTCATTTTGCTTCTGTTATGCAAAAAGAAGGTTGGAAATTAACAGGACTTGAGCCTGATGAAGGTGCCAGGGCTGTGGCGAGTAAAGAGCATTCACTCAACCTTCTTCCATCTGGTGAGCTTTTTAATTTACCAGAAAAAAAATTTAATGCGATCACACTCTGGCATGTATTAGAACATGTGCATGATGTGAAAAAATATATCCAGACATTTAAAAAACTGCTGGCTGATACTGGCAGACTTTTTATAGCGGTACCGAACTACACAAGTTATGATGCTGAAAAATACAAAGAGTATTGGGCAGCGTATGATGTGCCAAGACATCTTTATCATTTTACGCCGCAGACTATGCAATGGCTGATGAAGGAATGCGGATTAAAGATTGTGGATGTAAAACCAATGTGGTTTGATAGTTTTTATGTCAGCCTGCTGAGCAGTAAATATAAAAATGGAAACACAAAATGGGTCGGTGCCTTCTGGACCGGGCTAATTTCAAATTTTAAGGCAATAGGCGACGCGAAGAAATGCAGCTCAGTGATCTATATTGTGGGAGTCCCAAGAACAAAATAATTTACTGTCCCAATTGTATCTCATACATCTCTGGCCAATACTTGCCCGTAACATAGATCTTTTTAGTTGTTGAATCATAGGCAATTCCATTTGGAACATCTACTTCGGGATCGATCGCCTGCACACGTTTCCACATATCGGTGACATCATATTTGGCAACCACTCTTCCGGCAACAGGATCTATTTTTAATACGTATGGATATTGGTACTGATTGGCATAAACGAAACCATCGATATATTCAAGCTCATTTAAATTAAATGTCTGGCTATTCCCTTCCATGATCGAACTTTTGCTTAGCAGCCTGAATGTGGAAGGATCATAGAAATAAAGAATGCCGCTGCCTTCGCTTACGATCAATCTCTGCCCATCATTTGTAATTCCCCAACCTTCAGTACTAATATTATATTCTTTTATTTTTTTAAAATCATTGAGAGTATACACAAATACTTTATGTTCCTGCCATGTAAGTTGATAAACCGTATCTCTAAGAATTGTTATTCCCTCTCCAAAATATTTCTCCGACAAAGAAATTTTTTTCAAAGCGTTGCCGGTTTTTAGATCAATTTTCATCAGTCTTGACTGACCATCATGACGAGGGTCGCCTGTACCTTCATACAATTCTCCTTTATAAAAAGTAAGTCCTTGCGTATAAAAACTGGTATCATGAGGATAAACCTGTATGATGGTATGTCCTAAAACCGGCGGAGGTGGTGTTTGGTTTTCGATCGGTGGACCGTCCACCCGATCTTTTGGTTTGCAGCGGAGCAACAAACTTGTTAATGAAGAAATAAGAGAAACTACGATAAGTGTAAGAATGATTTTTCTTTTCATGTAATTGTTTACTCGTTGATAAATTAAGTTTAGTAAATGTACGATTGAAAAAATATTTTGAAAGAGAAAGTTGTGATTTAAAAAGTTAATGAATTATATTTGAGAATCAATCTCCAAGCTAAACCTTAGCACCAGCTAATTCCAACCTAAAGTTCATAGATTCGTATCCTTCCGAATGCCATTTTAATAGTCCCTGTCCCTGAAATCCCGCATTATTTAAGATTTCTCATTCTATTATTATGGCTAAGTTCCTGGCAGTATTATTTTTTGTTGTTAGCGGATCTCAATTGTTTTCTCAGAAGAGATGCAGCATGGAAGAATATGTTAGCCGGCAAGTAAGTGAAGATATTTCTTTAAAAGATAAATTAGCGCAGGTTGATGCATTTACCAGTGCACGTACAAACTCACAAGGCAGTGCACAAAGAGTTATGGGTGCACCACCGGCGACGATCGCTATTCCAGTTGTTTTTCATGTGCTTTATCACACACCGCAAGAAAATGTAGATAAAGCAAGCCTTGATCGTTTGATCGCGGCTCTCAACAGGGATTTTAATAAAAAGAATTCTGATACTTCAAATATTCCTTCAGTATTTAAGCCGTATGCTACATCTATGGGATTTGAATTTAAGCTGGCAACAATGGATCCACAGGGAAGGGGTACCACCGGAATTATAAAAAAATATACACCGGTACTTTATTGGATGTCTGACGATAAAATGAAATTCAGTGAATCTTATGGTGATGATGCCTGGGATTCAAAAAGCTATTTGAATATCTGGATATGCACTATGAAGGATGTAATGGGTTACAGCACATTTCCTGGTATGGATCCTTTGAAGGATGGAGTAGTTTTAGCTATTAAAGATATTTTTAATACTCATGGTACAACTCCTGGAAAAAATGATCTCAGAACTGTTGTACATGAAGTGGGACACTGGGTAAATCTTTATCATATCTGGGGTGAGGATTATTGTGGTGATGATAAAGTTGATGATACTCCAAAGCAAGGTTCATACACTCCTGGTTGTCCAAGTGGTACCAGGGTTACATGTAGCAATGGTCCAACTGGTGATATGTATATGAACTTTATGGATTTTACTGATGATGTTTGTATGAATATGTTTACAATAGGACAAAGGAAAAGAGCAAGAGCAATATTTGAAGCTGGTGGACCAAGAAATTCTATTCTTTATTCGAAGGGATTAAATGTATCGATGATAGAGACCTCGGCACTTCCTGATTTTTACCCAAAATGGTATTATGCACAGGTTTATCCAAACCCTGCTACTACATCTATCAAAGTATATTTTGATTATGATGAAAGATGGATAGGTAAAAAAATGGAGATCCTTGACATGAGCGGAAGAGTGGTGCTCAATAAGATCGTTGGTTCTAAAATCGAAACGATCGATGTAAGCCGTTTAACTGCGGGGGTCTACTTTATCCGTGCAGAAAAAGATGGCGAGAAACTGAGTACAAAATTTATTAAACTATAGAACGGCAACCAACACTGACTGACAGGCAAGGGCTATCGAGAGATAGCCCTTTTTTAGTACCAAGAACCACGATTAATAGGATGGAAAGTGATTATGAGGAAAATGACAGATAATCAATTACAAAAACTATAAAATAAAAAAGGATCATAAGTTTCCTCATAATCCTTCAAAATCATTATCTAAATCGTGGTTCTATAAATGTATCGCTTCACCATAAGCAACCTCAATAGCGTCTTTCACACTTTCGCTGATCGTTGGATGTGGATGAATGCTATTCAAAACTTCCTGGTAAGTTGTTTCTAATTTTCTTGCAGTAACTGTTTGTACAATTATTTCAGTTACGTTATAACCGATCATGTGAGTGCCCAGCCATTCGCCGTATTTAGCGTCGAAGATCACTTTAATAAACCCTTCCGGATGGCCAGCAGCTGAAGCTTTACCGCTTGCACTCAATGGGAATTTGCCAACCTTAATTTCATAACCTGCATCTTTCGCTTGTTTTTCTGTATAACCAACCGAAGCGATTTCAGGATAGCAATAAGTACAACCTGGAACATTATTATAATCTATAGGTTCAGGCTTGTGATTATATTTCTTTTCATTGAAACCAATATTCTCAACACAAATTATTCCTTCTTTACTTGCAACATGAGCAAGGGCCTGTCCGGGTGCACAATCACCAATTGCATAAACGCCGGGAACATTTGTCTGGTAAAATTTATCAACCATTACTTTACCCTTCTCAGTTTTGATACCGAGTTCTTCCAAACCAATTCCTTCAATGTTTGCAGAAACTCCAACGGCACTTAATAACACATCAGCTTCCAATGTTGTTTCCCCATCGGGAGTTTTCACCTTTGCCTTTACGCCGGCGCCTGAAGTATCAACAGAAGTTACCTCACTGTTGGTCATTATAGTTATGCCATTCTTTTTAAAATTTTTATCCAGTTCTTTTGAAATTTCTTCATCTTCTACCGGCACTACTCTTGGTAAAAATTCAACGATCGTAACTTTTGTTCCTAAGCTATTATAGAAGTAGCCGAATTCAACACCAATAGCGCCACTCCCAACAACGATCATTGATTTAGGTTGTTGAGGCAATGACATTGCTTCACGATAACCAATGACTTTTTTGCCATCTAATTTCATTGACGGTAATTCACGACTGCGGCCACCTGTTGCAATGATGATATTTTTTCCTTCAACAACCTTCTTAGTTCCGTCAGCAGCGGTTACTTCCACCTGGCCTTTGGCTTTTAATTTTCCAAAACCCATGTGAACATCGATCTTATTTTTCTTCATCAGGAACTGAACGCCACGACTCATTTTATCAGCTACACCGCGGCTGCGTTTGATGATCGCTTCAAAATTTGGAGTACCACTGGCTTCAATGCCGAATTCTTTGGAATGCTTTATATCTTCTAAAACCTGGGCACTTTTAAGCAAGGCCTTTGTAGGGATACAACCCCAATTAAGGCAAATGCCACCAAGACTTTCTTTTTCTATAATTGCTGTTTTAAAACCTAACTGGGCTGCCCTGATCGCGGCTACATATCCGCCGGGGCCGCTGCCAAGAACTACTACGTCGTAAGCCATGAGATTTAAGATTTTATTCCGAAGGAACTCCTTCGGAGGATTCTAGATTTCAGATTGGGCTGCGAAGCTAATTGAAAATGAGTAATCAACAAAAGAGGGTGAACAGGCTTTTCTGGGTTTAAGAGTTTAAAGATTTAGGGAGTAGGGAGGACGATTCACGTTGCCGAATAGCGATAAGGACGATGAAAGGATTGCGACGCAACGGAAGCCTAATCAAGGCACAATAGCTGGTATCAAAACATTAACTTTGAGCCTTTGAGATTCAGCTGAATACCCAATAGATATTATCTGAAACAATCTGGAAAAAATCTTAAATGTGCAATCGAAAATCTAAACTCATTCCCCTACCTTTGCCGTCCTAAATTTTTGTTCATTATGGCTAGAGTATGTCAGGTTACAGGTAAAGTTCCGGTTACGGGAAACAAGGTTTCTCACTCAAACATTAAGACTAAGCGTCGTTTTCTGCCTAACCTACAGACCAAACGTTTTTTCCTGGCCGAAGAAGATAAATGGATCACCCTGAAGTTATCTACTGAAGGTATCCGCACTATCAACAAAAACGGACTTTACACTGTTGTAAAGGAGTTGAGAAAAAAAGGACAACACATTTAAATCTGAATAGACAATGGCAAAGAAAGGTAGTCGTGTACAAGTGATATTAGAATGTACTGAACACAAAGCAAGTGGTCAGCCAGGCACAAGCCGCTATATCACCAAGAAGAATAAAAAGAACAATCCTGAAAGATTGGAGTTGAAAAAGTTCAACCCAATATTGAAGAAGGTAACTGTTCATAAGGAAATCAAATAATGTGCTGATATGCTGGTTAGCTAATATGCTGATTGGCGAATGAGATTAGCAGATTATCAAATTATCACATTAGCAAATTGAAATATCATGGCAAAAGCAGCAAAGACCGCGATCAAGACCAAAGACCAGAAGGCAGCATCCGAGGCAAAAAACTGGAGTAAAGTAATTAAAGCTGTACGCAGTCCTAAAACAGGTGCGTATATGTTTAAGGAAGCGATCGTGCACAAGGATAAAGTGAAAGAGTTCCTGGCGCAGAAATAAAATTTTGATGGGTTAGAAATACTAATAAAGCTGTCACCTGAAAATGTGATGGCTTTTATTTTTTGATATCACGGATGGAATTTGTTATTTAAAAACTATGGGATTTCTAAATAAATTATTCGGTAAAAAAGAAAAAGAAAGTCTTGACCAGGGTTTGCAAAAAACCAAGGAAGGATTTTTGACCAAGCTTACCAAGGCGGTGGCGGGTAAAAGCACCGTTGATGAGGAAGTGCTGGATAATTTAGAAGATGCGTTGGTGAGTGCTGATGTGGGAGTTGATACAACTATTGAGATCATTAAAAAGATCGAAGAGAGGGTGGCGAAAGATAAATATTTGGGAACATCTGAGCTTAATAAGATCCTGAAGGAAGAAATTGAGCAATTGTTGGTAGATGCTCCTGCATCAAACAGTTATGCTTTTGATTCTGACCTGCCAACCAAGCCTTATATAATACTTGTTGTAGGTGTGAATGGTGTTGGTAAAACAACAACCATCGGCAAGCTGGCTTATAATTTTAAAGAGGCTGGAAAGAATGTGTTGCTTGGGGCTGCAGATACTTTTCGTGCAGCTGCTGTTGATCAGCTTACGATCTGGAGTGAAAGGGTTGGAGTACCAATTGTAAAGCAAGACATGGGCAGCGACCCTGCTGCTGTTGCTTTTGATACAGCACAAAGCGCCGTGGCAAAAGGAAGCGAGGTTGTTTTAATAGATACAGCAGGAAGATTGCATAATAAAGCTCATTTGATGGAAGAGCTGAGTAAGATCAAGCGGGTAATCCAAAAAGTAATTCCAGATGCTCCGCATGAAGTGTTGTTGGTATTGGATGGAAGCACTGGTCAAAATGCACTGGAACAAGCAAAACATTTTACAGCTGCAACTGATGTATCAGCAATAGCGATTACAAAATTGGATGGTACTGCAAAAGGTGGGGTTGTACTTGCGATCGCTAATCAATTTAAAATACCGGTAAAGTTTATTGGTGTTGGAGAAAAAATGACCGACCTGCTTGTTTTTGATAAGCATGAGTTTGTTGATTCGTTATTTGATCTTGAAAAATGATTTTCACGTAGCGGACGCAAAGAAAAGGCGAACGCTACGTTGACTGCATCGCTGCGAACGCAGCGTGAAATATAAAAGTATGATTTGGTAAATGAAAACGAAGAAGCTACATAAAGACAAAGTAAATATCATTACACTTGGTTGCAGCAAGAACATGGTGGACAGTGAAGTGCTGAGTGGCCAATTGCTGGCAAATGAAATTGATGTTGTTCATGAGAATAAAAAGTTAGATCACAATATTGTTGTTGTAAATACTTGTGGCTTTATTGAAAAAGCAAAGGAAGAATCCATCAATACAATTCTTGAACAGGTAGAATTAAAAAATAAAGGCCGGCTTGATAAAGTTTATGTGACAGGCTGTTTAAGTCATCGGTACAGGGATGACCTGGAAAAAGAAATTCCCGGGGTGGATGCATGGTTTGGTACGATGGAATTACCGTTGATGCTAAAGCAATTTGAAGCTGATTACAAAACTGAGCTGCTTGGTGAAAGATTGCTGGCGACACCTCAGCATTATGCGTATCTAAAGATCTCGGAAGGATGTAATCGTACCTGTTCATTTTGTGCAATCCCATTGATGCGTGGCGGACATGTAAGTAAAACTATCGAAGAGCTCGTAAAGGAAGCGGAAGGTTTGGTAAGGCGTGGTGTAAAAGAAGTGATGCTGATAGCGCAGGAACTTACTTACTACGGTCTTGATATTTATAAAAAAAGAATGCTACCTGACCTTTTACATCGCCTTGCTGATGTAAAAGGATTGCAATGGATCCGGTTGCATTATGCATATCCTTCAAAATTTCCATTAGAGATATTGGATGTGATGCGTGAAAGAGAAAATATCTGTAATTATCTTGATATGCCTTTGCAACATGCCGCTAATAATATGTTGAAAGCAATGAAGCGGCAAATAACAAGAGAGGAAATGGAAGAGCTGATCGTTGCAGTAAGAGAAAAAGTTCCCGGCATTTGTTTGCGTACAACATTGATCGCTGGTTTTCCGGGAGAAACGCAGGATGATATTGAAGAATTAAAAATGTTTTTACAAAAGCAGCGATTTGATCGTGTTGGTATCTTTACCTATTCGCATGAAGAAGGAACGTCGGCGCATGATTTAATTGATGATGTACCGGCTGACGAGAAGGAGAGAAGAGCGCAAGAAGTTATGGAAGTGCAGCAGGAAATCTCTTATGAACTTAACCAGCAAAAAGTAGGAAAGGTTTTCAAAACTATTATTGATAAAAAAGAAGCTGGCCGATATTTGGGCCGTACTGAATTTGATTCAGTTGAGGTAGATAATGAAGTTGTTATTCATTCTTCAAAAAAACTTCCCATCGGTGATTTTGTAAATGTGAAGATCACGAAGGCTTATGATTATGATCTGGAAGGGGAAGTTGTAGATTAATCCATTTATCCTTTTTATTTCTTACAGTGATAAGTTCCTCTTAGTTTTTCTAAGATCAATTATTTTGATATTCGGAGGAGGCTCGCCTAGAAGAAATATTTCAGGAGATTGTTTCTGTCATTAGGGAAATTTGCACTCTTAATATGTTTATGAAAAAGTATTTCATTTTCTTTCTTGTCCTGCTTCAAATTTTATCTTTCACCAAAGTAAAAGCCCAGGACGATCCTGACAAAAGAGTTTTTCAACCTGGTGAGATGCAACAGGATTTTAATTACCTGCGAAACGCATTGGAAGAAACTCATCCCGGGTTGTATATGCATCATACCAAAGAAGAGATGCAGTATAAAATGGACAGCCTGTATAATTTGCTTGATAAGCCAAAGTCATTTTTTGATTTTTATAAAATTGTATCGTATTTAATCGCCGAAGTAAAATGTGAACACACGTATTGCAATCCTTATGGCGCCGATTACAGAAAACAGGCTATTCAATGGAAATTAATTCCGTTTCAATTATTTTTTTTGAATGGCAAAGCGTATATGACGGTGAACCGCACGACAGATACAAGCATTCATTTTGGCGACGAAGTCTTAACTATCAACCACCATCCTGTTGACAGCATTGTACAGGTGATCTTTAAATATTTGCCCGCAGACGGCAACATGGAATCGAGCAAAGAAGTTGCAATCTCTGATCTTGATTTCAACCTTTATTATTACTTGTTTATTGAACAGCCATCTGCTTATGATATTGAATTCAAAAATGCACAAGGACAAATATTCTCCGGTCATTTTGATACTGACCTAAAGCTTGAGGGAAATAAGAAAGCGGCATTAAAAAATCCGGTCAATAAATCAGTTCTTGAGCGGGCTAAGAAAAATGAAAAGCTGAAAAAGAATACATGCCGGCTTGAATTTGTAAGGGATAAGAGTACGGCCATTATTACGATAACCGAATTCGGAGGCGACCGGGAAAAACTTTTTAAGTTGTATGATAATTTTTTTACAGAGATCCAGAAAGAGAATCCTGCTAATCTTATAATTAATCTTGCTTACAACGGTGGCGGCGATGAAGAATATGCCTGCGAATTATTGAGTTATTTAATTGACAAGCCAACACGATTTATAGAAAGCGAATATCTTATAAATGATGATGATAGCTTTTTTAAGATCAGCAATCTTCCGGCTGATGTTAAAAGCAATAAATATGCTTTTATTGACAGCGCAGCGGATGGAAAGATTTATGCAAAAGGCGGAACAAAGTATTCATTAGAATTAAAAACTTTTGATCCCAAGCCAAATGGTTTTCATGGCCATGTATATTTTTATGTAAATGGCGGAACATCTTCTGCTGCTTCAACTTTCGCCGGCAATGCAAAGAGCCATCATCTTGCAACAATTGTTGGCAATGAAACCGCAGGATGTTACATTGGCGGCGGCACTACAAACGGGTTGGACCTGACTTTGCCAAATTCAAAAATTAATGCCCATACTTCTATCGTGTATTGCAAATTTGCCACAACGGGCGGAGATAAGGACCGCGGCGTTCTTCCTGATTATTATTTCATTCCAACCCTTTTGGAATTAGTAAATGGCAACACAAGCTGGAAAAATTTTATTTATGATCTGATCAGCAAAGGGAAATAATTTATCTAAATCATCTTTAAGCCAACCATCGTTAATCATCTTCCCAAACCAGCGAATTTATCCTCCATCCATTTTTCGTCTTTATAAATTGGAAAAATTTGGTTCCTGTTTCTGTAAATAATTTTCCAGAAAGGTTACCGCTTTTTTGATACCTGGATCGTCGCTGA
Source organism: Chitinophagaceae bacterium (assembly GCA_035318985.1). Lineage (GTDB taxonomy): Bacteria > Bacteroidota > Bacteroidia > Chitinophagales > Chitinophagaceae > VBAS01. The sequence continues at coordinate 28,178 of DATHDP010000146.1, forward strand.
GCAATATGCCCTATGATCTGTGTCTCTTCGTGCAGTTCCAGTTCCTGGAAATTTGTAAGAGTTCCGTCAGAAAGAATTGCCTTGCGTGGTTCAATGAAATTGGTAAGGTTATATACAACCTCGGTTAATCCTGTTTTTTTGATAATTGTTATTTCCGGGATACAGATCTTTCGGGCAATTGTCCAATCTGGAATTTTATTGTCTGTGTTATCGAACAGGTTAAAGAATTGCTTTGTGAGATCATTGATCTCTATTTTATCGGCAGCGTGAGTGACAATGTTTGGATCCATTTTCTATTCAGAGGATAGTAGCTTGGGAAGAAATCACTTCTAGTTTTTGTCTTTGGTTTTCGTAATAATATTTATAAATCGTTCGCATGAATTTGCATCTTCTGCATTTGTCCAATGCCGGTCAGTTGTAATTTGAACATCTTCGATCTCTGAACATTCAATTAATATTAGTTGTGTCTGTCTGATCAAAGTTTTGTTGATGCAAATCCTCAATTTTCTATCCTCAGCACTGATTTTATGATTGTCAAGAATTCTGTCTATACGAAGAAATTGAATATTTTTTTTCGGTTGAATAATTATAACACCATCTTTGGCTTCATCACCGTATTTTGATATCGCAGGAGGGCCCTTTAAAATATTAATTGATTCAATTTTATCCGGATCAAGTACAAGATATGATATGTCAGTTTTAAAGCTGTCAACGAAAACCAATGGGTTGATCTTGTTAATGGGGCCGCACCCGGCGTCAAGGCAAATTCTTTTTTGCCCGCTTGCTGAATTAAGAAGGAATATCAGAAAATTGATACATAAGATGCAGTTTCTCATAAATTTTTTATAACGGCTACTTGTTAAAGGTAATTGCAATTGTTCAGTCGTAAATATGGCGACGAATATTTCTAATAACCACTGCCAATTCATATCCTAGGAAATCCAATTATGCCCTATCTTAGAGAGCTATAACCCACCGAATGGCAAAGGAATATACTTTTATAAACAGGGATCTAAGCTGGCTGAGTTTTAATCATCGTGTATTGCTGGAAGCAGCTGATGAATCAGTGCCGTTGTATAGCCGCATCCAATTTCTTTCTATCTTCTCATCAAACCTGGATGAGTTTTTCAGAGTTCGCATGCCATCCATTTATGCATTCTCCAGTATCAATGCTAAAAAAACTTCGTTGCGGGAAGAATACCCGGAGAATCTTTCTCAAACAGTGATCGATTATTTACAGGGTCACCTCGAAGATTTCGGAAGAATATTTACAAAACAAATTTTACCCGCTCTCGAAGAAAACAATATTCATCTTTATTACGGCGATAACATAAGAGCTGAGCATAAGGAAACTGTATTGGATTTTTTTCTATCAAGAGTATTATCATTTCTGCAGCCGGTAATTCTTAAAAAAGAAAACCACGGAAATATCTTTCTTGAAAACAACTACCTGTATTTTATAGTTGATATTGAGGACTCGGATGTTCCGGGTGTTCATGAATATGCATTGCTGAATATTCCATCCGATCAATTGCCACGTTTTTCTGAATTACCAAAGGTTGAAGACAAGTATTATTTACTTTTTCTTGATGATGTGATCCGTGAGAATCTTGCGGAAGTATTCCCGGGTTATAAAGTCCATGGAGCCTACAGTGTAAAACTTACCCGTGATGCAGAATTAAATATTGAAGATGAATTCACCGGTGATCTTGCTGAAAAAATTGAAAGGCAATTGGGAAAAAGAGATGTGGGCTCTTCTACACGTTTTTTATTTGAAAACAGCATGCCGCCGGAAATAAGAGATTTTGTAAAACAATATTTTGATGTAAGAGAGGAAGAAATGGTAGCAGGTGGCCGTTATCATAATTTGAAAGATCTGGGTGGCCTGATGAATCCAACAGGAAAAAAATTGACATACGATTCATGGCCATCAGTTCCGCATCCAGGCTTTAACACGCATCGCTCTATTTTTGAAACGATCGCAAAAAATGAACTGCTGCTCCATTTGCCCTATCATTCTTATAATTATATTCTTCGCTTTTTTAACGAGGCTGCTATTGACCCGCAGGTAAAAGAGATCTATGTAACCCTTTACAGGGTTGCAGCTAATTCACATATTGTAAACGCATTGATCAGTGCAGCAAAAAATGGAAAGAAAGTAACCGTGTTCGTTGAGTTGAAGGCAAGATTTGATGAGGCCAATAATTTGAAATGGTCGAAGAAAATGAAAACCGCAGGAGTGAAGATCATTAATAGCATACCCGGCCTGAAAGTGCATGCAAAAATTGCGCTGGTAAAAAGATTTGAAGAGGGGAAGATGAATAGCTATTCTTTACTCGCTACCGGCAATTTTAATGAAACGACGAGCAAGTTTTATACGGATCATGTTTTTTTTACTTCTGCAAAAGAGTTCAGCGATGAATTACAGCAATTATTTTTATACCTGCAGTCACGATTGCAACCGGAGGAAGTTGAGAAATTAAAACTAAAGCATTTACTGATCTCGCAGTTCAACATGGTGAAGCGTTTTAGTAAAATGATCGATCGCGAAATAGAAAATGCAAAGGCAGGATTACCGGCTCATATCATTATCAAAGTAAATAATCTGCAGGAAAGAGAGATGATCGAAAAATTATACGAGGCGAGTAATGCAGGTGTAAAAGTGGATCTGATCGTTCGAAGTATATGTTGCGTAGCCCCGGGCATTGAAGGACAAAGTGAAAATATAACTATCCGCAGGATCGTTGACCGTTATTTGGAACATGCAAGAATATTTATGTTTTATAATAATGGGGATTCCGAATTTTATATGGGCAGCGCTGATTGGATGAGTCGCAATCTTCATAGCCGGATCGAAGTAATATTCCCGATCTATGATGAAAAATTAAAAAAGCAGATCAGTGATATTCTGCAATTGCAATTAAGCGATACAAAAAAGGCAGTGTTGTTTAGAGCAGATCTGTCGAATGAAAAAATAGTTGCTGGGAATGATGATCCACATGCTTCACAGGAAGCAATCTATAGTTATGTAAAAAATCTCCAATAATTTAATTACTTATTCTTTCAATGATCTTTCAATATTTCTATCGGGCATTAGCCACATGATTGCGACAAGAATAATAAGAATACCTCCAATTAATGCACTAATAAATGAAAGGCCGATAGCTGCAGTATAAATTATGCAGGACAGTGTACCTTTTCTTGATTGCTTTTTCAGTACTTCAAGTAGAGCAGTGTTGTCACGATTGCAATCTTTAATTACGAGCAACAAAATATAATAAGCAATGCCGCAGAGATCTAGTAGTAACGCATAAGTTGCAAGTGTGTTTTTTTCAAAATGATTTTCTCCCATCCATGCCGTGGCAAACGGAATAAGAGAGAGCCAGAAAAGCAAATGAAGATTGGCCCACAGAATACCGCCTCTTACTTCTTTAATAGTATGTACAAGATGATGGTGATTCCCCCAATATATACCTAACATAAGAAAGCTAACAGCATAGCTGAGAAATACAGGCCATAGTTTCATCAATGCATCAAAGCTTGTATCATGCGGCACTTTTAATTCCAGTACCATGATGGTAATGATAATTGCAATGACTGCATCACTAAATGCTTCAAGACGGGTTTTGGTCATACAGCGAATTTATGTACAACCAGTAATAATTCAAGTTTTGTTTAACCTGGAGATCATTTAACCGGCGCTATCTTTCCGGAAAAGTCGATGGCACTTCGATTCGTCATTGTAAAGTTTGCCTGTGCAGATCCGTTATCAAAAAAAGTAAAATTCATGGATTGAACTTCGGAATTAGAAGGTTTGATGGTCACCAGCCAGCCGCCTTTTTTTCTTTTTTCTTTGGTGATCTTGAAATCTGTGGATTTAAAATCCAGTGGATCTTGATTGCTGGCCCCAGCTCCGGAAGTGAGTCTGCCATAATAGGGCAGTGCAACAATTAATGTATCCTTACGACAATGTACATAATAACTACCGGTGATGTATCTTCTTTGCCCGGAAAGAGGCTGGGCATACTCTGCTGTAAAATCCCATCTGTCATTATCGATCGCCTGCGCTATTTCATCTTGTATAAAAGAGGAGGATTGCTGCCTGACAAATGAACTGCCAGTAACAAAAACCAGTATTAAAAAGCATCCTGCGAATAGTATAAGCTGTTTCTTTTTTATTAGTCTCATAAAATTGCTTTTTAATTTGAAGTTATTCATTTTTAAAAAATGATTCAAATTTCATACCTGTTGTCTGAAATTAAAATACATAACCGATCCTCAAATGTAAATTCGCTGTTGCTTCACTTTCATTACTATAATATCCTGCGGCTTTTGCAAAAATATATCTATAGCCAAATCCTAACCCCGCTTCATAATTAAAATGTGTTCCGATATTTCTTCTTATTCCGAAGGTTGGGATAAATGAAATGTCACTAATAATGCTTATGTCTTTGACACTAGAAATCACAAACCAATCCGGATGATAACTTGTTTTGACCGAAATAAAATTCCCGCTGTTATTTGTAATGTTTTTTGATTTGGAATTCCTTTTGTTCAAATTGTAATAAAACCTGGGTTCTAAAGTTAAAACGGGGGTCAATAAAAATCCATCTTCGTCATAAAAAAATCCACCCCAAAATCCGGTGTCAAAACCTAATTCACTTCTTAATGCTATTTTATTGGACAACCTGGACTCATTATGTCCCCAAATTCCTAAAAATCCAGTTTGGATACCAAAGACAGATTTTTCAACGCTTACATTTTGTGCATTACAAAAGATGCTTAAACTTAGAAAAACTAAGATTATAATTTTTTTCATAATAAACTTCTGTATGGCAACCGAAGATAATAAAGCTTCGGATGTTATTGCAATTTGCAATTTCGAATCACACTGTTAATTGAACAACTACAATGGAACAAAATTTTCTTATATGAAAGTTGGAAAGTTGTGCTCAATCGGAATTCATCTACCGAATGCTTCACCTATGCGAAACGTAATGCTGTAGTCGTCTTTGCCTACAGCACCGTCAATACCGATATTTATTTTTTCTTTAGGTAGCATTTTGAAACGAATGCCGGCACCCACCCCGGGAAGTAAATCATTATCGGGAATGTCAGAAAGTTTTGCAACTGCACTGGCAACGCCAGCAAAGGCCACCAAACCCCAGCGTTTATAAAAATTCCAGCGATACTCTGCCTGCAACGTATATATCTGGTTGTTGCGAAATTGCCCCTGCGAATATCCACGAATGTCGTCGCCACCTACTACACTTTGTCCTTCGAAAGGCACATCACCAGAAGCAATGTTGAGACTGGCCCGCACAGCTAATATTTGCCTTTCATTTTTTTTGTTAAGGTTAAAGAATTGATTGTAGGTAAGTAAATATTTTTCAAATTCAAAATCGCTACCGGCCCAGCTTCTGTAAAATTGATTTTTAAAATTCAGGAACATTCCATGTGTAGGGTTTTGAACATGGTCCCGGGTATCATTAGTGATAATATAGCCCACATTATTCAGGGTACTTATGCTTACCGAATCATTTCCCGACACATCAGGAAAAGCAAAGGAGGTAGTTGATTTAATAAATGAGGCTGTCGGACCGAAGTATACACGTTTGAAAATATTTCGTTGTACCTGTAATACCAAAAGGTTTGCTTTTGTTGAATAGTCATAAAAATTACCTGTTGAAGCAGCAGGATCTTCGAGGTAGTACTGAAAGTTGATATCCATGGTACCTACCGCTGCAGTTATTCGCCACCGATCCTCAGCAAAATACAATTTCGAGAAACCCATGGCTACATAGCTTTTCTGCCCGGTGTACATGCCAAAGAACCCGGTGTTCGAAGAAGGAGAGATAGTGTCCTTATTATTCAGTCTATAGTATTTGGATACTAGAGCACCCACAATAACACCCTGGGTGCGGTTATAATTGATCATAGGAATGGCTGCAATACTGCTTTCCTTTTTCTTTTTGACTGCTGCGCTTGAACGCTGGCCATTCACAAAAACAAATGTAAAGAGCAATAGGAAAAGAAGGTTTATGGTTTTTTGCATCATAAAAATTTAGTTTGATGTCTAGTATTTGCAGGGCAGTTGTGATGATATTTTAAGCTGTTGTCGTTTTTGTTTATGACATACCAGCAGTCGAAGTTAATAAAGCTTCGGTTATTGGTGCAATTTACTATTTTTGAATCACACTGTTATTTAACCGTCGCCAACTACGAGGATAACATTCAATCAGCTTTGCCGTTTCCGTAAACTTCGAGCATCACCAAGTAGTGGTCGAAGCTCAGTAATAAAAGGGTACTTTATTAAGTATTAATTATTGAAATAGTGTGAAACGATATTATATTTTATTTTTTATTGTGCTGGGTATTAGAAATAGCTATTGCCAGTCAACATTAACAAAAGACTCGGTTGAAAAGCTGCTTACTACGAGTCCGGCATTTTCTATATACAAGGATAATTACTTTATAGTAGGTACTACTTTGCAGGAGCCCCCATCCAAATACAATTCCGATGTTAAGTTCCAGGTGAGTTTTAAACAACGCTTGACCAACAAACATGGTTGGTTGGGTTTCTTCCCATACCTGACGTATTCACAAAAATCGTTTTGGAATATTTTTGTTAGTTCCAGTCCATTTGCAGAATCAAATTACAATCCGGCGTTGATTTTTACAAGACCAACATACAAAAATGGTAAGTTTAATGGTGCATTTTTAATTAGCCTCGAACATGAATCAAATGGCCGTGATAGTACCGAGTCGAGGAGTTGGAATATTATTGCAGGAAGCTATGGAAAGCTATTTACATCTAGTATCTCCGCATCATTAAAATTATGGATACCATTAGGGTTACATGATAATCCAGATCTAATGGAATACATTGGCTATGGACAAGCCTCTTTATATTGGATCATAAAAGAAAACAAACTAACAGCAGATATGGTAGTTCGAAAAGGGGCTTCCTGGGATTGGAAGGGAAGCATTGAGGTAAATATAGCATATCGACCTTTTAAAAGCCACAACCAGTATATAATGTTACAATGGTTTAATGGTTATGCTGAGAGCCTTATTGATTACCAGGAGAAGCATAACATGCTGCGTATTGGCTTGGTGCTAAAACCCACGCTTTACAGATTTTATTGAGTTACGTGGAGTAATTATTTCCCATTCCTCAGTATCGCCATCAATGAGATTAAATAAAGGGTGTGGATCAAGAGATAATAGAGTTTTTAATTCTTTATATTTTTTTGGATCCCTTATTTTGACTTTATTAAGAAAATGAACTGATTCATATTGTAATTGCCCTTTTGTAACCGGTAATGAAGTAGCACGAAAGCTCCAATCTACTTTTTTCTTATCAAAATTATATTGTCTGTTCAGTGCTTCCTGGTGAATAACTGCTAAATAACTATTAATAGAATCAAGAGGTTTTTTGGATCTCTTAAATCTATTAAGTTGCGGATGATTTTTATATCCTTTTGTTTTTCCCTCCAAAACGTGTTTAGCCAAAAGTGTTTCCCGCCATAAGGCAACAAGTCCTTTTGCGTCCATATATTTTGGATGAATAGACCATAATCTCATATTAGATAAAGCTTGCGCATTCAACTTTATTACAATTCCAGGGAATAAAAATTTCTCAATCTAAGTCACCCCTTTAGGGGGACAGGGGGTTACCACCCAATCCCATAATCTTCTCCATTATTAGATGAACCTCCCCAAAAACTTCTATGTTTCCAGTCAAAGTAAATTGCATTGATGGGGCCACTGGTGCGTTTCCCTGTAGTTACTTTATATCCCATTTTTTTCAACTCATTTTGTATTGCTTCCGGAGTTGTATCGCTTACTAAAATTTCACCAGGATGTGGTTTACGATCTTCTGTTTTTGTTCCGCCTAATGATAACCATAATTGATTTGAATTGATATTAGCTGCTTCAACTGATTGTTGAATGGTCATTCCAAATTCAACAACATTCAGGAAACATTGTAATAAATTCTGATCCTGTGTATCGCCACCCTGCACGGCCCAGCTCATAAATGGTTTGCCATCTTTCATTGCCAGTGTTGGCGTTAATGTTACTCTTGGTCTTTTACCAGGCTCGACAACGTTGAAGGGATTTATATTTTTATCTAAAACAAAACTTTGAAAACGCTGACTCATGCCTACACCTGTGCGACCTGCAATACAAGCAGGCAACCAACCACCGCTTGGTGTAATTGATACTACCCAGCCATCTTTATCTGCTGCTTCGACTGATGTTGTTCCCAGCCACATTCTTTCCATGTATAACGGATCATTGAATGAAACAGTAGTATCATGTGAAGGAAGAAAATTGCGATTGCCTTCGGTTGCCGATGCTCTTTGTTTTAAAAGATCGGTATAAGGATTTGTTTTTCCTTCAAATGGATATGGATCGCCGGGACCAATGTTCGGATCATTCATATCCCACTTGATCTGTGCAGCTCTTTGCTTTGCATATTCTTTGCTTAATAAACCTTTCATCGGTTCTTCAGGTGCGAAATAAGGATCACCATAATAAAAATCACGATCAGCAAAAGTGAGATTCATTGTTTGATAGATCGTATGAATATATTTTGAACTGTTGTATCCCATTGCCTTTAGATCAAAATTTTCAAGAATGTTCAATGATTGCAACAATGCCGGTCCTTGTGTCCATTGCTGAAGTTTGTATACATCGATCCCTTTATAATTTACATGCATTGGTTCTTCTTCAATAGGTTTCCATTTTGCCAGGTCTTCCATTGTTATTAATCCTCCTTGTTCCTGGCAACCACGAACGAATTCTTTTGCTACATCGCCTTTATAAAAACGATCATAAGCAGCCATGATCGCATCTTTACGGGATTTCTTTTTTTTGAGTGCATTTTGTTCTGCTTCTACCATTTTCGTCAATGTTTCTAACAGATCATTTTGAACAAAAATTTCACCCGGTTCCGGTGCTTCTCTTTTTCCTCCAAGATGCGGATAGAAAACAGCAGTGCTATATGGCCATTGTTTCAACCATCTTTTATTTCTGTCAGATTCCATTGAGTTAGCAGTTTGTGCATCTATTGGATAACCTGCTGCTAATTGCATTGCTGGTTCTAGTACTTGTTTCAAGCTCATCGTTCCATAATTGGCAAGCATGAGACACAAACCACCAACCGTGCCTGGAGTAACTGCGGACAATGGTCCATACTCAGGAGGAAAATCATAGCCTTTACTTTTATAAAATTCAGGAGTTGCACCTGTTGGTGCCACACCCAATGCATTTATTGCAATTACTTTTTTTGTTTTCGGATTATAGATAAGTGCTTGTGTTTCTCCGCCCCAACTTAAAACGTCCCACATAGTACATGTTGCAGCAAGCATTGAACAAGCGGCGTCAATAGCATTACCTCCTTTTTGAAAAGTGATGGCGCCGGCAGTTGCTGCTAATGGTTTACCAGTTATAGCCATCCAGTTCTTTCCGTGCAGCGGTGGCTTTTGGGTTTGCTGCGAAATTGTGAGCAGTGAGTAGCAAATGGTGAGTAATGCAAAAACAAAACGTTTCATGTGATTGTAGTTTGGGTACTAAAGTTAAGCGAATCCAATTTCAAAAAAGTTTTTGTGAAATGATTGTAGTAAGTGGTATTTTACAAACATTATTTTAGATTAGGTTTTTAAAACGATTTGCATGGCATCAACACCACTGGAACAATTTTTAAAATGGGAAAAAGAAAATTCGGACAGGATATTTCTTCGTCAGCCGATCAATGGAGTTTGGAAAACATGGACGTGGGCACAGGTGGGTAATGAAGCAAAAAGAATTGCACAAGGTTTCTATTCATTAGGATTGAAGGAAGGGGATCATATTGCTATACTTTCAAAAAATTGTGCTGAATGGATCATCGCTGATATCGCTATCATGATGGCAGGTTGTATCTCCATTCCAATTTATCCAACATTATCTGCAGCGGCTATTGAGCCGATATTAATTCATAGCGAATCAAAAGCAATTATCATTGGTAAATTGAATGATTTCAAGTCGCAGTCAAATGGAATTCCTGCAAATATGATCCGTATCAGCGTTAATGCTTATGGGATAAAAGAAAAACATTCTATTGAAGAGTTGATCGGTAACAACGGACCATTGAGTAATATTTATTCATGGAAAAAAGAAGAAGTGCTGACCATTATCTATACCTCTGGTACTACGGGAAAAAGTAAAGGAGTAATGCATGCTGCAGGTGCGTTTGATGCGGTTCTTACCGCCGCCATTCCTGCATTAGAATTACCTATGCAGTCTGAATTGATCTCTTATTTACCGTTAAGCCACATAGCAGAAAAGGTAGGAATTGAAATGAATGCATTGTTTACTTGTGGCACAATTTCATTTGCAGAATCACTGGAAAGTTTTGCGAAAAATCTTGCCGAGATACAACCGCAACTATTTTTTGCTGTGCCGCGTATCTGGCAAAAAATGCGGGAAGGTGTTTTGTCAAAATTATCTCAACGTAAGCTTGATATCATTCTTTCAATTCCTCTTGTTAATTCTATTTTCAAAAAAAGTTTAAAGAAAAAAATGGGGTTTTCAAGAGCTTCACATTTTTATAGCGCCGCAGCACCCATCTCGATAGAATTACAACAATGGTATCAAAAAATTGGCATCATAATTTACCAGGCTTACGGCATGACCGAAGACTGCGTGTACTCACATTTCTGCGGACCTAAGGCACATAAATTTGGAACTGTAGGAAAAACATTACCAGGCGTGCAGGTCAAGATCGCAGATGATGGTGAGATCCGGTTAAAGAGTGAAGGAAATATGAAAGGCTATTATAAGGAACCGCAAATGACAGCAGATGCTTTCGACGAAGACAATTTTTTAAAGACCGGCGATATGGGCGAATTTGACAGCGATGGGTTTTTAAAATAACAGGCAGGGTAAAAGATCAGTTTAAAACTGATAAAGGAAAGTATATATCTCCTGCGCCGATAGAAGTAAAAATGCTTTCTAACACTGATATTGAACATGCATGTATTGTTGGTACTGGCGTGCCGCAACCAATGGCACTTATTTGTCTTTCTGACTCAGGAAAAAGAAAAACAAAAGATGAACTGGTAAAAGCCCTTACTGAAAGTTTGAGTTTACTAAACCCTTCTTTGGAAAAATTTGAAAGAATAGAAAAGATGGTTATCATGAAAGAGACCTGGACGATCGCCAATAATATGATCACTCCTTCTTTGAAATTAAAAAGAAATGAAATAGAAAAAATTCATTTACCAAAATACCCCGCATGGTATGAGAAGCCGGGTATTGTTGTTTGGGAATAGTTATTCGTGTTCTGCTTTTTTTATTTCTTCTGCTTTTGTATCAAAGTCAAGTTGTGGCAGGAACATAAAGAGGATCGGCATAATTATATAGATAGTTATAGGAATATAAGTGTTGATCAATCCACCTGCAATAGCAGCAATATATAAAAAAGGACTTGACACGATCTGCTTATAAACCCGCTTCCTTGATATTGCAGATACTTCGGGTAAAAAAAGTTTTGATTTAAATGCAAGATGATGATACATCAGGATCGCTGTTGTAGATGCAAACATCAGCGCCAACCCATATGCAGCGATCGCAACAAATGAATGAGGATTTTGTCCAATAAATGCGGTAGTGAATGGAATAAGACTGATGAACAAAAGGAAGACAATATTAAGATAGGTAGTTTTTGTATCATACCGAATGACCACTTTATTGATAGCATCATGATTGGTCCAGAAAACGAGAATATTTAAAAAACTAAAACCAAAAGCAATAAGAGAAGGGATCAACTCACTGAATTCTTGCCATTGCTCTGTTATACTAAGGCCTGTTTTAAAATGAGGGATATGAATTTCAAGTACAAGCAACGTGCAGGCAATTGCAAATACTCCGTCAGATAAGGCCTCGAGTCGCTTAGTAGCTCCCCGTAAAAATGCATGAGGGTGGTGGGCCATCAGCTTCGGTTTTGGATCTTAAAAATGCCGCATTTTTTTGACATTAAAAAAGGCTTGATCCATCCATTATTCCGGCATGATTTTGCGAAGGTTCGATTTAAATGGAACGTCTAAACCCTTGAAATAAAATTTTACAATGAAAGTCAGTCTCTTATCGATCATTTTGCTCGGCCTTTCCCTCGCTTCTTTTTCACAAACACCTGTTCTTTCCGGTACTATCCGCGATGCTGAAAACAAGCAGCCGCTTTCTGGCGCTACTGTAAAGATCGTTCGGGGCACTGATTCATTAACCGTTCTTTCAGATAAAACGGGAACATTTGAGTTTAAGAACATGGGTGATACAGGCAGGTATAACCTTGTGATCTCATTTTTGGGTTATGAGCTAACAAAGAAAGAGATCGTTTGGGAAAATGCTACAAAAAAACTGGATGATATTGATATCAACAGGGAAGCAAAGACTTTAGGAGGCGTTACTGTAGTAAGTACACCACCGTTAACAAAACAAAAAGCAGATACAACTGAGATAAGTGCAAGCCAGTTAAAAGTAAATCCTGATGCAAATTCAGAAGACCTGATAAAAAAAGCACCGGGCATTACTGTTGAAAACGGGCAAGTGAAAGTAGGAGGTGAGCAAGTAAGAAAAGTGACTGTTGATGGAAGAGATTTTTTTGGCGATGATGCAACTGCAACGCTTCGCAATTTACCTGCTGAAATAGTAGATAAGATACAGGTGTTTGATCGCATGAGTGACCAGGCACAGTTTACTGGTGTTGATGATGGAAGTGCAGCTAAGTCTATTAACATCGTTACAAAACCAAATATGCGTAATGGCCAGTTCGGGAGATTTTTTGCAGGTTATGGTACCGACAATCATTATCTCGCCGGCGGTAATATGAGTTATTTTAAAAAGAATTCAAGGATCTCAATAGTTGCTTTGACTAATGATGTGAACCAACAGAATTTTGCAGAGGTAGATCTTTTAGGTGTAACAAGCAGTGGCGGTGGCGGCGGATTTGGAGGCGGTAATTTCAGAGCCCAGGGTGGTGGCAGACAAGGCGGCGGTGGATTTGGCGGCGGTGCTGGTGGTGGCAACTTTGGCGGCGGCGGCGGCGGGTTTTTAGTGGGTCAACAGTCGGGGATCAGTAAAACAAATGCAATAGGTTTAAATTACAATGATAAGTGGGGAAAGAATCTTGATGTAAGTGGTAGTTATTTCTACAATAACAGGAAAACAGAAAACAGTGAAAAAATTGCAAGAGAGTATTTTCCGATAGGAGATACCACACAATTTTATGACCAGGATGCAGCTTCAGAGAGTAACAATTATAATCATAGAGCCAATCTTAGGCTCGATTGGAAACTTGATTCATTTAATTCGATCCTCATCACTCCGTCTATCAGCATCCAGGATTATAACAGTAATAGTTTGACAAAAGGCTTGATGTTCACAAATGACGATGACACACTCAGCCAAACGTTAAATGCGAACAGGGCGCAAAGAACTGGTGTTAACTTTAATAATAATATTCTTTACCGACATTCTTTTAAGAAAAGAGGAAGAACATTCTCTGCAAATTTCAATACCGGTATCAATAACCAGGATGGCGAATCATACACCGATGCTTATAGCTTGTATTATAAAGGTCCTTTTGTAGTAAAAGATACAACCCGCCAGTTTAATGACCAGATCACAAAGGGTCACCAGCTTTCCGGAAGTTTGAATTATACAGAACCTGTTGGAAAAAAAGGAGCAATAGTTGAATTGCATTATAACCCATCTTACAACTTTAATGATTCAAAAAAGAAAGCATATAGTTTTGAAAATGCAACTGCAAAATATTCAGAACTTGATACCAGTTTGTCCAATGTGTTTGAAAATACATATTTGACACAAAGAGGCGGTGTCAGTTATCGCAAAGGCGATCGTACCAAACAAATTTCTTTCGGATTCGACATTCAGTCAGCAACGCTTAAAAGCGATCAGCAATATCCTTACGTTACTAATGTAAGAAGAACATTTACCAATTTTTTACCCAACTTACAGTTCAACCTGCCATTATCAAAGAAAGAAAGCATCAGACTTTTTTACAGAGCTAGTACAAATCCTCCTTCTGTAAACCAGTTACAGGATGTTATTAATAACACTAACCCTTTGTTGATAACAACGGGTAACCCGGAACTTGATCAATCCTTTGCTCATAGAATAGGTGGCCGTTATCAATTTACCGACACTAAGAAAAGCCAAAGTTTGTTTGTAAACTTTTTCGGATCGCTTACTGACAATTATGTAGCTACTGCTACTTATACGGCAACAAAAGATTCAGTACTTACACCTTCTGTCATTTTGCATAAGGGTTCGCAATTAACCAAACCAATAAACATGGACGGTCAGCGGAATTTCAACGTGTTTATTACTTACGCACAGCCATTAAAATTCATTAAAACAAATGTGAGCCTGAACACAGGATTTGTAGCAAACAGAACTCCAGGTCTTATAAATAATGTAGAGGGAGTTACTACCTCTTATAATTATAATGCCGGTGTTGTATTGGCAAGTAATATCAGCCAGTATGTTGATTATACCGTTTCTTACAATGGTAGTTTTAATAATGCTAAAAACACTTTGCAGCCAAACTCAGATAATAAATATTTCTCTCATACAACTACGGCAAAACTTAATTTATTAAGTAAAACAGGATGGTTATTTAACACAGATCTTAGCAACCAGATCTATTCAGGATTAAGCGATGGATATAATCAAAGCTATTGGTTATGGAACATGGCGATAGCTAAAAAAATATTGAAAGGTCAAAAAGGCGAGGTACGTCTTTCAGTATTTGACCTCCTCGACCAGAACCAGAGCATTTCAAGAAATGTAACAGAAACTTACTTTGAAGACGTAACGACTAAGGTCTTAAAGCAGTATTTTATGCTTACGTTTACTTATAACCTTAAGAATTTTGGAAAGGCGACTGCAAGACCAAATATGAACCAGGGGCAGGGAGATTTTTTCAGAAGAAATTAGTTGCCTAAATTGAAATCCGAAAACCAATGACCAGCCTTGACGAACGAAACGGAATTAATAGAGCAACTGAAACAGGGAGATGAAACTGCATTTAAAACTATTGTAGAGCAGTGGAAGGACATGGTTTATAATACGATCCTCGGGATCGTACAAAATGAGACTGAAGCGGAGGACCTGACGCAGGATGTTTTTATAAAAGTGTTTGAAAAGATCAGTACGTTTAAAGGCGATTCAAAATTTTCGACCTGGCTTTATAGAATAGCAACAACCACAGCACTGGATCATTTACGAAGTAAAAAAAGAAAGAAGAGGTTTGGCTTTTTGCAATCTTTGGGTGGAGGAAATGATGAAAAGGAATCAATTCCTGATTTTCATCACCCCGGAGTTAGCCTGGATAATAAGGAAAGAGCCGCAGTTCTTTTTAAAGCGATAGAAAGCTTGCCGGAAAACCAGAAGACAGCTTATACGCTGCATAAACTGGAGGGACTTAGTTATCGGGATGTAAGTGAAGTGTTAAATACCACAGTGTCGGCAGTGGAATCGCTGATGAGCCGTGCAAATCAAAACCTTAGGAAAGAACTCGAAGAGTATTATAATAAACATTACAGGTAGAAGGAATCATTCTTATAAATCGTCAAATTACCAGTAAAATGACATCAAAAGAAAACATACAACAAGAGATCGAGCAGACGCTCCAATGCCTTGATGGCGTAAAAAGGGCCGAAGCGAATCCTTTTCTTTTTACCCGCATTAAAGCCAGGATGGCTAAAAAAGACGGTGCGTGGGAGAGAACTTTTTCTTTTATCAGCAAACCGATCATAGCTATAGGGATCGTGTTGCTGGTAATGGCAGTAAATGGCTGGGCTCTTTTGGGATCTAATTCTAACGATAATACTAATGGCGATAGTGCGAATGTTTCTGAATTAGCAAATGAATATAATGTAGTGGCTTCGGTGGACAATTACGATTATGAAAACATGACTAACGAATGAGCTATATAAGAAATAATAGAATACTCTTACTTATCACAAGTGTTTTACTGGTGGCCAATATAGGGCTCTTGTATTATTTTGTTTTTAATAAGCCTGCTCATCCACCAAGACCTTCAGATAAGGAAATGCATGATATGGCTATAGAGAAAGTAAAGAATGAAGTAGGATTGAACAATGAACAAGCTGTTGCATATGATTCACTGCGTTCGCAGCAGTTCAGGAATATGAAGCCATTATTTAAACAGCTTACAAAATCAAAAGAAGATTTTTTCTCACTCATTTATCAGCAAGGTGTCAGTGATTCTGTTTTGAGTTCTTATGCTTCAAAGATCGGAGAAAAGCAAATGGAGCTTGACATGAGCACATTTCATTATTTCCAATCGATAAAGGCATTATGCAACGAGGAGCAAAAACCTAAGATGGACTCGTTCATAAAACAGATCGTAAAAAGAATTATCAGCAATAACGGACCACGCAAGCCATCTGATAAAAAAGAAAATAAACAATAAGTATCTTTTTTAATTTTTAAATAAAATACATACAAATGAAAAAAACGATTATTGCGTTAGCAGTTGTGATGTTCGCAGGCATAGCTCCCTCGTTTGCACAAGGTGGCGGTTTTCAAATGCCCCCTCCTGAAGAAAGAGTAAAAAGAGTTCATGCTAAAGCTGACAGTGCATTTAAGCTGGATGAAGCAAAGGCGAAGGAAATGGATGCGGCTTATTTGGATTATTATAAAGCTCAGGATAAAGTTCGTGAGGAAGCAATGGCAAGTGCTGGTGGCGATCGGGATGCTATACGTGCAGCTATGCAGGAAAAGATGAAACCTTTTATGGAAACTCTTGATGCAAAAGTAAAAGGGAGTCTTGGAGATGATAAATTCAAAGTATGGAAAGAGCAGATCGAGCCAACATTGCGCCGCGGTGGTCCTCCAAGACAGTAATTAAAAAATTGATTAATGGTTCACGATTTATTATCCCCCGATGCTTCGGGGGATTTTTTATTGTTCGACCAACTCGTTTGTTTCATTGAATTTTATTTCTTTTTCACCTGCCTCAATTGAAAATATGAAATGAGAATGGATCGAATAGGAAATTGCAGCAGTTGAGCCGGGTCTTATTGCATCAAATATTTCTTTGCTTATTTTAACCCTGGATCTTTTTGAAATTGGTGTGACAATATAGTATTCTGCAAAAAAAGGAGTTTGATATTTTTCAGGGTCATAATAAAGTATTTCTTTCGACCCTTCTTTTAGGTCTCTGCTGTATGGATATAAAAGTTTATAATAATAATAAATAAAGTAGCCGGCTATTAGAAGAAAGATAAATAGATAAAAGTACGGGGCCAGGTGTTTCATCATTTCTATTGAATCCTCACTTAAACGATGATATCTGAGGCCTGAGCTGGTGCTCCGATTATTAATTGAATAAAGCCACCCGATTGGGATCAATATCAAAAATCCCGTAAGGGTTGACAGAAAAAACCGACTTTTCTTTTGCTTTATTTTTCTCAGTATATCTTTTTCTTGAGAAGTAAGCGGCTTTACTTCCGATTGAATAGAAATACTTGGCGATATTTTGATAGAGGATATCAATTGCAAATGTTTCGCTTATTCTTTCAGGAAAAACTCAACAACAGCATTCGAATTAAAATTACTCGATAAATTTACTTCATATCTTTTCATCTTAGTTATGATCAGCATAAGAACAGTACAGGGTGGTATCGAACCCAAATTCTCAGCTACAAGTTTCAACTTACTTATAGATGTATGTTTATCCAGGGAAATATAGAAGGGAACAGCTTTACCTGAAACGAATTGTTTGTATAATAGTAAAGAGTCATCGAGGTAAATTGATGCTGAATCATTATCAACAATACCATTGTCATATAACTCGATCAGGATCGAATCTTTTTCAGTGCTGCTGATCTCGACTAGACTTTGTATATCCGACCTTCTTTCCAGCCTTTTGTCTTTTAATACTGTATTAGTTTGTTTAATATTTTTATCGACTTTTTTTTCAAGCCAGACACCCGAAGGAGGACATGGAAACATTCCTATTGAATTGTCTTGCCATCTTCCTGTCATTTGTAGCAAATTACCAGTTGATGTTAATTTCATTGTATAGTTGCCGAGACAATTATCGTCCATAGGTCCCAATTTTACTGCGATCGTACTGTCTTCAGAAAAATAGATGAGAGATTCTTTCTTATTATATACACCATAAATTTTATAATGTTCGTATTGCTGATGTTTGTAATAAAGATGAGAGACTCCGGTTATTAATGAATCGTTATAAATGGAAATTTCAACAACCAATTTATCAGGGGTAGCAGAAAAGAAAGATGGTTTATAATTGCCAACCCAGACTCCTGAAATATCCTGGGCCGATAAAAATAATTGTATGATAGAAAATAGAGTAACAAAGAAAAATCGTGATGACATATTTGCCGCCTGGATTTAGCGTATTCGAAATTAACTAAATAACGACTTTAAGATCAGCTGATCGGATTGAGAGGAATTATGCAAGAAGAAATATTTGCGGACCAGTTCTAGTCAATTTCGTTTTCACTCAGCTCTTTTGTGAGTTTGGTAAAGCCAATTACTTCTCCATCATCATCATGCAAAGCAGTAATAAGAATGCTGCCCCAGAAAGTTGTTCCATCTTTTCTTACTCTTTTCCCAATATGCCGTGCCCGGCCTTCTTTTATGGCGAGATCAATTAATTTTTCGGGAAGCTTTTCTTCACGGTCCCTGGGTAAATAGAAAATGCGAAAATTTTGCCCCAAAATTTCACTTGCCTTATAACCTTTTATGGTTTGTGCTCCTTTATTCCAGGTAAGAATTGTACCATCGAGATCAAGAAGAATGATCGCATAATCTATAATTTCTGCTATCATTCTCTCATGAAGCTGTTGAAGTCTCTCGGTTTTGTTCAAGATTGGTTTCGTTAGGTTGGTCATTTGATGCTAATACACCACAAAACAAGTGCCTAGATTATAAATAGTTATTCTTCTTTTTAGACACCTAAAAGTTGATTTTTCATTTGCTATATATGTCTATTTAAACCTGGCACTTACCATCAAATCCTTACTTCCTGCATTATAAACATAAAATCCTTCACCACTTTTACTGCCAAGCTTGCCAGCAGTTACCATATTTACAAGTAGTGGACATGGAGCATATTTAGGATTGCCATAACCATCATGCAATACGTTTAAAATAGAAAGACATACATCCAGGCCAATAAAATCGGCAAGTTGCAATGGCCCCATTGGGTGGGCCATGCCAAGTTTCATTACTGTGTCTATTTCTTCCACACCAGCTACGCCTTCATATAAACTATAAATTGCTTCGTTTATCATTGGTAGTAAAATGCGATTGGCAATAAAACCAGGATAATCATTAACAACACACGGCGTTTTGCCAAGCTGTTTACTTAGTTCAACAATTGTATCTGTTACTTCCTTACTTGTAGAATAGCCATTGATCACTTCAACCAACTTCATTACGGGAACAGGATTCATAAAATGCATGCCGATAACTTTATCGGCACGGCCAGTTGCATTTGCGATCTTTGTTATCGAGATCGATGAAGTATTACTCGCCAATATCGCCTGCTTTGGCGCAAACTTGTCAACCTCTTCGAAAATTTTTAATTTAAGTTCAATGTTCTCGGTTGCTGCTTCCACTACAAGATCTGCATCTTTTACGCCATCATTTATTTTGCTGAAAATTGAAATATTTGCCAGTGCGATTTTTTTCTGCTCTTCCGTTGCTGCTCCTTTTGCAATTTGCCTGTCGAAATTTTTACTGATATTGGCGATGGCTCTATCTAACTGCGTAAGTGAGACATCAACAATTGAAACTTTAAAACCATTTTGTGCAAATACATGTGCAATACCATTGCCCATTGTGCCGGCTCCGATGACAGAAATATTTTTCATATAGCTGATTTAACTAAAAGTATAAATTTTATAGGTAGAAGAAAAATTTCACTTAGAGAGTGCAGAAGCTAACGTTTGCAGCGCTGCGTCACAAATCCTTTGCCATCTCTGCGAGAAAAAAAGTAGAATAGAATTATTACAATACAAGAAAATGCGATCTTATTACTGAATAGAGAAAAGATAAAATGAAGGGAGCGTCGCAAGGGATGATGATAAGTCTATTTAGTAATCCGACGAAGTAGTTTTCTTCTTCTTATAATCTCCCCGTTTCCAGGCTTCGATAAATTCCATCCATGCAGCGGGGTTAAAAATATTTTGCGGGGGAAGTCCTCCAGCGTAATAAGCTTTTGTCGCAACGTTTTTCAATTGTATGTTGGAGGCTTCGCGACCATCAGCAGGCATTCCTTGCGCTAAAGCTCTTCGTTTTGCCACGGATGTATTTTTTCTTGCTGTCTCGTAATCATCATCCGGGATTTTTGTGTTGGCAAAATCACGGGCAAACTGGGCGGCAGTAGGCCTCGGCCGGATAATTGTTGCGGGAAGATAAACCGTATCAGCGACCATCAATTGCACTACGCTATATTGATTACCTTCCAGAGTTTTTGGAATAGCAACAACTTTTGGTTTATAGCTGATGTGGGTAAATTCAATAATATCTCCTTTAAGCACTACAATTGAAAAAACTCCCTGGTTATTAGTGATCGTTCCGCGATTCTGACCTCTTATTACGACACTCACAGCAGGGATGCCAACAAGGCTATCTGCAGTCATCACTACACCGTAAAGTTGGACAACGGAATCACGAACGTTTTCGAACTGCGCTTTCGATGTTTTGGGTATAAAAAACAGCAGTAAAATGAGATATTGTACAATTTTCTTCACCGCGCCAAAAATAACGACAAGTTGCTGATTTCGTAAAACAAATTCGCCTGTTTAATGGCTAACTTTGCGGGTTGGAAATACTTTTAACAAATACTTTTAAATGACTACTGAAAAAATTCTTGAAGCGCTAAGTAATGTGCAGGAACCCGATCTTGGAAAAGACCTTGTTACGTTAAATATGATCAAGGATATTGAGATCAAAGGAAATGATGTATCGTTTACAGTAGTACTAACTACGCCGGCTTGCCCGATGAAAGATATGATCAGCAATGCTTGTGTGAATGCGATAAAGATATTAGTGAATAAAGAAGCAAACGTAAAAGTAAATTTCACTTCAAATACAACGACAAAAAGAACCGACCCGGGTTCTGTATTGCCTAAAGTGAAAAATATTATTGCAGTAGTAAGTGGCAAAGGAGGTGTTGGTAAATCAACTGTGGCAGCAAATCTGGCTCTTGCATTATCGCAAGGCGGCGCAAAAGTTGGTTTGATGGATGCAGATATTTATGGACCGAGTGTACCTATCATGTTTGGTGTTCGCGGAGAGAGACCAATGATGATGGATGTAGGAGGCGATAAAGGAATGATAGTACCGCTTGAACGTTTTGGAATAAAGCTGATGAGTATTGGACTTTTGGTTGATGAAAAAAATGCAGTAGTGTGGCGTGGCCCAATGGCAAGCAGTGCTATTCGACAATTCGTAACGGATGTTTTTTGGGATGAGTTGGATTACCTAATTGTAGATATGCCACCGGGCACAGGCGATATTCATTTAACATTGGTACAAACAGTACCTGTAACAGGAGTTGTAATTGTTACAACCCCACAGGATGTAGCATTAGCAGATGCAAAAAAAGGAATTGCAATGTTTGGCCAGGCTCAAGTGAATGTTCCTATCATTGGTTTGGTTGAAAATATGAGTTACTTCATCCCGCCAGGTGGCGGGACAGAGTTGCCCAATAATAAATATTACATTTTTGGAAAAGAGGGTGGAAGAAGATTGGCTGAAGAATATGATCTTCCATTTCTTGGTCAAATACCATTGGTGCAAAGCATACGTGAAGGCGGTGACCAGGGTGTGCCGATCATGATGAGTGATGATGCAATTACAAAAAAAGCATTTGAGGATTTTACAGCTCATGCTGTAAGGAGCATTGCAATGCGTAATGCACAAATGCCCAAAACAACGCCGCTCGAATTTGTCAATCAATAATAGTATTTC
>DATHDP010000147.1:0-91930 GCA_035318985.1 Chitinophagaceae bacterium
TGCAACCAATGCTATCCCAAAATCTCAACAAATGACTAAATATTTTATTACTGCATTAAATATCTTAATTGCATTAACATCTTTTAGCCAGCCAAATGCGACTAAAACGATAGTTGGAGTATTTGCACATCCAGACGATGAAAATATGGTTGGCAGCGTATTGGCCAAATATGCCAAAGAAGGATATAAGGTATATGTAATCATTGCCACTGATGGAAAATATGGAACAAGGGTGACAAAGATACCCGAAGGCGACTCTTTAGGAGCTATTCGTCAACAAGAGTCAATATGCGCTTGCAAAAAACTCGCTATTGAACCCCCCATCTTTTTATCACTGGACAGAATGGATACAAAAAACGGTGTCCGCTCTTATTTAAACAACCATAAAAAATTATTAGTAGAATTAAAAAAATACATTGATTCTCTAAAACCAGATCTACTTATCACATTTGGACCTGATGGAGAATATGGGCACTCTGAGCACATTGTTGTGGGTGCTTCTGTTACAGAACTTTTGCTGAGAGAGGGCTGGGTAGAAAAATATCCGCTCTATTTTCTTGCATGGAAAAAAGAACAGGTTACTGATGATGAAGATTTAAGTTATGTGACAGATAAATACATCGATGTTGAGATAACCTACTCGGATGAAGATGAACAGAAATATTTTGAAGCGTTTGCATGTTTCATTTCGCAATTCACAAGTGAAGAGATAAAAGAATCAATAGATAAACAAAAAATCGACAAGACAAATAAAGTCCCCTTTCGAAAATTTTATCTTCCACCAAAAAAGAAAATAAAAAAGAGCTTTTAATGTACGCCTTAGCTGCGCACAACATGGGGTTTGCTACTCCATATTTTTTCGCAGCAACAACTGGAAAAATTGAAATGCGTTTATTTGTTCTGTACAACTTACAATTGGAAATCATTAACTTTCTGCACAAGAACTTGCGTAAAGCAGAATGTTATACACACAGGGAAAAAACTTCGTTTTTAACAAACATTTTCCTGTTGAAGTTTATTTAATGTATGAGATTAATTTATATTCAATATGCTTTTAATAACCCGTTAATTAATAATACTATGAAACTCTTTATAACAGTATTTTTTTTCCTGCCGCTTTTTTGTAGTAGCCAAACTACTAAAGATTATAATTTAGCCATGCAAAAATTTCAGAAGTTTTATAATGCCGGACAAGGAGATAGTATAAATGCTATGTTTGGACATAGTTGGGACCAGGCCAACGCCAAAAAAACATTATGGACAAACGACGAAGCTGCAAAGGCTTTAGAAGAACTCGGTACACTTGAGTCCTATAAATTTATTGGGATTGATGAATTAGACCCCCAGAAAGTTTATATTTTTCAAACAACATTCAGTAAAGCGGGTAAAAAAATGACGAGTTGTACATTGGATAAAAAACTTGCGTTTGGTACTTTTCGCCTTGTAACTATCCCAGACAACATTATTAAACAAACAAGCAAGCAAAAGAAGGCTGCATAGTCTTCTTGACATCTATGCGCATAACATGGGGTTTCCGTCCGTCCTAGGTCTTGCCCCACAGCCAGTACAATATGAATGAAGGGGCAGATCCCGGGAGTTTAGTTATCGTATCTTTCTTCCATAGTTCTCCGCAGCAACAACCCAAAAATTGAAATGCATTTATTTATTCTGTACAACTTACAATTGGAAATCATTAACTTTCTGTACAAGAATTTTCGTAAAGCAGAGTGTTAGTAGCAAGGCAGCCCGACGCAACCGAGCTAACATTCCAATAACGATATAAAAGATGAATACAATATTTATTGTTATAGGATTGATTGTGTTGGTAATAATTGTTTTTGCGGTTTATAGATTGCAAAAAGTCAAAAGCCAAAACAGAAAATTAAATGAACAAAGGTTTGAGCGAATTAGCCCCCTATATAACAAACTCGAAAAAGGTGAGGCAATATCAGCTGAAGATGTTTTGCCTTATGCTAAAAATTTGCTTACAAGAGGGATGGCTTTTCATTTGTTAAGCCATCACGACAAATTGAACCTGTTTCCAAAAGAATATTTTGATATTGTAAAAGGAGCTGAAAGCAACCTCGTCAATTGGCTTGAATTTCCGACAGAACTTAATGCTTGCCCGGACGAAATAGAACATATCAAGAGGGTCACCTTTGACTATGATGGGCAAAATAACTTTGTACATTATGAAGTTTTTAAATATAAAGTGAATGAATCTCATTGGGCTGCAAAGCATGGGTGGATTTTGGGAGTAGTTGGGCCTTATTTTGACGACAGTAAACCTTACGACAATGCACAAGCAACATTTAGTAGAGTAAGTAGCACTCTAGATAAAGTTTCACCAGACGATGAAGCAAAATGGGTGAATGAAAATATTTCGAAAAGGCGATAGGCAATACCCAGTTTTCCGCCCGCCCGGGGTCTTGCCCCACAGCCACTACAACATAAATAAATGAAGAGGGCAGACCCCGGGAAGTTTGCTTCATCATATTATTCTTTTATTCCTGATCTTCCACAAAAACGATTAGCCATTTCGTAGGCTCGAAGAATAAAGGGTTAAATTTTTAGTGATATATTAGGTAAAAAAAATGATTGACCTTAATCTCATAAGGGATAACTATGCATCAATGCCTGATGAAGAATTAATTTTTCTAGCCAAAAATGATATCGATGGTTTAACAGATGAGGCACTTGTATTATTAAAACAAGAATTTTTAAAAAGAAATATGGCCATAGATGTTTTTATTAATATCGAAAAAGAACAGTCCATTGAAGAGGATCGGGAGCCGATAGAAGGGGCATTTAATCCTCACGGCAATGCGGATAATGCAATGTTCGGATTATCCTACCAGGAAATGATGTATCCACCAAGCAAGGAGAAAGAATTAAACGAAAATAAAGAGGCCTTTTTAGAAAAACTTACAGAACAAGATATTCGTAGCCTTATAAAAAAATGTGATTCTTCTATGATAAAAAACGCAATCATATTTTCAGTGGGCATTGCTATCACGCTAATAACTCTTATGAGTTCCATCAACGGAGGTACTTATGTAGTGGCTTGGGGTGCCATCTTGTTTGGAGGGATTGGATTTTTCCGAGCTTTTGATTCTAGAAGCAAATTAAAATCTGCATTAAAAAACATAGATATCTCCCAAAAATGAAATTCAATTATCCGTCCGCCCGGGGTCTTGCCCCGCAACCAGCACAACATAAATAAATGAAGAGGGCAGCACCTTTCTTCCATAGTTCTTCGCAGCAACAGAAAATAAATTAACTTCCTGCTCCATAACACAAACAACCACCGATAAATATGGAAGTACATCATCATCCCGGCCTGAATCATAAATCGAAAAAATGGAAAGAATATTTTCTTGAATTCTTAATGCTATTTCTTGCAGTTACACTTGGTTTTTTTGCTGAAAATATCAGGGAAAAAATTGTAAACAATGAAAAAGAACTTCATTATATGAAGTCTATTATAGCAGATTTGAAACAGGACACACTGACGCTTAACCGCGTTTTTTTAAAACAAAAATACCTGGTGAATGAGATGGACAGCGCCTTGAAAATTCCAGTGGGACAGCTACGGGATATTAATAGTCAGGACACTTTCTATTCTCACTATATCTATTTTTATTCATTGCTAAGTATTTTCAAGCCTCACGATAATACACTTTCACAGTTAAAGAATGCCGGCGGCTTTAGTGTGATCCGTAATTCAGATGTTCTCGATTCAATTGGTGAAATAAGCTTACTTTATCAGACCAGTTTATCTACTGCCAATGATTACTATAACCAATTTTATTTACGGGTTCTCGACGTAGGATCGCAGGTAATGAAATGCCCTGATTTTATTATTAAACTTGGTGGAACTTATTTAAAAATTCAAAAGGATCTTGAAGTATTTATCAGCTATAACCAACTTTTGCTGCAACAGCTATACAGTTATATACACATGGAAAAAGGACAAGTATTACAGTGTATGTATGCGCAGGAACTATACCGCGAAAGGGCAATAAGGTTAATAAAATTTATCAATAAAAAATATAATTTGGAATAGATGCACGTAGTGTTCCTTCTTTCTTCAGACCAATTAAGAATTTTTAAAAAATCTTGAGTCATTATGCTTAGTCCCGATAGCTATCGGGAGTAACTAAGCATCTGCTCCGAAGGAGCAGGTAAAAGTATCGGATGGCCTTAGTTACAAACTAAGGCCATCCGATGATCAGCCATTCTTATTCCAGACCCGAAAACTGGAACTCATCAGGGTTAATATTTTTATCTAATTTCTTTTCGTCTAAAATTTTTTTTATAGCGTTACAAATTTCATGCTCATCATCACCCTTAAACTTTTCCATCAGGAGATCCAGCTCTTCATTCGGCAGATCCCATAACTCATCCATTTTTTCTTCAAGCGACATCGTCGGTGTCAAAAGCATTTTGCAAAATTCTTTTTGTTTATCTGTCATATTTTCTTTTCAATTTCTTTAAAGATAGATTCTAATATTGGTACAGTAAAGATTTCTTCATGATGTTTCCGTCCGCCCGGGCCCTTGCCCCACAGCCAGTACAACATAAATGAATGAAGAGGGCAGCATCTTTCTTCCTCAGCTCTTCCAATCCCCGCTAACTATGAGATAGTATTGTCCTGCTTATTTCTTTGCCGACATTTTATCGAATGGCTTCAAAATTTTTTTTGCTTTGGGTCCCGGTTGAAATTGCCGTGCAAGTGTTGCTCTTACATTTCCCACTCGTCCTATATATCCGTCAGCAGAAGATGCTCCCCGTACAGAGATCCGGTTACTTACCCATGATACATTTACATTCCATGACCGGCTGTTATATCCTGCGGCAGCACGATAGTAAAAATTTGGTGTAAAGCTGAAGTGGTCCTCGCTGCTGGATCTACTTGTTTCCCGAACCCACCCGAGATTCATATTGGCCTGGAGCGAACCGGTTATAAAGAAGTGGTGCCACAAAACAAGAGTATGAACATAACCAGCACCCGGTCCTATTTCAGAAAATTGGATCTTATGAATCCCTTGTTGTTTATATAACATGGCCATCGATTCGGGTACTAAAGCGCTGTCTGCATTTACAATGCCGTAATATATTTCAGCACCCAATAAAAAAGATCCAGCTGATCTTTTTTGCCACTCATTTTGTACAAAGGCAGCACTGTAAGAGAATTTCTTATCATTTAAAATGCGAAAAGGGGCAATACCAACCAAGTTGAACTTTATATCTGGTCGGCTATAATATAAATTCTGATCAGGTGCTCCCAGTCCCTTAGGATACAGGTAGTAACCTTTATAAAATTGTGCGTAGAAATCATAGCCCCACTTACGTCCATACTTGTGTCCCTGGTTTTCCCAATACTTGGTTTTGCCTTTTTGTTCTTCACCGCGATTTAAAAATCCAAAACCAATAGCAATGTTCAATGTAAAGGAACGATAGGTAGCACCGATCCCCATATTTAAAGTTGTGTTAGGCGTGTAGCGAAGGCGGGGAGTTGTTTTGTTATTTCTTCCTATCTCTAATGCAGTGTATTTCTGAGAAAAATAATATCTGCCGGTAATTTTTTTACCCATGAAGGATTCGTAATAAGTTGTATCATGGTCTGTTTCTGCAGTAGGTTGCTGGGCCGGTGCATGCATAACAAATAACAAAGTAATTATCCATAAAATCCCACAACGATATGTAGTCACTTAGAAAAATATGTTGAATGAATAAAACTGCCGGTAAATTGTATTTCAATTTAATGAATATTTTCCGTTCGCCCGGGGTCTTGTTTCGTAGCAGCTATAACAAAATTGACTGATGAGGTTTTTATTTCATGCAAAAATTTGAACGAAATGCGGAGTACACATTGTCCATCTCTCGATAACTAAAAAATGTTCGAATAGTAAAATTCATTTGCACCCCAGATATGGGGTTTAGATATTAATAGTATATTAGAATCATGAATTTTTTTAACCACGCAGTGCTTTGCAATGACTCTGGGATACCAAACCTTAAATTGTTACCATTCGAATGAAAAAAATATTATACATTCTTATATTTAGTAACCTCTTTTATTCTTGTCAACAAGAAATTGATCCTGATGACTATCCTCCAATCAATGGAACACAGGCAGTTTATACACTTGCTGGCTCACCCAATGCTTGTACTGGTGCAACTCCAGGCGGAAGTTATATTTCAGGAACAGCGTTGTCGGCATCAAACACAGTTAGTATCCAGGTAAATGTAACGACTGTAGGAACATACACTATTTCCACTAATACAGTTAACGGTTATAAGTTTTCAGCATCCGGAACATTTAACACTACAGGCATCCAAACGATAAATCTCGTTGGAACCGGAACGCCTGTTGCTGCGCAAACTGATGTTTTTACTCCAACATCAGGTACAGCAGGATGTTCTTTGAATGTCACGGTTTTAAATTCTTCGTCACCTGCAGTTTTTAGTTTACCAGGTGCACCAAATGCATGTACTGGTGCTACTATTAATGGATCATATTCCAGTAATACTGCGTTAACATCATCCAATACAGTTATAGTTCAGGTCAATGTAACCACTATCGGTACATTTACGCTATCTACAAATACTGTTGGGGGAATGACATTTTCAAGATCCGGGAGCTTCACTACAACTGGGGTTCAAATGGTAACACTAAATGGTACAGGCACACCAACAACTGCAGGATCTAACGTATTTACAATAGGCGCAGCAGGATGCACATTTACAATACCAGTGGCCGGTCCTGCTGTTTATACTTTTTCCGGGGCACCAGGTGCCTGTACAAATGCTACTGTTAATGGAGCCTACGCAACAGGAGTAGTTTTATCGGCATCAAATACAGTTACTGTTCAGGTGAATGTTACGACAATTGGATCATATACTATTTCAACCTCATCAGGAGGAATGACATTCGCAAATTCAGGTAGCTTTGCCACTACTGGTATTCAAACGGTAACACTAAATGGTACAGGCACACCAACAACTACGGGATCTAATGTATTTACAATAGGTGCAGCAGGTTGCACATTTACTGTATCTGTTACCGGTCCTGCTGTTTATACTTTTTCCGGGGCACCAGGTGCCTGCACAGTTGCAACTATAAATGGCACATATACAACCGGAACAACTTTATCAGCTTCTAATACAGTTACTGTCCAGGTAAATGTTACTACTATTGGAGGATACTCCATTTCAACAAGTGCCGGAGGAATGACATTTTCAAAATCCGGGAACTTTACTGTAACTGGTATTCAGTCGGTAATATTAAATGGTACCGGAACACCAACAACAACCGGTGCAAATATATTTACAGTTGGATCTTCAGGCTGCACATTCACGATTACAGTAACAGCACCAAGCGGCATTTACAGTTGTAAAATTGATGGCGTATTTAAATCGTTTGCTTTTTCAGCCGAAGCTGATGTTACAGATGATTTTACCACGCCGCCATTGCCCTATTTATTTTGTGATGGCTTTACCGGTCCGTTTGGTGTTGCTCCGATAGATGAATTTCAAATATTCATCAATAAAAACGATTTTTCTGCAATTACACCCGGAAGTTATAATGTTAATGGGTTCTTACTTCCTAATGGGTATAGAATTGAAGTAGATTATAAAATAGAAAATCCCGATGGCTCTGTCACCTGGTGGAATACTTCTAGTATTCCAACTCCCGGTCCAGCTTTTACAATTATCGTTACCAGCATCACACCCACAAGAGTAAAAGGTACTTTTAGCGGAACGCTGACGGATCTTTTTCGGACTCCCGGCGTTACTAAAACTATAACTGAAGGAGTATTTGATTTGCCGATATTATAGATAGTGTAAGATATTTATTGAAAGTAGTGTTCCTTTCTTCAAATCAATAAAGAGTATAAAAAAAATCTTGAGTCGTTATGATTAGTTTATAACTAAACATCTGCTCCGAAGGAGCAGGCAAAAGTATCAACGAGTCTACAGGCTGGCTCAATTTTATTGTTGTTTCAACGAAGCTTATTTAATGTTTGCACGTCTCAATGATTACTGATAATGGGATTTGATTGAGTAATTACAACCTCATAATTTTTTAGATATCATTATTTCATCAGTCAAATTAGATGGCATAGTATTTATCAATATAGCTTGATTAAAATTCTTTAATCATAAAATTATTTGACAATGGAAAATAGAAACAGTAATGAAACGAAGAGAAGCATGCTTACAGGTATGTTTGCAGACAGAGAGAGTACTGAGAAAGCTTATAATGCTCTACAGGAAAGAGGTTATTCAAATGATGATATTAGTATGGTAATGTCTGATAAAACCAGGAAAAAGCATTTTGCCGATGAAGGTGAAACAGAGATTGGTACTAAGGCTGCTGAAGGAGCTGGTAAAGGATCTGCAATAGGTGGAGCAATTGGCGCAATAGCAGGTGTAGTAGCAGCAATTGGAACCAGCATTGTTATACCAGGACTTGGACTTGTAATTGCCGGTCCAATTGCCGCTGGTTTAGCAGGGGCAGGAGCTGGTGGAATAACGGGTGGTATAATTGGCGCTTTAGTAGGTAGTGGCATTCCGGAAGAAAGAGCAAGACTGTACGAATCAGGTATAAAAAATGGTAACGTTGTATTAGGTGTTCATCCTAAAAATGATGAGGATAAAAGTTATATTGAAAATAATTGGAAGGATAATCGCGGCCAGGAAATAAACAATTGATCAACGATTGATCAGGATATAAAATTTAATAGGGTGTATTCAATATACCCTATTTTATTTTGTTGAATGAAGAGGGCAGACCTCGAAGATTAGCTACAATCTTTCTCCCATAGTTCTTCGCAGCATCAACCAAAGAATTGAATGCGTTTATTTATTCTGTACAACTTACAATCAAAAATCATTAACTTTCTGTACAAGAACTTACGTAAAGCAGAATGTCTCCTGCAATGTTAAACGACCGGCAATCATCTAACATTGTAATAGCAACCGGATAAGACCTTTGATCATTTAAAGACAACAATATGACAATAAAAGACCGCAAAACATTTTTTGCACCTGAGCTTTTTATAAATAATGGAATAAAGGACATTTCGTTTTATGAAAATGCTTTTGGAGCATCGGAGCGGATGCGATTTTCTAACGATGACGGCAGTATTCACGTTGTAGAACTTTCTATTGATGGAGCTATATTTCATATACACGAAATAACAGCAAACCAGTATTTCTTTTCTCCTGACAAAAACAATGGCACTACGATCTGTATTGGCTTATTTGTTTCAGACGTTGACGAAGTAATGAGCAAAGCAATTAAAGCAGGAGCAATTGAAATAAATCCAGCACAAGATTACGAATACGGTTATAGACAAGGGACAATCAAAGACCCGTTTGGACATTATTGGCAAATACAGAAAAAAATATCATAATTATCTTACAACATTGACAATTCACATTTCAGTGCGCCCTGGGTCTTGCCCCACGTAACATAATTGAATGAAGTGGTCAGCATCTTTCTTCCATAGTTCTTCGCCCCAGCGGGGGATATTGAACAGTCCTTCGCAGTAACAACCGAAAAATTGAAATGCGTTTATTTATTCTGTACAACTTACAATCAGAAATCATTAACTTTCTGTACAAGAACTTGCATAAAGCAGGATGTTAGCGGCGACCGCTTGTCGACAGTAACAGAATCAATTAACAGTAACAATTAATAAAACTCTTTTATCAAACAAAGTTCAACAATATTTCTCCAGGGAGTCATTGTGCTTATTGGCATTGTGGCACTAGCCATCATGATTCGATTCCCCTCGACCGAGGGGAGAGCCGAAAACCTAGATCTCTTCAGCATTTACTCTGATCCGTTCATCTTGTATGGCTATGCCGCGTCGATCCCATTTTTTATTGCGCTTTATAAGGCGTTCAAATTACTCGGATATATCGGACAAAATCAAGCATTCTCACAAAACTCGGTGAGGGCTTTAAGAAGTATAAAATATTGCACGATCGTACTGAGCATCTTCATTGTGATGGCAGGACTATACATAAGGATATTTCATAATAAAGATGACGACCCTGCGGGTTTTCTTGCCCTGTGTATTCTAACTACTTTTGTTTCTCTCGTAGTTGCTACTGCCGCTGCAGTGTTTGAAAAGATCTTACAAAAGGGGATGGACATAAAATCAGAGAACGAACAACTATATGAGCAGTCAAAGAAATAATTTGACTTAATAGCAGGACATTGGCGTCAATTAAGCATACCGATGAAGCAATTTTTTTTTAAACCTGATTTATATGACAACTAAAATTAATTTCTTGTCGCTGATCTTCGCCTTTATAGGGTTGATAAGTTGCAAAACAAGTCAACAGGTAAACTCATCCACCCCGGAAACCGGTATGTTTAAGGTAGCAATACTTTATCCGAATGGGGACGATAAAACCTTTGACATGGACTATTATGAAAAGAAACACATGCCCATGGTAGCAGGATTGTTAGGCAAGAATTTAAAATTTTATGAAATAGATAAGGGCATAGCCGGAAGAACAACAAATGATAAAGTGCCTTTTGTGGCTATAGGATATTTTTATATTAGTGATGTTGCTGAATATAATAAAGCGATAGCACAAAACAGGGATGCGGTTGTCAGTGATTTTAAAAATTATACAAATATTCAACCCGTTATACAGGTAAGTGAAATTAAACAGTTAGTGCACAATAACATAAAATAAAGAATTGAAACAGGATATCGACTCATTGGCCAACACCTTAAAAAACTTTAACGAACAAAAGATCACTAAATAAAAAATGTATTAGATGAGAAATTTAATATTCTTTATGCACACTTCACTTGACGGTTTTGTAGCAGGACTTAAGGGAGAACTGGACTGGGCAAAAATAGACGATGAGATGTTTGACTTTGTTGCTACGATGACCGACACAGCTGACACTGCGCTTTATGGACGGGTCACTTATGAAATGATGCAGAGTTATTGGCCAAATGCTGGCAAAGAACCAAACGCATCAAAACACGACAAAGAACATTCGGCCTGGTACAACAAAGTTTCAAAAGTTGTTTTATCAAAGACGATCAGTGAAAAAGGACTTGACAACACCACAGTTATTAGTGGCCAGCTTACAGACAACATAAATAAAATAAAAAAACAAGAAGGAAAAAATATTTTAATATTTGGAAGTCCTGGTGCTTCACAATCGTTATTAAATGAAGGACTGATTGACGAGTTTTGGCTCTTTGTTAATCCAATTATATTAGGTCAAGGCATGCCGCTATTTAAAGATATAACCGGGACGACTAAATTGAAACTTGTAGAGTCTAAAACTTTTGCATGTGGCGTAATTGCACTTCATTATAAAAAATCGTAAACAAATTGACCCTTAATAAAACTCCTCGCTTGTGCTTAGTGTTCTATAAAATAAAAATGTTCGAACCCTGCCTGCCGGTAGGCAGGGTTATCCGGAGGCTGTATCTCAGGATCAGTTTTGAAAAACTATATTCTGCCTTTATTTAACTACAAACAAAACAGAAATGAACTTAGATGTTATAGCACAATTAAAAGAAGTAATAGCCTTGCTGAATAAAATAGAGCGAACATACGCATCCGAACGTTCGAAAACCATTGGGCAATTACAGAATAAAATATGGGACGAACCTGAACTTCAAAATGAAGAACTTTATTTTCTCCAGGATCTTGCAGGTGATTTAAATTTTTATGAGCCTATTGAAAGAGACCGCGATACAGCTTTAGGCTATTACGATGATGACAGACTACTGGAACTGAAAAGTGCAGCACTAAAAAATATAGATACCTTTCTGGCTGCCCGATAATTCTCTTCCCACTGTGCTTGGTGTTCTATAAATAAAAAATACCCTATCGTTTAGTTACAACATTAGTGCCTGCCTGCCGGTAGGCAGGTTCTGATATCAGCATCTCTCTTCCATAATTCTTCGCAGCAAAAAGAAAATGTATTAAGTTTCTGCAAAACTTTCGCAAGTGACAAGTTGCGGGTCACTCTCAAAAAAAGCCAAGGTACTGATGGAAACATGTATACCTTACAGAAAGTAATTTTAAAATCTATACAATGAATAAACGTGGGCCAATTGTCATTATTGAAGACGATATCGACGACCAGGAGATATTGTCTGATATCTTTAAAGAACTTGATTACAACAACAAGCTTATTTTCTTTGCTGACAGTGTACTGGCTTTGGAATATTTAACCGATACAGACACTGAACCTTTTCTCGTTCTTTCTGACATAAATATGCCGAAATTAAGTGGAATGGAATTGCGGGAAAAAATTCATAATAACGAAGATTTGAGATTAAAATCTATTCCCTATCTTTTCTTTTCTACGAGTGCCGAACAAAAACATGTGATCGACGCTTATTCAAGGTCTATTCAAGGGTTCTTTGTTAAACCCAATAATGTTGACAAACTAAAAAAGGTTATCGTAAAGATCGTAGAATACTGGCAAGAATGCGAATCACCAAATTATATTAAAAATGCTCAACAATGAGCTATTCCCTTTCCCGGGACATGCCTCACGCCAGTGTGAGGGCAGAGATGAAAAGATAGAATTATTTACAATACTCTAGTATAAAACCGAAAGCAAATAAAATAGAAGCTTTCCCCTGTCCGGGCTCCTGCTCCAACAGAAAATGGTTTAACTTTTGTGCAAGAACTTGCGTAAAACAGAATGTTTGCGGTCTTTGACTTCAACGGTCTAAGGGCAAACAATTAAATTGATATTACAATAATTAACAGAGAAAATAATTCGAAAATGGAATTCAACCCAAACAACAATGTTATTAAACTTTGTATTGAAGGCATGGGCATGGAAGAAAAGGGCAAGCCAGAAGAAGCAAGCAAACTATTTCTTCGTGCCTGGAATGAAGCGACAAACGACTTTGAAAAATTTACTGCTGCTTATTATGTGGCCCGACATCAGAAAAATGTTTCCGACAAATTAAAATGGCTCGAAACAGCTTTGCGATCTGCATTAAGAATAAATGATGTATCTGTTGCCGGAGCTTATCCCTCTCTATATTCAAACATTGCTAAATGCTATGAGGAATTAGGCGATCTGGACAACGCAAAAAAGAATCATGAGTTAGCAATTTCATTCAAAGGCAAGCCTTCTGATAATGGTCCCTTTTATCATGGGACGAAAGCAGATTTGCAGTTTGGCGATTTGCTGACAGCAGGGTATGGGTCTAATTACAAATCAGAATTAATAATGAACCACATTTATTTCACGGCTATAGCAAATGGAGCAGGGCTTGCTGCGGCATTAGCTAAAGGTGATGGACCTGAACGTGTTTATATTGTTGAACCGACAGGTAGTTTTGAAAATGACCCGAACGTCACTGACAAAAAATTTCCGGGCAATCCGACACGTTCATATCGCACCCAGGCACAATTAAAAATAACTGGCGAAGTAACAGATTGGGTGAGACAAACACCTGAGCAACTTAAACAATGGCGTGAAAAGTTGGCCAATGTGAAAGGAGATATAATTAATTAATATTTTTTCCTGTGCCTAAAATTTTATCACATGTTATCCATCAATAGTACATTAAATTTATGACCGTCAGGATCAGCGAAAGCAAAACCATAATAATTGTTTTCATCTCTGCGCACATCCTGGAGAATGTTGCCTCCGGATTCTTTAACCTTCTTTGCCCATTCTTTCACTTCCGTTTCGGTTTCTGCTGAAAGAGTAAATATAATTTCACTGTTAGTTTTTGAACCGGATGTTAAATACTCATCGATCTTTGAACCCTGTTCAAAAAAATGGATCACAAAATCATTTTTTCCGAAAAGAAAACTAGCTAGTTTAGGATGATTGTTTTGCTTATTGAGAGTAAAACCCAATTGTGTGTAGAACTGATTGGTGCGCTTTACATCCTTTACGCTAAAGTTAGCCCAGATCATTTTCGATTTCATATTGTTGAATTTTGATTCAATATGCTGTAATCATGCCAATCAATCCAAAAATTGAAATGCGTTTATTTATTTTGTACAACTTACAATTGGAAATCATTAACTTTCTGTACAAGAACTTGAGTAAAGCAGAGTGTTAGCGACTAGCAGGCAACAGTTCTTAAATTAAAGGCGAACCAGGAAATGGATTTAAAAAATGAGAGAGATTTAAATAAGATAAAAAGAATATTAGCTTGGTATAATATGATACCAAACTTGATCTGGTCTATTCTAAACCTGGCACCTATTTCCATCTATTGTTTTACGCTGCTTAATTATAAAACATTCTATATTTTCCTGGCAGCAAGTTTGATCCCGATCTTTTTAAAGAATTCTTTCCTTGATAAACTTCAAATAGGACAGACGATCAAGATCTATAAGCAACTCGGAGTTCACCTAATAAACAAGGTTGCTCAAAACGGTGTAATAATAAATAATTTAATAAAAAGAAAATTCCCGGATCATAAAGTTGTTACAAGCAAGAGATCTTCGATTGCCGGACTTATTGCCCGAACTTATATATTCGAAAAATTTCACTTAATTCTTTTTCTGTTTTTTAGCTTGACAACTATTTATGCTTTTTTAAAAGACCATTGGGTCTGGGCTTGTATTATTTTGTTGACCAATATAGCATATAACATTTATCCAAACCTTTTACAACAGTATATCAGACTTAAACTGAAATTATTTAGTAAGAAATTCCTTCCACCCGGGGTCTTGCCCCACAGCTAGTACTTGCCTACCGGCAGGCAGGCAATATAATTGAATGAAGAAGACAACATCTTTCTTCCATAGCTCTTCGCAGCAACAACTATATTTATTTTCAGTCTTGAGGTTTCTATCTTCGCAGAATGAAAGTCGCTTTCTTCAGTACCAAATCTTATGACAAGGAATACTTTGACCAGGTTAATTCAGATGGTTACTACCAGTTTAGTTATTTTGAAGCAGCATTGAATACAGCGACTGCTGCATTGGCGAAAGGGCATAATACAGTTTGTCTTTTTGTAAATGATAAAGCAGACAAACAAACAATTGAACAGCTTGCGTCAAACGGCATAAAATTGATCGCTTTGCGCTGTGCCGGTTTTAATAATGTTGATCTTGAAGCAGCATCGAAAAGCAACATTAAAATAGTTCGTGTACCAGCTTATTCCCCTGAAGCTGTAGCTGAGCATGCAGTTGCACTTATACTCACTCTTAACCGCAAGACACATAAAGCATATAACCGGGTTCGGGAAAGTAATTTTTCACTGGAGAATTTAACTGGCTTCAATCTCCATGAGAAGACTGTCGGGGTGATTGGTACAGGGAAGATCGGCCAGGCATTTTGCAGGATCATGCTTGGGTTTGGTTGTAAAATTCTGGCTTATGATAAATTTACTTCGGAGGAAATGATAAAAGCAGGTGTTCGTTATTGCGCTTTGGATGATGTGCTTGCACAAAGTGATATAATTTCTTTGCATTGTCCCCTGGTACCCGAAACGCAACATCTTATCAATAAAAATGCATTCTCAAAAATGAAAAAAGGGGCAATGGTGATCAATACCAGTCGCGGCGCAGTCATTGATACCGCTGATGCCATCGAAGCGTTAAAAAAAGGGCAGCTGGGTTATTTTGGCCTCGATGTGTATGAGCAGGAAGAGAAACTTTTCTTTAAAGACCTTTCTGAAAAGATCATTGCAGATGATATGATCACAAGATTGATAAGTTTTCCAAATGTATTGATCACCTCTCACCAGGGTTTTTTTACAAAAGAAGCATTAGAGCAGATCGCAATGATAACGCTGAAAAATATAAGCGATTTTGAAAAGGGCTTGCCGTTAGAAAACGAGGTAATTTCCTCCAATAAAAAATAATTTTATGGATACTATTATAACAAAAAATTTGGGCTTAAATCTTACTCAAATTGCGTGGGTAGTAAAAGATATTGAAGCTACGCTAAGGTTTTTTCAGGATGTGATGGGCATAAACAATTTCAGTAAAGTTGACACCATTCGTGTCAAAGAGTTTGGTGCTACCTATTATGGAAAGCCATCAAATGCCGAGAGTCTCGTTGCATTGGCTTATACAGGCGGGATATTTATTGAACTCATTCAGCCTGTTTCGGGAAATAGCATATTCCAGGATTATATTGATAAAAATCCTGCAGGAGGGATCCAGCACTTTGCGTATAGCATACCTGTTGATAAGCTTAATAAAATAATATCCGAATTTTCGGATAAAGGTTTCTCCGTAATATCCAGTTTCGATCATCCCATTGCTAAAATTGTTTTTTTTGATACCACTAAAGAGATTGGCGTTATGACCGAAATAATGGGTATTACTGAAGAGGGTGAAAAGGCTGTTCAACAAATGAAAAATCAAACGAATTGATCCGAAACTTTATTTCATGGTTCTTCGCAGCAACAACTGTTTTTTTTAACCACCGAGACAGGGAGGCAGAGAGAAACACAATGAAACTCTGTGTACCATCGTGTCATTGTGCCTCCGTGGTTCATATATTTTCTTTCATAGTTCTTTGCAGCAACAACCAAATAATTCTGTAACTTTCTCAGCAATGAAACATGCGAGGTTTTATTTTTATATATGTGCTTTCCTGTTTCTTTCTGCTTTCAAATCATCTGGGCAGTCATACCCAAGATTTAAAGTACTTGCTTTTTACAGTAACACAGTTGAAACAGCACATATTGATTTTTCCGATGCTGCCATACAATTTTTCAAAGAGCTTACTGTAGGCAATGGCTTTGTATTTGATACCACAAGCAATATGGAAGATCTTAATGATGAAAGGATTAAAGATTACCAGCTTTTGATGATGATCAATGATTTTCCGCATAATAAAGCACAGCGTGATGCCTTTGAAAAGTATATGGAAAACGGGGGAGGTTGGCTTGGATTTCATGTGGCTGCTTATAATGATCGTACTACCAATTGGCCATGGTTTGTAAATTTTTTAGGTGGTTCAGTGTTTTATAAAAACAACTGGCCACCGCTTCCTGCAAAGCTTACTATTGATGATACTTCGCATCTTGTTACTAAAGGATTGCCACAGACATTTATTTCTCCTGTAGGTGAGTGGTACCAGTGGAAGCCAAGCCCGAGAGAAAATAAAAAGATAAAAGTTTTGGTGAGTTTGTCTCCGGAAAATTTTCCGATGGGGATCAAGCATATCATTACTCAAGGCGATATGCCGGTGGTCTGGACGAATACAAGCTATCGGATGATCTATCTGAACATGGGGCATGGTCCGCATATCCTTACCGATGCAACGCAAAACAAACTTATTATTTCAGCGTTTCGCTGGGTAATTACTTCAGATAAAAAAGGGAACGTCATTGATCGCTGATCATTTCAAATTGTTTTAAACCTCGGAGACAGGGAGGCACAAGGAAACACAATGACACGGAGTCTCATTGTGTTTCCTTGGTTCTTATATTTTCTTGCGTGAAAATTACGCTGAGCTTTTTTAACTTACATGCATGAAAACATTTTTTGTTGATTCATTTACTGATCAGAAATTCAAAGGCAATCCCGCTGCAGTTTGCTTAACAGAAACCGAACTGAGCAATACAACAATGCAGGATATTGCCACAGAAATAGGTTTTTCGGAGACTGCATTCATTAAGAAAATAACTGCCAATACTTATAGCGTTAGATTTTTTACACCTAAAAAAGAAATACCATTATGCGGACACGCAACACTGGCTTCTTCAAAGATCATTTTTGATGCTACAGGGATTGACGCCGTAACTTTTATAAACTGCGAAAATGTAGAACTAAAGACAAGAAAGGAAGATGATGGCAAGATCGTTATGCAATTCCCTGTTTACGACACAGAAAAAATAGAAGTGCCAAAGGCAATGCTCGATGCGCTTGGTATAGCTTCAACAGTTAATACAAGATTCAGCCCGAAAAACAAGATCATCCTTATCGAAATAAATGATTCCGATACATTAGCCAGGTTATCTCCGGATTTTACTGCATTAATAAACTCATATGAAGGCATCAATGGAGTATTGGTAACGGCCAGGTCAAACAATACTGATTTTGATTTTCATTACCGCTATTTCTGGCCATGGGCCGGTACAAATGAAGACTCTGTTACTGGCGGTGTGCAAACTTTTCTTACAAAGTATTGGGCGGGTAAACTCA
This sequence comes from Chitinophagaceae bacterium, assembly GCA_035318985.1. Lineage (GTDB taxonomy): Bacteria > Bacteroidota > Bacteroidia > Chitinophagales > Chitinophagaceae > VBAS01. The sequence goes on from DATHDP010000147.1 coordinate 18,151, forward strand.
ATAAAAATAAATTCAAAGCTTTTCAATCCTCTTTAAGAAGCGGCATGATGAGCACTGAATTATTTCCTGACAAAGTATTGATCTATGGCGAAGCAGTGACTGTACTTGAAGGTGAGTTTAATATCGGGGATTAGCTTCTGTCAGCATCTTTCTTTCATAATTCTTCGCAGCTCACTTAATTTTGTGGACAAGAAAAAGAATTAATATGTCAACTAACAGCGTAACACTTCACAGAGTTCTTAAAACAACTCCCGAAAAAGTTTATCGTGCCTTTATTGATACCAATGCCTTTGCATCCTGGCTTCCGCCGTATGGATATTTATGTGTTGTTCATAACATGGATGCGAAAGTTGGTGGGACTTACAAAATGTCGTTTATCAATTTTACTACCGGCAATGGACATTCTTTTGGCGGAAAATATTTGGAACTAAAACCGAATGAATTCTTAAAGTACACCGACAAATTTGATGACCCGAATTTGCCGGGAGAAATGATCACTTCGGTTTGGATCAAGAAAGTTTCTGCAGGCACAGAACTTAAAGTAACACAGGAAGGTATTCCCGCTATGATCCCGGCAGATATGTGTTATTTGGGATGGCAGGAATCATTGGAAAAATTAAAAAAATTAGTTGAACCAAATATTCCGGACATGTAAGTTTGGTTCTCACAGATTTCACGGATTCCCACAGAAAATTTATTAATCCGTGAAAATGTATGTAGTCTGTGAGATATAATGCGATCAAACAAAAAATAAATTTCAGATGAAAACAGTTGTAATCGGAGAGTCATCCGGTGCGTCCATGGACACTGTGATGGCAGTTTATCCTCGTCACAAAGCAATTGTGGATTCTTTCATAAACAAAGGAGAGGTTATTGGCATCGGTCCTTTCACAGACCGTGGCAATATGGCGATATTCAGAACACGGAAGGCAGCCGAAGCTTTTGTTAAACAAGATCCGTTTATTCTGGAGGGACTTGTGAAATCATTTGCGATCCGTGATTGGGATGATACCATGCTGTAAAAAGAGTTGCATCTTTCTTTCTTAGTTCTTCGTTCAGCAACCGAAGATGCTTCAAATTGTTTTTAAAACCACGGAGTTAGGGAAGCTCAGAGAAACCCAATAAAACTCCGTGTATCACCGTGTCTTTGTGTCTCCGTAGTTCGTATATATTTCTTCCATAATTCTTCGCACTAACAAGAGGAAATTGTCATCCCGCAATTTTATAGATCCTTTCAAGCATTTCATACAGCCCGGGATGGTTTGCCTTTAATGAGTCAGGTTGCTCAAAGAAGTATTCGGTAATAACTGCAAAAAACTCGACTGTATTGGTGGCGCCGTACAAATCAATATCTGATCCATAGTTTTTCATTTGTTCAATAGTGGTCTCCATCATCTGTTTCCATTGCTGTACGTATCTCTTTTCTAAAATTATTTCAGGAACACCATCCATTGTTCCATCCATTTTATCTATCAGGTGCGCAAATTCATGGATAGCTGTGTTGTGTGCATCATTGTTATTAATAAAACCCTGCCTTAATTGCCATTTGGTAATGATCATTACATGTTGCAAAGCACCGGTGCCTACCATCCCCGCGATATTGCGATCCGTTCCCTCCTGGTCAAAATCCATATTAAACGATCCTGGATATACTAATACTTCATGCAGGTTTATATATTGCCAGTCTGTGATAGAATAAACGGGAATAATAGCCCCGGCGGCAATTAAAAGCCGGTCAATATCTTCAACGATCGCATTGACACCGGTTATTTTTACGGCAGATAAAAACTGATCGACTCTTTTATCAAACATTTCTTTACCTCTCTCATCAAGTTGCCGGTAAAATTTCACATACTCTGTAAGTAGCTCCCGGTAATTCTCCGGCAGTTGACTGCTGCTCTTTGTCCTGCTTATTCTGAATACAAACAGAATTAATAAAATAATCAAAACCAGCACACATAATACCTGAAAAGCTATCGCCATAATATGATGAAGATAAAGTTTCTTCTTTTGAGGGGTGAAATCAAAACTTTATTCCATAATAAAATAATTTGATAACTTTCTATAATGAAATTTCAAAGATCAGTTCTGCTTCTGTTTATTTTAATATTTGGAAAAACAGTAACGGCTCAATCTTTTGAAGGTATTTGGAAAGGAACATCCTTATGCCAAATAAAAAACTCTCCCTGTCATGACGAAATTGTCGTTTATCACATTTCAAAAGACAGTACCGGAAAATCATACGAGGTGATCGCAAATAAGATCGTTGATGGAAAAGAAGAGTACATGGGCACTATACCTTTTACTTATGACGACAAGCAAAAAATTTTTGTTTCTGTTGATGGTGTAAGAAATGCCCGATGGGAATTTAAAATAACCGGCAATGCAATGAAAGGAACATTAATGTTTAAAGGTGATCTGTACAGGATCATTGATGTGAAAAAAGAAAACTGAGATTTGATCTCGGTCGCTGCTTCTTTGCGTCCGTTGCCTGAAATAGTACGCATATCTCACTAAAAAACTTTTACTTTGAACCATGTTCAGGCAAATAATTTTTTTTCTTGTTACATCATTGATCAGTTTATCTCTTGCATCACAACAAAAGATAAGGATCGGAATAAATTCTTTACCGGCAAATGATCCGGCCAATAGTTCAATATTTATTGCCGGCAATTTCAATAGCTGGAATCCACAGAATAAAGATTACCAGTTTCAGAAAAGCGAAAAAGGCTATTTTCTTGAACTATTATTAAATGCAGGTTCGTACGAGTATAAAGTAACAAGAGGTGGTTGGGATAAAGTAGAATGTAGCAAAGAAGGAAAAGATATTGGTAACAGAACACTGAAAGTAGTTGCCAATGAAAATATTGTAATAAACATAGAAGGATGGAAAGACCTGTTTGCATCATCATCTCAATCGAAAAAAAGTACAGCTAATAAAAATGTTCGCATTATTGATACGGCTTTTTTTATACCACAATTAAACAGAACAAGAAGAGTATGGGTTTATTTACCGCCATCATATAATAATTCTTCAAAGAAATATCCTGTGCTATATATGCATGACGGGCAAAATGTTTTTGATGATGCTACTTCTTTTTCAGGAGAATGGGGAGTAGATGAGGCATTAGATACGTTGGGATTGAAAACAAAAGAATGTATCATTGTTGGTATCGACAATGGCGGGGATAAAAGATTGAATGAATATTGTCCTTATGATTTTAGTTTGAATAATAGTAAAACGAATGTTGGCGAAGGCCGCAAGTATGTTGAGTTTTTAGTAAAAACCTTAAAACCATTTATTGATAAAAAGTACAGGACACTAAGAGATCAGAAAAATACTTTTACAGCGGGCAGTTCCATGGGTGGACTAATCTCGATGTATGCCGTATTAGAATATCCTAAGACATTTGGCGGCGCCGGAGTTTTTTCTCCTGCGTTCTGGGTGGGCCCCAAAATATTTGATGATATAAAAGCAAAAGGCAAAAAAGTAAACGCAAAAATTTATTTCTATGCTGGTAATGAAGAAGGAGAGAGCATGGTGCCAATGACAATAAGAGCATTTAATGAAATGCATCGTGTATCAAAATCAAAAATGGCTGAAGTAATAAGAGCAGGGGGAAAACATAATGAACCAAGATGGAGGATAGAGTTTCCGTTGTTTTATGAATGGCTGATGGGCCCCCTGTCCCCCTAAAGGGGTGACTTAGATTTAAAAAGGGTTATACCGCATAAGCCACTCCTTCCAATGCGATCTCTGTATTAGCAAACACTACTCTTGCTTCTTTTTCAAATTCATCAAGCTCGGCGTATTTACTGCTGAAATGGCCGATCAGTAATTTTTTTACTCTTCCTTTCTTAGCGATCATTGCTGCCTGGCTTGATGTGGAATGGAATCGTTCAATTGCCTTTTCTTTTAAATTATCGAGATATGTTGTTTCATGATAGATCATATCAGCATCGTAGAGATGTGGCAGCAGGCTTTCATCATATTTTGTATCAGCACAGAAAACATAGGACTTTCCTTTTGGTGCTTCAATAGTTACTGTTTCATTTTTTATCAGCACATTATTTTTTGTTGTGTAGTCCATTCCTTCTTCCAGCTTTTTATAAAATGAAGCCGGTATCTCTGCTTCTTTTACTTTATCGACATCTATCTTTCTTGGCAATTTCTTTTCTTGAAATGAAAACCCATAACATTCGATGCGGTGATTTGTCCGGAAACAACGAACCTCAATTTTACTGTCTTCTATCAGCAATCCTTCTTTGTTGATGGTATGGAAATAAAGATTAAATGGTAAAACCGTTTTTGCTACTCTCAATTGCAGTTCTACAATTTCCTGCAGGGGTGATGGTCCGAAAACATGAAGGTCCTGCTGATGACTTAAAAGTCCGAAACTATTGATAAGACCAACCAGGCCAAAATAATGGTCGCCATGAAGATGTGAAATGAAAATATGCGAGATCTTGCCACGACGGATCTTATATTTTATCATCTGTATTTGGGTACCCTCGCCACAGTCAACTAAATAATTATTACCATCTAAAGTTACCACCTGGCTGGTGGGGTGTCGGTCAAATGCCGGTACGGCTGAGTTATTTCCTAGAATTGTTACTGAAAGCATGTGGCGCAATTTAAGATTTAAGATTTTAGATTTCAGATTGCCGCCAGAGTCTTTATTTTATTTTTTGAACCACAGAGGCACGAAGGCACAGAGAAACACAAAGTGACTCTGTGTTACCTCGTGTCACTGTGACTCCGTGATTTAAATAGTTGATTAGAGATAAGAAAGTACAAGAGTGCGACGCAACAAAAGCCAAATAGAATTTCCTAAGTTGGGAAAATAATTTTATTCATCATTCAAAAACTCTCTTTCAATTTCTTCCATTTGAACAATGTCCATAGCTTCGCTTTCGGTTGGCGTCGTATTCATCACTTCAAGGAGATTTACGTTATCGAGGAAGTCTTCTACCGGCTTTTGCAGCTCACAGATAACAAAAGAAGAATTTTTTTCGTAAAAATTTTGCTGTAGCTTAACTAACCTTTCTGCGGCAATCTCATCTAATGATTGTAGTTCTTTCAAGTTCAGGATCAGGTTTTTCACGTCATTTTGTAGGTAAGGGAGCAGCAAATCAGTGAGTTCCGCTGCCATATCAGCAGTAAGTGCGGCATCGGCAACAGTGATGACATGAAATTTTTCTTTGGTATTTGTTTTGACTTGCATACAACTAAGATTATCAACATTCCGTTTATAACTAGTGACAAACCGTATCCAAAAATATTTGTTATTATTGTATCACAAGCAATTATCTAAACTATGGATAACAATTTTTCAACTCAAGTAAAGGAAATCATTTCGTTTAGCAGGGAAGAAGCACTTAGGCTCGGAAATGATTTTATCGGGACAGAACATCTCCTGCTTGGCCTTATAAGGGAAGGGGAAAACACCGCTATCAAGATCCTGAAAAGCTTTAATGTCGACTTATATGAATTACGAAAGGAAATAGAGCTTGCAGTAAAGGATAAAACGGGGAAAAATATCGCCAACATTAATAGCCTTCCACTGACTAAGCAGGCCGAAAAAGTAATTCGTGTAACAGTTCTTGAGGCCAAGGCTTTAAAAAGCCCAACCGTGGAAACTGAACACCTGATGCTTTCAATTTTAAAAAACAAGGAAAATATCGCTACGCAAATTTTGAATCAATTTGACGTTGACTATGATCTTTTCCGTAATGAGGTAGGAATAATGAAAAGTAATGAACCTCGTGCTGAATTTTCTGATGAAGGTGATGATGATTTTGATGAAGAAAAGAAGTATCAGCAAAAAGGCGGTCGCCAGGGCGCTGCCAGTACAGCAAAAAGTAAAACACCAGTGCTTGATAATTTCGGAAGAGATATAACTCGTCTTGCCGAAACTGGTGCACTTGATCCAATTGTTGGTCGTGAAAGAGAGATCGAGAGAGTATCACAAATATTATCACGCCGTAAAAAGAATAACCCGATCTTGATTGGTGAACCTGGTGTGGGTAAAACAGCGATCGTGGAAGGACTTGCTCTGCGCATCGTACAAAGAAAAGTTTCCCGTGTATTGTATGATAAAAGAGTTATTTCACTTGATCTTGCTGCGTTGGTAGCAGGTACAAAATATCGCGGACAATTTGAAGAAAGAATGAAAGCGATCATGAATGAACTGGAAAAAAATCGTGATGTGATCCTTTTCATTGATGAGATACATACAATAGTTGGTGCCGGTGGCGCCAGCGGTTCGTTGGATGCTTCAAATATTTTCAAGCCAGCTTTAGCAAGAGGTGAGTTACAATGTATCGGCGCTTCTACTTTGGATGAATACAGAATGTACATTGAAAAAGATGGTGCATTAGATCGTCGTTTTCAAAAAGTAATGGTGGAACCGCCTTCAGTCGATGAGACAATCATGATCCTTACCAATATTCAAAGTAAGTATGAGGATTATCATAATGTTTCTTATTCTGTAGAAGCAATTGATGCTTGCGTAAAGTTGAGCGATCGTTATATGACAGATCGTTTGCTTCCTGATAAAGCAATTGATGTAATGGATGAAGTAGGAGCAAGAGTGCATTTGAAAAATATCAACGTACCGCCGAATATTCTTGATCTTGAAAAGAAAATTGAAGATGTAAAGAATGAGAAGAATAAAGTGGTAAAAAGCCAGAAGTTTGAAGAAGCAGCTTCTCTTCGTGATACTGAGAAAAGATTAGCAGAAGAATTAGAGAAAGCAAAAAATGAATGGGAAGAAGAAAGCAAGCATAAAAAATACCCAATTGGCGAAGAAGAGATAGCTGAAGTAGTAAGCATGATGACAGGTATTCCGGTGAAAAGAATGGTGCAGGCAGAGACAGAAAAGCTTCGCCGCATGGCAGACGATATGAGGCATATGGTGATCGGCCAGGATGAAGCGATACAGAAAGTAGTAAAAGCTATTCAACGGAATCGTGTAGGATTAAAAGATCCAAAGAAACCGATCGGTACTTTCATTTTCCTTGGTCCTACCGGTGTGGGTAAAACAGAGTTGGCAAGAGCATTAGCGAGATATATGTTCGACAGTGAAGATGCATTGATAAGAATTGATATGAGTGAATACATGGAAAAATTCACTGTAAGCAGATTGATTGGTGCTCCTCCGGGATATGTGGGTTATGAAGAAGGGGGCCAGCTGACTGAAAAAGTTCGCCGCAAACCTTATAGTGTGATCTTGCTTGATGAAATTGAAAAAGCCCACCCTGATATTTATAATATCCTGTTGCAGGTATTGGATGATGGTCAGCTAACTGATGGGTTAGGAAGAAAAGTTGATTTCAAAAACAGCATGATCATCATGACATCTAATATTGGAGTTCGTCAGTTAAAAGATTTTGGTGATGGTGTTGGTTTTGCCACTGCATCAAAAACACAGAACCTGGATGAAAGTAATAAGGCAGTTATCGAAAAGGCATTGAAACGTACTTTCTCTCCTGAATTCCTGAACAGGATCGATGATGTCGTAATATTTAATTCATTGAGCAGGGAAAATATCTTCAATATCATTGACATCCTGATGAAGAATGTAATGAAACGCCTGAGTAATCTTGGTTTCAGCATGGAACTGACGGAAGAAGCAAAAGCTTTTCTTGCTGAGAAAGGTTATGACCAGCAATTTGGTGCAAGACCTTTACACAGGGCTATTCAAAAATATCTTGAAGATCCCCTTGCAGAAGAAATACTTTCTATGCAGGTTAAACAGGGCGATATATTGATCGCTGACCTTGATAAAGAAAATCAAAAGATCAAGTTTACTTTAAAGCAAGGGAAGGAAGGAAAAGAAGAGAAGTCAAAAGCATAGATAAATTATCAACATAAAAAGTAAGTCCCGCTCTGCGGGACTTTTTATTTTGTGTCGTATCTTAGGTATCCAACTGCCAATCATGAGAATTTACAAGCCGCAGCTTTTTCTTTTAGCTGCAATTCTTATTGCTTCTTCTATTTTAGCTCAACCAACAATTAGTTCCTTTTCTCCAACCTCCGGACCAGTTGGTGCATCGGTAACAATTACTGGTACTAACTTTAGTACAACACCTGCAAACAATATTGTTTTTTTTGGAGCGGTAAAAGCAAATGTGACAACGGCTAGTGCAACTTCACTAACAGTGACAGTACCTGCAGGTGTCACTCAGCATCCAATAACAGTTACTGTTGGCGGATTGACTGCTTATTCAGGCAGTTCATTTGTTCAAACTTTTCCAGGAGGAGTTCTTACCTCCGCATCGTTTGTATATGCTGCAAGCGCCGATAATGTAACCGGGTTAGAAACCGATGATCTTGTGATTGCGGATATGGATGGGGATGGCAAACCGGACCTGGTTGTCGTTGATAACCTAAATGGCTTTTTTGCTTTTTATAAAAACACAAGCAGCGGCGCGACAATTTCTTTTGGCCCAAGAACCAACTTCATGTCGGGCAACAAGCCGCAAAGACTTGCCGTCGGAGATATTGATGGAGATGGAAAGCTTGATGTTGCCGTTACCAATACAAATGATAATAATATATCCGTTTTCCGAAACACAACGTCCGGGGGAGCTATTTCATTTGCGCCAAAAATAAACTTTACAGCAAGCAATCAGTGTCTGGCTATTTGTATTGCCGATCTTGATTTGGATGGGAAGCCTGATATTGCTACTGCGAGTACCAATTCAACGAACAATATTTCTATATTAAGAAACACGGGTTCTGTTGGTACGATAGCTTTTGCACCAAAAACAGACCTTACGGTCATTGGTGCTTTAAACAATATTGTAGCCAGAGATATTAATAATGATAATAAACCTGATTTAACAGTCACAAACTTTGGTGTCGATCAGTTATCCATTTTAAGGAATACAAGTACGGCGGGTTCAATATCGTTTGCGACTTCAGTTGATTTTCCAACGGGACCATTTCCTGACGGAATTTCATTGGGAGATATTGATGGAGACGGAAAGATCGATATTTCGATTACTTATTTCAACTTAATAGTAAGCGGCGAATCAGTATATAGAAATACAAGTGCCGGCAGTACTATTTCATTTGCGCCAAGAATAGATTATGTAGCCGGGGATGCATCGATCAGTTGTGATATAAATGATCTTGATGGCGATGGTAAACGAGACTTGGCGGTATTGAATAATCTTGAATCGATCTTTCTTTTTAAAAATAACAGCGTGAGTGGGACGATTTCATTTTTAGAAAAAGGAAATTTTCCCTCACTTGGTTCAGGTAAAATTGTTTCATGCGATTTGAATGGAGATGGCAAACCCGAACTGGCAACGATCAGAGGAGCGACAAGAGTTAGCATTGAGCGAAATGAAAGTACCAAACCACAGATAACATCTTTTACACCAACAACTGCCGGCCCGGGAGCAACTATCACTATCAAGGGAGGAAATTTGACAGGTGTAACCGCTGTAAGTTTTGGTGGAATAGCTGCCTCTTCTTTTACAATCATAAATGATACTACACTAACCGCAGTAGTCAATAATGGTGTATCAGGTACTGTTAGTGTCAATGCGGCTTATGGAATTGGTTCAAAGGATGGATTTGTCTTCCAGGGTCCACCAGTTGTTACTTCTTTCACTCCGACGAGTGCATATAATTTTATCCAGGTAACTATCTCAGGAAATAATTTTAATAATGCTACAGCAGTTAGCTTTGGAGGCGTAGCTGCAAATTCGTTTACTGTTGTTAATTCAACCACGATCACGGCCGTGGTTGGTACCGGTGCTTCCGGAAGTGTAAGTGTAACGACATCTTATGGCACAGGATCATTAGCTGGTTTTACTTTCGTCCCAGTACCACTGATCTATTCATTTACTCCTACAACAGCAGCAACTGGTGCAATCGTTACTATCAACGGTGCCAATTTTACCGGAACAACTTCTGTCTCATTCGGCGGAATCGCTGCTACTTCATTTACAGTCGTAAATGCAAGTACCATCACTGCTGTTGTTGGAAATGGAGCTACGGGAAGTGTTATGGTAACAAATGCGTTTGGCTCTGCACAAAAAAGCGGGTTTAGTTATATATCCACACCGGTCATTTCTTCTTTCTCACCCACTTCGGCAGGAACCGGTGCCACAGTAGTAATAAGTGGATTTAATTTTAATAATGTAAATTCTGTTAAGTTCGGTGTAATCAATGCGGCTTCTTATAATGTAATTAATTCTACAACTATTAACGCTGTAGTAGGTGGCGGCGCTACAGGTGCCGTGTCAGTTTCATCAGATGGTGGTACAGCAACGTTAGCAGGATTTACTTACATACCTCCTCCCACCGTAACCTCATTCAGCCCTGTTACTACCGGTGCGGGAGGAACAGTTACCATTACCGGGACAAATTTTAGTGGGGCTACTGCAGTAACTTTTGGAGGAACAGCAGCAGCATCTTTCACTGTTGTAAATGCAACTACTATCACTGCTGTGGTGGGAAGCGGGGGCACCGGACCAGTTTTTGTAATAACCCCGGCTGGTACAGGAGGGACATCAGGTTTTGAATTTGTTACTAGACCTGTGATCAATACTGTTTCTCCATTAACCGGACCAGTTGGAAGCACCGTTACTATCAACGGAGCTAATTTTGGTACGGGAGTTTCTAATAATGCAGTTTATTTTGGTGCCATAAAAGGGAATATCATAAGTGCTACTGCTAACACAATAACAGTTACTGTTCCGGCTGGTGCTATAAACAGACCTATTACTGTTAGTTCTTTAACATCTTCCTTAAGTGGTACATCAGAATATTCTTTCAAAATAACTTTCCCAGGCGATCCGAATGCGTTTGATGCAAATTCTTTCGCAGGACAAATGAATTTTGCGGTAGGAATAGATCCGAAGGATATAGACTTTGGTGATATTGATGGTGATGGAAAACTCGATATTGTTGTTTCGAATTACAGTTCGAATTTTATTTCAATCTTCCGCAACACCAGCATCGCTGGTCAATTATCTTTTGCAGCAAGAATGGATATTAATGTCGGGCAATATGTGAATGAAGCAGTGATTTACGACATGAATAATGATGGAAAACTTGATCTTGCACTAGCCCGGCACAATGTATCGCTGACCGGCAATTCTGACCTGGTTATTCTGATCAATAACAGCAGTTCCGGGACGATCGCTTTCAATGCTCCGCAAACTTTTTTTACTCAAGATGCGATGATGCAGTTGGTTGCCGGCGACTTGAATAATGATGGAAAACCAGAAGTAGTAGCTGTCTGTAATAATTGTGGTATCACCAACGGGGGTTTTGTTGTTGAATTTCTGAATACAAGTTCCGGTGGCAATCTGGCCTTCGCTGCAACCCGGATTTTCTTTAGCACAAGTACTCCGGGTAGCACCGTCATGAATGGTATTGAGCTCAGGGACCTGAATAAAGATAATAAGCAGGATATAATGATCGGAGCTACTGGCGGTGGTACAGATGCACTGATCATTTTAAAAAATAATTCATTCTCTTTCAGTACGATCGTGATCGGTAGTTTTTATGGCAGCGCTTATTTCTGTACGATCCCATTTGCCGATGATCTCGACGCTGATGGAATAACAGATGTTGTTGCTACAAATGTTATAAATATACATACAGGTAGTTTCAATTTTAACAGGCAAGAAAATATTGCTATTGGAGGCGGAGTTACTGCTGATCTGAATGGAGATGGAAAACCGGAGATCGTATGCCAGGGCACTGTTGCGTCAAATACCTCCGATAAAATAAGTGTTTTTAAAAATTCAAGTATTACTTCTTCGATTTCATTTGTTGATCCCGTTCATTACGCCGGGAATAATACATATATGAAAGTAGTGGCAGGCGATCTTGATGGAGATGGAAAACCTGAGATTGCTTCATCTAATATGAACCTGAATAATATTTCAATCTATCGCAATCGTATTGCCGAATCTGCATTGGCGTCCCCAATGATTACATCATTCACACCAACATCTGCATCTCAATCGGCGCAGGTAACAATAACGGGTACTAATTTCAACCAGGCAACCAATGTATCTTTTGGTAATGTGACAGCAAATTTTTTTACAGTAGTATCTCCGACTACCATCATCGCTAATGTTGCAAATGGTGCAAGTGGCTCTGTAAGTGTTACAACACCTGGAGGAACAGCTAGCCTCGCAGGTTTTACCTATCTATCAATACCAACACCTACGATTACATCATTTACACCAACCAGTGCAACAGCAGGTGCAACGATCACTATTACTGGAACAAATCTTGCGGGAGCAACGGCTATAAGTTTTGGTGGAATTTCAGCAAGCTCTTATACTGTAGTGAATGCAACAACGATCACGGCAGTTGTTGGTACTGGTACATCAGGTAGTGTAAGTGTAACGACTCCAGGTGGCACAATTTCACTGACGGGTTTCACATTTATTCCTTCACCAACAATAACGTCATTTAATCCAGTAAGCGGAGGAGCTGGAACATCGATAACTATAATTGGAACTAATTTTACCGGAGCAACGGCCGTAAGTTTTGGCGGAGCTGCGGCTTCTTCATTTACGGTTAATTCTGCAACAAATATTACAGCTGTTGTTTCGACAGGAGCGTCAGGCAATGTAAGTGTAACAACTCCAGGTGGAATAGCAACGCTTAACGGTTTTACATTTATTCCTGCACCTGTTATTAGTTCCTTTACACCAACTAATGCTGCTACGGCCGCAACTATAACTATAAACGGAACAAACTTTACAGGAGCAACTGCAGTAAGATTTGGAGGTGTTGCTGCTACATCATTTGTTGTAAATTCTTCAACCAGTATTACTGCCGTTGTGGCTTCAGGTGCATCAGGCACTGTAAGTGTAACTACCCTAGGCGGAACAGCAACACTTACCGGTTTTACATTTATTCCTGCACCTGTGATTAGTTCCTTTACACCAACAAGCGCTGCAACAGCTGCAACTATAACTATAACCGGAACAAACTTTACAGGGGCAACTGCAGTAAGCTTTGGAAGTATTGCTGCTACATCATTTGTTGTAAATTCTCCAACAAGTATAACAGCCATTGTTGGAGCAGGTGCATCTGGTAATGTGAGTGTAACTACTCCGGGTGGAACTGCAACAGCAACTGGCTTTACTTACAATGCTGTAACTGGCATTGGAGGTCCGGGCAGCATTAATTCAAACGAACTTATTGTAAATCCTAATCCTGCTAAAGATTTTCTGATCATTAAACATCCTGCAACAAATAAAAATGCTGAATTGAGTTTTTACGATATTCTCGGAAGAAAAGTAAAAACAATTTTACCTGTAAGGAATTCAAGACAAACTGATGTGATATTAAATTATATGACACCAGGAATCTATACGGTTGTATGGAGTGACGGTACACGTATTCTAAGCAGGATCATTGTAATAAATTAGTGCGTTGTAATTTTGATTGCCGATCTTGATAAAGAAAACCAAAAGATCAAGTTTACTTTAAAACAAGGGAAGGAAGGAAAAGAAGAAAAATCAAAAGCGTAAATAAATTTAATATCACAAAGAAAGTCTCGCAATTGCGGGACTTTTTTATTTTGTATTATCTTAGACATGAACTAACTATTATGCGAATTCGAGCCCTGTACTTTTTTAGTCTTACTTTATTGTTGAATGTTTACGATTTGGTTGCGCAACCAATAATAACATCGTTTACGCCGCAATCGGGTCCCGTTGGTACATCCATTACAATAAGTGGAACAAATTTTAGTGCGACACCTTTAAGTAATATTGTCTTTTTTGGCGCTGTCAGAGCAAATGTTACTGCCGCTACTGTCAGTTCACTTACGGTAATAGTACCTGCTGGAGCAACTTATCAGCCCATAAGTGTCACAGTGAATAACCTTACTGGTTATTCTGCAAGACCATTTATTCTTACTTTCCCGGGAGGAAGCACAATTATACAATTCCCAGATAACACTAATAATACTTTTGCTATTCCGATCGACTCGACGACTGATCTGCATCCTAACGGTGTTGCATTAATAGATTTTGATGGAGACGGCAAATCAGATATCGCCACACCTAACAATTACAGTTTTATTGGTCAACCGGCTTCGGTATCCATTCTCAGGAATACAAGTGTAAACGGTGCAATATCTTTTGCCTCAAGACAAGATATAACTACAGGTGTCCAAACCTATGCTATCGCCGCAGGAGATCTGGACGGAGATGGTAAGCCTGATATGATATCTTCAAGTATAGTTGATAGAACCATATCTGTATTTAGGAATACAAGTACTATTGGTACAATAACGTTTGCACCAAAGGTCGATTATCCTACAGGTGATAATTCTTATTCGATCGTGATCGCTGATTTGAACGCTGACGGAAAACCTGATGTGTGTTTCTCCAATTTTTTATCAAATACGTTTTCAGTTTATAGGAATACAAGTACTCTTGGAAATATTTCTTTTGCCGCAAAGATCGATATACCAACTGACTTAGGTCCTGATTGTCTTGCTTCAGGAGACATGGACGGAGATGGTAAGACCGATATTTCAATTACGAATCAGTTTTCGAATTCGGTATCCGTTTTTCGTAATACAAGTTCAGGATCAACAATATCATTTGCTGCAAGGGTAAATTTTACAACAGGAGATGAGCCCGGTGGTATAGCAACTGGTGATCTAGATGGCGATGGTAAGTTAGATCTGGCAGTCGCTAATCAAAACTCACTTACTTATTCTGTTTTAAGAAACACAAGTAATACAGGTACTGTTACATTTGCGGCTCGCCAGGATTATAATGCGGGGGTTACGCCATTGGGTGTTACAATTGCTGACGTAAATGGGGATGGCAAGCCTGAGATTATTACAGCAGCTTTTAATAATTCAATCTCGCAGAACACAAGCACTGTTGGTAGTATTTCATTTTCTCCAGCTGTATATTTAGTAACTCTATTTAGTGCAAATGTTTTTGGTGCAGGTGATCTGAGCGGAGACGGGAAACCAGATCTTGCCGCGTCTTGTTTGGCAACAGAAAGTGTTGTTTTTTATAGAAATAAAAATAATGAACCGACAGTACGATCTTTTAATCCAACGACAGCCGGTAGCGGAGCAACTGTTACTATTACCGGCGTAAATTTTACAGGAGCATCTTCAGTGAAGTTTGGTGGTGTCTCTGCTACTTCATTTAACGTTGTTAATTCTACAACAATCACAGCTGCGGTCGCATCAGGTGTTTCTGGGGCAATATCAGTAACGGGTACTTATGGCACTGATTCATTAGATGGTTTTGTATATGCCGGCCCACCGACCATTAGCTCTTTCTCTCCAACTCTTGCTGCAACAGGCACGACTGTAACTATCAATGGTTTTAATTTCACAGGAACAACAGCAGTAAGTTTTGGGGGAGTGGCAGCCTCATCTTTCAGTATAGTTTCTCCAAATATTATAGAAGCAGTAGTGGGGCCGGGTGCTTCTGGTAATGTGTCCGTAACAACTCCATATGGCACTGGTAATCGTGGTGGATTTTTGATATTGCCTTCTGTGAGTTCATTTAATCCAACATCTGCCGGTACAGGAACTACAGTAACATTAACTGGCTATAATTTCAATGGAGTTACTGCTGTAAGTTTTGGTAGTGTTCAAGCCACATCTTTTAATATTGTTAATGCTACAACGATCACAGCTATTGTCGCAGCTGGGGCATCTGGAAATATAAGTATTACCAACGCAAATGGCACTACAACTATACCCGGGTTTATATATATAGCTCCACCCACAATTACATCTTTTATTCCTTCATCTGCAGGTACTGGTACAACAGTTACAATTAGTGGAACAAATTTTACAAATGCATCTTCAGTAAAGTTTGGCGGTACCAATGCAACTTCATTTACAGTTGTAAATTCTACTACAATTACTGCTGTTGTTGCATCTGGTACTTCCGGAAGTGTAAGTGTAACAACTCCAGGAGGCACAGCTTCGCTTGCAGGATTTGTTTATGTTCCACCACCTACCATTACATCTTTTACACCTACAAGTACAGGAACTGGTGGTGTTGTTACAATAATCGGAACAAATCTTTCCGGCGCTACAAGTGTAAGTTTTGGTGGAGTAGCTGCTTCTTCATTTAATGTTGTTAACTCAACTACCATTACTGCAGTTGTTGCATCAGGTGCGTCAGGATCAGTGACTGTGGCTACACCGGGAGGAACTGCTAATAGAACAGGTTTTATTTTTACATTGCTTACGATAATAAACTCTTTTAATCCAACATCAGGTCCACCAGGAACTATTGTAACAATAACAGGAGCGAACTTTAACCCGGTTGCTGCAAATAATATTGTCTATGTTGGGGGAGTACAAGCAACTGTAGCATCGGCTAACGTAAGTACTTTAACAATTACGATTCCGTTCGGTGCTTCTTTTTCTCCAATTACAGTTCTCGCAGGAGGTAAGCTTGCTTCATCAACACTTCCGTTTGCAGTGACCTTCACAGGTGGTGGACCTTTTACTTCAACTTCTTTTGCCGGAAGAACAGATTTTGTTTCTGGCAACAATCCCCGATATCTCGCAAGTGGTGATATAGATGGCGATGGTAAACCAGATATTATATCCGCCAACGCTGGCTCCAGCTCTTTTTCTGTGTTTAAAAATTTAAGTACAAATGGCGTATTGGCATTTACCCTTCACAAGGATTTTCCTACCCTAGAAAACCCATATTCGGTTTCCATCGGCGATATCGATTGTGATGGCAAATTAGATGTTGTCGTTCTCACAGGCGTTTCACTATTCCGGGCTTGTGTATTTCGAAATACAACGAGCAATGGAATAATTTCATTTGGCCCGGCGCTTGAACTCTTTGTATGGCATATGCCTGTAAATGTCGTTATTGAAGATTTGAGCAGAGATGGTAAACCAGATCTGGCATTGACAAATGAAAATACGACAACAGCAGCCGGGGAGCTCTTCATGATAACCCTCCAAAATACAACCGTGAATAATAACATATCATTTGATTCCCCAATAATGCATATAATCTCAGGTAATGTAGCAAGCTATAATGAATATCCAACCAGGATTGCTATTGGAGATATGGATGATGATGGCAGAAAAGATCTGGTCATTGGTTTTAGGCACCAGGTATCCAGGCATGTTATATGTATCATGAGAAATACAAGTAACGGTAACTTTATCAGTTTAAGTAGGATCGATATCACAACGACAACGACTTCACAGGATCGCAACTTATCTGTTGCCGACCTTGACGGTGATGGTAGATTGGATATAATTGGAGAAACGGCTTCTTTTCGTAACAATGGAGGATTTAGTTTTACAGAGCTGCTTCAAAATGAGGCACTGACTGCTAGTACAATTGGTGATTTAAATGGTAATGCAAAGCCTGATTATACTCAAATTTTTCCAAGTCCTAATGTTTCAATTGCTGATAATATAAGTAGTGGTGCAAATATTGTTTTCAGTCCGAGGGTGAGTTATACAACTGGCAATAATCCTGTTCATGTTATAGTTTGTGATTTTGATAATGATGCCAAGCCTGAAATTGCTACAGCTAATTATAACGATCATCGCATCTCAATTTTAAAAAATAGTTTCGGATATACAGGTCCTTCTATTACTTCGTTTACACCAGTTAGCGGACCCGCGGGAACTATGGTCACAATTACAGGAGTTAATTTCACTGGAGCAACAGCTATGAGTTTCGGTGGAGTTGCAGCAACATCATTCACTGTAAATTCTTCTACAAGCATTACCGCTACTGTTGGTGCAGGATCTTCAGGAAATGTGACGGTGGTTACTCCATCAGGTACTGCTTCACGAGCATGGTTTACACTTATCCCTGTTCCACCGACCATTACATCTTTTACGCCAACAATTGGTGGTAATGGAACAAGTGTTACCATAACTGGAACCAATTTTAGTGAAGTAACCGTTGTTAGTTTTGGAGGAACAAATGCATCGTCGTTTACTGTTAATAGCTCAACAAGTATAACTGCAATTGTTGCATCAGGAACTTCAGGAAGTGTTAGCGTAACCACACTTGGTGGTACAGCTTCTCTTGCAGGATTTACATTTGTTTCAGCTCCAACCATTTCATCTTTTACTCCGACTACCGCAGCATCTGGTGTCATCGTTACTATTACAGGTACAAATTTAACTGGAGCGACGGCGGTTACTTTCGGCGGAACACCGGCGTCCTCATTTACTGTTGTAAATGCAACTACAATAACTGCTGTAGTAGGTTTAGGTACATCCGGAAATGTAACTGTTACTACTCCGGGTGGAACTGCGTCCTTGTCAAGTTTTATATTTATTGCACCTCCACTCCCTTCAATTACTTCCTTTACTCCGAATAATGGAGCTGCAGGAGCAACTATTACAATTACCGGAACAAATTTTACCGGTGCTACTGCTGTTAACTTTGGTGGTGTAGCAGCATCCTCTTTTATAGTTGTAAATTCAACTACAATAACTGCAGTTATTGGAACAGGTGCAACTGGAAGTATTACTGTAACTACGCCCGGCGGAACAGCAACAGCTACCGGCTTTACATTTAATTCTGTTACAGGTATTGGCGGTCCGGGCAGCATTAATTCAAATGAACTTATTGTAAATCCTAATCCTGCTAGAGATTTTCTGATCATTAAACATCCTGCAACAAATAAAAATGCTGAATTGAGTTTTTACGATATGCTCGGAAGAAAAGTAAAAACAATTTTACCTGCAAGGAATTCAAGACAAACTGATGTGATATTAAATTATATGACACCAGGTATCTATACAATTGTATGGAGTGATGGTACTCGTGTTCTAAGCAGGATCATTGTAATAAATTAATGAGGTATAATTTTTTAATAAAATATCCCGGTTCTTTACTGGGATTTTTTATTTCAACTAAATCACGGTTATTTGCAGCATGAACAAATACGCGGTAATAGTTGCAGGAGGATCAGGAACAAGAATGGGAGGAACTACACCCAAACAATTTCTATTAGTAAATAATAAGCCAGTACTTTATTATTCTCTTCAAACCTTTTTAAATGCATTTGCTGATATACAAATAATACTTGTGCTGCCGGTTGATTATACTGATATGGGCCAGGAGATCATTGATGCATATTTTGATAAAGAAAAGATCAGGATCATGGCGGGAGGCGATACAAGATTTCAATCAGTAAAAAATGGATTGCAGTTAGTGGAAGATGATTCAATAATTTTTGTGCATGATGGAGTAAGATGTCTTTTAACGGAAAATCTTATTCATCGTTGCTATGCTAGTGCGGTGGAAACCGGAACTGCAATTCCAGTTATTACAAGCAGGGATAGTGTAAGAATAGTCCAGGAAGAAGGTAACGACGCTATTGACAGAAATAAAGTGATGCTGGTGCAAACACCACAAACTTTTCATAGTAAGATATTATTGCCTGCTTTTAAAATTGATTACAAGGAAAAATTTACTGATGAAGCTACTGTGGTGGAGGCTTTTGGTTTGAAAGTAACACTGGTTGAAGGCGAAGAAAATAATATCAAAATAACAAAGCCAATGGATCTGTTGATAGCTGAAAAAATAATTAATGAAAGAGATTGATCATCCAAATCGATAACCACGAAGAAAATCTTCGATCAGCATTCTTTTCTTTCCTTCCAGTTGAACATCTTTCAATAGAATGTATCCATCCTTTGCGGCAAATTTCAAATATGTTTTTCCGTCTGATTCCCACCGGCCAGGTTTTGAAGTAGGCAATGAAAGTTCTTTTTCACTTTTGAATATCTTAATTGTTTTATCACCCAGTTCAGTAAATGCACCAGGAAAAGGAGAGAGGCCACGAATAAGATTTTGGATCTCATCAATAGATCTTCGCCAATCTATATTGCAGGTTTCAGTAAATATTTTGGGTGCATGTTTGAGCTGCGACGATTGACCACTGACGATGGACGACTGTGGTCCGTCGTCTGTCGTCTGTTGTCTTTCTGCTAATGTTCCATCTGCAATCCCTTTCACCGTTTCAACCAAAACTCTTGCTCCGATCTCTTTCATCTTATCATGTACGTCACCGGCAGTTTCATTTTCATCGATCGGAAAACTTTCCTGCATTAAAATGTCCCCCGTATCTATTTCATGTTTGAGTTTAAAAGTTGTTACTCCTGTTTCTTTTTCCCCGTTTATAACAGCCCAGTTGATTGGTGCCGCACCGCGGTATTGTGGCAATAAACTACCATGAAGATTGATAGTGCCTAGCGGTGGCATATTCCAAACAGATTCGGGTAACATTCGGAAAGCGACCACAATTTGTAGATCTGCATTTAAGGATCTGAGTTCTTCAAGAAATTCAATGTTCTTTAATTTCTCTGGTTGTAAAACTTTTAGATGATGACGAACAGCATATTTTTTTACAGCACTTTCAGTCACTTTCATTCCTCTACCTGCTTGTTTATCGGGAGCAGTAATAACTCCAACAATATTACATTTTGCCTTTACCAATGCTTCGAGTGAAGCAACGGCAAACTCAGGTGTTCCCATAAAAACTATTCGCAGCGATTGAAAGTTACTCATCGTAGCGAAGATATTAAAGAGTAAAGAAGTAAGGCTATTATTTGATACCAGCTAACATTTCCTGTGCTTTCACACCGATGATAGGAACTGGTTTTTCCTGGCCATTAATAGCGGAAACTAGTCCAATGACCCAAAGCACAAAAACCCCGATAAGGGAAATGTATATCAAAATAGAAATTATCCAACCTAATACGGGAATGAATAAGAAGATGAACATGACTATGTAAAGTACAACAGCAATTATCATCAATCCCAGTGATTGGCGAATGTGGTATGCTGCCAGTTTTGATTTATTACTGCTAAACAGAACATAAGCAATGATCCACCCGATCAATGAGAAATAGCTTATGATAGAGATTGTTTTACCATCCACGCCTGATGTGGCTGGAGCTGGGGTTGGGTTTGTTTCAGTTGACATAATAGTTGAGTTGGTTTGTTGCCATTAAATTAAGAAAAATCTTATTCAAAATCTTTATATAACTGATATTTTTATTGCTGAATGCCCTTTGAGTTTTTAAATATTTCTCCATTCAATGATAATCCATTTGATAAATAATGGCTGATATTATAACCCATAAACCCAACCCAGTATGGCGTAAGCAGCCTGAATTTATTTTTTTCTACCTTGGCATTGGAAGCATAGTTGGTTAAAATGGTGGATAATACAATTCCAGCCTTTGCATGTTCATCGGGTAAATTATCTGCAAATACTAATTTCTTCGGCTGGCTACCGTCGAATTTAAATGCGATAATAGAACTGGATGTTAAGAAAGAAGCATCCTGCGTTACCAGGAAATTTTTCATTACCATATTGTTTTGAATATTATAACTTTTTAGTCCGCTCCAGTCCAGTTCCGGTACTTCTATCATTAATCTTTTTATCCAGTCAATGGAAGCCCTTTCTGCTGTTTCAACGGCCTCTTTATTATATGATCTTGCACTGTTGTCTTTGTGCAATGACTCGTGAGATACATGTCCATTAAACGGTTTTGCATAGATACCGGTAAAGATCTTCATTTTTCCCTTTACACTGTCTTCAACATCATACCAGATAGGGATCGGAGAAATTCCTTTTCCCATATAGGTATTTACCCAGTTTGAATGAGAATAAAAATCCTGGATGATATGTAAGCTTGCTCCTAAAATATTAAAGAGTACAATTTGCCTGTAGTCCCGGTCCACGGATGAAGAAGCAGCAAATTGTTTTAAAGCGGCTTTAGTATTTTCAAAGATCAGTTGCCAGTTTTTTTCAATGTCAGCGGTAGTATAAATGGCATCAAAATGTAGAAAATCATATGAATGGTCACTACTGAAAAGGGCTTTGTTTATGTTTATTTTTGCCAGTCCTTCATTAGGCATATTTAATACAGCCATAAAATCGGTAATATAGTTTGACACTTGTGTTGCCAACCTTGCGTCACCTGAAAATCCATTTGCTACCATTGCCTTCCGTGTACACTCGGCATGCCACCAGGTATCAAACGCCATTGCCTGTATTGAATACATGCAGAGAAAAGAAAGAAATAGTTTTTTCATACTTTATATTTTTTGGGTATAGTATTTTGATCTTATTTCAGGAATTAATGCCGATAATTTTTTTATTCTTGTTTCATCACTTGGATGTGTAGATAAAAATTCAGGCAGCTTTGTCCCATTATTTTTTGCAGCCATGCGCTGCCAGAATGGAATAGCTTCCTGGGGGTCATAACCTGCCATACTCATAAATATCAAACCTAATTTATCAGCTTCACTTTCCTGCATGCGGCTGTTTGGCAGTTCCAGTGCAAGTGTGGTACCCACAACATATAAACCCAAAAACAATAATTGCGTTTGTTCTTTTTGTTCTTTCAACGCTTCTTCTAAAACTAAACCGCCCATTCCTACTAATAATGCTTCGCTCATTCTTTCGTTGCCATGCCGTGCAATTGCATGAGCAATTTCATGCCCCATTACAACAGCCAATGCAGTTTCGTTTTGAGTAACCGGTAATAAGCCTGTATAAACAACTACTTTACCACCAGGCATACACCAGGCATTGATCGCTTCTTCTTGTATGGTATTAAACTCCCATTTAAAATTCTTTAGATCCTTACTCATGTTATTCTGGAGCATATAGGATTCTACTGCTGTTTGGATCCTGTTTCCAATCCTTGTGACCATTTGTGCCCTGCTGTCATTTTGTGAAAGAGTAGCACTCATTTTTATCACAGAATCATATTGTGTAAAAGCCATTTCCCTGATCATAAAATCAGGAACAAGGTTGAGTTGCTTGCGTCCGGTAACAGGAACCGTTTTGCAGGCGGTAAAAATGTTTGCCAGGGCAACATAACAAATACAGGATAAAATTATTTTTTTCATGAAACGGAAGAAGATGGGTTTCATTGTTTTTAAATTAATGATGCAATATGCTTACTCTCCGTATGAATTTCTATCCCTGAAAAGCAGGATATTTTCAACTAACCGAAAAATCACGGTAAAAGGAAGGAGCCATTGGCAGTGGCTATGCTTGTTTATACAATAGGAGTAAAAATCTATTTTACAGCGACCAATATATGGTGATCAAGAGTATCCGATCTACTCAGCTGCAATTTATTTCATCATTAAAAGTCCTCATACAACAAATATTTCTTACGTATCGTTTTGAATTCGCTCAATTTAGGTTCCCAGCTTTTTCTTATTTCTTCTTCACTTTTTCCATCTTTTATCTGTTGCATTAATATGTCATTACCGGCAAGACGAATGAATGAATTTGTTTTTAAAAAGAAACTGTCTTTATCTGGGAAAATCTTATAAGCATCAAACAGCCATTGCAACTGGATCTTCTTATCTACTTTTTTTAATACATCTTCGGGTGTGCCGCCAAAGTTCCAGCCGTAACAAACTTTTCCATAATGCTTGGAGCTTTTGGCTCCTTCATTTGGATTTGGGGTAAATGAAAACATGTTTTTTGGCAATGATGGGTGGCCGATATATTCAAATGGTTTTGGGGTACCGCGACCTTCACTTAATGCAGTTCCTTCAAACAAACATGTTGTTGGATAGAGATAGATGGATTGTATCTCGGGTAAGTTTGGGGAAGATCTTACCGGTAAAACATATTTGCTTTTATGTGTATAGTTCTTGCATTTAATTACTAAAAAGTGAAAAGGAGTATCGGCAGTTTCCTTGGTTGTAATATTATATGCATTGACAGCATTTGCTTTTTCTGAAACCCATTTTTCCCCAAGCAAAAGCATCGCATATTCTCCCATCGTCATTCCATAAACAATAGGTATTGGCTGCATGCCAACAAAACTTTTAAACTTTATGTCTAACACTGGCCCATCAACATAAAAACCATTTGGATTTGGCCGGTCCAACAACAGTAATGGTTTGTGATTTTCCAATGCAGTTTCCAGAAACTCCTGCATGGAAGATATATATGTGTAAAAACGGGTTCCTACATCTTGTATATCGAAGATCAATAGATCAACATCTTTTATGTCTTCTGTTGATGATGTTCTTTTGGAACCATATAATGATATAACTGGTATCCCAGTTTTCTCATCTGTATAGTTGCCAATTTTTTCACCTGCACTTGCTGTGCCCCGGAATCCATGCTCAGGTCCAAAGATCACTTTGATATCAATACCTAATTTTCTTAAGGTATCAACAAGATGAGTGTTACCAACCATCGATGTTTGATTGGCGAAGATGCCAACCCTCTTTCCTTTTAAGAATGGTAAATAAACATTAATGCGTTCGGCGCCGGGAATGATCGCAGATTGCGGATTTTGGATTTCGGATTTAATATTGGGTTGCCCTTTACAGCTTATTACAAAAAATGAAAAGGCTAAAAGGGTTGAAAGAAATTGCTTCATATTATTTCTATTGCTTCAAATTTCTGGAAAATTATTAGTTAGACCTTAATTAATATGGGAATGGTTGCATATGATATTTCAGTAACTTGCGAGCTCATTTTTTCTTTTTGTCTTCTTAATGCTCCGCAGAAATACTACAGTACAAGTGTGCGACGCAAGGGACGGTGAATAGAAATTCATAAGTTGATCACAAAAAAATATTAACAATGCAACAAGTAAAAAACGGTGACAAAGTAAAAGTACATTACCATGGTCGCCTTACCAGTGGAGAAACATTTGATTCATCAGAAGGTCGTGAGCCGCTCGAGTTTGAAGTGGGCAGCGGAATGGTGATAAAAGGATTTGATGATGGCGTGACGGGTATGAAAGTAGGAGATAAGAAGACGGTGAATATTCCTGCGGAAAATGCATACGGTGAAAAAAATCCGGAAATGATCATTGATTATCCAAAAACACAATTTCCTGAAGACATACAATTGCAAGTAGGAACGCCACTTGTTATGAGCAATGCATCGGGTCAGCAATTCCAGGTAAAAATTGCAGAGGTAAAAGATGATGTTGTTATTCTTGATGCAAATCACCCGTTGGCAGGTGAAGAATTAATTTTTGATCTTGAACTGGTTGAGATAGTTGGCACAAAGCCGCTGATCATAATGCCGTAAGTAAATAATAAGTTAAAAAAAGTTAAAGGGTCTGAAAATTTCAGACCCTTTCTTATAACTTAACACCTATAACTTATTATTTTTTCTATTAAGCCACCATCCCAACCAAAGTCCGCAAAGTCCCCATGCTATTAATACATCTACGAAATTGGTCACAGCACCGGGTGCGTCGAACCATATATTCATTGAATAAGGAATGAACAAATAACCAACTATACCGATCAAAAGAGAACTGAGAAAAGTAGTGAGGAACGAAGTATTGGTTTGTTTTATCAATATCCAGCAAGCGAAAAATGCTGAAATGATCGCAGCCAATAAGGCAGTAATGATATTGGTCACCATGTTCATGTCATACGCTTTGTGATAAGTGACAACTGCCCATGGTTTGCCCTGCATATCTTTTTGCATTTGTTGCATTTCTTCCGTGCTGGCTCCTTCTTTTGCATGAGGAAGATAGTATTGGCCAGTCTCACTAAATTGACTATTGAGAAAATTTAAAACAGTGTCTTCCGTCGGTGCTTGTTGATATTCTTTACCATGTAGATCGAGTACGGTCCATGAGAGAGTTTGCCATAGAAATAAAAGAATGCCTCCGACGAGGCCGCCGATAATTAGCTTTTTCATAATAGCTGATTTTGGTTAGAAATAAAAGGTAGAAACTTATTTCATCTTTTGCAACAGAATTTGTTAACCGGCTTTTGAGCCCTGATTGATCGTTCCTTGCGTCGCACTCCTGTACTTCAACAATTCTATTCGACTTTCGTCAATAGTGAATATGAGTTCTCTAATAAATAGACTAATCACATTGGCTACTTTCGTCGTATATTCGCTGTCCATTTTTATAAAGTATGTTTGAAAACTACAAGTTCACTGCAGCAGAAAGGTTTTTGCGTTATGTTCAGATAGATACCCAAAGCGATCCTCTTTCAAAAACAAATCCCTCAACAGAAAAGCAAAAAGATCTGAGTAAGATCTTAGCAGAAGAATTAAAACAGATTGGCATAGCTGATGCACATATGGACGAATGGGGTTATGTATATGCAACTATTCCGTCTAATACAGAAAAGAAAGTTCCCGTTATTTGTTTCTGTGCCCATGTGGATACAGCGCCTGATTGCAGCGGTACGGATGTAAAACCTATCGTTCATACTAATTACCAGGGGCATGATATTGTTTTGCCCGATGATACAACACAGGTATTGAAACCAAGTGACTATCCATATTTGCAAACACAATTTGGAAACGATATTATTACTGCATCAGGAAAAACTTTGCTGGGCAGTGATGATAAAGCCGGAGTAGCTGAGGTCATGGATCTCGCAAATTTTTTAATGAAGAATATAGACGTAAAACACGGCGAGATAAAAATTCTATTTACACCTGATGAAGAAGTGGGAAGGGGAACCGAGAAAGTGGATCTGAAAAAATTAGGTGCTGATTTCGCTTATACATTAGATGGAGGTAATGCAGGAAGCCTTGAAGATGAAACATTCAGTGCCGATGCTGTAGAAGTTATCATCAATGGAGTAATAGCACATCCCGGCTATGCAAAAGGAAAAATGATAAATGCAATGAAGATCGCAGGAGAGATATTGGCGGCACTTCCTAAAGATAGATTGTCACCTGAATCAACAGAAGGTAAAAGAGGATTTATTCACCCGGTAAGATTGGAAGGCATTGCAGAAAAATGCACCATCGATTTTATCATTCGTGATTTTGAAACAAAGGGATTGCAGAAAAAGGAAGATTACCTGCGTACACAAATTGAAGAGCTGATGCGGCTTTATCCAAAAGCATCTTTTGAATATAAGGTGACTGAACAATATCGCAACATGAAAGAAGTTTTATTACTTCATCCACAAGTAACGGATCATGCAAAAGAAGCGATCAAAAGAGCGGGATTAAAATTAAAGATGGAAAGTATTCGCGGCGGTACCGATGGCAGTCGGTTATCATTTATGGGTTTGCCTTGTCCAAATTTATTTGCTGGTGAGCAAGCCATTCATTCAAAACTTGAATTCATAAGTGTGCAGGATATGAATAAAGCGGTAGAAACAATGGTACATCTTGTTAGTATCTGGAATGAAAAATCCTGATGTCTAGATATCATCCTTCCAAACTCTCATATACCAATAGATGGGGTACCCAACGATCCCTGCAAATAAGAAAACAAGTATCCAGATAATTCTTTCAGTTGAATCCAATGCCTTGTGCCTTAAGAGGTGCATGATAAAGAAAATAAGCAAGCCAATTGAAAGTATGCCCATTGCAAATCCAAGGAAAAAGAGCGGAGCAAAGGCACTGAATACTTCCTGCGGCGCAGGTTCATATTTATCCCATTGAAAAAAAGTAGGAAACATACTGAAGATCATAAATAGAAAAACCAGGAGCAAGATTATCGGTAAAAAACTAAGTATGCCTACAAATAGTTTTGAGCTGTGTGACATAAAAAAGATTTCCGTAAAGTTAGTTCTATTCCTTTCTGCTTGTTAACGGTGTAAAATATTTCTCTGACCAGTGAAATTCTTGGTACTTTAGCTCACTCAAAAAACTTATATATGCAACAGTTTTGGTCACAATATTGGTGGACATTAATAATACTTTTTGTTTTCTTCAGTTCATTTTATACCATCAACCAGGGTTTTATAGGCGTTATCACTTTGTTCGGCAGATACCAGCGTATTGCAAGACCGGGTTTACGGATGAAACTACCGCTAATTGAATCGGTTCATAAAAAAGTTTCTATTCAAAATCGGTCAGTGGAACTGGAGTTCCAGGCAGTAACGCAGGACCAGGCCAATGTTTATTTTAAAAGCATGCTTTTGTATTCTGTGCAAAATGCCGATGAAGAGACAATAAAAAAAGTAGCATTCAAATTCATTGCAGACAGGGACCTGATGCAGGCATTGATAAGAACCATTGAAGGTAATATCCGCTCTTTTGTAGCAACAAAAAAACAAGCAGAAGTATTAGGTCTTCGTAAAGAGATCGTTGAGTATGTAAAAGAACAGGTTGATCATTCTTTGGAGAATTGGGGTTATCACTTACAGGATCTGCAGATAAACGATATCACATTTGACAAAGTGATTCTGGATTCAATGAGCAAAGTGGTGGCAAGTAATAACCTGAAAGCCGCTGCAGAAAATGAAGGGCAGGCTTTATTGATCACGAAAACAAAATCAGCAGAAGCAGAAGGTAATGCAATAAAGATCTCAGCAGAAGCGGAGAAAGAAGCAGCAAGACTTCGTGGACAGGGTGTGGCTTTATTCCGCATGGAAGTGGCACAGGGAATGACGGAAGCTGCAGAGCAAATGAAACAAGCCAATCTTGATACCAACGTAATTCTATTCAGTATGTGGACAGAAGCCATTAAGAACTTCGCAGAGTTTGGTAAGGGTAATGTTATTTTCCTTGATGGCAGTGCACAGGGAATGGAAAATACCATGAAACAGATACAAGCAATGATGATGAAGCCAATCGGCCAAGGATCTAAATAGTATTTGCGAAAGTTTAACTGTTTTATTTATTCGATGATCCATTGTTGTTAAAGAACTCCAAAACTTAACATGCCTCCACAACGTGGCATTATTTTTCTCGTTTCATCCACAGTTGTTGAAAAGTTATCTATTCATTAGAACTACGTGACCTTACTTTTACGAACCAAAGAAAAAAGAAATGATTGATCTTTTACAGATTTCCGACTCGTTAACCCAGATCGCAGGCCATATGAATGTTGATCGCAACAATGATGGCAGCATAAGTTTTATGGAACTCCTTTTTATGGGTGGCTGGATCATGGTCCCGCTTGCCATTATGCTGTTATTGGCTATTTATGTATTTTTCGAACGCTATATCGCCATTCGCAATGCTTCAAATATTGATCAGAATTTTATGAACATTGTCCGGGATCATATTGTAAGCGGCAATCTTAGTGCGGCAAGAAGCTTTGCGAAAAACTCAAACAATCCAGTTGCACGTATCATTGATAAAGGCCTACAACGTGTGGGCAAACCAATTGAGAATATTGAAAAGAGCATGGATAATGTGGGTCAGTTGGAAATGTATAAACTGGAAAAGAATCTTGGTATTCTTTCTGTTGTTTCCAAAGCTGCACCAATCTTTGGTTTTGTGGGAACGCTGATCGGTTTGATGCAGTTGTTTGCCAATATCCAAAAAGCAAATGAAGTAGAGATCAATGTTGTTTCCCAGGGTATTTATACAAAACTTATTACTTCGATCTCGGGTTTGGTCATTGGTTTGATCGCCTATTTTGCATATAGCT
Organism: Chitinophagaceae bacterium; assembly: GCA_035318985.1. GTDB lineage: Bacteria > Bacteroidota > Bacteroidia > Chitinophagales > Chitinophagaceae > VBAS01. The sequence continues at coordinate 47,508 of DATHDP010000147.1, forward strand.
ATCTCAATACACAAATAGATAAGACATCAAACAAAATGGAAGGAGCTGCCGCCGATTTCCTTGATGTATTACAAGAGCCCACCCATTAATCCGTTTGAAGAATGAAGTTTAGAAAAAAACATAGAAACGAATCGGAAGTTTTTACAGATTCACTGAATGATATCCTTTTCATTTTGCTGATGTTCTTTTTGATCACCACTACGCAGGCAAACCCGAATGTAAAAACGGTAAACACTCCCCGTGGATCAAAAGATAGAAAAGTGAAGCAAAGTGTAACGGTATCTATTGATGCGGCGCAAAAGGTTTATATCGGTCAAAGAGAAGTGGCCCCCGCATTGCTCGATTCATTTTTGAAAATTGAATTGGATAAACACCGCAAATCTCCGGATGATACATTAACGGTAGTGGTAAATGCCGATTCGATCTCTTATCATGCAGGCTTTATAAAAGTGCTGGAAGCAGCTAAAAAGAATAATGCAAAAGTTGCAGTGAACGTGAAGAACTAATTATAGCGTCGCTTTGATCATCCTTTCTTTTTCCTGCATATCTTTTCTCAATTCGATATTTGTAAATCCTACAGAATGAAAGGTATTTACAACTTGTTCACCCAGTACCTCATTTATTTCAACATATAAACTTCCGCCGGGTTTTAGATGTTTTAGTGAGAAATCAGAAAGTTTTTTATAAAACAATAATGCATCTTCATCAGGCACGAACAAAGCAAGATGAGGCTCAAATTCCTTTACACGTTCATGCATAGTGTTTATCTCACTTTGCTTTACATAAGGTGGATTGCTGGCGATGATATCGTATTGTGCAAGCTCTTTCCATTTTTCTTCGTCAAGAAAATCGAGCAAAACAAAATTTACTTCAGCATTTAACGCTACCGCATTTTCGGTTGCTGTAAATAAAACTTCACTGCAAACATCAATTGCTGAGACATTTGCTTCCTGCAGTTTCTTTTTTAAAGTGATCGGTATGCATCCACTGCCAGTTCCTATATCAAGAATGCTCATAGCTCGTAGCTCATAGCTCACAGCTTCTCTTACTATCCAATCAACCAACTCCTCCGTCTCAGGTCTTGGTATCAAAACATTCTTATTCACTTTGAATTTCATTCCTGCAAACCATGCTTCACCTAATACATACTGAACTGGCTCGTTTTTCTTTAATCTTTCTGTGATTCCATCAAGGTCCTCGAGCTGTGTGCAGGTAAGATAGGGGACTTTATTTTTTAACTGCTCTGCTCTTGACATATTTGTTATATGTTCTATCACAAGCTCAATAATGTTTCTAAGCTCATCACTTTCATAAACATTCTTAAGCTCTTTTGTCAAAACTGTCCTGGCTTCATTCAAGGTCATTAGCAAACTTACGACGTGAATGGTGAATGGTCAATGGTGAGTTTGATGAAATCTTTATCATGCCATAAACAATTACATTTGTATTATTCACCATTCACAATTGACAACTCAAGAAACATACATGCATCGCTGTCTTGAACTGGCAAAACAAGGAGCTGGTTACGTTGCACCCAATCCGATGGTCGGTGCGGTTCTTGTTCACAAGGGAAAAATTATCGGCGAAGGTTTTCATCAACAATATGGCGGCCCTCATGCAGAAGTAAATTGCATAAATTCAGTTACTGAGCAGGACAAGGATAAAATTTCAAGCTCAGTTTTATATGTTTCGCTGGAGCCATGCAGCCATTTTGGCAAAACGCCACCTTGTACTGATCTGATAATAGCGAATAAAATTCCCGAAGTTGTTATTGGTTGTCGTGATCCTTTTAAAGAAGTTGATGGAAAAGGAATTGAAAAACTTAGAGCTGCAGGGGTAAAAGTTGTTTATGGAATTCTTGAAAAAGAATGTCAGCAACTCAATAAACGCTTTTTTACTTTTCATACGAAACATCGTCCTCATATTATTTTAAAATGGGCGGAAACAGCAGACGGAAAAATAGCGGGAGATGGAAGAAATCGTTTATTGATCTCAAATGAACAAACAAATCGACTTGTTCATAAGTGGAGAAGCGAAGAAGCTTCAATATTGGTGGGTACCAATACAGCTTTGCTTGATGATCCGGAACTCACTACAAGGAACTGGCCCGGTCCTTCGCCAATTAGATCAGTAGTTGATATGGATCTGAAACTGCCGCCGTCTTTAAAGATCTTTAACAACAAACAAAGAACCATTATATTTAATAAGATAAAGCATGAAGAGAAAGTCCATCTTATTTACTACCAGGTAACCGAAGATGTTAGCCTTGTTCATCAAATTGTGAATGCATTATATCAAATGAAAATTCAAAGTGTGATCGTTGAAGGTGGTGCAAGATTATTACAATCATTTATTGACGAAGAAATCTGGGATGAGACGAGAATAATTAAGAATGAAGAATTAATAATTAATAATGGACTTGCTGCACCGGAATTGGAAATTAAAAATGCAGACAAGGAAATAAAGATATTGGGAGATTCAATTAAAATTTATAATCATGAACTGGGTTGAATGGTTGGGTTATTTATCAGCGGGGCTAGTTGTACTTAGCTTTTTGGTTGGCCAAAAAATAAGAAGCATCCGTTTTATAAATATGCTGGGCGCTGTTGGCTTTTTGATCTATGGTATTTTATTAGATGTTAATTTCCCGATCATTATTCCCAATGCATTTATCATCTGCATACAGTTTTATTATCTCTTTATAAAAAAAGCACAAGCACCTGGCAAATAGTAACAGCGATAATAATTTTTATAAAACAATAGAAAAGGAATCCGTCGCTGAATTTAAAGACCGGGGCAGTCGCTTTCTTGCTTATGCTTTCCCGATCTCATCAGTTGGTGATTTTAAAAAGAGATTGAAAGAATTAAAAGAAGAACATTCTAAAGCTGTGCATCATTGTTTTGCTTATCGGATCGGCACAGATGGAAATAACTTTCGTAGCAGCGATGATGGAGAACCTTCTGGCAGCGCAGGTAAGCCTATTCTTGGACAAATAGACAGTAAAGAATTAACTAATACTGCTCTTGTTGTTGTTCGATATTTCGGAGGTACATTATTAGGCGTACCTGGTTTGACCAATGCCTATAAAACTTCTGCTTCTTTTGCGCTGCAGTCAAATCCCATTATTAAAAAGCCGGTATTGATCAATTATCGCCTGCAATTTGATTATACGATAATGAATGATGTAATGAGGATCATTAAAAAGAATGACTGTGTGATTTTCAGGCAAGAGCTGCAACTGTTTTGTATGATAGAGGCGTCTATTCCGAGATCACAATTTGAGCTGTGCATTCTCCAGCTAAAAAATCTTAAAAGCATGGAATTGTCAGCTATTTGAAAATTTATTTTTCATCAGCATTTTCACCCTTAAAATAATTTACCTTCATCGTTCAATCTAATACTTACGTTATGCTTGCAAGAATTTTCATTGTAATTACTTTATTAGTATCAGCTTCCATTCCTTCTTTTTCCCAGGTTTCAATTATTCCCGAACCTGTTTCTCTTCAACAAAAAGAGGGAGTTTATAATTTTAAAACTCAAATTGTGATCGAAGAGGGATCCACAAATTTGGCGGTCAAAAAAATTGCAGATTGGTTAAAGGAAAAACTATCTGTTACGGGTTTGCCCGTTTCAGTTGCATCTTCTGCCGAAAAGGCCGATGTTCATTTTTCGCTGAATAAAACTGCAAACAATACAATAGGCAAAGAAGGTTATCAACTTAGTGTATCTGCAAGTAATGGTGTAACAATTACTGCTAACGATCCTACCGGTTTATTTTATGGAGCACAAACTTTATTACAACTTCTTCCTCCTGCTATTGAAAGCAGATCCGTTGTAAAAAATACTTCATGGTCAATACCTGTAGTTGAGATCACGGATTATCCCCGCTTCGGTTGGAGAGGTTTGATGTTTGATGTATCACGTCATTTTTTTGGAGTAAAAGATGTAAAAGAATTTATTGATGACATGGCCGCGTATAAATATAATTTACTTCATTTTCACTTAACGGATGACCAGGGCTGGCGCATTGAAATTAAAAGTTATCCAAAGCTGACAACTGTTGGGGCATGGAATGTGCAGAAGACAGGAACCTTTGGTACATTTTCAGATCCCGAACCAGGTGAGTCACGCAACTTCGGTGGATTCTTTACACAGTCCGATATAAAAGAGATCGTTCAGTATGCAAAGGACAGGTTCATAAATGTTATGCCTGAAATAGAAATGCCCGGACATAGTTTAGCCGCCATTGCTTCTTATCCCGAATTAACTTGTACACCCGGTACGTATGTTGTGAATTCTGGTGAAAAATTTATGGTATGGCCACCAAGCGGACATTTTTATGGTTTAGTTGATAATACGCTGTGTCCCGCAAATGAAAAAGTATATGAATTCATTGATAAAGTGATCACTGAAGTTGCGCAGCTATTCCCATTTGAATATATACATATGGGTGGGGATGAAACAGCAAGAAATTTTTGGGAAAAATCAGATGTGATAAAAGCGCTGATGAAAAAAGAGAATTTGAAAAATTTAGATGAGGTGCAGAGCTATTTTGTAAAGCGAGTAGAGAAGATCGTGAATTCAAAAGGAAAAAAATTAATTGGCTGGGATGAAATACTCGATGGTGGTCTTGCACCCAATGCAGCGGTGATGAGCTGGCGGGGGATGAAAGGCGGAATTGAAGCGGCTAAACAAAATCATGAAGTGGTGATGAGTCCAACCACCTTCGCTTACCTTGATTATATGCAGGGCGATGTTATGATCGAGCCACCGGTATATGCAACCTTGCGTTTAAGTAAATCTTATGAGTTTGAACCAGTGCCTGATGGAGTAGATCCGAAATATATAAAAGGCGGGCAAGCCAATTTATGGACAGAGCAAATTTATAATATGCGCCATCTGCGTTATATGGTTTGGCCAAGAGCATTTGCAACGGCAGAAGTTTTATGGAGTCCTAAGAGTAAAAAGAACTGGAATAATTTTTATAGAAAAGTAGAAAGTCATTTTGCACGTTTTGATGCAGCGCAAAAAAAGTATGCACCAAGCATGTACGAGCCTGATTTCAAGTTCACGAAAAATGATAAGAATGAAATTTCAGTTGAAATGAAAACAGAGATCCCTGATATCTCTGTTCATTATTCTTTTGATAATTCTTTTCCTGATAATTTTTATCCTCATTATTCAAAATCGGTAATGGTACCAAAAGATGCAGCAACTATGAAAGTTGTTACCTATCGTGGAGGTAAACAAATGGGAAGATTAATTGTTTTCCCGGCCGCAGAAATGAAGAAGAGGGCAGGAGTGAAAGATAAAATGTAGAAAGTTCACAACTTATAGAAATGGTTTATTTAAATACGTTATAGGATTTAAATAAACCATTTTTCTTTGACCAATAAAACAAATGACCCGGCGAATATTTTCGTGGCTATACTAGATATTCGTTGACGGGTCATAAGAATTGTACGAGAATAAGGCTCCCTGGTTAACTGGCTCTTCAAAATTTATTATAATAAATCATCTTCTTTGAACTGGTATTGACTTTTTATTTTCCGCATCACTTCATCCATGCTTGCACGATGATCTTCCGGTTCCCATTCACCACGTTCCCATTTATCCAGTTCCCTGTCAATATTTTTTTGCTGAAGCTGTACCACTTTTTCTGCCAGCGTATCACTCATTTCTTTTTGTTTTTCATGATAAATTTTTCTCCGCTCAAATCTTTCTACTTTATCTTTTCTTATCTCACCTTCTTCATTTGCCATGTGCAGTAATTCTTCTTTTGCCAATGCAATGTCATAAGGCCCAAGTGGCATCATCAGTTTCGATAACACCGGTCCGATCTCAATTAAGATGATCAGCAATGAGATCAGCCAGCTTGCCCAGAATACACTTCCTTCTTCGGCCGACAGATCAGCCAATGCTTTGTTACGTTCCAAAAAACCCATATTCGCCATGGCAGTTTGTTCAAACTGTTTTCTTTTATCTTCCATAGATGCTTTTGCAGCATCAGTAATGTTCTCCTGGCTTTTCATATTTTGTTCAAGCAATAAAAGTTCAGGAGCAAATTGATCTCTTGCCAGGTTAAATGCATCCTGTTTCAATCTTGTGATATTTTCAATACCTCTTTGACGACTGCCACCTGTACCATCAGCTTCCTGCAGATATGCTGATCGCAAATTGTGCAGCGTATCCTCGATCGCCAGCTTGCGACCGAGGAGTCGCTGTCTTTCTGAGTCTGCATTTACAAGTTGATTTTTATATTCCATGGCTAAAAGACTATCATTAAGCCGGATCTTGTCATGGAGGTTTTTCGTCATTTTTACGTTGATCTCTTTTTCAAAAATTTTCATCTCGAGTGGCCGGGCGATCACCACACCGATAAGCAATGCAAGAGCGATCCGCGGTAAGGCCATCATGATCTGCTTGCGGCGTGATACACCATATTTCCGCATGGTGGAAACGAGAAAGCGATCGAAATTAAAAATGATCAATCCCCAGATGATCGCAAACCCGATCGTCCACAACCAGTTTCCAAATACGGTGTATATAGCATAGCCGGCAGAGATAGTTGCCAGCACAAATGTGGCGAGCAGCACAGCACCAAGCCCTGAGTACTTACTATGTTCTGAGGGAAATTGTTTCAGTAATTTTTGATGTGCCCCTGAGCACCACCATAAAAAATTGTTATCAGCCGGTTTTTTCTTTTCGCCGAAGGAGTCATAGGAATACAATAAGTCTTCCTGGCCATTGTTGTTATCTGCCATTGTCTGTGTTTTTCAGTAAAAAAATAAAAAATGAAATGTCCGGTTGAAGTTGAATGATTTTAAAACGATGAGAATTTCTGCTAATTATAAAAAGGTTGTTAAGAAATGGATAAAGAGTTATGTACCGAACATTTGTTCCTTGGTTAAGCTTTTGTTGCGTCGCACTCTTGTGCAGCAACAATTCTATTCAGCCTCTTTCACGCAGCGACCGCAGCGATAAATAGAAGTGGCGCTGCGTTCGCCATTTCTTTGCGTTCGCTGGGTGAAATTTAATAAATTGAAGTTGATGATGTATCGGTTGTTGGTGCGATTTACTATTGTTCAATCCTGTCTAAATTTGAGCAATAACAACTATGTAAGTCAAATGTTGTTTAAGTTATTCGTCTCCTGCTAATAATTTAATACTTGATACGATTTTCCTTCTTAACCTTTCTGCACCTCCAAAATCTATAAAGCCTCCCCGGTAATAGCTTGTTCTCACGAGTACACTTACATAGAATTTTTCTTTGTCAATGCCTAAGTACACATCATAATCTTTTGTCCACGGTTTTCGCTGGTATGTAAAAGTATAAAAAATGTCTTGGCTATTGTGACACTGCACTTTTAAGTTGTCAAGAAGTCTATCAACTATTAGTTTCTTTTTGTCAATACTTAAATTATTATTAACGGTCAAAACTTTGTATCTGTTTGGCAAAAGATATAAAGCGTAGCACCCTAAAAGAAACAAGAAGGCAAAAGCAAAAAAAGCTAAAACATAAGTATGTTTTAACCTGTATTTATTCGGATTCGTCGTTAAATCGTAAAATAAAAAAACACCTATTCCAATAAGAGCAATCGAAAATAAATACCATAAATATTTTCCATACAAGTCAATCTTGGTTACAGATCTTTGAAACTCTTGAGGTGTCATGTTATAATTGCAAACAACGCATAAATATATACAATTCTTTGTTCAGAAAATGTCTGGCAACCAATGATAAATGAAGCAAATGATTCCCATTAATTCTTTAATTTCAGCAACACAAACTAACTATATGCGAAAGCTTATCACCATCATCTTACTTGGATCTAATACCATTTCACTCACAGCACAGAAGCAAAAGAAAGCAGAAGAAATAAAATCTGTATCGACCATCAATTATGATTCCGTTTTCCAGGCATTAAAATGGAGATGTATAGGTCCTTTCCGCGGTGGTCGTGCCAATGCAATTTGTGGTGTGCCGGGAAATGACCAGGCATTCTTTGTTGGTTATACAGGTGGCGGTGTTTCAAAAACTGATGATGGTGGCTTAACATGGCGCAATGTTTCTGATGGTTTTTTTAAAGTTGGTTCTATTGGTGATATCGCTGTTTCCGAATCTGATCCCAATGTTGTGTATGTAGGTACAGGCGAACATGCTATTCGTGGTGTAATGACTTCTTACGGCGATGGCGTTTACAAATCCGTTGATGGAGGAAAAACATGGAAGAATATTGGTTTGCAAAATACCCGTCATATTTCTGATGTGGTTATTCATCCCAATAATCCGGATATAGTTTATGTTGCTGCGCAGGGAACAGCGCATGGCCCTAATCCTGATCGTGGAATTTTTAAATCAACAGATGGCGGACAAACATGGCGCAAAGTTTTGTTTGTAAATGATAGCACCGGTGCAAGCAGCTTAAGCATGGATACAAAAAACCCCCGCATTCTTTATGCAGCCACATGGCAGCATCGTCGTTATCCATGGAAAGTAGAAAGTGGTGGCAATGGTTGCTCCATTTGGAAAAGTAATGATGGAGGAGAAACATGGAATAAAATTAATAGTGGATTACCTGTACAAATGGGAAAGATCGGTGTGTCGGTTTCAAGAGCAAATCCTGATCGTGTGTTTGCAATTGTAGAAGCAGAAAAATCAAAAGCAGGTTTGTATCGTTCTGATGATGGAGGTATGAGTTGGTCCCTGATGTCAAATGATCAATTGATCACCTCCCGTTCATGGTACTATATGGAAGTGTTTGCCGATCCAAAAAATGAAAACATAGTTTATGTGTTAAATGCACCGATGACAAAGTCAATTGATGGAGGAAAAACGTTTAACCAAGTAAGAGTTGGCCATGGCGATACACATGATCTTTGGATAAATCCAAAAGATCCTACAATAATCGGTTTGGCTGACGATGGCGGTGGTGAAATAACTTTTAATGACTGTAAAAGCTGGAGTTCATTGAACAATCAACCTACTGCCCAATTTTATCGTGTCAATGTTGATAATCGTTTTCCATATTGGGTGTATGGAGGGCAACAGGATAATACATCAATGATGATACAAAGCCGCAACAATTCATTTGGCATAACAGAAAAAGATTGGGTTGTCGGTCCTGGTTGTGAAAGTGCATGGATCGCCTTTGATCCAAACAATCCAACACAGTTTTATGGCGGTTGCTACCAGGGGTATATCGAAGTGTTGGATGCAAGAACAAAAGAAGTAAAAGATATCCAGGCATATCCTTCGGTGAACCTCGCTATTGAACCAAAGAAAATGAAATACCGGTTCAACTGGAATGCGCCGATCATTGCTTCACCACATGATCCGTCAACAATTTACCATGCAGGAAATGTTTTATTGAAAACAACGAATGGTGGGATCAATTGGGAAGTGATCAGCCCCGATCTTACAAGAAATGATTCGACCAAACAAGGATTAGGTGGTGGTCCTATAACGAATGAAGGTGCTGGTGGTGAAAACTACAATACCATTTACTATGTAACCGAATCATCATTAGAGAAAGGAGTGATATGGACAGGAAGTGATTGTGGTTTGGTCTATATGACAACAGATGCAGGAAAGAACTGGAAGAATGTAACGCCTGCCGGTTTGCAGGAATCCATGATCAACTCAATTGAACTTTCACCAAATGATAAAGCCACTGCATATATTAGCGCCACCAGGTATAAGTTCAATGATTATGCATCGTACACATACAAAACAACTGATTATGGCAAAACATGGACAAAGATCATCACAGGTGTTGACGCTGATGATTTTATTCGTGTAATAAGAGAAGATAAAAAAATAAAAGACCTTCTTTATGCTGGGAGTGAAAGAGGGTTTTATATTTCTTATAATGGTGGAACGAACTGGAGCAAAATGCAATTGAATTTTCCAGTGGTACCTGTTACAGATATGATCATTAAAGACAATGATCTTGTTGCATCCACTGCGGGAAGATCATTCTGGATACTGGATGATCTTGGGGCATTACAACAATTTGCAGGTGTGATGGCAGCTGGCAAAATAAAACTGTTTACTCCTAAAACAACTTATCGTTATAGCGGAGCCGCAAATATTCCCGGTCTTGATCCGGGTAATTCAAATGGTGCAAACCCGGTGGAAGGAGTAATGCTTGATTATTATTTTCCTGAGAATGCAGATACTAATATGGTGAAGCTTGAAATAATGGATGCGAATAATAAAGTGGTAAGAACATACACCAATAAAAAAGATAGCCTCTTCAAACCATATCCCGGCGGGCCGCCAGCTGCACAGGTCATTCCCGCTATAAAAGGAATCAATCGTTTTGCGTGGAATTTTAAAGGCGAAAATATTTCTCCTGATATACAGGGTGCTTATGTGTATGGTGATTATACAGGTTATCGTTTGCCTCCGGGAAAATATAAAGCAAAGATCACTTATAAAGAGACTTCTTCTGAAACCGAAATGAATGTGATCCAGGATCCTAATTTAAAAGTAACTGCTGCTGATTGGAACGAACAACAAAAATTCCTGAACAATATTACAGGCGAGGTTAGTGAAATTCACAAGTCCATAATTGCTATGCGAAAAGTAAAGAAACAAGTGGAAACATTTAATGAGTTATTAAAAGATGTGAAGGATAGTAAAGAGTTAGTTGAAAAAGGAAAAGAGTTGATAAAGAAGATCGATGAATGGGAGGCGAGCCTGATCGAAACAAGACAAAAGAACTTCCAGGATGTAATTAATTTTTCCAGCAAATTAAATGTAGAGTTTCTCTATTTGAAAAACCTTGCCGATGCCCATGACCCAAGAGTAACAGAAGGGTTAAAAAATCGGAATGCTGACCTGGATAAGGAATGGGTGAAATATAAAAGCGTTTATGATAAAGACTTGAGAAAGACGATCGATAATTATAATGCTTTATTTAAAAATAAGAACCTGCCGGCAATAATTTGGGAATTAGGTGTTCAGTAAAAACTTCAGATAATAACTCAACTCCAAAACTCTTCTTAACTTTAAGAAGGGTTTTGGAATGAAAATCTTTTTAGTCATATTATTTTTCCTGCCACTCAGGTTTTATTCCCAGGTTGGGCAAACTAATTTTTATGTAATTGATAATAAGGTTGAGTCGATCCCTGTTACAAAAGCAGATACATTAGCAAAACAACTGGCTTCAATTGGTAAAACAGATCGTGAAAAAGTGAGGGCTATCTTTCGCTGGATAACAGAACATATCGATTATAATGTGATGCCCATTGGCCGGGGTAAGAAAAAGCCTCATACCTTTTATAATGAACCCGATGACAGCAGCGCTGCATTACCATCTTTGAATGAAAGGGTCGCTGCAAAAGTTTTGAATACCGGTGTTGCTTTTTGCGAAGGATATTCCCGGCTATTTAAAACCTTATGTGATCATGCAGGAATAAAAGCAGAGATCATTTATGGCTATGCAAGAACAAATAATAACCGAAGATTTGCAGTCAATCATACATGGAACTCGGTTTATATTGACAGTTCCTGGTATTTACTTGATGTAACATGGGCCAGCGGTTTTGTTTCTTATGGAAATGAATACGTACGTCAGTATAATGATCTTTATTTTCTAACGCCGCCCGATGAATTCATTCGTGAGCATTATCCAGAAGATCCTCAATGGACATTGCTAAAAGATCCTCCTGTTTATCGTGAGTTTGGTCAAAGTCCATTTCGGTATTCGGGCTATGTTAAGGCAGGTGTCAGCAGTTATTTCCCCGCCAAAGGTGTAATTGATGTATCAATTGGCGACACTATTCTTATTGAATTAAAAGCAAGGAAAGAGATCAGTGATTTTTTTGTTTCGGGATCGCCGGTGCTTGACACGGCTCAGAGTACAAAATTCTCTGCTCTCAATACAAGTGGCGAAAAACTTGTATTTAAATATAACATAACTGATGCCACGGGAGAGTGGCTCTATGTTTTTTGCAATGAAGAGTTAGCTTTGCGTTATAAACTGAACGTAAAAAAGGAGATCGCAAAAGCAAATGACTGAGTGAGGCGAAAACTAACTTCCTCTTTGTGACCCTGTATTAGTCTGTTTGCTTACAAAAGCATTTGTCTGCGTTTTTTGAATGAACTTTGAACCAGGTGCAGAATTATTCTGATTTTTCTTCTTATCGTTTTTCTTTTTACCTTTTTGCTGATTTAATAATGACATACGATAGTATTTTTTTGTAAATATACGAGTTTATTTTTTTGGGGTATGTGGGGAGGCTAGACCGTTAGGATTTATTTAACCAGGTATATTATACCGAAACCAGGATCTAATGAATGTATCTTTTTTGCAGGTAATTATTTCTCTCTTAGCCGGGATCATTTTTATCATTCTGCTTACTGTAAAATTCAAAGTTCATCCTTTTTTTGCATTACTTATCGCCTGCTTTATTACAGGTCTTGGCGTACAACTGCCATTTGCTGAAATTTTAACTCTTATCAAGAACGGGTTTGGAGATGTAATGTCCAAACTGGCCATTATTATTGTACTGGGTACTACAATTGGTGTACTACTGGAAAAAAATGGAAGCACCAATGTAATGGCAGCTTCTATATTAAAATTAGTAAGTCAAAAAAGATCTTCGCTTGCTTTATCAGTTACAGGATTTATTGTCGGACTGCCCATCTTTTGCGATTCAGGTTATATTGTTTTAAGTGGTATCAATCGATCAATGATAAAAAGAACGGGTATGGCGGTAGCTACCATGAGTATTTCATTAGCATCAGGTTTGTACGCCGTTCATTGTTTATTGCCGCCACATCCGGGTGCGACTGCAGCCGCAGCTACTCTTGAAGTTGATTTTGGGAAACTGATCTTGTATGGAATTTTAATTGCTATCCCTGCCATGCTGATCGGTCATTGGTGGGCAGTGTATGCTGGTAAAAAAACAAAAACTAGTATTGAAACTACAGAAGAAAGTAATGAGGATGTCTTTGCAGGGCCAAAACCGATCCTTGCTTTTCTGCCGGTAGTAATTCCCATTTTGTTGATGGCTTTAAAGTCAGTTCTTGTGTTGGATAAAAATGAAACCGGTTTGCTAAATGATGTTTTTTCTATTGTTGGCGATCCGGCCATCGCTCTTGCTATTGGTGTATTGTTAGCAATTCTAACGGGAAAAAATTCGAAACATTCCGTATCATTTCAGCTATCATCTGCGGTGGAAAAAGCCGGAGGCATATTAGTGATCATTGGAGCCGGCGGCGCCTTTGGTGCTGTATTAGCTGCTACTAATATCGGCAAACATTTTGAAGAAAATCTTGATCTGAAAATGCTGGGCATCTGGTTCCCTTTTTTGTTAACCTGTCTTATTAAAACAGCACAAGGATCCTCAACGGTTGCAATTATTACTGCATCTTCAATTGTGTTGCCATTGTTGCCGGTGTTAGGCCTTGAATCAGAAAATGCAAAGTTGCTAACGGTTCTTTCGATGGGTGCCGGGTCAATGATGATATCACATTCCAACGATGCTTATTTCTGGGTCATCTCAAAATTTTCAGATATTGATGTGAGAACTATGTTGCGTGTACATTCAATAGCTTCTGTCTTGATGGGATTGATAACGATGATCGTAGTTTATATTTTATCTCTTATTATTTTATAACAGGATATGCATATACTGATCGCTCCCAATGCTTTTAAAAACAGTCTTGATGCGGCAAAAGTTGCTGAAGCGATCAGCAATGGTTTGCATAAAAGAAAATTATCCTTCACTACAACCTGTTTCCCTGTAGCTGATGGTGGTGATGGCACTGCGGGTTTATTAATTGATCATTTAGGTGGCCAATTGATTTCTACGATCGTGAAAGATCCTTTAAAAAGAAAAATATCTTCATTTTTTGGTTGGATCGAAAAAAATAAAACAGCTATCATTGAATTGGCGGCGGCATCAGGTTTGCGATTGTTGAAAACTGATGAATACAATCCGTTAATTACAACAACACAAGGCACCGGTGAATTAATTATTGAAGCTTTAAACAAAAACGCGACTAAGATCATTTTGTGTATTGGGGGAAGCGCAACAGTTGATGGGGGAACGGGAATATTGAATGCATTGGGAATAAAATTCTTTGATGCAGAAAGAAATGAACTTGTTGATCTGCCTGCTTCTTTATCATCGCTTGCGCAAATTGATATAACAGGCTTAGATAAAAGGATTGCAAACACAGAAATAATTATTTTATGCGATGTAGAAAATCCTTTGCTTGGACCGAACGGAGCTGCGGCAGTTTTTGGTCCGCAAAAAGGTGCCTCAGCTAAAGATGTTCAATTGCTCGAAGCAGGCCTTACTAAATTTCGAGATGTTGTGTTCAGTAGAACGGGGAAAGATATGGCCGTTATAAAACATGGAGGTGCGGCAGGAGGGGTGGCAGCATCTTTGCATACATTTTTAAATGCCCGTCTTGTAAATGGGATCGATTATTTTTTAGAAGCTACCGGATTTGAAAAAGAATTAAGGAAAGCAGATTTAGTTATTACTGGCGAAGGATCTATTGATGAACAAACGATGCAGGGCAAAGGTCCATTTGGAGTGGCAAAAAGAGCTAAAGAATTTTCATTACCTGTTATCGCATTTGCTGGTCACGTATCTATTACTCCTGATCAATCATCCCAACAATATTTCGATCGCCTTATTTCTATAAATGAAAATACAGACGACCTCCAGGCTGCAATGAAAAACACTTATATGAATCTTGAAAAAACTGCACAAAGACTTGGCGACCTACTTGTGAATGATCACCGGAGAAGTTTATAAAACTTTTCCAGGTCTGCGGTTTCTGTTGAAGAAAAAATTTCATTGTTCTCATACTTCGCTTTCAGGAATAACACTCTTTTGTGCTGAGGATATTTTTCCAAAATGGCCGTGATCTTTTTTCCCAGTTCCTCGTCTTTTTTATAAAGTGGCGTGACAGCTGGTTTTTCAGATTTATACCGGTTAGGCTTTTTTAATATGATCGCTTCCAATGTCGATAATTTGCCAACAGGAATTGTATTTACTTTTTGAGCTATCTGATACAAACCCTCCAATTGTTTTTTACTAAGTCCTCCGCGATTCAAATACTGTTGGTGTAAACTTTTAATAAACGCAGATGCAGGAAAGGCGATCTCCGTTTGTTCAAGAACATCTCTGATAACATCTACATCGGAATTCATTCTTTGAATATAATTTAAGTTCTAAAAATAAGAAAAGCTTTCCACCCCCAATTGAAGTTTCCGTTAAGTGTAGATCCGGCCCCCGCCAGCGGGGGATAATATGCAGTCTTCTATTCGAACATAGATGAAAACAGTATTCGATGAAGTCTTTTACATTAGACAATTGAAGGAATGGTCATTGTCCCCCGCTGGCGGGGAAGTTGTTTAATCAAAAAGAAATTTCAATTGGGGGTGGATAAGTTGAATAGAATTGTTGAAGTACAAGAGTGCGACGCAAGGGACGTTCAATCAGGGTACTAAAGCTCACCTCATAATTATTATCTTTGCCGACCTATGACAGAAGACTTAAAAAAAGAAGAAAGGAGTTTAAATTTCCTGGAAGAGATAATTGAAGAGGATCTGAAATCTGGCAAATACAAGCAGATCGCTACCCGTTTCCCTCCGGAGCCCAATGGTTATTTGCATATCGGCCATGCCTCCAGCATTTGTTTGAATTTTGGTTTGACAAAAAAATATCCCGG
The DNA here is from genome assembly GCA_035318985.1 of Chitinophagaceae bacterium. Lineage (GTDB taxonomy): Bacteria > Bacteroidota > Bacteroidia > Chitinophagales > Chitinophagaceae > VBAS01. Next base: position 63,212 of record DATHDP010000147.1, read on the forward strand.
TTATACAAATCTTCGGTTTGATGATACAAATCCTGTGACAGAAGATGTGGAATATGTGGATAGTATTAAAGATGATATTCGCTGGCTGGGTTTTGAATGGAAGAATGAATTGTATGCAAGTGATTATTTTGATAAACTGTATGAATTTGCTGTAACGCTGATCAAAAAAGGGTTGGCTTATGTAGATGATAGTACAAGTGAGGAAATGGCAGCAATGAAAGGAACGCCGACTGAACCGGGTAAGAATAGTAAGTACCGTGATAGAAGTGTTGAAGAAAATCTTGATCTGTTTGCAAGAATGAAAGTAGGAGAGTTTGAAGATGGTACAAGGACATTGCGTGCAAAGATCGATATGGAGCATATCAATATGCTGATGCGTGACCCGGTGATCTATCGCATTAAACATGCACATCATCATCGCACAGGTGATAAATGGTGCATCTATCCAATGTATGATATGGCGCATGGACAAAGTGATTCGATCGAGAATATCACTCATTCAATTTGTACACTGGAGTTTGTTCCGCATCGTGAGTTCTATGATTGGCTGATCGAAAAGCTGGAGATCTATCCCTCGCATCAATATGAATTTGCAAGACGCAATATAAATTATACAGTTACGAGTAAAAGAAAACTCCTGCAACTGGTGAATGAAAATTATGTTACCGGTTGGGATGATCCGAGAATGCCAACGATCAGTGGTCTTCGTCGTCGGGGATATACGCCGGAAAGCATTCGTGAGTTCTGTGATCGTATTGGAATTGCAAAAAGAGAAAACATTGTTGATGTTGGGCTGCTTGAATTTTGCCTTCGTGAGCATCTGAATAAAATAGCATTCAGGAGAATGGTTGTTTTTGACCCGGTGAAAGTTGTGATCACGAATTACACAAAAGATCATGAATTGCTTGAAACAGATAATAACCCTGAAGACACAAATGCTGGTGTTCGTCAAATGCCATTTAGCAAAGAGATCTATATAGAACGGGATGATTTTATGGAGAATCCACCAAAAAAATATTTCCGCCTAGCGCCGGGACAAATGGTGAGATTGAAAAGTGCTTACATTATTAAATGCGATGAAGTTATCAAAGATGCCGCAGGTAATGTTACAGAACTTCATTGTACTTACATTCCTGAAAGTAAAAGTGGTAGTGACACTTCTGGTATTAATGTAAAAGGAACTTTGCATTGGGTAAATGCTGCTGAAGCTGTGGTAGTTGAAGTAAGAGAGTATGATCGTTTATTCAGAGTTGAAGATCCTTCGAGTGAGGAAGGGGATTTTAAAGATTATATAAATCCTGATTCATTGAAAGTGGTAAAGGGATATGCTGAGCCAGCTATTAAGAATGCAAAGTTCAGCGACAGATTCCAGTTTTTGCGTAAAGGATATTATTGCCTTGATAAAGATTCTTCGGAAGAAGGAGTTATCTTTAACAGAACAGTGACGTTGAAAGATGGATGGAAAAAATAGTGTTTATTAAGTATCGGCCCGCAACTAAAATTCTTTAAGAAAGACGAAAGCAATAATTATTACTTTCTCCAATCCCATGCGACTACAGCCCATTCATCCAATTCATCTTTATCAATGATGATTGTTTCAAAGCCAATTTTTTTGTGGGCTTTTAATGAACGATGATTCATTGTAGAGATCTCTGTGACCAGAAGATCGTATTTATTGCTGTATGATTTTTTATGCTGTTGGTAAAGCATTTCAAAAACACCTTTACCACGATATTCTTTAGCTACACATATTTGTCCCATTTCATAATAGCGATAATCGCAAAAAGGTTTATTCTTCCAGTGTAGCGTTTCAAGCAACATGAACATTGACTCCATTGGTGGAAAGATGTGTCTTGCTTCATTGACAACTGTAAGTGCATAAGCGATAACTTTCTCATCATCCTTTACAATTACGCTTGACGCCAGTTGATGAAATTGCTGAAGTGTTTCGAGGTCATGTTGAAAAGTGACAAAGCCTTGTGACCTCAGTTCTTCGGCAGAAATATTTTTTGGAAGGTTTTGTTGCTGGAGATCAAGGATCTGTTGAATCTCCTCTGTATTATTTACAAGTGTTGAATAGATCATGATCTATTTGTATTCGCCAAACACACTTCTTAATTCATCAGCGATCTCTCCCAGAGTAATTTTATTTTCTACAGCTTCAATTACAACCGGCATTAAATTTTCGCCACTCATTGCTTTGTCATTGAGTTGTTGCAGGATCTGATCAACCTTCGCCCTGTCCCTGTTATCTCTTAATCTTTTTAATTTTTCAATTTGTAAAGTCCGAATACTATCCTCAATTTTAAAACCAGGAATTGGGGCTCCTTCTTCTGACTGGAATTTATTTACACCAACAATAATTTTTTCATTCGTTTCTACTTTTCGCTGATGCTCATAAGCGCTGCGGGCAATTTCATTTTGTATAAAGCCTTCTTCAATAGCATTAACGCTGCCGCCCATGACATCAATTTTTTCAATCAGCTTCCAGGCTGTGGATTCTACTTCGTTGGTCAACGATTCTATGAAATAGCTGCCACCGAGCGGATCAACAGTATCCGGAGCACCGCTTTCGAATGCAACCACTTGTTGTGTACGCAATGCAATTCTTGCCGCTTCTTCTGTTGGCAAGCTTAATGCTTCATCATATCCGTTTGTATGCAATGATTGTGTTCCTCCTAGTACAGCCGCCAATGTTTGAATAGTAACTCTCGAAATGTTATTCAAAGGTTGCTGTGCAGTCAATGTGCTGCCACCAGTTTGCGAATGAAAACGTAGCATCATTGCTTTTGGGTCGGTTGCACCAAGTTCTTTCATCATCTTTGCCCACATCCTTCTTGCTGCACGGAACTTCGCTACCTCCTCAAATAAATTGTTATGTGCATTGAAAAAGAAAGAAAGTCTTTTTCCAAAAACATTTATATCTAACCCTTTTTCCAATGCTGCTTTTACATAAGCTTTTCCATTGCTTAGTGTAAAAGCAATTTCCTGTACGGCTGTACTACCGGCCTCCCGAATATGATAACCGCTAATCGAGATCGTATTCCATTTTGGTAATTCATGACTGCACCATTCAAAAATATCAGTAACGATCCTCATTGAAGGCTTGGGCGGATAGATATAAGTTCCCCTTGCAGCATACTCTTTCAGGATATCATTTTGTATTGTACCTGTAATTTTTTTCAGATCAGCGCCTTGCTGTTTTGCCAATGCCACATAAAGCGAAAGAAGTATAAAACCTGTAGCATTAATTGTCATCGAGGTAGAGACATCTTCTAACTTTATTTTGTCAAACAAAGCTTTCATGTCTTCTATTGAGTCAATTGCAACTCCCACTTTACCAACTTCGCCTTCGGCAAGTGCATGATCGCTGTCATAACCTATTTGTGTTGGAAGATCAAAAGCAACGCTTAAGCCATTTACACCCTGTGATAATAAATAATGGTATCGATTATTACTTTCTTCTGCAGTGCTGAACCCGGCATATTGACGCATTGTCCATAATTTGCCGCGATACATATCCGCTTGTATGCCGCGGGTGAATGGAAATTCTCCGGGCTGTTCAAGATTGAATGTTGAAGGTTGAATGTTTGAGTAGGTGCCCTTTATTTCAATACCTGAGTCAGTATATTTTTTCTTTTCATCCATAGCTTTCAACTTTTAACTTTCACCTTAAACTTCTTATTTCATCAACTTTCTTGCTTCAAAATTCAATGCTTCCAATACAATATTGTGCAATGCTTTTTTATCCTGTGCAATGATCACCTCCATTATTCTTTTTCCAAGATCATACCCTTTTGAATCAGCAGGTAATGTTTGAGCAATTTGATTTATGATAAGCATGTTTTGCTCTTTTAAATTATTTACTGCCTGCCATACGAGGGGACTCACATATATCTGTTGTGAACTATTGTATTCAAATTCTTGCTTGATGCTTTCCAGCATAAGCAGCTGCATTTCTCTTGCTGTGATCCCGGGCTGATTGGCACGGCTTACAATATTTGGTAGCGCAACTCTTTCAGTGAGGATCACTAATCTTTCATAAGCCTGCAGTTGCAATGGCCTTGTAGTAAAAGCAGGGTCAGCATTTTTTTTTGTATCCTGTTTTGAATACAACAAGTAAAAAGTCAACATTGAAAGCAGAACAGCAAAAGCGGAAAGGATAAGGGTTAGTGTTTGGGTATCCATAATATTTGTTTAAACTTAGCAAAAATACAGGCAAAAGCCTTTCTTTTCGGAATTAGAAAATGACCCTCGGTTTTGTTTTTTATTTTTGCATATAAATAAGATTTAAAAATGGTAGTAACAGAGAACAAACCGGTGACGATAACAGAAGGGGCTATCAGGCAAATAAGAAAACTGATGGAACAGGAAAACTTTGATACAACTCAAAAGCTTAGAGTAGGGGTAAAGGGTGGTGGTTGTTCAGGCATGTCTTATATTCTAGGGTTCGATCATCCTACTGAAAAAGATAAGTCATTTGAAATTGAAGGTATCAGTTGCATCATGAATGCAGCACACGAAATGTATGTATATGGAATGGAGATCGATTGGCAGGATGGATTGAATAATCGTGGCTTTACTTTCAAAAATCCTAATGCTGCCACCACTTGTGGTTGTGGGACCAGCTTTGGAGTCTGAAACTCTGTCCCCTAAAGGGGAACTTAGATTGTAATATCCTTATATATAAAAAATAACTGTAAACGAGAGTAGTTTACAATTTCTAATAGACAGAAATATTTTACTTTAAAATAAGAAAGCCTCCATTGCGGAGGCTTTCTTATTTATTAAAAATTTATTAGCTTTTTATTATCGCTGGTTTTGCTGTAGATTTTTGATTTGCTGTTGTAACGACTTCAGTTTTACCTAATGCCTTCCCTCTTCCAAGGTCAACAAGCAATGGCGCCGCAACAAAGATCGAAGAATAAGTACCGGTAATAACACCTATCAACATAGCGAACGCAAATCCTCTTGTTACCTCTCCACCGAATATAAAGAGGATAAGAATTGTGAGGAACACAGTTAATGAGGTCATGATCGTACGGCTCAATGTATCATTGATGGCCCTGTTGATGATATTCTCTTTTGGTTCACCTTTCATTGTACCGCTGTATTCACGTATCCTATCAAAAACGATAACAGTATCATTCATTGAGAATCCGATAACCGTAAGTATTGCCGCAATAAAATGCTGGTCAAGTTCTAACGGGAACGGAACTACATTTTTCAGGAATGAGAATGCTGCAAGTGTTACTAATACGTCATGCAGCAACGCTACAATAGTACCAAGTGAATATCTCCAGTCGCGGAAACGGATAAAAATATAAAGGGCGATGATCAGCAGTGAAAATATAGTTGCATTTCTTGCGCCTTTTTTCAAATCATCTGAAATTGTTGGTAAAACTTTCTTTGAACCAAGTTTGTTTTGGGTATCAAATTGATGATAGCTTGCACCACTCAAATGATTCTTTAATCCATTGTACAATTGAGTTTCTACCAATGAGTCAACAATTGAACGTGGATCATTGATAAGATATGAAGTGGTAATATCAAGCTGATTATTTAATCCTACAGTTTTAATAGTGGGACTTTCCTGGAATGCTACTTCAAGATCTCTTCGCACTGATTCTACATCCAATGGTTTTGATCTGTCAAACTGAACAGTAAAACTGCGTCCTCCTTTGAATTCAACACCCTGGTGAAAGCCATTAAAGATCGCACCAACACCAAGCGCCAACACAACGAATGATATCATGTAAGCTACTTTGCGATATTCAATGAATTTGAAATTGGCGTGTTTAAAGATCTTACGGCTGATACCTGTAAAGTATTCGAGGTGTTTCTTTTTATTGGTAAACCAATCACTCACCCAACGGCTTACAAGGATACCACAGAACAATGAAAGCAGAATACCGATGATCTGTGTTGTGGCAAATCCTTTTACAGGACCTAATCCAAAAACGAACAGGATGATCGCAGTTAACAATGTTGTTACGTGAGCATCAAGTACAGGTGGTAAAGAACGACGATAGCCATCGGCGATCGCCAGTTGGTAGCTCTTGCCACGGGTTAACTCTTCTTTTATACGTTCATAAATAATAACGTTTGTATCCACTGCCATACCAATAGTAAGAACAAGACCGGCAATACCCGGTGCTGTAAGTGTGGCGCCAAAAGAAGTTAGTACTCCAACTGTAAAGAGGATGTTAAGGATAAGTGCAATGTTAGCGATCCATCCGCTGGTATTATAATAAATCAGCATCAGTAAAAAGATAACAACAAATGAAATGATGAATGCCATACTGCCACCACGAATAGCTTCAGCTCCCAAAGTTGGCCCCACTACTTGTTCCTGTACGATCTTAGCAGGAGCAGGCAGTTTACCAACTTTTAAAATGCTGGCAAGGTCTTGTGCTTCCTGTATAGTGAAACTTCCTGTGATCCGTGAATCACCGCCTTCAATTTTTTGTTCTGCCACCGGTGCTGAATAGACAGTATTGTCAAGAACGATCGCAATAGGAATTCTATTCTTAGCACTCTTATCTGTAAGTGTTGCCCAGTCACTGGCACCTTTCTGGTTCATGCTCATCAACACAACTGGATTACCAGTAAGCGGTTCATAATCCTGTCTTGCATCAGTTACAACATCACCTTCGATAGGTGCTTTATCCATTCCGTAGGTTTTAACAACGTACAACCCTACATAATCATTTTTCCTTTCTGTCTTTGCATCTGTTTCTACTATTCCATAATGAAGTCTTGCATCGGCAGGAAAATTCGCCACCATGTTCAAGTATCTTCTAACTGTACCAGTATCTTTTATTTTAACTTGTCCAATAGCAGCCGGGTAAGAAACTTTACCAGTTGTTTGATCCTGGTATGGAGAAATGAACTGTATATATTCTCCAAGTGATTTTCTTTTATCTCCTGATGTTGGTGCAGCAGTTGCTGTACCGGTAGGCGTTGTTCCTGTTTGACCGTTTAATATCTTAGAAAGAACCTGGTTAGTATCATTAACCTTTTTGGCAGTAGTATCTTTTTTCCCGGTCGTATCTTTTGCTTTCAGCGCATTTAATGAAGTATCAGTTGTTCCGCCCATCATGTCACTAAATGCTTTTTCCGCTGAGGTTAACTCATTTTGTAATTCTCCGATATTATAAACTTCCCAAAACTGCAGGTTAGCAGAAGCCTGTAAATATTTTCTTACTCTTTCCTTATCATCAACGCCTGGAAGATCTACTGTAATAATTGCCTTTGATTCGTCAAGATTAATATTCGGTTGAGCAACACCGAACTGATCGATTCTGCTACGGAGAACCTGGTAAGTTCTATTGATCGCCTGGCCAGCTTCTTTACGAATTACCTCAAGCACTTTGGTATCGCTTGCATTGGCTGCGATCTGATCTGCATTAGCTGCGGAAAAAATGCCTGCCATTTTTCCGTCACCTGCAATGCTTTTAAATTGGTTATAAAATATAGAAATGAAATCAGCATCACTGTTTGCTTTTTGCTTGTTAGCCTCATCAAGAGCTTTCAAAAATTGTGGGTCTCTTGAATTATTGCTCATAGAACGGATCAAACCTGTAAGTTCAACTTCCATCGTTACACTCATACCACCTTGCAGATCGAGACCAAGATTCAATTCTTTTTCCCGGGAATATTCATAGGTATTTCCAAACCATGTGATCTTGTCTTCTTTCGTACTGTCAAGAATTTCGTTAAGGCGAGTTCTGTAAAGTGTTTTAAGCGAGTCAGTGTAATCGGCAGGCTTTGAAAACTTTTTTGCTTCAGGATAAGTTGCATCCATGTAAGCCTGGGCACGGTCGGCCATTTTACTTTCATGTTTGTTTACAAACCAAGTGAAAGAAAGAAGCCAAACAGAATAAATAATAAGCAGGATTGCAAACACCGCTACTAAACCTCTTAATTGCATACGGGATAGATTTACTTTTATTGCCTCATTGCCAATTCACACAGTGGTTTGGGCAAGCGGCTGGGATTTTTTTTTGGAGGGCAAAGATAGGGGTTTCGGTCAGAAAAAAGGGATAAAAAAATGACTTGATGTCAGTGGTTTTCAGGAGCTAATCAGGGGTTCAAATGTTAATTTGGATTAAGTTTAAGCCATGAATATTTTTCCGAGGGTGGCCGTAATGTGTTTACTATTTATGATGGGTTGCAAAACTCCTTTAAAAATCAATAAATCCCAGCCAATTGAATTAAAAACTGACTCTATGAATGTGAGCGGCATTACCCATACTTTCCTTGTTGATCTGCTAAACCAATACCCAGATTTTTTTCAATCAGTGCTTTCAAACCCTGACAATAAAGTCCAGATCATTTATACCCAAATCGATCGGGGGAACAATGGTAACCCGAAGTTCACTGATCATTATCTTAATATCAATGATTCTTCTTATTTCTATCCCGCATCAACCGTGAAATTACCGATCGCAATTTTGGCTTTGCAAAAATTAAATGAGCTGAAAATCGCAGACCTCGATAAAAATTCCACGATGATATCTGAGGCTGATTACAGTGGCCAAAAAGAAGTTTATAACGATCCTTCAACCCCTGATGGCCGTCCAACTATTGAACATTATATAAAGAAAATTCTATTGGTTAGCGATAATGATGCCTTTAATCGGTTGTATGAATTTCTTGGACAAGAATATATCAATAATACTTTGCACAAAATGGGTTATAAAGAAGTGCAAATTGTTCATCGCCTCGATATTAGTTTATCAGAAGACGAGAACAGGCATACAAATCCAGTCAGATTTTTTGACGCTAACGGTAAACTCATTTATGAAAAACCTTTGGAAGCAAGTAAACTTCTTTATGCAGAACGAAACACAAAAATGGGAAGTGGTTTTTATCGAGGTGCTCAGCTGATCAATGAACCTTTTGATTTTTCAAAAAAGAACAGGATGTCATTAACAACATTGCACAGCATTGTTCGGAGTGTAATGTTCCCGGAAATGGTTTCAAAGCAACAGCGATTCAATCTTACAAAAGATGATTATGAGTTTTTAAGAAAATATATGTCAATGACCCCGCTTGAATCTAAATTTCCTTTTTATGACAGGGAAAACTATTGGGATGCTTACGTAAAATTTTTAATGTACGGAGCTGAAAAAACCCCGATGAAAGAGAGATTCCGGATCTTTAATAAAGTAGGGGATGCCTATGGATTTTTGATAGACGCTGCTTATATCGCCGACTTTAATAATAATGTTGAATTTATGTTGAGTGCCGTCATTCATTGCAACAGTGATGGCATTTTCAATGACGATAAATATGATTATGATGAAGTTGGTTTCCCATTTATGAAACATCTTGGGCAGGTGATCTATGATCATGAGTTAAAAAGAAAAAAGAATCGGGTTCCTGACCTCAGTAAATTTCGATTTAATTATATGCAGTAAACAGGTGTTAGTCCTAGAAATAAGTATTTTTGATTTTTAAATAACTATTAATGCAAGCAATCGTAGAACCCGTGCAACTATCCTCTTTATTAGATCGTTTTGCCGAACCGGAAACATTAAAGATGGCCAAACTAGGCCGTGAACTCAGAGCAAAAGGTATTGATATTATTGATCTTAGTTTGGGTGAACCTGACTTTGATACACCACAGCATATTAAAGACGCTGCGAAAAAAGCGATTGATGATAACTGGAGTCATTATCCACCGGTTGCTGGTTATCCTGACCTGCGTGAAGCAATTTGCCAGAAATTTAAAAGAGATAATAATTTAGATTATAAGCCGGAGAATATCGTTGTTTCTACTGGTGCAAAACAAAGTCTTGCCAATGCAATTCTTGCTTTGGTTGATGTTGGCGATGAAGTGATCATTCCTGCGCCATTTTGGGTTACCTATTCTGAACTTGTAAAAATTGCAGGAGGCATCCCCGTCATCGTAAGATCGGCGATCGAAAATAACTATAAGATCACTGCTCAACAATTGGAAGAAAGTATCACAGAAAGATCAAGAGTGATTTTGTTTTCTTCTCCATGCAATCCAAGTGGCTCCGTATATTCAAAAGAGGAATTGAAGCAATTGGCTGCTGTTTTGGAAAATCATCCAGGCATTTCTATTATTTCCGATGAAATATATGAATACATAAATTTTGTTGGACAGCATGAAAGCATTGCACAATTTGAAAATGTAAAGGATAGAGTAGTTATCATAAATGGATTGAGTAAAGGATTTGCAATGACGGGTTATCGTCTTGGTTATATTGCAGCAAATCCAATCGTCGCAAAGGGCTGTGAAAAGATTCAGGGGCAATTTACAAGCGGTGCAAATGCGATAACTCAACGTGCAGCTATTACTGCGTTAACTGCTGACCTGCGTCCATCAATGGAAATGACGAAAGAATTTACTCGTCGCCGCAAACGTATTCTTGAGTTATTGAAAGAAATTCCTGGTGCACATAGCGCTGAACCAGATGGTGCATTTTATATTTTCCCTGTAGTAAAAGCGTTTTTCGGAAGATCTAATGGAGAAAATGTGATCAAGGATGCTGATGATCTTTGCATGTACTTACTCAATACTGCAAATGTTTCTACGGTAACCGGTCGTGCATTTGGCGAGCCTGATTGTATCCGCATTTCATTTGCAAATAGTATGGAAAAAATTGAGACGGCAATGGCGAGGATAAAAGAGGCATTAGGAAAACTGAAGTGACAAGGATATTAATTGAAGCCAGCCACTTTTAATAACTCTATATAGCGGGGTTCTTTTATTAGGGATTTTAACATCGGCTCAAATTTCAACCATAGAAAATCTAAGTCACGCATTTCATAACTTTTTTTCAATAGACGGAAGGCATCATCATTTTTTCCAATAAAAGCATAGGCAACTGCGGTATAAAAGGCATTGTTGGGCTTGCCCGATTTGATATAACCTTCCAGTTCATTAAATATTTGATTTGCTTTTTCGGTTTCACCATCCTTATAATATGCGATAGCCAGCCAACTTAAAACTGCTGCTCTGCGCACATTGAATTTTTGTAATCCATCTTCAAGTGTGGCGATTGCTTTTTTATAGTCACCAATGAGATCATAGATCCAACCAAGGCGTGAATAAGAGAGAATGTGATTGTGGGTTAAAATTGATCTTATCAACAATTGGATTGCGTCGTCTGTTTTATTTTCAAAATAAAATAACATACCGTGAAGAGGTGTTAACCAAATGTCGTTTGGCGAAACGGCAATACCTTTTTTCAGCCAAAGCCTTGCCTTTTCAAAATTGCCTGAATAAATATTTAAAAATACATTTCCCCTGATGCACAACACGTCTGATGGATCGATATTGTGTGCTATCGTAAATTCTTTTGCTGCTCCTTTTATATCCCATTCAAACCACAGTTTGGTCCATCCAAGGTTTGTATGTATAAAAGCAAGATTGGGATCTATCTGCAAAGCTTTTATTAGTAAGGGCATTACATTTTCAAGCACAGCTGTTCTGTTAATTGCCCCAAGGTACCCGAGAGTAACATAACAATTGGCTTTTCCAGCTAATGCTGGCGCATAATCAGGTTCAGCTTCTAATGCTTCTTCAAAAAGCTGGATCGCTTTTGGGATTTCTTTATAATCTATTTTTTGAAGTATATACATTCCTTGAAGAAAAAGTTGATGAACATGGGGATTTACCCGGGCAGGTTGTCGTAATTTTTTCTTTTCAGAATAATTGAGGATCGCTTTCAGGCTATCGGCTACATTCTGAGCTATTTCACTATATATAAAATTTATCTCGCTGAAATCTTTTTTAAATCTGAATGGTTTTAATATTTCGCCTGTTTTTGAGTTAATGAGATTTGAATTTATTAATATATCTGTACCAAGTTTTTGAACATTACCTTCCATAAAATTTGCAACATTAAGTTCTTCGGCAATCTGATCAAAATTCAAGCTTATATTTTTGTATTGTTTCATTGCGGTAGATGACTTTACTTTAAGATCAGATATCCCCGCTATTGCACTTGTCAATTCTTCGGTAAATCCGTCACTTAACCATTCAATGCTTGAGTCATTACTGATATTGCGAAATGGAAATACAGCGATTGATTTATAATTGAGACGGGCTTTTTGACTTCCACGTGTAGTGCCAGATCTAACTTTCTTTGCTTTTCCTTTTAATGAACTCGGACCAGGGACTACTAATTTTTCATTTGCAATTGCGAACACTTCCACGATTCGTTCAACATTTTTCAATTGATAAAATCCCATTGAAACTGTTCTGAATTCAGGATGATTGTGGATCTCATCGTTTACTTTATCTGAGATCATCACGCAGCCAGGTACGCCAAGAGATTCAATGCGTGAAGCAATATTTACACCATCGCCAAAAATGCTTTCTTCGTTAATGATTATGTCTCCAAAATGCAATCCCATTCTTACGGGCACCAAAGGATGTTCCGCAAAAGCCTGTTGCATGGCTATTGCACATTGTACCGCTTCAATTACACTTGTAAAAATGCTTAATGTGCCATCTCCATAATATTGTTTTAGCTGTCCGTTATATTGCTTGTGTTGTTTTTCTAACACATCGCGGTGACGATCTTTCATAGCTATCGCCTTGTCTTCTTCCTTCTGCATAATAGCAGTGTAACCTTCTATATCAGTAAATAATATTGCTGCTAATTGACGAGTACTTGTCATAAATGTATCTCTGATATCTAATATACTATTTATTTCCTTTATTATTTTTTCTTTATGACTTGTAACCGTAGTTTAAAATTGGAGTAATGATATTTTTTTTATTTTTAGTAACTATCTTCATTATGCGTTAAACTTTATTCTGGGTTTCAGGGGATTTTTTTCCTCAATATGCCTGGGCCGCCAACATTTTAATATAAAGTATGATCCCAAAAGTTTTTTTGAATTTAACGAACTATGCATTTTTCAGACGATTGGTTTGGAAACCAATTTATGAGGTGTTGGCAAAGACATTAAATTATGATGATTGGCATTTTATGAATTATGGTTATATGCCGTTCGAATCAGAATCAGCAATAGCATTAACTAACAATGATGAGATACATCGCTGTTCTATTCAGCTTTATCACTTTCTCGCTACACAAATCGATTTAAAAGGACTGGAAGTATTAGAAGTAGGAAGTGGTAGAGGAGGAGGTGCCAGCTATATAAAAAAATATTTAGGGGTAAAGAAAATGGTGGGAATGGATATTGCTTATAATGCGGTAAAGTTCTCCCGTAAAACTCATGTTACCGAGGGCTTATTCTTTGTACAGGGCAATGCTGAGAAATTGCCGTTTGATGATGGATCATTCGATGTCATTCTAAATGTTGAATCTTGTCATGCTTATGGTTCTGTACCCAAATTTCTAAAGGAGGTTAAAAGGGTTTTGTGTAAAGGCGGTCATTTTCTATGCACCGATATTCGAAGTCCTGAGGGTATGAACGCTCTTCGAAATCATTTATTGAATTCAGGTTTAAGCCTGATCAGAGAAGATGTAATTAGCAGTAATGTAGTCAAGGCTATCGAACATGAAGAGGCAATAAAGCAAAAGCGCATAGAAGAAAATGTACCCAAATGGTTTCAAAATATGTTCAAAGAATTTGCAGGCGTTGAAGGATCAGAGATCCATGAGGGTTTAAAATCAAATGAGCTTGTTTACCATAGTTTCGTCTTGCTTAACGATTAGTTTTTTGTTTATCAGTTAATCTTATTTTGCTCAATAAAAGTTTTGATCAAAAGATTTTCTTCACCTTTAATTCGTTTCAAAATCCCGGTTTGATGATTAATAATAGTAGTGTCTTTGTCAAAAGGCATTCTTTCATACATTTTACCTCCGGTGAAATGACAGGGAGAGCAATTCTTTACAAGTATTGGCTGAATTTGACTGGTGAAATGAATGGTATCTTCTAATGCTATTGTTTTTTGTGTAGACTTTCCAGATGGTTTTTTTGTATTGCTTTCTAGCCATCCCCAAAGAAAAATAATACTAAAAAGTATCAGGAGTTTCATTTGAACTATACTTAACTCTTCAAGTTACGATATCTAAAAGCCGGTTTAATTGCCATTCAACACAATTATTATTACTTAAATTAGACAATCAAAACTTTTTATCATGAAGTGGCTTTTAATTTTCCTGCTTGTTTTTTGTATTTCCTGCGAAGAAAAAGATGAAAAGGATGAATCGATTGCTAAAGAACTTTCCGAAGGGAAGTGGATCGATCTTTCTTATGATTTTTCTGATAAAACTCTTTATTGGCCAACTGCCAACGGGTTTAAGCTAGATACAGCATTTAACGGAGTTACACCAAGAGGATTTTATTATGAAGCATATAATTATTGCGCAGCAGAACATGGAGGAACTCATCTTGATGCGCCATCTCATTTTGCAAAAGGGAAATGGAGTACAGATCAAATTCCATTGGATCGGTTAACTGGCGAAGCTGTAGTTATTGATGTTTCAAGCAATGCATTAAAAAATGAAGATTACCTGATCTCAATTGCTGATGTTGAAGCATGGGAAAAAACGAATGGGAAATTGACGGATGATATTATTATTTTATTCCGAACTGGGTACGGCTCATTTTATCCTGATGCAAAAAAATATTTGGGCACTGACGAAAGAGGAGTCGATGCAGTTGCAAAACTTCATTTTCCAGGTATTGACCCTGCTACTGCTGAATGGCTGGTGAAGAACAGAAAGATAAAAGCGATAGGTTTAGATGTTGCCAGTGTTGATTATGGCCAATCAAAAGATTTTAAGACGCATCAAATTTTATACGAACAAAATATTCCTGGATTTGAAAATGTTGCCAATCTTGATAACCTCCCTGTAAAAGGCACATTCGTAATAGCATTGCCTATGAAAATAAAAGGAGGAAGTGGCGGGCCTTTACGTATCGTAGCAGTTGTACCCGTTGAAAAATAATTCTGGAGCTACACAAAATTATTTTCTTCGTTATGTTGTTTATCATGCTCCTTCATATATTTTATTGTTAGCAATCCGCCAACAGCATCAACAAGAAAATGCAGGATCATAACGATCAATAACGAACCCGAATAGATAAAGAGGTAACCAAAAAACACAGCCAGGAAAAATATTTTCAATACGGCTTTTGCACCTTGATAAAAATGGGCAACACTAAATGCTAATGCGGGTAAAACAACAGCGATCATTTGCTGATATTTATATCCTTCAAATAAATACCAGCAATAATTGATAAGATAGCCACGGTAAACAATTTCTTCAAAGACTCCGGCGCTAAAACATAGCAAAAAATATTCCGGTAGTTCGCTGTTTTTTGTTGGTAAAAACGGAGTTCTTTTTTTCCAATTATCAACTGTTTCATCAATACTCTTTTTTGATGAAAGGGTTATAACTGTGTCAAACAAATAAACAAGTATAAAAATAATTGCAAGCCACCACCATGATCGAAAATTTCCCGGTTGAGTTAAACCGAGTTCGGGTAATGGTCTTGTGAAGATCAGCCACACGGATACAACAATGGCGCCCATAACAAAAAGCGAAAAACTGCCCGAAATATAAATTTGTTTTTTTTGATGACTGCTGAAATGAATAAGTGATGTTCCTTTTGTTCTTTGCCGGGCAGCATAAAGGGGAAGTGCTATACAAAAAACAAAAGCAATGATATGATCAACCCAATGCGGGAAATTATCCATCATTTTTTTGTTTTGATAGGCCGATCAGTTTTTCATGTAATTCAAGTACCTGCGGAATCAATAGTTGTTGCTCGTCATTTAGGAGTACAAAATCACATTTGCTCATTTTTACTTCTTCATCAAGTTGTTGATCCATGCGTTTTAAAACCTCCTCCCGATTTACTTTATCTCTTTCCGTTGCTCTTTTTATTCTTAATTCCATTGGAGATGACACTCCGATCACTAGATCGAGCCGGTCAGAAACTTTTGCTTCAAATATTAAAGCAGCTTCATGAATTGCATAAGGACTTGTTTGTTGTTGCATCCATGCTTCACTGTCCTTTTTTGTAGCAGGATGAACCAATGCATTCAAATGTTTAAGTTTAGCCGGATCGGAAAATACTATAGAAGAAATATACTTGCGGTCAAGAATATTATTTGCGTATGCTTGTTCACCAAAAATATTTTTGATGGCTGATCTTAATCCTTCGTCCTCATTCATTATTTTTTTTGCAGCTACATCTGCATAAAAAACAGGAATTCCAAGCACTTCAAAAATTTGTGCAACTGTACTCTTGCCGCTGCCAATGCCACCTGTAAGACCGATCTTCAAAACCATGATTTAAAGATTAGAGAATGATTATGAGGAAAGTTAAGAAGATGTTTTATAAGTGATATAAACAAAAGAGGAAATCGGTTTCCCAATTTCCTCTTAATCTTTTCAAAATCCTATGAATCGTGGTTCTATTTTTTATCGGTTGTAGTCACCGCCTTATTTATCGCAGCTGTCATTTCCATACTGATCGAAGCCTTCTCCATTTTTATATAGCTGCCAGGACTTACTTCCAGATTGATAGTGCCGTCTTCATTCACTTTATTTACGGTGCCGTGAATTCCTGCGATGGTTACCACTTTAGTTCCTCTTTGCAAGTCTTCAATGAATTTTTTCTGATCTTTTTGTTTTTTAGTTTGTGGTCGTATAAAAAATAACCAAAAAACAAGAATGATCATTCCCATGAAAACTAGTGTGGTTGTGCCACCACCAAACATACCTCCTCCTGAAGAACCAGAGCCGGCTTGTAATAAATAGATATACATTTATTTTTATTTTTTAATGAATCAGCTTTTTGCTTTTACTTTTACCTCAACACGAAAATTTAATGTAGTCATTGCCGGTTCTAAATTCGCAAAAACATTAACCTGCTTTGCTTGAGCCCCTGATTTTCCTGCACTATTAAATGATGCTTTGATAACACCTGTTTCACCGGGAGCATAAGGCTTTTTAGGAGTTTCAGGCACTGTACAGCCGCATGAAGCACTTACGTTTGAAATAACCAATGGTTTGTCACCTACGTTTTTAAAACGAAAACTAACTTCAAGAGTTTTGCCTTCTTCGATCTTGCCGAAGTCTTTGTCCATGCCATCAAGCCATTCCACCTTTGTCAAGGTAGCCGGATCAACAGTAGGAGCGGCGGTAGCCGTGCTGGTTGGAGTTGCAGTGCTTGTTGCTTCAGTTGTTGTTGTAGCAGTGGCAGAAGTTGTTGTGTCTGCTGTTTTGTCTGCCTCTTTACATGATGCTATTGTAATAGCGGCAGCGAGTACAATTAGGATCTTTTTCATTTTTAATTTATTTTGAAGATTGCAAATGTAAGAGAAAGCTTTGAGTATAAAAGCTTCTGTTGTTAACTATTGGTAAAACGCCCTTGACTATACCTTTTTGTAATCTACTTTTTGCATCTTTCCTTCTGCTACAAGCTCTTTATGAATATTATCAAGAATACCATTTACAAACTGTCCACTTTGCGGCGTGCTGTATTCTTTGGCCAGGTCTATATATTCGTTAATGGTAACTTTTGGAGGTATCGTTTCAAAATAAAGAAATTCAGCTACTCCCATTTTCATTAAAATCATATCCAATAAAGCGATCCTTTCAGCATCCCAGTTTTTTAGTTTTGGAATAATAAGCGTTTGCAGGTGTTCGCTTTTTTCATGTACTGTTTTTAAAAGATTAATGGCGAAATCTTTTTTTTCACCACTGATCATTTCTTTAAAATCAGCACTACCCGATTTTTGTAAAAGGTTTACCAGCAATTGGATCACCATTTCGCCATCATCATCCCAATTAGAAAAATTCTCTTCTATATAAGAAGTAAAATTTTCATCCGCCAGCATCAATTTATCCAATACGAATTCAAGTATTTCTTTTTCTTCTTTATTATCCCTGCCTTGCTTGCTGATATAGGTTTTATATTCTGGAGTCTCAGCAAGACGTAAATAAGTTCTCCGAAGCTGGTCTTTATTGATGGTGAGTTGAGGTTTGGTTTTCACCAATGCTTCTTTAAATGATGAGTCCTCCAGTATCCTCCACAATATTTTATTACCCGATAGTTTAGTATTAACATGAAGGTCTTCAAAAGACGGAAGATGCTTGCCTGACCGCTGATGAGAATCTGTTTCTGCATAGCGACATACTTCAGTTAAAAAATACGTGAGGTGAACTAGAAGCTGGCGGGTTTGGTCAAAATGGTTTTGGAGGATCTTTTGCGGTTCTCCTGGTTTTATATCTGATTCAAGGGTAGATAGGTTATATAACGTCTGCATCACTTTTACCCGGATATTTCTTCTGCTGATCATCTTTAAGAACTGTTTGGGCAGCGAAGATAAGTTAATCATCAAGCCGTTTGTATTAATATGTTTTTTTCACAGCCAATATTTTTATTCACAATTCATTTTTAAAAACTAAAAATTGAATCGCAAAAGTTTGAACAACAACGTTCAAAATATTTTTTTTAAAAGCTTTAGAAAGTTACTTCATTGACCCTATCTTTGCCGCCCAAATAAGTTCTTAGATATTCGCAATTGCGAGTTGACGAATTTGGAAGACCAAGTAGTTCACGAAATGAACGGTCGCTATTACCAATAAATCAAAAAAAGAAATGGCAAAAGAAGTCTCTGGCTTTGTTAAGCTTCAGTGCAAGGGTGGCCAGGCCAATCCTGCACCTCCGATCGGTCCTGCTTTAGGTTCCAAGGGTATCAATATCATGGAATTCTGTAAGCAATTCAATGCCCGCACACAGGACAAAATGGGCAAAGTGCTTCCCGTATTAATTACAGTTTATACAGACAAAAGTTTTGATTTTGTTATCAAGACACCTCCTGCATCTATTCAACTGCTTGAGGCTGCAAAATTGCAAAGTGGTTCAAAAGAATCTAACCGTGTGAAAGTCGGCAAGGTTAATTGGACACAGGTTGAGGCAATCGCAAAAGATAAAATGCCTGACCTGAACTGCTTTACAGTTGAAAGCGCCATGAAAATGGTTGCAGGTACAGCACGGAGCATGGGAATTACAGTAGATGGTAAAGCTCCCTGGGAAAATTAATCGGTGAAAAATTAAAACGAATCACAATGGCATTTATCAGTAAAAAAAGAAAAACAGTTCAGTCAAAAGTTGACGGAGCTAAACAATATAGCCTGAAAGAAGCATCTTCATTGGTCAAGCAAGTAACCACTTGCAAATTTGATGCATCTGTTGATCTGCATATCCGTTTAGGAGTTGATCCTAAAAAAGCAGACCAGGCGATCCGTGGTACAGTAACATTACCACATGGTACAGGTAAAACAAAAAAGGTATTGGTGCTTTGCACACCCGATAAAGAAGAAGCAGCAAGAGCAGCGGGTGCAGATTATGTAGGTCTTGATGAATTTGTAACAAAGATCGAAGGTGGTTGGGTTGATGTTGATGTTATCATCGCAACACCCCAAGTGATGCCGAAGATCGGTAAGTTGGGTAAAATATTAGGCCCAAGAAACTTGATGCCAAATCCTAAAACCGGAACTGTAAGCAATGACGTAGCTGCTGCCGTTAATGAAGTAAAAGGCGGTAAGATCGCTTTCAAAATTGATAAAGCTGGAATTATCCACGCATCGATTGGTCGAGTAAGTTTTGCTCCGGAAAAAATTGCAGAAAATAGCCAGGAGTTATTAAATGCGATCATTAAAGCAAAACCATCTTCATCTAAAGGAACTTACCTGAGAGGTGTTAGTATGGCAAGCAGCATGAGTCCTGGTATTTCTATTGACACAAAAGGATTTGTTCATTAAACCCACAACCCCTTAAAGGGGCTTTTGAAAAAAAATAATTTTCGAGAAGTCAAAATTTATAAAAATGACTAAAGATCAAAAAAACGAAGTAATTGAACTGCTGAAAGGCAAGTTCTCTCAATACAACAACTTTTATGTTACTGACACAGAATCGTTGTCTGTAGCACAGATCGTAAAGCTTCGCCGTGCTTGTTTCAACAAACAAGTTGAAATGAAAGTGGCAAAGAATACATTGATCAAAAAAGCAATGGAATCATTGGATGCAGAACGTTATGCGGGTGTTTATGATTCACTTCATAAAGTAACTGCATTGATGTTTTCAGAAAACCCGAAAGATCCTGCTTTGATCATTAGCTCTTTCCGTAAAGAGAGTAAAGGTGAGATGCCTGTATTAAAAGCAGCTTTCATCAATGGAGATGTATATATGGGTAACGATCAATTAGCTTCTTTAGTTAAGATCAAAACGAAGAATGAATTGATCGGTGAAGTAATTGGTTTGTTGCAATCACCGGCGAAGAGAGTTATTGCGGCGTTGCTGCATAATGCAGAGAAGAAGGGTGAAGTAGCAGTAGCTCCAGCGGAGTAATTAGGTAATTAGTCAATGTGCTAGAGAGTACATTGCATATTATAAAAAACAATTTTTTTAATCATCCGTCGGATTTCTCCTGATAGCTATCGGGACGGAATAAGAAGACGGGAAAAATTTAAATCAAATGGCAGACGTAAAAGCATTAGCAGAAGGCCTTGTAGCCTTAACAGTAAAAGAAGTACAGGAACTAGCTGACTTCTTAAAATCAGAATACGGAATTGAACCAGCTGCAGCAGCAGTAGTTGTTAGCAGTGGTGGTGATGGCGGTGCAGCAGCAGTTGAAGAAAAAACTGCATTCAATGTAGTTTTGAAACACGGTGGCGCATCTAAACTTAACGTTGTTAAGATCGTTAAAGAGCTTACAGGTTTAGGTTTGAAAGAAGCAAAAGACCTGGTTGACGGCGCACCTAAGAACATCAAAGAAGGAATTTCTAAAGTAGAAGCTGAAGAAATTGCAAACAAGCTGAAAGAAGCTGGAGCTGATGTTGAGATCGCTTAATCTCTTACTGATAATAATTTTAGAACCCTTCGCAGTGCGGAGGGTTTTTTGTTTAAGATTAGTCATAGACTTGCAGGAAAGTTTTTTATAACTTTAGAATAGATTAACCATCCAGTGAACTTTTATGAGTAAACGGCTTATCATTTTATTTTCTTTTGTATTATTTGTTCATTCCTCATTTGGACAAGAGAAAGTAGATTGGGCAAAATATGACTGTGCGGCATTTAAGGAGGATACGACACGTGGATTTATCAGTACAGCATATTATACGAAAGCAGATTGTGCTCCCTTCTCTGATATCACAAAATCTGATGCAATTTTTGAGTTAAGAGTGGTTCCTACAAGTAAAGTTCTGTTGTACAGTAATCGACCTATTAGCATTTTTCAATTTTATAAAGACTCAGCTATCTTGGCAGAATATTATAGAGATACAGATACAGCGTTTGAAAATTTCAGAAAACAATATAGAGATTCTTCTAATGAAGCTTTTGCGAAGGGAGTAACTCCGTTATTGGAAAAGAATTGCGGGATTAATTGGAGAGTAAATAAAAAAAATCTTTCACAAAGTGAGGCTTCGAAAATAATTGAAGATCTTTCACAAATGAATCTCTTCACGATAGATACAGATAGTGAAATCGAAGCTATTGAGAAAAGAATAAATAACGACGCCAGGTACTCGGCTGTTTTAAAAACCCATCAACTTAATAAGGGGCCAGTTAATTACAGATATTCAGTCTCTTTGGAAATTAAGTATAAAAATAAGTATAGGGTATTTTTAACCGGAGGAATATATTATTATTATGATATCGACAATAGAATGCAAGATATCGGGGGATTTATAATAGGAGCCGAACTTCTTAAATATTTAAAACCTTAAGCAGATAAATAATCGATTTCACAATGTTAGATACGGCGCAATCTTCTTATAAATCTCATCCGTCACAACCATTACTTTTTTAATTTCTTCTACTTTAGAAAAAGCGCCATGCTCATTTCTGTAAGAAACAATCGGATTTGCTAAGCTGTATTTGATATAAGGATGAGCTTTCATTTCATCAACAGTTGCGGTATTGATATTTATTCTTTTTACTGAGGGGTTATCAAGTTTCAGCCATTGTTTTATTTTTTGAAAAGTTGAATCAGGCAAACCGTAAGTTTCTCCAATCTGTTCTATTGAATAAAAGCCACCGAGTTTTTCTCTGAATGTTACAATTCTTGCTGCGAGTTTACTACCGATACCAGGTAAAGAAATAAAAGCAGTTGTATCGGCATTGTTTACATCAATGATTGAGTAGCGAGCAGCATAAGTTTTTGATGGTTGTATTTCATCTTTTGCTACTGAAGAAACAAAAGCCTCATTTGTTTTTGGGGAATTCGATCCAATTTTAATATAAGGCTTGAGTCTTTCATATTCATCACTATGCAGGCCATAAATTTTTTGCAAGTCCTCTGGTTTATAAAAATGTCCGTCTTTACTCCGATAGTTTTCAATTGTCTTAATTGTTTTATCTCTTAATCCTAATCTCTTCCATTCAGGTTCTGTAATTGTATTGGGATCAAAATAAAAGAGCTCGCCTTTTATGATGTCGTTTTCGTTGTAACTAGATTTTCTTTTGTCATATTGATAAGCATAGGCATTTTCGTTTTCATTTTTTTGATAATCATTGTCAGCAGAGTCCTGAACTTTTATTTCTGATCGTTTAACCGCTGCCATCCATGCAGTATCAATCTTAACTGGTCGGTTTCTGGAAGTTTTTGAAAGAATATCCGGCAAAAAGAGGGTAAATAGAATCACACTAACAACTGTCAGAATCCCTATTCTTTCTTTTCGGGTAAACGCCAGGTAATCTTTTATGAATTCACCCCATTTCACAGCAAGAAATTTGATTTAAGGTATAAGAACTTTCGAGGTCAGGAAATTCCCATTTCGTGGTACTCTGGTCGGGTTTTTGTTAGCAAACTTTTCTTGGTTGGATAGTTTAAATCCTTACCTTTGCCATCCTTTTTATTTAGCGCTAATATTTTGACGGCCCAAATCATGATTAAATAGCTGATTGTCACGGGATTTTCTTTTAAGTTAGAAAATGCCCGAATGTGATTTGTGTCCCCCGTCGAAAAACTAAAAAACCGGTTTTACAGATATGTCTTCAACAAAAATGAATCACAGGGTAGATTTCGGTAAAATCAAACATCTCGCAGATGCCCCTGACTTGCTCGACATCCAGATCGCATCTTTCAAAGAATTTTTCCAGTTGGAAACAACTCCGGATAAAAGAAACATTGAAGGTTTGTTCAGGGTGTTCAAAGAAAATTTTCCTATTACGGATACCCGCAACATTTTCGTGCTGGAATTCCTAGATTATTTTATTGATCCTCCACGTTACACCATCGAAGAATGTATGGAAAGAGGGTTGACTTACGCAGTTCCTCTTAAAGCCAAACTTCGTTTGAGCTGTAATGATGAGGAACACGTCGATTTCCAGACCATCGTTCAGGATGTGTTCCTGGGTAACATTCCTTACATGACACCAAGAGGTACTTTCGTTATCAATGGTGCTGAAAGGGTTGTTGTTTCCCAGTTACATCGTTCACCTGGAGTATTTTTTGGTCAGTCTGTTCACCCGAATGGAACCAAGATCTACTCTGCAAGGGTAATTCCTTTCAAAGGTGCGTGGATGGAATTTGCAACAGACATCAACAACGTCATGTATGCTTACATCGATCGTAAGAAAAAATTCCCTGTAACTACACTTCTTCGTTCTATCGGTTATGAAACTGATAAGGACATTCTTGAATTATTCGGAATGGCCGATGAAGTAAAAGGTGATAAAAAAACTCTGTCAAAATATGTTGGCCGTCGCTTGGCTGCCCGTGTATTGAGAAGCTGGGTTGAAGATTTCGTTGATGAAGATACCGGTGAAGTAGTTTCAATTGAAAGAAACGAGATCGTTCTTGAACGTGACTCTGTTCTTGATGAAGAAGCTATCAACATGATCACTGAAATGGATGTGAAGAGTGTTTTCATCCAGAAAGAAGATGTAGGTGGTGACTATGCGATCATTTATAATACTTTAAATAAAGATACTTCGAACAGTGAATTGGAAGCTGTGCAACATATCTATCGCCAGTTGCGTGGAACTGATGCGCCGGATAATGAAACTGCCCGTGGTATCATTGATAAATTATTCTTCAGTGATAAGCGTTATGATCTTGGTGAAGTAGGTCGTTATAAAATTAACCGCAAACTGAACCTTGATGTACAGCTTAAGCAAAAGACATTAACAAAAGAAGATATAATCGAGATCATCAAATATCTCGTTCGCCTTACCAATGGTAAAGCAGAGATAGATGATATTGATCACCTGAGCAATCGTCGTGTTCGCACAGTAGGCGAGCAGTTGTATGCTCAGTTTGGTGTTGGTCTTGCACGTATGGCAAGAACGATCCGCGAAAGAATGAACGTAAGAGATAACGAGGTGTTTACTCCAGTTGATCTGATCAATGCGAGAACTCTTTCTTCAGTTATCAATTCATTCTTTGGAACATCACAGTTGTCTCAGTTCCTTGATCAGACTAATCCATTAAGTGAGATCACTCACAAACGTCGTATCTCAGCACTCGGGCCAGGTGGTTTAAGCCGGGAAAGAGCAGGCTTCGAGGTTCGTGACGTACACTACTCTCACTATGGTCGTTTGTGTACTATTGAAACACCAGAAGGTCCGAACATCGGTCTTATCTCTACGCTTTGCGTACATGCTAAGATCAATGAGATGGGCTTTATTGAAACACCTTATCGTAAAGTTGAAAACGGTAAAGTGAATATGAAGCTTCTTACTTTCCTTAGTGCAGAAGAAGAAGATTCAGCGAAGATTGCCCAGGCAAACTCTCCGCTTGATGAAAGTGGAAGTTTTAAAGAGGAGAAAGTTGTAAGCCGTGAGACTGGTGACTTCCCAATTCTTGATAAGAATGATGTAGAATATATGGACGTTGCGCCAAACCAGATCGTAGGTTTGAGTGCTTCATTGATTCCGTTCCTTGAGCATGATGATGCTAACCGTGCATTGATGGGATCAAACATGCAACGCCAGGCAGTACCGCTTATTCGTCCTGATGATCCTATTGTAGGAACAGGTCTTGAAGGTAAAGCTGCACGTGATGCAAGAATTCAAATACACTCTGAAGGCGAAGGTGTAGTTGAGTTTGTTGATGCCAATGAAATTCATGTTCGTTATGAACGTGATGAAATGGATAGATTGGTAAGTTTCGAAGATGATCTTAGGATTTACAGACTTACCAAATTCATCAAGACAAACCAGGAAACTTCTATTAATCTTAAGCCTGCTGTTAGGAAAGGACAGAGAGTTAGAAAAGGTGATTTTTTAACGGAAGGATATGCAGTAAAAGATGGCGAGTTGGCATTGGGTAAAAATCTGAAAGTGGCATTCATGCCATGGAAGGGTTACAACTTCGAAGATGCGATCGTTATCAGTGAAAGAGTGGTAAAAGAAGATATGTTTACTTCTGTTCATATTTCTGAATATGAATTGGAAGTTCGTGATACTAAATTGGGAGAAGAAGAATTGACCCCTGATATTCCTAACGTTTCTGAAGAAGCAACTAAAGATCTTGATGAGAATGGTATCATTCGCATCGGGGCACAAGTAAAAGAAGGTGATATCATCATTGGTAAGATCACACCGAAAGGTGAAAGCGATCCTACTCCAGAAGAAAAACTTCTTCGTGCGATCTTTGGTGATAAAGCAGGTGATGCAAAAGATGCTTCTTTGAAAGCACCAAATGGTGTGGAAGGTGTTGTGATCGGTAAAAAACTTTTCCAAAGAGCTAAGAAAGATAAGAACTCAAAGATCCGTGAGAAGGCAGCACTTGAAAAACTCGAGAGAATGCACGAGAAGAATGAAACTGATCTTAAAGAGTTATTGCTGGATAAGCTTCAGCAGTTATTGAGAGATAAATCAAGTACTGGTGTTACCAACAACTTTGGTGAGGTGCAGATCGGTAAGAGTGCAAAATTCAACCAAAAGAATCTTGCTACTCTCGATTATGCAAACGTGAATCCTCTTGGTTGGACTGGTGAAAAGAAAACGGACGAACAGATCAACACACTTCTTCACAACTATAATATCAAATTCAACGAAGAGTTGGGTCGTTATAAAAGAGAGAAGTTTAATATCTCGATCGGTGATGAATTACCAGCAGGTGTATTAAAACTTGCAAAAGTTTATCTCGCTGTAAAACGTAAGTTGAAAGTGGGAGATAAGATGGCTGGTCGTCACGGTAACAAAGGTATAGTTGCAAAGATCGTTCGTGCTGAAGACATGCCTTTCCTTGAAGATGGGACACCGGTTGATATCGTATTGAATCCATTGGGTGTACCAAGCCGTATGAACCTTGGCCAGATCTATGAAACTGTTCTTGGCTGGGCAGGTGAAAAGCTCGGAATAAAATTTGCAACGCCAATCTTTGACGGCGCAACTACTGACGAGATCGGTAAATATTGCGACGACGCCGGTCTTCCAGAGTTTGGTCATACTTACCTGTATGATGGTGAAACGGGAGATCGTTTCCACCAGAAAGCAACAGTTGGTATTATCTATGTGATCAAACTTCACCACATGGTTGATGATAAGATGCATGCCCGTTCGATCGGACCATACAGTCTTATCACACAACAGCCGCTTGGTGGTAAAGCACAGTTCGGTGGTCAGCGTTTTGGTGAGATGGAAGTATGGGCACTCGAGGCTTATGGTGCATCAAACATCTTACAGGAATTGCTCACATTGAAATCAGATGATATCATTGGTCGTGCAAAAACATACGAGTCAATTGTAAAAGGTGATAACGTTCCAAAAGCTGGTGTGCCTGAATCATTCAATGTATTGGTTCATGAGTTGAGAGGATTAGGACTTGACCTTAAGTTTGAATAAGGTTAAGTAGCGAACAGAATCCCGCTGATGCGGGACAAGCTGTACAAGAGTGCGACGCAACAAAAGATGAACAGAGTTGATGTCGCTGATAACAAAACAAAAAACAGTAACAAGAAATTAGAATATGGCAATGAAAAGAGACAATCGTCCCAGACCGACCTTCTCAAAAATTACGATCGGGCTTGCTTCGCCTGACAATATTCTTGAAAAAAGTTTTGGTGAGGTGTTAAAGCCTGAAACCATTAACTATCGTACTTACAAACCTGAACGTGATGGTTTGTTTTGCGAAAGAATATTTGGACCAGTAAAGGATTACGAATGTGCTTGCGGAAAGTATAAGCGTATCCGCTACAAAGGCATCGTTTGTGATCGTTGCGGTGTTGAAGTAACGGAGAAAAAAGTTCGTCGTGAACGTATGGGTCACATCAAGCTGGTGGTGCCTGTTGTTCATATTTGGTATTTTAAATCTTTGCCAAACAAGATCGGTTACCTGCTTGGTGTAAGCTCTAAGAAATTAGAGAGCATCGTTTACTACGAAAGATTCGTGGTGATACAAGCTGGCATTCGTGCTGAAAAAGGTCTTAACTACGGTGACCTGATCACTGAAGAGGAATACCTGGATATTCTTGAGGCATTGCCAAAAGAAAATCAGTATCTGGCAGATGATGATCCAAATAAATTTATTGCGAAGATGGGTGCTGAAGCAGTTCACGATATGTTGCAACGTATCGACCTGGATCAGTTATCATTTGATCTTCGTAATGCAGCTGCAACTGAAACTTCACAACAACGTAAGGCAGATGCATTAAAGCGTTTGAGCGTTGTAGAAGCTTTCCGTGATGCTAATACAAGAATCGTAAATCGTCCTGAGTGGATGGTGATGCAATACATTCCGGTTATTCCACCGGAACTTCGTCCGCTTGTTCCACTAGATGGCGGTCGTTTCGCATCTTCTGATCTTAATGACTTATATCGCCGTGTTATTATCCGTAATAACCGTTTGAAAAGATTGTTAGAGATCAAAGCTCCTGAAGTTATCCTTCGTAATGAAAAAAGGATGTTACAGGAAGCGATCGATTCATTATTTGATAACTCAAGAAAATCAAATGCAGTAAAGGCTGAAGGTGGCCGTGCATTGAAATCATTGAGTGATGTGTTGAAAGGTAAGCAAGGACGTTTCCGTCAGAACTTGTTGGGTAAACGTGTTGACTATTCAGGTCGTTCTGTTATTGTGGTTGGTCCTGAATTGAAATTACATGAATGCGGTTTACCAAAAGATATGGCTGCTGAATTGTTCAAGCCATTTATCATTCGCAAGTTGATCGAAAGAGGTATTGTAAAAACAGTAAAGAGCGCAAGAAAATTAGTTGATAAAAAAGAAGCAGTTGTTTGGGATATCCTTGAAAATATTTTGAGAGGTCACCCGATAATGCTTAACCGTGCCCCAACACTTCACCGTTTATCGATCCAGGCATTCCAGCCAAAATTGATCGAAGGAAAAGCGATACAACTTCACCCATTAGTGTGTACAGCGTTCAACGCTGACTTTGATGGTGACCAGATGGCTGTTCACGTTCCGCTTAGTCATGCTGCAGTTCTGGAAGCACAATTGCTGATGCTTGCATCACATAACATCCTGAATCCGCAGAACGGTACTCCTATCACACTTCCTTCACAGGACATGGTGTTAGGTCTGTACTATCTTACTAAAGGAAAGAAGACCCTGCCAACTGAAAAAGTTCGTGGTGAAGGCATGAAATTTTATAACTCAAGTGAGGTAGTGATCGCTTATAACGAGAAGATCGTTGACATGCATGCATGGATCAAAGTAAAAGTTCCGGTAAGAGAAAATGGTGAGATCTCAACTAAAATGGTAGAGACCACTGTTGGTCGTGTAATATTTAACCAGCATGTACCAGTTGAAGTTGGTTATGTAAATGCACT
>DATHDP010000148.1:0-70950 GCA_035318985.1 Chitinophagaceae bacterium
AAGATTTTGGGATAGCATTGGTTGCACACAACATTCTGCTTTACGCTAGTTCTTGTACAGAAAGTTAATGATTTCCAATTGTAAGTTGTACATAAATGCATTTCAAATTTGCAGTTGTTGCTGTGAAGAACTATGGAAGAAAGATACCGTCCTCTTCATTCATTTATGTTGTACTGGTTGTGGGGCAACTCAGGTTGGTTGTTGGTGATTAGAGTCTGAAATCTGTATGTTCTTTAGTGTTGAACACCAACAACGGCGTAAAATACTTTTGTTAGGTGCAGAAACATTTGGCTGTCACCTATTTCGAAAGGTATTTTATTCTTTCTGCTATGCGTTTGTATAAAGTTTCTTTTGTAAAACCATCTTCCGAAATAATTGAATCGGGAATTAAGTCAATAGCCTCTAAAAATAATTTATTATTGTTAAGCATGTAATCGTATACAAATTCTTTGTTCGGAAGCATTTTATGAAAAATGTGATTGTTGAATAACTCCTTCCTCGTGATATCTATTGATTGAAATAAGCCTAGTGAACCCTGATCAATTATCCATATTTGACCTCGATCGTCTTTGAGAAAGTTGTTTGACGTTTCAGTCCTGTCAACATTAACAAAGAACAAGTCAAGTGTATAAATCCTATTAAGTAAATCTTCATCCGCTGTTTCAATAAATTTTAAGTCAGCCTGAATCGCATTGGGAATATATTCTACTGCAAGATTCCAGCCATAGCTTTTTTGAACTATGTCATCAAATTCATCTGTTCCGAAAACCCATGGAAAATTATCAGGAATGTAAATCCAGTCCACATCAGGAACTGACCATTTCAATTTATTGGCGACTTTATTAGATATGAACTCAGAAAGTAGACTTGTTGATCCGTTTCCGGCACCCCGCATTTTGAGAATATGTTTACTTCCGCTTTCTGTTTCTATTAAGGTAGGAAATGAACTGCCAGCGTAATGTTTTATAAAAGTTTTGAGGACCATAGTTTTTGCACCTAACTCGCGGCTTTGCGATTTTTTTTGTACAGAAAGTTAATTCATTTCTGTTTGTTGCTGCGAAGAAGCATGCATTACCAAATTCAAACTGTTCATTGTCCCCCGCTGGCGGGGGCCGGATGGTCGATCCTTATAAATTATCAATCGGGGGTGGACTAAACTTGTGGATCAATTTTCTTTTCAATCCAATCTTCGAGATAATTATGAACTGCCTGAATGTTGTTCAATACTTCTTCATCACTAAAACGAAGTACTGTAAAGCCGGATGTTTCAAGAGTTTTCTGTCTGATCTCATCTTTTTTAATCACTTCTTCATAATGGTGAGTAATTCCATCCACTTCAATTATCAACATTAATTCTATGCACATGAAATCCGCAATATAATTTAACACTGATCGCTGACGTCGGAACTGAAAACCTTTAAGCTGTCTTGCTTTCAAAACATATTTCCATAAACAAGCTTCTGCTTTGGTCATTTCTTTACGCAGACGATTGGCAAATGGTTGTAAATTTTTATTATAATAATGATTATCGTACTTATCGGTCATGCAATAAAATTACAATTATGCGGAAAATGTGTCCACCCCTTTTCGAAAATTTCTTTTTATAGAAGTACTTCCCCCGCCAGCGGGGGACAATGTGCACTCCGCTTTTGTATCACTAATGTTGCTACGAAGAACTATGGAAGAAAGATACAATAACTAAACTCACGGGGTCTGCCCTCTTCATTTATTTATGTTGTACTGGCTGTGGGGCAAGACGCCGGTGGGACTGATAAATACAGGCTGCTATTAATTTTTTTGAAGAACCAGTGTACTCATACATCGGATATCATCGACATTCACTGTTTTTAAAGGTTCTAAAAAAGACATATTGAATTCTTTCAGGCAATCTTTTAATAATTGCCTGTTTAAAAGAAATCGAATGGATCCATCCGGAATCCGAAACACACCATCTCCAATTAATTCTACTTTATCTTCAATTCCGATATCGGAAGTCATGCGGATAAACAAAGAACCACCCGGTTTTAAAATACGGGCCATCTCTTCCAGCATTTTCCTGAAATGTGATGTATTGTTTGCGAAATGAAGAACTGCACTGCAGATGATATGATCAAAATGAGTACTTTGAAAACTAGTTTTTTCCACTGCACACACCCGGAATCTCTCAGCAGCCAGTAATGGATATTTTTTTTTAAGTGTAGCTATACTTTCATTATCTGAATCAATTCCGTAGATCTTATAATCATTACGTAAAAACCAATGCATATTTCTGCCATTCCCACAACCTGCATCAAGTATATTATCTTGCAGATCAAATCTGTTTTTCATGATCTGGTCAACCAGGTAGATATCTGTCTGACCTAGCAACTCTTGTATAGAATTATTTTTTTCAGACATTATAAGGACCTGATTTAATTAATAAATCCGAAGATAGAAATTTGTATAGGAACAATCGAAGTTTCTGTTTTTTCCTGACGCCGTGATGCATGTCTTCACGGTTCACCATCATGATATTCGTTCCGATGCGTGGGGCGACATCGCGGCGTCTTATTTTGTTACGGACACGAACCAAGGCTGAGGAATAATATTAAGAATTCCCAGAAATAATGTGTCCATTTTTTTCTTGCGGTATGTGAATGGTGGTGTACTTCCATAAAGTTTATTTGAAGTGATATTTTTCACTTAACAAATTAATTAATTCAACAGCCTTGTCAAATGCTGGTTTGTAATAAACATTCAACATAATGAGTTCTGCTTTCCTTTTAGCAATTACGGCATTTGAAAATTCTTTCATTAAAGTTGGATCGCTGCTTATCAACGGAGGATTGGAGTGCATAAATGAATCAGCCGGGCGACTGCTCTGCTTTTCAGGATCAAATAAGTATTCATAATAAAACACTTCCCCATCAAAGATCTTGCTTCCTAATGTAACGGCCCGTTCATAAATAGGGAAGGCAAAAGGTTTATAATCTTTGTTCCTGTCAACCAACCGGGCATACTCTGATATCTTATCCTGGAGATAAGGATCAAAATACCGAAGGCTTCCTGAATTCTTTATTTGATCAAGTGTAGAAACATTAGAGGTAAAATCGGTCATTGTATTTACAAAAGAGCTATAATAATACAATTGCCCGGTGGATGCGATCTTCAAATTTTTATGTAATAGCAGAAAGCTGTCATATTTAGCAATAAAAAAAGGAACCCGCTTCATAAAATTGGAAAGCTGAGAGGTATCGGTAGAAAGATCATGCACCAATGACCGTGCATATTCTTTGGCTCTTTTCTTTTCAACAATATGTTCTCTTTGATTCTCTGCTAAAAAACCACAGAACACAGCGAGGAATAACATTAAGAATTCCCAGAAATAATGGGTCCATTTTTTTCTAGGGGTGTGGGCATGGTGATGAACTTCCATAATTGGTGGTGCTTGTTTTATGTTTATGGAGCTGGAAGTTAATTTATTTTCTGTTTTATTGCGAAGAACCAGATGTCCACCCCCAATCGAAATCACATTCAGATTGCAGTACTTCCCCCGCCAGCGGGGGACAATGTGCACTCCATAGGACGGATAGCGTTAGTATAATTGCGATATGCGGATAGGATTAGTAGGACTACTATATTTAACGCTTTATCCATGCTTTTGACTGGGAGTAAGGTGCAAGTAAGGTCGAAGCTAACTAGCCCTTGAGTAATCCAAACTAGTCGTAAAATTTCTATACAGCTTTTCTATCTTTCCATTTGCGGTGGGGTTTGGGTGTTTCGGGTTGGATGCGAATATCTATGAGATGGGCTGCTTCGATCAGTTTGTTGAGATGGATATATGTTAGCAATGCGCTTTTTGAATCATCAAACTCATTTAAAGAGACATCTGATAAAGCATGATATGCTAAATCTCTGATTACTTCTTTCCATTGGTCTCTATTTCTAAAGCGGGTAAATTTTTCGAGTGCCTTGTATGGGTCTAAAAATTCTTTTTTGGTAAGATGGCGGGGAAAGAAATCCCATGGTGTATCATTCCGATGAAAGCCGCAATAGTTATCGTAATCGGTAAGTAGCCATATATCATCTTCGGTGTCTTTATCAAGTATTATTTCAGGATGCTGATGAACAGTATTGCCGATCTGATAAACAGCTTCTATGAGTTCATTGATCCTTTCTGAAAAAAAGAGTACATCGCAGGAAGCACTGCGGTTCCAGGTTTTTTCTGAGTCAGCTTTTTTTATGATCTCCGTTAAAATTGAACGGGCATGAACGAGACCATAGCTATCGAAGAAAGAATGGATGGTTTGATAAGGGATGATCATAGCATTAGGTTTAAATGAACTTGCAATGTGCTATGATTTTTTTAAAATAGTGTACCCTTATAAGGGGGCAGTTGATAAATTGTTAATAGCATAATGTTCATCATCATCATGATATTCGTTCCGATGCGTGGAGACACGCATCAGGGCATCTTAGTTTGTTACGGACACGAACCAAGGCTGAGGCAAGGGGCCTGATTTTACGGGCTCCTTTTATTGAAGGTAATCTTCGAATGCTATTGCTAAGTTCTCAATTCATAAAATCAAATCTTAAAATAGTTACTCGTAGTGTTGTTATTTATTATCTTTTGTGTTATTTTACATGGGCTCTGTTAGGAATGCAAATTTCTAACAGGGTTTTTTATTTTATTTTTTAAAGACCTTTTTTAAATGCCTACAACCACCCAAAAAGATGTAAGCGAATTAAGCTTGGATCTAAAGAATTTCAGAACAGTTCCTCAAAAGAAGGAAGCAAATGCGATTAAAGCAATGATATCCATTAAACCTGATAGGTTTTATGGCATTATGGAAAGTATAATCGATGATGGATATATTCCAACAGAAAATATTATTGTTTTAAAAGATGGTGTTAATCTTATTGTTAAGGAAGGTAATAGACGCATTGCCGCATTAAAGCTAATTCATGGTATCTATAAAATAACTGATTTCGGAATACCGACATCACTTGTCAATAAAGTAGCAAACCTCAGCACTGCATGGAAAAAGGAGAACCTTTTACTTCCGTGTACAATTTTTAATGCAAATGAAGCAGACAAAGCCGATAAGGTTGTAGCATTATCACATGGTAAAGGAGAAAAAGCTAGTCGTGATCCATGGACTTCAGTTGCTACCGCAAGACATAATAGAGATGCTAAAGGAATGTCTGAGCCTGCTTTAGATCTTTTAGAAAAGTATTTGAAGAATGGCGATAATTTAAACAATCAACAAAAGGATAGGTGGTCCGGGGATTATCCATTAACCGTATTACATGAAGCTCTTAGATTCATTCATGGTCGAATGGGATTTAAATCAATAATAGACTTAACGACAAAATATCCAAAAACTAAGCAGGTAAAAGAGATTGAAGACCTATTACTTGATGTAGGGCTAGAACAACTTCAATTTAAAAATATTAGAGCAACAGATTTAGATTTTGCACTTAAGTATAAAGTGCCTCCTATACCAAAACCTCAAACTACAGCGACAAATACCTCTACTACAGGTCAGGCAGGCGGAACAACTGCTGCACCTTCAAGTGGTTCGCCGACACCTGGCAATACTTCAAATACAAACACTGCTAATACTGGGACAAGTGGGCAAAAAGCCGTGGCAATAAATGATCCCAAGCATGTTGCCAACTTACTGAAAAAATTTAGTCCCAAGGGAAACAACAGACAAAAGGTTGTAACCCTTCGTGATGAAATAAAAGAAATAAAAATCGCTAATACGCCGATCGCTTTTTGCTTCTTGCTTCGAAGCATGTTTGAAATTTCTGCAAAGGCATATTGTGCTGATCATGGTATTAGCTTAACTAAACCACCAAAGAAGGGAAAAGATCCACAATCCAAAACATTAGCAGAACTATTGGCAGAAATCACGAAGCACCTTACTAACAACAATAAAAATGGGGCGCTTGTGAAAGTTCTGCATGGTGCACTCACAGAAATACATAAGGCTACAGGCATTCTCTCGGTTACATCAATGAATAACTTGGTTCACAATCCTGCATTTTCTGTGCAGCCCTCTGACATTTGTATTTTGTTCGGAAATATCTATCCACTTTTAGAAGCAATGAATTAATATGAGTGAATTTAAAACACCGTTACGATATCCCGGAGGAAAACAACGATTGACTCCTTTCATAAAAGAGATATTAGTGGCTAATAAAATTAATGGTCATTATGTTGAACCGTACGCAGGTGGAGCTGGTGTAGCTATACAATTATTACTTGATAATAAGGTAGATCACATTCATTTAAATGATTCAGATTTTGGCATTTACTCCTTTTGGTATTCTGTTTTAAACAAGACGGAGGAGTTATGTAGTCTGATTTCTTCTGCTTCTATGACAGTGGAAGAATGGCGATTTCGACAGCGGGTTGTTAAAAAATGCGACAAAAGAAAAAAATTAGAATTAGGCTTTAGTGTTTTTTATTTAAACAGAGTTAATCGCTCAGGTGTTTTAAATGCAGGAATAATAGGTGGATTAGACCAAACGGGTAATTACAAAATGGATGCAAGATTTTCAAGAAACGATCTTATTAGAAGAATTGAAGCTATTGCTTTATTTAAAGATAGAATCACTATTACAAATTTTGATGCTGAGTTTTATATCGAAAATTATATTCCGAACCTCCCATCCAATACCCTGGTATATCTCGACCCTCCATATTACGAAAAAGGAAGAGAACTTTATTTTAATGCCTATAAAAAGAATGACCATGAAAGAATCGCCAAGGTGGTCCAAAAAGAAATAAAACACAAAT
The DNA here is from genome assembly GCA_035318985.1 of Chitinophagaceae bacterium. Classification (GTDB taxonomy): domain Bacteria; phylum Bacteroidota; class Bacteroidia; order Chitinophagales; family Chitinophagaceae; genus VBAS01. The sequence continues at coordinate 6,788 of DATHDP010000148.1, forward strand.
GGGTTCTTTCCTATGATGGAGTTCCTGATATAATCAAACTATATTCGAAAAGAAGGCATTTTCTTTATGACCTCCAATACACCGCTGCAAAAGTTTATAAAGGCCGGGAAGTTTTTGTTTTTTGTGATAGACTCAAATTACCAGTTCAGTGTTCATTGAAACATATTGAAGCGGGAATGAAAAACTTGGTTTTAGTTTAAGAAAGAACATATTGCTCTTGTCTACTCACAAATAAATAGTGCAAACAAAAAAATAGTTTACTGCTTTCGACTACATAATTCTTTAGTATGATCATTATTAAGACTGATAAATCTACCCTCTCTAAAGTAATCGAGATCGAAAAGCATGCTACGCAAAAAAAAATCACCTGTAGTCCCGGTGACGTTATCTTAATTCAGCAAAATTCTTCCTCCTTAAGTAAAGGAGAAAAATCTATAAAATGGGTAATGGATTTTGTTTCTCAATATGAAGATCAAGATGGTGAAAGTCTAAAATTTTGGGGAAAGAAATGGAAATACATTATTCAAGGTAGGAACGTTCGAAAAATTCCTCCATTTGATCCTAGTGACATACAGGTAACAGATAAAAATTACATAGGTATTCAATGGATGGGATATATTGACCCAGAGGACGAAGTCGAAGTTTTAAATTGGATTAATGATGAGGAAAAAGTCGATGTGGTTGATTTGACAGAGAAACTTGAAAACAAAAAGCTCAATCTAGATCAGTACATAGAAGAGCTTAATAATAGGTATAAAGGAACGCCAAAATATAAATATGTAATTGCAAAAAAAATAAGTCGTCCTTCTCCGTTACGAGATGCAATTATCAAGAGAGATGGAACGTGTTGTAGAATTTGTAAAGTGGAAGGATTTCCCAAGAAAAAGGTAGGCTTTTATTGCGAGGTTCATCATATGATCGAGCTTAATAAAGCGGCTCCAAATTCCTTGCAAAGCTGGAATGTAATAATCGTTTGCCCTACATGTCACAAAAAGCTTCATCACGGGAAAACTAAAACTCGATATTTAAATCCCGGATGGGAAATAAAGATTGATAAGGAAACTTATGCGATAAACTAAGTCGTTGTTGCTGGGATGCGACGTCCTGGCTGATCCCCCCTGTTGTCTGTAGTGTTCCTTCTTTCTTCAAACAATAAGAATATTTAGAAAATATGAAATGGTTTTGTTCAATAGAATTCCAGAACGTACAAGTGTGCGACGCAACAGACGATGATAGTAGCAATGCAGCTTAGTACATAATCATCTTTATCATTTCTCAACAATGCTTCGACAAGCTCAGCATGACAACCCTATCAATGATCATTCAGCGGCAATCCTCTCTTTTGAAATTCTATCCAATTCAAATACTCAGGGGCAACACGATGCTCTTCCATAGTAATACAATTATCAACCGGGCAAAGGAGTTTGCAGAGATTGCAGCCAACACATTCATCTGCTTTTACGGTGTACGTGTTGTAAGGTTTGCCATATTCAAGAGTGATAGATTGATGTGCAGCATCTTCACAGGCAATATAACAAAGCCCGCAATGAATACATTTATCCTGGTTGATCTTTGCAATATGATGATAGTTGATATCAAGATCTTCCCAATGCGTAAGTGTAGCCACACTTTTTCCAATAAAGTCATCCAACGTTTTAAATCCTTTTTCATCCATCCAGTTGTTAAGCCCTTCACAGAGATCATCAATGATCCTGAAACCGAGTTTCATGACAGCCGTACACACCTGCACATTGCTTGCACCCAGCAACATAAACTCAACCGCATCTTTCCATGTACTCACGCCGCCAATACCGGAGATAGGAACTTTATTCGTCACCTCATCCTGCGCAATAGTGGTGAGAAACTTTAATGCTATTGGCTTGACCGCCGGTCCGCAATAACCACCAAACACAGACTTACCTGCCACATAAGGATTGGGCACCAGCGTATCAAGATCAATACCTGTGACCGATTGAATGGTATTGATAAGCGACAAACCATTTGAACCGGCTTTCACCACCGAACGTCCTGTTGGCACCACTGAATGTACATTGGGAGTAAGTTTAGTGATGACAGGAATTGTTGCTGCTTCCATCACCCACTCCACCACCATGCAGGCAATTTCAGGATCCTGTCCTACGGTGGCACCCATGCCTCGTTCCGTCATTCCATGCGGACAACCAAAATTCAATTCTATTCCATGTGCGCCGGTGTCTTCCGTTTTTTTAATTAACTCCGCCCAACTCTTTTTATCATTATCGGCCATCAATGAAACGATCATCGCTCTGTCAGGATATTCTTTTACGATCTCACTGATCTCTTTTAAGTTCAGATCAAGCGGACGATCGCTGATGAGCTCAATATTATTCAGTCCCATCACTTTCTCGCCATTGAAATCAACAGCGGAATATCTTGATGATACATTTTTTATTTGTGAACCGAGTGTCTTCCAGACAACTCCACCCCAGCCGGCATCTAGTGCCCGCTTTACGTTGTATTTTTTATCGGTGGGCGGGGCACTGGCGAGCCAGTAGGGGTTGGGGGATCTTATTCCTAAAAAGGTTGAGGTTATATCGGCCATGTTTTTATTTTTTACCGCAAAGGCGCAAAGATCAATGTTAAGTTCGCAAAGAGTCTTTGTGACTTTGCGAATCTCTTTGCGTCTTTGCGGTTAATTTATTTTTATGAATTCAACTTCATATCACTATTAAACTTTTGTTGCGTCGCACTCTTGTACTGTTTATTCTTTGCTCACCTTTTTTGACCTCACCTCTCGTTCTCCTCTCCTTGAGGAGAGGAGAGGCCAGGCTTCAGTTTATTTTTCATCTGCAGTATTTAAGCATTTCAACTTTTGTTCTTTGTTTGGCTTTATTCCTCTGATGATGTGGAAGAACTAATTGCCGGGCTTTATTCAGTAGCACCGCTCCTTCTCCTTAAGGAGAAGGAGATGGAGGATGAGGTTATGCAATGCCGAGATATTTTAATATTGCCGCAGCCCCAAGTTTTCCATCTTCAACAGCATCTACTACTTCTTTTCCACCATTCACAGCATCACCACCTGCAAATATTCCTTTGATATTTGTAGAACAGTTATCATCTATTACTAATTTCCCGTTTTTATTTTCGAGTTTATTTTTCTTAATTAATTTTTCGAAAGGAACTTGTCCCGCTGCTTTTATTACCATGTCAACATCCAGCTTAAAAGTTTCTCCGGTATCAATCGGGCTTCTTCTTCCGCTGGCGTCAGGTTCGCCGAGATTCATAACACTACAAACTAATTCTTTCACTTTCCCCTTTTTACCTTTCACCTTCTTCGGTGCAGCCAGCCATATAATATTGCAACCATCCTGTTTGGCAATATTTAATTCAAATTCAGTGCAGGGCATTTCATCCTGTGTTCTCCGATAAATAAGTGTTACTTCTTTTGCGCCCAAACGTTTTGATTGCGTAGCCGCATCGATCGCTGTCATTCCCATTCCGATCACAGCTACTTTGTCCCCAACCGGAACAGTTGAATAGCCTTTGTCACGGATATCATAAATGAATTGAATAGCATCAACCACTCCTTCCAGTTTTTCACCCGGAATATCCAATTGCCTTGCCACCCCAACCCCGATGCCGAGATAAACTGCATCATATTCCTTTTTCAATTGAGCCAGTGTAATGTCTTTTCCTAATTCCTGGTTGTATTTTATTTCAATGCCACCGATAGCAGTTATATAATTCACTTCGTCTTCGCAAAACTGTGGTGTCACTTTATAGGCTGCAATTCCATAAGTCATCAACCCGCCGCCTTTTGCTTCTTTTTCAAAAATTGTTACATCAATTCCTTCTCTTGATAATACATGAGCACAGCTTAAACCTGCAGGACCGGCTCCAACGATGGCAACTTTTTTGCCCCCGCCCCCAACCCCTAAAGGGGAGTTATGAGGCTTCCTTTCAAAAAGTTGCCAATTATTTTCTAATGCTTTTGCTGTTGAGTATTGTTGCAGTCTTGCAATTTGTATCGGCTCTTCTTCGAGTAAATTAAACACACAAGCACCTTCGCATAGTTTTTCTACAGGACAAACTTTAGCACAACCTGCTCCCATAATATTTGAAGAAAGAATCGTATGTGCCGAACCTTTTACATTATCAGTGGTGATCTGCTTAATAAATTTTGGAACATCAATATGTGTAGGACAACTTTTTGTACATGGCGCATCATAACAAAATATACAACGATTCGCTTCTACCACCGCTGCCGTTTTATTTTCAAACGGCGGACGAATGTCAGCGAAGTTTTGTTCGTACTGCTCGTTGGTTAATCTGTTGTTCTCAATTGCCATCTTTAATGTTGTTTCTCAATGTCTCCGTAGGAGACAAATATTTATAGATTAAATTTCGATTATGTTTTGTTCAACTCCGTACGGAGTTGAATGTTCATAAATGTTTTTTCATTCCTATAAAGATTAAACTCCTACGGAGTTTAAAGAAAGAACCAATAACCAAATGCTTAATCGAACTAAGTTCCCCCTTTAGGGGGACAGGGGGCTTAAAGTTCTACAAGTTTTCCATAAGTCTCCGGTCTTCTGTCTCTAAAAAATTGCCACACACTTCTTACTTCTTCGATCATATCCAGGTCAAATTCTGCAATGAGCAATTCATCTTTATCTTCTGAAGCTTGTGCAAATATTTGTCCCCTCGGATCAACGAAATAACTACTGCCGTAAAACTTACCAAGATTCCATGGCTTTTCAGTTCCTACTCTATTGATGCATCCCATAAAATATCCATTGGCTGCAGCATGTGCAGGCTGTTCCAGTTTCCATAAATATTGTGATAAACCTGCAACGGTTGCCGAAGGATTATAAACGATCTCTGCTCCATTCAATCCTAATATTCTTGCACCATCAGGAAAATGCCTATCGTAACATATATACACCCCGATCTTTGCATACTTAGTTTGAAAAACAGGATAGCCAAGATTGCCAGGTTTAAAGAAAAACTTTTCCCAGAAACCTGATGTATGCGGAATATGATTTTTTCTGTACTTACCGAGATAAGTTCCATCAGCATCAATAACAGCTGCTGTATTATATAAAACACCGGCCTGTTCTTTTTCATACATCGGCACGATCATTACCATATTATACTTCTTTGCATACTCCTGCATTCTTTCTACAGTTGGGCCCGGCATTGCCTCGGCGCTTTCATACCATTTCTTATCCTGGCCCGGGCAGAAATAGGGAGTATTGAAAATTTCCTGCATACAAAGTATCTGCACTCCTTTTTTTCCCGCTTCTTCGATCAATGGAATATGTTTCAGCACCATTGCTTCTTTGATCTCTTCGATTGTTCCTTCGCCTTCTGATTTGGGAAGAGACATTTGAATTAGGCCTGATTTGATAATTCTTGGCATATCGTTAATTATGAATTTAGAATTATGAGTTATGAATTGGAGAAATATCTTTCTTTAGTTGTTAAAATGATACTGTTTAAAATCTTTATTATCTCGTCACACGAATTATTTAGCTTACTAAATTCGTTGCTTGTAATGTAATCACTGTCTTTCAATAAATTTAACCAGTAAGAAGTTTCCCTAGCTTCTTTTACTGCGATGCCAAGTTTATGAACAAAATCTTTCTTGGATTCACTTGCAACCGCTTCATGAACATTGGCACCGATTGATGTGCCGCTTCTCAGAATTTGTTTTGAAAGGACAAACTCTTTTTTATCAACTAGTAATTTGTAAAGCTTGATTATTTCTAATGCAAAAGCATAAGACTTTTGAACAATTATATTGTCTTTCCCCTCATTCATAATTCTTAACTCATAATTCTAAATTGTTTGAGACACTTTATTTCTCTTTATAAATTTACCATACCCTTTCTGCAATAAACATTTTCCATCGTCAATCGCAACTTGTCCTCTTAGTAAAACAGTTTTCACTTTACCCGTTAGTTCCCATCCTTCATATCCGCTATAATCAACATTCATATGATGTGTCCCCGCTGACAGTGCATGTTTCTCATGCGGGTCTAAGATCACAATGTCTGCATCACTTCCAATTGCAATTGTTCCTTTTCTTGGAAACATACCGAATATTTTTGCAGGGTTTGTACAAGCCACTTCAACATATTTATTTAATGTAATCTTATTCTTTACTACACCTTCACTGAATAATAGTTCCATCCTGTTCTCAATCGCCGGATGTCCATTAGGTATTTTTGAAAAATCTTTTTCTCCCATTTTCTTTTGCTCCCACATGAATGGACAATGATCTGTTGCAACAACCTGCACTAATCCCTGGTTGATGCCTGCCCATAAAGTTTCCTGGTCTTTCTTTTGTCGCAATGGCGGACTCATCACCCATTTAGCTCCTTCAAAATCTTTTTCATACAAGGATGCATCAAGCAATAAATACTGAATACAGGTCTCCACAAAAACTTTTTGATTTCTTCTTGTCGCGTTACGAACTGCATTCAACGCACCTTCACATGTAAGATGAACAATATAACCCGGGCAACCAGTATAATGTGACATATCAACAAACCGTTCCGATGCCTCAGCTTCTGTTACTTCCGGTTGTGATAAATAATGATACAATGGCGAGAGCTTCCCTTCGCCCCTGTGCTTTGCGATCAGGTAATCGATCATGTCGCCATTCGTTGCATGTACATTTATCAATCCTCCATGCTGTTTCACTTCTTCCATCAACCCGATCATCTGCCGGTCATCTATCATCAAGGCACCTTTATAAGCCATAAAGGTTTTAAAAGACGTGATGCCTTCTTTCTCAATAAAATCTTTTATTTCCTTTTTTGTATTCTCATTGAAATCAGTCACCGCCATGTGAAAACTATAATCGCCCACGCAATTACCATCGCTTCTTCCTTGCCATTCTTCCAATGCGGATCGTAAACTGTTACCCTGCTTCTGTAAAATGAAATCGATCACCATCGTAGTGCCGCCAAACAATGCTGCTCTTGTTCCTGTTTCATAATTATCAGATGAAAAGGTTCCCATAAATGGCATGTCCAGATGCACATGCGGATCGATACCACCGGGGAAAACCAATTTACCTGTAGCATCAATGATCTCATCAGCATTTACAGGCAAATTCTTCCCGATAGTATGTACCACTTCTCCATCGATAAAAATATCTGCGACATAGTCCGCATCAGCAGTAATGATCCTTCCGTTTTTAATCAACAGCGACATAAGCTTCTTTTAATTTTTGTTCTGTTACCCTGTATGAACGCATCAGTAAGATATAAAGAATGGCGCTAACAAAAAATCCAACGAACCATGCATAGTTATACAAGTCATTGAGCCATGCTGGAAACACTTCCTTATTTATAAGTTTTATTGTCACTAAAAATCCCGGCACATTTGGAAGGATGCCACATAATAGAGCAATAATGGCTTTTACATTAAACCCGTTCCCAAAACTATATTCTCCGTTATGTTTATAAAGATCATCAACAATTAATTTTTGCCGCCTTATAAAATAATAATCAGCGATCATAATACCGCCGACTGGTCCTAATAAGCTTGAGTAAGCAACCAACCAGGTAAAAATATATCCGTCAGGGGTAGCAATTAATTTCCACGGGAAGATCAGGATGCCAATGATACCGGTTATATAACCACCAATTTTAAAATTGATCTTCTTCGGTGATAAATGAGCAAAGTCATTTGCAGGACTTACAATGTTAGCCGCAATATTTGTTGCCAATGTTGAGATCACAATACCGATCATTGCCAATGTTATCACCACTTTATTTTCAAACTTACCCGCCAACTTTACAATATCCCATTCTGTGCTTCCATAAATGATAGCTGTTGCGGAAGTAACCACTACACCTATAAATGCAAACAATGTCATCGAGGGTGGTAACCCGATCACCTGTCCTCTTACCTGGGCCTTTTGTGATTTTGCATATCGTGTAAAGTCGGGAATGTTTAAAGAAAGCGTCGCCCAAAAACCTACCATACCTGTTAATGCAGGAAAGAAAAAATTCCAAAATGATGGACCAGATAATTTAGATGGCTGTTCTAGTATGGGCCCTAGTCCATTTGCAGCACTGATCGCCCAAAACAATAATGCAAGTGCAGCCACCGGCAGAAAGATCGCTTTGAATATTAATAATTTTCTAATGCTATCCACACCGAGATAAACAATAAGCATATTCAATAACCAGAAAAGAAAAAAACAGATCATCGGTACAGTTTGCGGAAATAAAAAATTACTGTTGATCTCCGGCATTCCGGGATCCCAAGCTCTTATTATATAATATATGGATGCGCCGCCGATCCATGTTTGAATGCCAAACCAACCACAGGCCACAATTGCACGAAGCATCGCAGGAATATTAGCTCCTTTAGTTCCAAAGCTTGCTCTTGCAAAAACAGGAAAGGGTATTCCGTACTTCGCACCTGCATGGCCATTTAATATCATTGGAATTAATACTATCGTGTTACCCAAAAAAATTGTAAGTATCGCCTGCCACCAATTCATACCTCCACCGATCAATGAACTTGCCAACATATAAGTTGGAATACATAAACTCATACTTATCCAAAGAGCTGCATAATTCCATGTTCCCCATTTCCTTTTTTCCTGGGGAATGGGAGCAAGATCTTCGTTGATAAGAGACGATGTTTGTATAGCTTGATTTCCATCCATTTTTTTTGAACACGGATGACACGGATCAAACGGAAGATCACAGATTTTTTTAATTCTCTAAAATCCGTACCGTTGTTATACTTGTGTCATGCGGGTAGTATGCCATGTTTTTTTGTCGTTATCGTATATTTTTCTTCTTATTTCGGGTTTCTTTCCAAAATTCAGTAATAAACCTACTTCTATGGTAGTTGCTTTTAGATAATTGATAAGTTGATTTTCATTATCCTCCGAGAGTCTTTCATGAGTTTTCAATTCGCATATAACAACTTCTTCTACCGTTAGATCGGAACAGTAATCGCCAACAACATGTTTATTATAATAAACCAAAATTCTTTTTTGTCTGTCAACTTTAAAACCCATTTCTGTAAGTTCAATATGCATAGCATTTTCATACACCTTTTCAAGAAAACCGTAACCAAGTGTATTATACACCTTGTAAAAAGCTTTTATTATTTGCTCTGTTATTTCTTCGTGTTTCATCTAATATCCTTCTTGAACAAATATTCAATACATGAATTATAATAAAATCCGTGAAAATCTATTTAATCCGTGTCATCCGTGTTCTGTTTCCTTGTCTGCAATTGAAACCGCATCACTGATCATCGCTAATCCTTCGTCAATTTGCTCTTTATTGATACAAAGAGGTGGCGCAACGAAAATATAATTCCATCTTACAAATGTGTACATGCCGAGTTCTTTCAATCTTGCAGCTACTTTATTCATGATCGTCATTTCTTCGGGCTTTGCATTGAATGGCGCCATTGGTTCTTTGGTTGCTTTGCTTTTTACTAATTCAATACATCCAAGCAACCCTGTATTTCTCCAATCACCAATTGATGGATGTTTCTTTTTTAATTCTTCCATTCTTGAATCAATATATTTTCCCATCGTTGTTGCGTTCTCAATCAGATTGTCATCTTCATAAATTTTCAATACTTCCAAACTTGCAGCCAGGCTTACAGGATGAGCAGAATAAGTTAATCCTAACCACAAAACATTATCATCATACTGTGAAGCAATTTTGTCGGACACGATCAATGCGCCTAACGGTAAATAACCCGAAGTAATTCCTTTTGCTGTGGCAATCATATCAGGAACCACACCATGATTATCTACACCAAACCATTTCCCTGTTCTTCCAAAACCGCTCATTACTTCATCAGCAATAAATAAAATTCCATGCTTATCACATATCTCACGAACTTTTTTTAAGTACCCAACTGGATATTTTAAACAACCAGATGAACCTGATTCTCCTTCTAATAAAATAGCAGCAATATTTTGCGGACCTTCAAATGCAATGACTCTTTCAAGATTCTTAACTGATTCTTTCAATAAACTCTCTTCCCCATATTCCCAACGATAAGCGATCGGGATATCGAAATGAACAAAGTTTGGAGACTGTTGTGAATCAGCTGCAAGCTTTCGCGGATCACCACCTGCTGACATAGCTCCATAAGATGCGCCATGAAAAGATTGATAGCGGCATAAAATTTTATGACGACCCGTATACAGTCTTGCTAACTTTATAGCATTGTCAATTGATGTAGCTCCGCAAACAGTAAACAAAGTTTTTGTCAACCCTTTCGGAGTAATCGAAGCCAACTTCTTTCCTGCCTCACCACGAACTTTCGTTACACAACTTGGCGTCACATAACTCACTTCCTGCATTTGTTTCATCACAGCTTCTGTCACCCGTTGATTGCCATGGCCAATATTCACATTCATCAAACCCGAAGAGAAATCGAGATAACGTTTGCCATCATAATCATACAAATAAACGCCTTCACCATATTTAACAGCAATGGGCGCAATCCCTTTTTGCTTGCTCCAGGAAAACAAAGTATAATCAAGACTATCCTGTATTATTTCTTGTGCTTCCGTCAGTGTTTTTGTTTGGGACATAAATTTTATTTTCTATCTAAGTTTTCCCCTTTAGGGGAACAGGGGGTTAATTCTTTAAATGCATTCCCTTTTTCAATGTCACATGCATTCTTCGAACTGGCTCTGAAGTAAATTTTTCATTGATGAGTATGGCGGTTATCTTAACCAAAACGGTAACAGGTGCCTCCTTGGAATCATTATGCAAACAGAAAAAATAAGCTCTGTCTCCGGGTTCCATCCGTGAAAAATCATTCGTACCCCGCCCCTTTTTAACAAACCGGAATTGATCTCCGTTCTTGAATAACTCCGCATTATCATCCTCCACTATCCAGTAATTAATATGCTGGCCGGTATCTATTTTTTTAAGATAGGAAGGCGCATCCAATGCTACGGCAGCTAACGGACCATACTTAGGAAATTTTTCAATAACTGAAGGCAAATTGGAACTAAGTGTTTTTGCAGCATCCTGGTATATCTGCTGACCTCCTTTATCAACACTAACATAATAACTCCATGATACAGTATTTTCCGGCAACATAAAATTGAATGTTACTTTACTGCTACCGGGTGCTGTTAGCGGATTAACTTTTATAGTTCTGTCCTGGAAATTATTGATCACAGTATCCGATCTGTCAATGAAAGTTTCCACCTCGTTAGTATAGGTAGTATCGTTATACTCATCAAAATACACCGTTGTATTAAAGTTTTGTGTTGAAGCTCCGGCAGGAATACGCTGTATCTTGTATCTGCAAACTCTCGGCAACAGAGCGGAATTTGCAAAGCGGAACTTATAGATGCCTGTCCTGGCAATATTAATTGTTTTGTTTTCGATCTTGCTTGTCTTGTATTCTAAAAATTTAGAAGAATAAGGCACCTCCACGATCTCAACCTCTTTCATTTCTTTACCATTCGCTTCTTCAAAACTAAAAATAAGCTTGTCCCCTTCTGCAAAACCAAAATAAACTTCTTCTTCGGCCTTAATACCAACCTTTATTGAACTTTCAGCAATGTCAACAGGTTTTTGTCCATAAGAAACAACTACGGATAATGATCCATAAAGCATTAATGAAAGAAAATATTTTTTTGTTACCAGCATTTGTATTTCTATTTAGCTTTAGTTGCGTCGCACTCTTGTGCGATAACAATTCTATTCAACATCTTCAGTTGACTCCATCGGAGTCAAATATTTATACAGCAAATTCGATTCAAAGACATTCAACTCCGTACGGAGTTGAATAAAACATATTGCAAACATTTTTCTATAAATATTCGACCCCTACGGGGTCTATATATAACAAATAAAGAATTTTCAACCTAAGTCTCCCCTTTAGGGGGACAGGGGGTTAGCTCATCCAATTCACTCCCGCTTCCGGATTCCATTTTACTGTACTTTTTTTCAATTTTGTCCAAAACTCGATCGAACTTTTTCCTGTAATATCACCCACGCCAAATTTGCTTTCATTCCATCCGCCAAAAGAAAAAGGTTCACGAGGTACAGGCACACCCACATTCACACCGATCATTCCAGCACTGGCATGATCAATTATATATCTTGCCAATCCGCCATTTTGTGTAAACACGGATGCAGCATTACCATAAGGATTTGCATTTTCAATTGCCAATGCTTCATCAACTGTATTCGTACGCATGATAGAAATAACGGGACCGAAAATTTCTTCTTTGGCCACACTCATCTCAGGTTTTACAAAATCAATAACTGTAGGACCCACATAAGTTCCGTTTTCTTTTCCTTCCACTTTAGCGTTTCTTCCATCCACTAAAATTTTTGCACCATCTCTTTCTGCTTCGCCAATATATCTTTCAATACGTTCTTTGCTTTCTTTGCTTATCACAGCGCCCAAATTTTTACCCGGAACGATCTTTCTTGCTTCATCAACTATCTTTTCAATGATATGATCAATATTTCCAACGCCAACCATTGCACTCGCCGCCATGCAACGCTGGCCGGCGCAACCACTCATGCTTGCTGCCACATTCTGTGCCGTCATATCTGCTTTTGCATCTGGCAAAACCATCAAATGATTTTTTGCACCACCCAATGCCAATGCTCTTTTGAATTTTTGTGTTGCCCGTTGATAAACGATCTTGGCAACTTTAGTAGAGCCAACAAAAGAAACAGCTTCAATACCCGGATGATCGCAAATAGCTTCTACAATTTCACTGTCACCATGAACAATATTGAATACACCATCAGGCAAGCCTGCTTCTTTTAATAATTGTGCTAATCTTCCAACACTCAATGGAACTTTCTCAGAAGGTTTTATCACCATACAGTTTCCTAAACCAATCGCATTCGGTATCGTCCAGTTGGGAACCATGCTTGGAAAATTGAAAGGAACGATTGAAGCAACAACACCCAGCGGCACATGTTCTGTTCTGCATTCAACGCCTTTGCTTACTTCCAAGACTTCGCCAGTTACTAATTGTGGTAATGAGCAGGCAAACTCAGTGAGCTCAATACATTTTTCAATTTCTGCCGTTGCTTCGCCGATCGTTTTTCCATTTTCTTCGCTAACCAATGCAGCCAGTTCCTGCAGATTTTGTTCCATTAAATATTTGTACTTATAAAAAACCTGCACCCGTTCTTTAATTGGCGTATGACTCCATTTTGGAAAAGCAGCTTTCGCAGCTTTCACTGCATTATCCAGATCCTTAGAAGTTGACATTGGAACTTTCGAAAGAAGATTACCATCAAGCGGCGAGATAACATCAAGTGTACGGTCAGATGAAGCATCGACAAATTTCCCGTTAATATAATTCTGAACAGGCGAGTATTTCATGATGAAAGAAGGATTAATAATGTGACTTTGAAAACCAAGTAACAATTTAATTGATTTTTTCCAGAATTTAAACAACGATAAACACACGAAGGCACTCGGAAACACGAAGAATTACCCTGTTATCCCTTGTACTCCGTGACTAGAGGTAAAAAAACAATAAAGGGTTGCTAAAAAGTTCAGTATTGCAGGAATACTGAACTGACCTTTTTCATCAACTCCTTAATTTTTGAATGATGTCTTTCACTTACCTGCCATACAGGTAAACGGAAATAGTTTCCGCATAATCCCATTTCTGAGAGATAAGCCTTTACACCGCTTGGACTGCCTTCGGCAAACATGGATGCTATAATATCTGTGTATTTATAGTGAAGTTTTTGTGCTTCTTCAAAATTTCCCTCCAGGCAAAAACGAACCATATCAGAATAATCTTTTGGATAAGCATTGGCAACAACTGAAACCAATCCATCTGCTCCTGCTGCTATCATCTGCAACGTGATCGGATCATCACCGCTGATGACCATAAAATCTGCAGGCTTATTTTTTATGATATAATTGATCTGTGCAAAATCGCCACTGGCTTCTTTTGTTGCAAATATGTTTTTACACTCGTTTGCAATTCTTACCTGTGTTTCACCTGTTACATTCATTCCTGTACGTGAAGGAACATTATACATCATGATCGGCAAAGGCGTCGCTGCATCTAGTGCTTTATAATGCTGAAACAATCCTTCCTGGTTGGGCTTGCTGTAATAAGGAGACACTGAAAGAATAGCATCATAACCTGTAAGATCAAAAGTTTTAAATCCTTCGATCACTTCATGAGTGTCACTACCACCGATACCGGCAACGATCGGAACTCGACCGGCAGTTATTTTATTTACAAATGAAAATACTTCCTGTTTCTCCTTACCATGAACTGTTGCACTTTCACCTGTTGTACCAAGCACAACAAGGTATTCACACTTGCCATCAATAATATGATTGATGACTTTTTCAAATGATGGCCAGTCAATGCTGCCATCTTGTGTAAATGGAGTAACAATTGCCACACCAGTACCACGAAACATTTCACGAAGAGACATATCTCAAATTAAAAATTAAAAAATCAAAATTAAAACGCTCAGCAAAGTTACTGAAAGTATAAGAGTGCGACGCAACGGAAGCTAAATAGTACTACTAAAGCCGGGCTCATTATTTAAACCTATCATCAATAATACTATTCCAATAAACAATGAAGAATTGATTTAAGTTCCCCTTTAGGGGACAGGGGTTTCCTCCCAGAATCCCATTTTTCCAAACTTCACTATTCGCTGGCTCACTCTATCTTCAGCAGGTATTTGTTTTAATTCCTTTAGCACAGGTATTAAAAAATTCTTCAATATTTCCGCTGACTGGCTATAATCCCAATGTGCTCCCCCATCAGGTTCAGGAATTATTCCATCGATCAATCCAAATTCTAACATATGGCTGGCAGTAAGACGAAGTTGTTCAGCCGCTACTTCTTTTTTATCCCAACTGCGCCAAAGAATAGATGAACAACTTTCGGGGCTGATAACTGTGTACCATGTATTCTCCATCATATAAACCCGATCGCCAACACCAATACCTAATGCACCACCGCTTGCTCCTTCACCAATAATGACACAGATCACCGGTACTTTAAGACGGATCATTTCATAAATATTCCTGGCGATCGCTTCGCCTTGTCCTCTTTCTTCTGCTTCCAAACCAGGAAAAGCACCGGGAGTATCGATCAATGTAATGACAGGCTTATTGAATTTTTCAGCAAGCTTCATTAATCGAAGTGCTTTGCGATAACCTTCGGGATTTGCCATTCCGAAATTCCGCATCTGTCGCATTTTAGTATTGATACCTTTTTGTTGACCAACGAGCATTACGGTTTCTCCATCAAGGTTTGCAAAACCACCGATCATCGCTTTATCATCTTTCACATTACGGTCGCCATAGAGTTCAAGAAAACATTTGGTCATTTTCTCAATATACTTCATAGTATATGGCCGGTCGGGATGGCGGCTTAACTGCACTCGCTGCCAGCTCGTAAGATGTTGGGTGATCTCTTTTCTTTTTTGCGCAATGCTCTCTTCCAACTGGCGGATAGGCTCAGTCATATCCATCTTATTCTTCTCGGCATCGTGCTTATACTTTTCTATTGTTTCGATCAGGTCCTTGATAGGCTTTTCAAAATCAAGAAACTGTCGGTTAGCATTGGACGGCATAGGCTGAAAATGAATGGCGAATGTAAGAATAAAATAATAATAGCCTTATAGGCCATCCAGCGGCATAATGATTGTACCAATCCTTCCATGAAACAACTTATAATCCTGTTGCTGGCATTAATGATCTCAGCCAGGAATCACGGCCAAACGCCTCATATCATGGATTCTTTAAATGTTTACAAACAAGCTATTGGTACAACTTTTTCCCGGCCCTATGCGCTGATCGCAGGCGGAAGCAAAGGAATTGGATATGCTCTTGCTGAAGCTTGGGCAAAACGCAATTACAATCTTATACTTATCGCAAGACATTGGGATAGTCTTGAAACTGCAAAGCATAAATTGGAATCTGCTTACGGCATTCATGTGGAATTACTTTCTTATGATCTGAGTCGCGAAGAATCTGCAATTGAAATTGCCATATGGTGTGCAGAAAGAAATATTCCATTAAAGGCTCTTTGCAATGTAGCCGGTGCAGGTGGCTCAAGAGATTATCTTAGCACTACCCTTGATTCCCTTCGGTATATGGTAAGATTGAATATAGAATCATATATGGCACTAACCTTTACTTTACTTCCCTTATTAGAAAAAAACTCACCTTCTTATATATAATTAATGTAGCAAGCATGGCAGGCTTTGCTCCAATACCTATAAAAAATATTTACTCCGCCACTAAATCAGCTGTTATTTTTTTTAGTTACTCTTTGCATTACCAGTTAAAGGATAGAGATATCAATGTAAGTTGCCTTGCACCGGGACCTGTATATACAAAGCCCGAGATCGTTGCAGAAACAAAAAAGCAATTGGGGAAATTTGGCGACAAAATGGCGAGGACTCCGCAAAAAGTTGGAGAAAAAGCAGTACGAAAAACATTAAAAGGAAAAAGGATCATTGTGCCGGGTTTTTTAGCAAATGTGATGTCGGGAGTTTTAAGAGTATTACCGAGAGGAACAGCCGCATCTATTTATAATAAGGTTGGGAAAACCGATTTTTAAAACGGCTCGCCATGAGTTTTTTTAACCAACGTCTTTATCAGCGAAGGAAAATATCTGCTTATTCCTATCACTAAATTTGTAAGTCGTGGATCATTGAGTAATCGCTGAAGTATGCGTCCTGTTCTTAATCGCTTTGAAAATAATTTATTCCATTTAGCGGAATAATTTTGTTCCATTAATTCTCTCGAAATAGCCCCTTTCAAAAATTCCTGAATTTGTCCGGAAGCAATTTTACTTGCATGCAGTGCCATACTCATCCCATTGCCACATAAAGGCGTGATCATTCCTGCTGCATCGCCGATCATCAGCACATGATCTTCTATCAGATTCTTTTTATCAAAACTTATTTGTGAGATAACAATGGGTTCTTTCCACAGCATTTCACATTCGTCAAATATCTTTTTTAAATGCGGGTTTGCAGAAAGGATCATTTGCTCCATCTTCTTAATATCATTGCCGCTGTTCTGTAAATTATCTGCAACAGTAAGATAACAGAAGCAATACTGTTCATTTTCAATTTTTGAAATACCACAATACCCTTTCTTAAAATTATGAAGAGCAATAAGATCAGCCGGGAAATTGTATTTGATATGATACTTTATCCCGATATAATTATTGAGCTTATTCTTCTTTGCCAAAACAAATGGCCGCTTCCACTTAACATCAAGATTACTTCTCTTACCAAAACAACCAACTGCTACTCTCGATTTGAAATTGCCTATTGTTGACTGGATATTAAATTCATCGTTAAAAAAATTAATCTCATTGACACGGGTCTGTTCAAATACTACAACTCCCGACTGTTTTGCTATTTGCGCTAAGCAATGATCAAGTTTATAACGACTGATACCAAAACCACCCAATGGCAATTCTTGCTCAAACGAATTTCCATTTTTTGCAGATACACTTAATCTTTTGATCTGTGATACATTCAACGATCGAAGATCAACTCCAAGACTTTGCAAAAAATCCCATGACTCCAAACTTATATATTCACCGCAGACACGATGAAAAGGATATTGTTCTTTTTCAAAGAGAATAACCCTATAGCCAGCTTTGGCCATTTGAATTGATAAAGAAAGACCGGCAAGTCCACCGCCAACAATGGCAAGATCGTATGTAAGATCATCTTGCAAGTTGCTATATGAAATTTGAAATAATTAAGTGGATAAAATAAAAGTTTCGATCGTAAGACCAGGACCAAATGCTGCACCAAATATATTGTTGGGCTTTTTTTTATCCAATGCCTCCTGTATCCGTTTTAACACAAAGAGAATTGTTGGAGAAGACATATTGCCATGATCATTTAATACATCATAGCAAGGCTGCAATTGACCATTTGTAAATCCAAGGCTATTATGTACAGCTTCCAATATTTTTTTTCCGCCGGGATGAATACACCAATGAGTTATATCTTCTTTACTTAGGCTTGTTTCTTTCAAACATTCATTTACAATGCCATTAAAATCTTCTTCGATCAATTCAGGAATATAACCACTGAGTGTTAAAAGAAAACCGGTTGACGATAGTTCCCAAACCATCTCCTGTTTGCTTTTAAATGATACAGAAGAATAAAAATGATCGATATTCAATCCTTCTGTTTCATTATTTCCGGTTACAAGCATCGCAGCAGCGCCATCACTGAATAATATGGCACTGGAAATATTATCAGGATTATATTTTTTTTGAAAATGAAGTGTACATAATTCAACACATACAATTAAAACATTTGCCTTTGCATCAGCTTTACAAATTACATCAGCAAGTTTTAAAGCATGTATAGCTGCATAGCAGCCCATGAAATTGATAGATGTTCGCCACGTTGTAGCAGGCAAATTCAATAACTCGATCAATTCAAGATCCAGGCCGGGAGCACTCATACCGGTACAACTAACCGTTATAAGATGAGTGACAGGCTGATCTTTAAAATCAGCAAGACAATTATTGATAGCTTTTAATGATAATGGAGCAGCATGTTCCCGGAAGTTTTTCATTCTTTTTTCAATAGAAGGAACAGGTTCCAGGTTTTCTGTTGGAGTAAAGAATTTCCATTCGTCAGCAGAAACACTATAATCAGGTAAAACAGAATAACGGGTTTGAATGCCACTGTGCTTGTAGAGGAATTTTAGTTTTCTTTTTTCCGTTTCATTGATCGCATAAACACGACTCATAAACTCAAAGATCTTTTCTTGTTCATGCTGATACTCCGGTAACGCCGTTCCTATTGAAATAATTTTACTCAAACCACCTCCATATTAATAAGATCAAAAAAGAAATATTCGTACAAGTTGCCGCCAGCCAGTTCATCTTCATCGTATTTTTAAAATTGGCTTCTTTGCTGTTTCTGTAAACCAAAACAAACCACCTGATGAAGTAAACGATAACGGGGATAAAAAAGATGCCGGTCACCAATAATTGATTCCCGTGTTTGTTGCTTATAAAAAATTGTGCCATGAATGCCCATGCTAAAATGTAAACAATGGCACAGAATATAAATGTACCGATATAACCTAACTTATAACTGATCGTTTTCACCCCATCATCAAGATCTTGTTTATACTGATATATCTGTGTTAGCGGGTAAAAGCCGCCAACTAACAGGGAACATATAATCATACCCTGCCATGGAACCGAAATATTTTGTTCAGCATTACTTCCATAATAAACCAACCAGAAAGTAACTGCACCCTGGAACAGGATCACGATAAAATAACTGAGATATGGATATTTCTTTAATCGAATGCCCCTATAACTATACGCCTTTGATGCACCAATATAGAAAAGAATAACAAGGGTAAAGGCCGGGCCAATAAGCAAACTCAATAAAATGCCTATTGAATCTAAAACAATACTTACCCAAAAAAGTTCGAACGACGGTGCAGGTGGTTTCTCAAGCCCACCAATACTTTCAGTATCCCGATCCATATAACTGTTATAACCGTTGCTTGCAGGATAAATTAGAAAATGAATAATGAAGAATATTAACACGGCATTAAACCAATTAATCCGTGGCACTTGTGCCAACGCAAAAAAATAGATGGGGGATAAAAAAAATGAAAATGGAATGCGAAGCAATTTGATGGTGGAAACATTTATCATCAACCATTGATTAATATCATGAAAATTACTCAATAATCAGGCCTTATCAATGTGAAAACAAACAATAAAAATTGAGGTGGGTTATCCACAATAGCAACTGATAGGAGAAGGAAAATCGTCAAATTGTATGTGATGAGCGGATTATTTCTAAATTTTCATTGGTTTTTGAAGGAAAAACTTTTGGCAACAAAACCATGCCGGGCTATCTTTGCCATCCCAAAAAATGATGTCGAAAAAGGTCATTTAAAGGAATGGATCGGTAGTTCAGTTGGTTAGAATGCCGCCCTGTCACGGCGGAGGTCGCGGGTTCGAGTCCCGTCCGGTCCGCAGAAATTCAGAGGTCGTCCCGATTCAAGCGGGATTCGGTCCCGAAAATTTGTAGAGCTCGTTTTTAGTAGAGATTGACCCTTGGAACAAAACTAACTGCCCAGTGTGATTCTGTCACCCGGGCAGTTTTATTTTTTAACAACAAAAAATTATTACCAATGCAGAAAAGAAAAGTGAGGAATGCCTGGTTATTCATATCAACATTACTAATTGGTTTGTTTTCTTTCCCGTTTGCATTTGCAAAATCAGTTGAAAAAAGAGCCACTCAAATCAAGAACACCGTATCAAATCTTCATGTCAGCGACCTTATACCTACTATACCATCCGCAATTTCTGTGTATGATAGTCTTAGATTGAATATTGCAGGATTAAACAGAGTTGCATTTGAATTGGCCCAAAAAGGTTTTGAAAAATTAAGAGAACAGGGTGTTATTTTAAATGACAGCATAATTTCTATCATTGATTTTAGTTTACCCAGCACAGATAAAAGATTATATGTAGTTGATCTTAAAAATTACCAGGTTCTATATACCACCTATGTAGCACATGGAAAAAATTCAGGAAAAGAAATGGCGAATTCTTTTTCTAATAGTCCTTCTTCAAATAAAAGTAGTTTGGGTTTTTATAAAACATTGGATACTTATAATGGCAAACATGGCTACTCGCTTAAATTGGAAGGTCTTGAAAAAGGCATCAATGATAACGCATACGAAAGAGCCATTGTATTTCATGGAGCAAAATATGTAGATCCCAATTACATTTCAAGGCTTGGTTATATTGGAAGAAGCCAGGGTTGCCCGGCTGTTTCACCAAAAGAAGCAACTCCAATAATTAATACTATTAAAGAAGGCTCTTGTCTTTTTATTTATTCGCCAAATGATTCTTACCAACATCATTCTCCAATTCTTGGTTAAAGATAAAGGAGAATGCTAAATGCAGTGATTATATGATAACAAGTAGTTGAGGAGACCCATCAAGTTCTCATCAACTACTTGACTTAAACTTTCGATGATCTTATTGATATCTATGATCCGGTTTATTAGTGGCTTGCCAACTTTGCAACATCGTCCAAATCTTTTTCCTTCTCCTTAATGGCTGTGCTGTTTGATGCCGGATGCGTTTCAATGGTGATATTTTCAAGGTGCCCATTGAAGTGAGCCGATCCCCCATAATTCGCTACCGGAGTTCCGTCATCTGTACCAACATCTGCCAGATCATCTACAGAAAATATTCCAGGCTGGGTTTTATCAATTCGTCCTTCGCCGAATTTAGTACCATCAATAGTAAAGCTTCCAACTCCACCTTTACCCGGGCCACCGCCATCATATTTAAAATCATATACAATGGTATGCTTACCCGGTTTCAATGCCATGGTTGAAGAAACAGTGTAGCTTTCCAATCCAAGATAATTATAGGTGAACATTGGCTTCCCACCTTTGATATAGAATGAAAATCCTCCAAATCTTCCGCCCTGGCAAACTATAACCCCGTTACCATTTGCGGCAACCTCTACATCTGCAGTCATTGTATAAGAAGTATTGCGGGTATTGATAAAAATGTCTACTGCCATTCCTTTCATTCCTTCACCATAAGTGATCGATGTCCGCTCGCCCATCACATCAGGTCGTCCAACGGCTTTTGCATCCGTTCTTATCAATAAGCGATCATCAATAGGTAATACATGATATTTTTCTGCTTCACTCATAAATAAGGCCTGGAGTTCTTTTAGCTTATCTGTGTTTTGTGAAGCTACATCAGTTGAGAGACTGAAATCTTCATTTGAATTATATAACTCCCATTTATCTCCCGTAAGCGATGTATAAGGTTTTGAGTTCCATGCTGCCCTGTGAATAGTTCTTGCATACCATCCATCTTTATAGATCGCCCTGTTTCCGAACATTTCAAAATATTGTGTGGTGTGTTTCTCTTTTGCACCCGCATCATCGAAACTGTAGAGGAAACTGGTTCCTTCAATTGGATCCTGCTTAATGCCATTCACCGTTGTTGGCGCAGGAACATGACAAACTTCAAAAACAGTTGGTGCAATATCTATCGCATGTGTGAATTGTGAACGGATCTCTCCTTTGGCTTTGATACCTGCGGGCCAATGCGCTACCATAGCATTACGTGTGCCGCCAAAATCAGAAGCTACCTGCTTTGTCCATGCAAATGGTGCATCCAATGCAACTGCCCAGCCTGCGGCATAATGCGGATAGGTGCTTGGTCCTCCCCATTCATCAATATGTTTCATCATATCCGGTACGGTTTCCGGAACACCATTGAAATATGTCATTTCATTATACATACCAAGCATCTGGCCCTCTGCGCTGGCGCCATTATCACCAACCACATAGAGAAATAAAGTGTTGTCCATTTCACCAAGATCTTCGATGGCTGAAACAAGACGGCCAACTTCATGATCAGTATGCTCTGCAAAACCTGCATACACTTCCATCTGGCGGGCAAACAATTTCTTTTCATCAACAGAAAGCTTGTCCCAATCTTTTATATCAGTTGGCTTCGGAGCAAGTTTCACATTTTGTGGAACCAGGCCAAGTTGTTTTTGCTTTGCTAATGTTTCTTCTCTCAGTTTATCCCAACCCTCATCGAATTTGCCTTTGTATTTATCGATCCATTCTTTTGGCGCATGATGTGGTGCATGACAAGCACCAGTTGCGAAATACATGAAAAAAGGTTTATCCGGAGTTAATGCTTGCTGGAAACGAACCCAGCTAATAGCATTGTTCGTCATATCAGTAGTGAAATGATAATCTTTATTTTTCGGAACCTCCACTTGTGTGGTGCCATCATAAATCAGGGGTGCCCATTGATTTGTTTCTCCACCAATAAATCCATAGAACTTATCAAAACCAGAATGTGTCGGCCAACGATCCAGCGACCCCGAAACTGAAATTTCCCATGGTGGAGTTTCATGATACTTACCAAAAGCAGCAGTGCTGAATCCATTCTGGCGAAGCACTTCCGCCATTGGTGTAATTGATTGTGGTCTTACACCAGTGTTACCAGGAAAAGCAGTGCCTGTTTCCATGACAGAACCGGTATTGTTGCTATGATGATTATAGCCGGTAAGTAAAGCCATCCTTGTCGGAGAGCATAGGGATGTTGTGTGAAAACGATTATACTTTAAACCAGTCGCAGCTAATTTATCAAGTGTAGGCATATTGATAGGGCCGCCGAAAGCCTGCGATGCGCCAAAGCCAATATCGTCGATCAATACGACCACTACATTGGGTGCACCCTTTGGTGCCTTTACCTCAAAACGTGCAGGCGCCTTTGCATTGGTAGCATCCAATTCTTTATAGGTTTGACGCAAAGGTTCTTTGATCGGAAGAGAGGTGCGATCCATTTCATCACTGGTTGTCGTCGCTGCTGTAGCAGAGGTTTCCTGTTTTTGGTCGCTACAGGCAACCAAAAAACACAATGCAATTAGCATAAAAGGGATCTTTATTCTCATAATAATGTTTAGGTTTTTGATTTCGGTTTGGTTTCGTTTCTAATTGTTTTCTTGAACGTCCTGATATATTTAAAAGATCTTCCGATCGCTGCGTGTACACCTGATAATGGGCTTCTAATTTTAAAAGGGTAAGAGAAACTCTGCGTGAATAGTTTTATTCACGTCCAAATCCGGCAACAGGAAATTGATTAGTGATTTTAATAGAGATCCGTAGAGCTATTTCCAATTAAATTCTTAAGTCAAATCCTTTTGCTGATATGTTTCTAATAAATGAATGATCTCTTTTTCCAACTCTATATTAACATGTAAAAATTCTCTTTCGATCTTTCGGTCCTTGATCGCATTTAGCCTTCGCTCTTCCGCTGCTTGAATACTGGTTATATAATCTTCACATAGTATTCTGAAGTCTTCATCCTTATTATATAAATCAATAATTTTTTCGCTGTGATCTGGGAATTTTCCTAATATGTATACAAGCTCTTTTGTCATTTTAGGTAAAGGATGATCCAATGTTTCACAATGTTAAAATACTTATGTACGCCAGATAAGTATTATACGGTTAATTAACGGTAAACCCGGGTTCTCTAATTGCTACCAGGTCTTAATTAACTTAAACTCATACAGGCGAAAAAATCTTAGGATTCTTTTTAATGGACCAGGGCATAAAGCAGCAAATAACTGTTATTAAACAGGCAGCTTCAAAGACTGTTTTTACCAATTATCAAATTATGCGCATGAACGGCCCCTAATCCCAACCCATTTTACTAAGATTCATTTAAATACCCTATTTTGCGAGCAGTACCATCAACCTTATTTTAACCAAATCAATGCTCTATGGGAGCAAAAGAAAATTCTTACATAAGTGAGATCAAAGCACAATTAAAAAGAATTGTTTCCACCCCTGCTTTTAAAAGCTCACGAATATTATCAGGTTTTCTTGAATTTGTCACAGAGAAAACTCTTGCCGGTAAAGAAGACGAGATCAAAGAATATTCTATTGGCATAAGCGTATTATCCCGCAATATTGATTTTAACCCCCAGCTGGATGCGATCGTTCGAATACATGCCGGCAGGTTAAGAAGAGCATTGAAAGAATATTATTATGATGCAGGCAAGAACGATCCGATCGTAATTGAAATTCCCAAAGGAAGTTATATCCCGGTTTTTCAACCGAAAAAAACAATTGAGATCAACAACGCTATTGTTGAAAAAGTAAAGCCGGCAAGATTTAAACCTGTAGTGGCCGTATTTCCATTCAGAAATATCAGCCAGGATTCTTCAAGAGATTTTTTTGCTGATGGATTAGGTGAACAATTAAGTACAGAGCTAACATTGTTTTATGAACTAGCTGTGATCTCTTATAATTCTTCACGTCACGTTGCCAGCAAAACTAATGATGTAAAAGAAGCTGCAATCTTATTAGGAGCTAAATATGTATTAACGGGAAGTATCCAACATGACAATAAGCATCTTCGTATCTGGGTACAGTTGATCTTATGTGAAAATGGAGAACAATTATGGGCAAGATCTTTCCAACGAAATAATACAGCTTCCGGCATTTTTGAAATTCAGAATGAAATTGTAAAAAGTATATTAACTGCAATTGGTGGATATTATGGCGCTATTACCAGGGATATGATGAAAGTGCCAGATGGCAATCATACAAACGGTATACATAGTCTGGATGCGATATCCTTGTATTATCACTATCAAAAAGTCTGGACTTCTGAAGCTTTGCAAAAAGCAATTAATGCTTTAGAAGCCGCTGTAAAAGCAGACCCCGAATACGCACTGGCATGGGCCATGTTAGGAGAATTGTACCTTGATGATAAAGTATTAGCCTTTAAAAAAATAAAGAACCCATTAGAGGAAGGTTTAAAATGTGCTTTGCGTGCAGTTAATATTGATCCTAAATGTCAACATGCTTACCAGGCACTGGCATGGATATATTTATTTTATCATAACCGTGAGGAATGCCTGAAATCAGTTGATCAGTGTATAGCCATTAACCCAAATGCCGCTGATGTGTGGGGCGCAATGGGATTTGTGCTGATATGCGCCGGAGAATTTGACAGAGGATTTATTCTTTTACAGGATGCTATTCAGCATAATCCATATGGCCCCTGGTGGTTTAATGCAGGATTTGTCTTTCACTATCTCTATAAAAAAGATTACCTAAACGCCAATCATTGGATGGAGAAGATCGATATGCCTCAATTGCTATGGGATCCGATGCTTAAAGCGTCCGTTCAAGGTCATTTAAATCGCACAGAAGAAGCTGGCAAAAACCTGAAGTTGCTCAATCAATTGCTTCCTGATCCCGCGAACCAGGTAAAGACAATCATTGAGTCATTTTTATTATCAAATGATCTGAATAAAGAGATCTTAACAGGTTTGAAAAAAGCGGGACTTAATTCAGCATCTCAAAAAAAAATATCAACATTGAAAGGTAGTTCGCTCAACTAGTATCTGCCGGTTTTATATTCCCTTCTTTTCTTCTTCGATATCGATCACCAAACCTGATGAATAGTTCAAGTTTAGAACTGCCAATCTTTATCTTTGAGCATTAAATAAATAACATGCTCAAGGTTGGAGTTTTTGGCGTTGGTCATCTTGGTAAATTTCACTTGAATAACTGGAAAGAAATTGCAGGATGCGAACTTGTCGGCTTTTATGATCCGGATGAAAAAAATGCGGAAGAAGTAATTGCAAAATATGGATTGAAAAGATTTAATGATCCCGGCGAGCTTCTGACTGAGATCGATGCGGCCGATATTGTAGCGCCAACTGATCATCATTTCTCTCTTTGTGAAGCCGCTATCAGGAAAGGCAAACATGTTTTTGTAGAAAAACCATTGGCCCAAACAATGGATGAGGCGCATGCACTTGTAAAACTGGTAAGAGAATCAAATGTAAAATTGCAGGTAGGACATGTGGAAAGATTTAATCCTGCTTTTCTCGCTGTAAAAGATCTGAAATTAAATCCAATGTTCATCGAGGTGCACCGGCTTGCACAGTTTAATCCAAGAGGTACAGAAGTAAGCGTTATTCTTGACCTGATGATCCATGACATTGACATTATCTTAAGCATTGTAAAAAGTGATGTAAAATATATTTCTGCAAGCGGTGTTGGAGTAATGACAGAAACACCAGATATCGCTAACGTAAGAATTGAATTTAATAATGGATGTGTTGCCAATCTTACTTCATCACGGATCTCTATGAAAAAAATGCGCAAGATCCGCATCTTTCAAAAAGATGCTTATATCGGCATCGATTTCCTGAATAAAAAATCAGAGATCATAAAATTAAAGGATGAGGAAACAGATGATACAAATGTTTTCACCTTTGATATTGATACGCTAAATGGTAAGAAAAGTATTGCCATATCCAATCCCCAGGTTCCGGATATAAATGCAATAAAGAAGGAACTGGAAGAATTTAAAAATGCGATCGAAAAAAATACTAGAACTATTGTTTCTGAGATTGATGGATTGATGGCCATGGATGTGGCACACCAGATTTTACAAAAGATAGGTAATAACGTGATCACACGCTGATGAAGCAAACCAAACCAATTCATATCGCCTGGTATGTCTTTTCTGATTTCTTAATGGCCTCATTGGCATGGGGCATCATGTATTTTTTGCGTAAATATTTTTTAGGGCTTACTATTAGTGAGAATGGCGAATTAGCGATCGATGATAATTTTTGGTTAGGTATCACTCTTGTTCCGGTAGGCTGGGTTATCCTTTATACACTTGTCGGTTCCTATCGTGCTTTATATAAAAAATCAAAACTGCAGGAAATAACAACTGTGTTTATTTGTAGCCTGATCGGTACCGCCTTTCTTTATTTCACAATTATTCTTAACGACATAGAGGACGACAATAAGTCTTATAAATATTATTACGTTGCCTACTTTACGTTGCTTGGCATTCATTTGCTATTAACAATTACTGGCCGGCTGATCATTCTCAATATAACGGAAAGTCAATTGCAGTCAGGAAAGATTTTTTTTAATACACTAATGATCGGGAACGATGAGACAGCTATAAAAATTTATACTGATACCAATAAAAATTTTCACAATACAGGATACAGGTATATTGGTTTTGTGAGCACCGCTACAAATGGAAATCATAACATCAGGAGCCACATGCCTGAGTTAGGACGTCTTGATCACCTTGAAAAAGTCATTGATGAAAACAATGTTAAACAGGTGGTAATTGCCCTGGAAAAATCGGAGCAATCTGGAATGGAAAAGATCATCAATCGCTTGAGCGAAAAAGATGTCGAGATAAAGATCCTTCCCGATACATTAGACATTCTTTCCGGCTCCGTAAAAATAAATAATGTTTTTGGCGCAGTTCTAATTGACCTGCAAACTGGATTAATGCCCGTTTGGCAACAAAACATAAAACAGGTGCTTGATATCATGATCGCAGCAATTTTTCTTATTATTCTATCCCCACTATTTCTCTATATAGCGATCAGAGTTAGGTTATCATCGAAAGGTCCTATCATTTTCAAACAGGAAAGGATCGGCTATAAAGGCAAGCCTTTTATGATGTATAAATTCAGATCGATGATAGTTGGTGCGGAAAATGAAGGTCCGTCACTTTCATCAAAAAATGATCAGCGAGTTACTGTATGGGGAAGAAAAATGCGCAAATGGCGGATGGATGAATTACCTCAATTATGGAATATCATTAAAGGGGAAATGAGCCTTGTAGGACCAAGACCTGAACGAAAATTTTATATTGAGCAGGTTGTTGCAAAATCTCCATACTATAAATATTTGTTGAAAGTAAAACCGGGCCTTACCAGTTGGGGCATGGTGCAATTTGGTTATGCTGAAAATGTCGAAGAAATGATCGAACGCAGTAAGTTTGACCTGCTTTATATCGAAAACATTTCCCTTGCTCTTGATTTTAAGATCATGATACATACATTGAGGATTATCTTCCTTGGTAAGGGCAAATAGTCATTTTAGATTTCAGATTGCGGATTTTAGATTTTATTTTTGGAATCAAATTCCATCCTTTGAGAAAACTCGTTTTCTTCCTGCTCATAACGCATATTTCACAGTTCCCAGCCTTTTCACAATATTGGCAGCAACAGGTCAACTATACGATCGATGTATCATTAAATGACAAACAACATGTTTTAGATGGATTTGAAAAGATCGAATACATCAACAATTCTCCCGACACCTTAAAATTCATATGGTTTCATGTATGGCCAAATGCCTATAAGAATGATAAAACAGCCTTCACTGATCAGTCATTAGAAAATGGTAACACTAAATTCTATTTCTCAAATAAAGAAGACCGGGGATATATCAATAAACTTGAATTCAGGGTAAATGATCAAACAGCATCTACAGAAGATCATCCACAGCATATTGATATCATAAAACTTGTTTTACCATCACCATTGCCACCGGGACAAAAAATAATTATCACAACACCCTTCCATGTAAAACTTCCTTTCAATTTTTCACGTGGTGGTCATGATGGTGAATCTTACCAGGCAACACAGTGGTATCCTAAACCAGCAGTCTATGATCATAAAGGCTGGCATCCTATTCCCTATCTTGACCAGGGTGAGTTTTACGGTGAGTTTGGAAATTTTGATGTCAATATAACGTTGCCTAAGAACTATGTAGTAGCCGCCACCGGTGATCTGCAGAATGCTGATGAAAAAAACTGGTTGCTGACGAGATCATCCTTTACATGGGAGCCAAAGAAAGAAAAGTACAAAACCAAATATGGTCAGACAAAGACGAAAACTCAATTATATCCTACTTCATCTTCTGAATTAAAAACAGTAAAATATATTCAAACCAATGTTCATGATTTTGCATGGTTTGCCGATAAACGTTTTATTGTAAAACATGATACTTGTAAACTTGTTTCCGGAAAGATCATCGATGCTTACGCATTTTATACGCCATCAGAATCCGAAACATGGAAAAATAGCTTGCAAACTGTTGAAGATGCTATCCGAACAAGAAGTGAATGGGTTGGCGAATATCCATACAATGTTGTAAGCGCTGTGCAAGGCCCTAATGGTTTTGGAGGAGGAATGGAATATCCAACGATCACTTTAATTTCTCCGCAAGCAAATGAAAAATTGCTTGAGTTTACAATTGCACATGAAGTTGGTCATAACTGGTTTTACGGAATTCTCGGAACAAATGAAAGGCTGCATCCATGGATGGATGAAGGCATCACTACTTTTTATGATAACCGTTATGCACAATGGAAATATGGGGGTAAAGGTGAGGTACAATTCGGTTCCCAAAGTTTTGCTGTAAAAGATGCAGAAAGATTGCTGTTTGAAAGCAAAGCGGTGGTCAATAAAGATCAGCCAATTAATTTGGAGGGGGACAAATTCACCAATATGAATTATGACCTTGTCGCTTACTATAAAACAGGTGCCTGGTTGGAGCTGGTTGAAAAAAAATTAGGTAATGCGACATTTGATAAAGCTATGCAGGAATATTATCGCCAATGGCAATTCAAACATCCCTACCCCGAAGACTTTAAAAAAGTTTTAGAAAGCACCAGTGGGCAAAACCTTGATACAGAATTTGCACTACTTGATAAAAAAGGAACGCTGCCGGGTATGGAAAGAAAAGGGACAAAAATAATTTTTCCTTATTCAGCAAAAGCTGTTGTCTCTTACTTAAAAGATCCTTCAAAGAATGCTTTGTTCATTTCACCTGTAATGGGTGCAAATGTTTACGATAAATTCATGATTGGCGCAGTTATATCAAATTACAAATTGCCTCCTTCACGTTTCCAGTTTTTTGCCGCGCCACTTTATTCAACCGGCGCCAAAAAGTTAAATGGTATAGGGAAAATGGAATACTCCTTCTACCCTTCACGTACGTTTAAAAAAATAAATGTTTTTCTGAATGGATCGACTTTCTCCATGAATAGTTTTGAAAAAGAAGATGGCAAAGAAGTAACAGCAAGCTTTCAAAAACTTGTTCCCGGAATCCGCTTTACACTGAATGAAAAAAATGTTCGTGGCAGCAGGAATAGGTATATTCAATGGAAAACATTTTTCATAAATGAAGAGTCATTCAATATTTCCTATGACAGCGCTTTCACACCAACAGATACTATCATTACCCAAAATGTAAATACCGATAGCGAAGATCGTACACTTCATCAATTAAAATTTGTTGTTGAAAATTTCAGGACTCTTTATCCTTATAAGGCCGAATTAAATCTCGAACATGGAAAAGATTTTATAAGAGCAGGTTTTACGGGTAATTATTTTTTCAATTATCCAAAACAAGGCGGCCTTGACCTTCGGGTATTTGCTGGTAAATTTTTCTATTTAGGCTCTCAAACTTATACCAAAGAATTCGCCACTGATCGCTATCAACTCAATATGACCGGTCCGAACGGTTCCGAAGACTATACCTACAGCGATTATTTTCTCGGCCGAAATAAATTTGACAAACTTCCGAGCCAGCAGATCATGATGCGTGATGGAGGATTTAAAATAAAAACCGACCTGTATGCCGATAAGGTTGGAAAAACAGATGGTTGGCTGGCGGCAATTAATTTGTCAACTACAATTCCACCAGGTATAAATCCACTTTCCATTTTGCCCATAAAAATTCCTTTAAAAGTCTTTTTTGATCTTGGCACTTACGCTGATGCATGGGATAAAGACGCGGCTCTTGATCATTTTATTTTTGACGCTGGCTTGCAGCTTTCATTATTTTCCAACACAGTTAATATTTATGTACCGATCATTTACAGTAGCATTTATAAAGATTATATCCAATCAGTGCTGGAAGAGAAAGGAAGATTTTGGAAAACAATATCGTTCAGTATAGATATTTCTAACTTCAGTCTTAGAAAAATAAACCGGGAACTGGATTTCTAATGACAACCGGAGATCAAATAAGATATTTACAGCATAAAGAAATTGATAAAGCAAAATGGGATGCATGTATTGAGCAGGCACCCAATGGTCTAATCTATTCATATTCCTACTACCTTGATGCCATGTCAAAACATTGGGATGCTCTTATCCTAAAGGATTATAAAGCCGTAATGCCGTTAACGTGGAATAAGAAATATGGCTTTTATTATTTGTATCAACCTGCTTTTACCGCCTCGCTTGGTGTGTTTGGTAAGAATTTAACCAAAGAGATCATTGATGATTTTTTTAATATGATCCCTTCAAAATTCAAATTGGTTGAGATCTCTTTAAATAGCGGGAATATAATTGGTGAAACGAAAAGCTTTTCACTATTAAGAAGTAACTATATTCTTAATTTGAATAAGCTCTACGAAGAAATTTATAAAGCCTATCGTGATAACCATAAAAGGAATATTAGTAAAGCCCTTCAATTAGGATACAGTGTAAGTAAAGAAATTCCTGTTGATGAAATAATACAATTGAACAAAGCACAATTGCAACATGTTGATGGTACAAAACCGGAAGATTACCCGAATTTTAAAAGGCTCTATGAATTTCTAAAAAATAAAGAGCAGGCAAAAACATATGCCATTGTTGATTCGAAAAATAAAGTACTTGCTTCGGCAGTTTTCTTTTTCTCGCACAACCGTGCTTATTATATAATGGTAGGTAATCATCCGGATGGAAAAACCATTGGTGCATCACATGCATTGATCGATGCGTTTATTAAAGATCATGCAGGTCAGGATCTCATTCTTGATTTTGAAGGATCCGATATTCGGAATCTTGCTTTTTTTTATAGCGGATTTGGGGCAACAGAAGAAATTTATCCAGCATTAAAAATTAACCGACTACCATTTTATGTGAAGTGGATGAAGTGATAAAAGGTGTTTAAATTCTTTTATTGTCGTAAAAAAATATGCAAAAAAAACAAATTAGCCTAATGTTCTTCTGGTTATTATGCTTATCAGTAAATCTATATGCATTTCAAGGTAAGAAATTGCCAGGCAAGTATAAAAAGATACAGCAATACCTGGATAAAGCAACCAAAAAGAAATTAGCCGGGGTTTCCATATATATACAAAGCCCCAAATATGGAGAATGGACGGCCAGTTCCGGATATGCAAATTTGCAGCATAAAGAACCCCTTCAAAAAGATCACATTTTTTCAATGGCAAGTATTGGAAAGATGTACAATGCTGTAGCCGTGCTAAAATTGAGTGAGGAAGGAAAAATTTATCTAGATGACAAAATAGAAAACTACCTGCCTGCCGAAATAATCAAAAATCTTCCCAATGCAAAAGATGTAACCATTAAGCACTTGCTTGGTCATACATCCGGATTTGCTAACTACGACAGTGACCCAGAGTTGAACAGACTCTACCTCTCAGGACTTTTAAAGCTTGATACGTTAAGCCATATAAACGCTTTAAGACGATATGTGTTTGGAAAAAAAGCCCTATGCCTTCCAGGTTCGGAATATCATTATAGCAGTACAAACTACATGTTGCTGGCTATGATTGTTGACCATGTGGTTCCTGAAGGTCATTCTCATTATTTGAACAAACTGATTGGTGAGCATGGATTTTCAAATACCTATTATCGGCAAACCCCTCCTCATAAAAACGTTACTTACTATGGTGACCTTAATCAAGATGAAGTGGCAGAGGATATAACTGCCCAGACTATTGAAACAACCAACTGGTTTATAGGAGATGATGGTGTGTATGCAACCAACGAAGATGCCGCACATTTTTTGCAAGACCTTATGAAAGGCAAAATCCTGAATCCGCAATCTCTGAAAGAAATGACAACCTGGAACAACGATAAAAAGCCTGATTATGGATTAGGATTAATGGCAGACAAATCATTTCCATATAAATTTTTGATGGGGCATAGTGGAAGAGGAATTGGAACAACAACCGACCTGTATTACTTTCCCAAACAAGACATGACTATTGCCATTTTTTGTAATAATGGATTGAGGGCCGCAGCACCAGGTTTTGGAAAATCATACAATAAAATGAGAGCCCGAATTATAAAGAAGCTTTTTCTTTTTTGAGTAAGATGGCATCTAAGCCTCGATATATTTAGGTGACGTTTGATAAAATTTCTTGTCAGTAATTCACTTTTAAAATAAACTTATCTGTTTCAGAAACAGCAAGCGAAGAAGCAGCCGCATCGCTGATACGCATATCCACTCCCTGGTTTTGCCTGATCTTATCCATGGAATAAAGAACTTTAGCATAAACCGTTTTGCTGTTGGAGGGATTTGTGATTTTCACAATTGTCCCCGGCTCTACACCATTAATTAGCAAATAGTATTTAGCATCCTGCCAGCCACTTTGGGTTTTGAATATTGATGAAGTAACTGTTTGATCTTTTGTAACAGGTGCAGTTTTCACCTGCTGAAAGAAATTATTTTTAAAGTAGCCCGTGCCATCATTATTTGTCATTTCCTGTTGTTTCACAATAACTGGCTCGGTTTTCATTCCATCGGGATATATTTTTTTACTTTGTTCTTCGGCTTTCTTTATATCAGAAACTGATTCTTCAACAGGAGTATCTTTTTTTACTTGGGGTAATGGTTGTTTTTTTTCTGAAGACTCTTGTTTTTTTACGTTTGAAACAGACTCTTCCACAACTACATCCTTTTTAACTTCATTTACCGGTTGCTTCTTTTCTGAAGCTTCTTGTTTTTTTACGTTCGAAACAGACTCTTCAACAACTATCGTTTTTGGAGTTATTGTTACTGCCTTATCCTGCATTTCGTTTGTAATTAAAAAACCAACGATGAGTTTTGTTCCTGCAGCTACGTTATCAACCGCAAGGTTATTCCATCCCCTTAGATCCCCAATTTGTGCTTTACTCTTAACACTGATATTAGAAAGGCTTTCCTTTTCTGAAACATAATAAACCGGCACTCCCTTATTTACATTCTGTTTAAAATTTGTATCAGTTAAAGGAATATTTATCTTCTGTCCGATCGCAAGCCCTTTATTAAAATCGATAGCATTAAAACTTGCGATATGTCGCGGATGAACATTGTACATTCTTCCTAATGGGAATAAACCCTCTTTCGCAGCCACCTTATGTTCGAGATACATACCTTTTGATCCTGATTTAACCACCAGGTCCTGGGAAAAGACAAATGAGTAAATAAACAAGAGTGAGACAACCGTCATTAGTTTTTTCATCGGGATATATTTTTACAAAGATGCAGAAAAATATGGTGTTTTAATCCTTAAGAATTCTTAACTCTTTAGGATAATAATTGTTAATTCGGTTTGAAAGAATATTGATCCAACCCAACCGATGTCCCTGGTGTGTAACAAGGGTCCATCCCTTTTGAGCGGTTTCTAATATAAGTTCTTTTTTCTTTAAATATTGAATAGCCTGTTCATGATCCAATTCAAACAGTGGGATATTTTCACTAATAATATTACTCAGCGCCAAAGCATGATCTGGGATCAGCTTATCCTTAATAATTTCACCAACTTTCGTTCCACAATTCACCACCCGTAGTTTTGATGATAAATAATTTATGTCAGCTAGTAATTTTTCAGAAACAGTATAGACAATTTCCTCATGTCTTAAAAAAGCAAGACCCTCAGCATTTACATTCTTATTCAAGATCTCCATTTCCTTGACTGAAAATTTCTCAGGTTTTATTTTTCGCAAATAAACCTCTTCATTATTGTCACCAGTTTTTCTAAAGCAAGCAATAAAAAACCCTTCTCCCTTCACCTTATCCGGC
Source organism: Chitinophagaceae bacterium (assembly GCA_035318985.1). Taxonomy (GTDB): domain Bacteria; phylum Bacteroidota; class Bacteroidia; order Chitinophagales; family Chitinophagaceae; genus VBAS01. Next base: position 41,984 of record DATHDP010000148.1, read on the forward strand.
CAAAAACGATAACCTTTATCGGTTTCAATAATGCCCCATCTGTCTTCAATTTGAAATTTGAAATTTGAAATTTGAAATTCCTTAGTTAGCCATTCAGAAATCTCCTCATCCTCCTCCTTAGAATAAGAACAAGTAGAATAGATCAGCACTCCCCCATTTTTTAAAGCTGGTAAAACATCAGCCAAAATTCTTTGTTGCCGTTGGCTACATAAAGCCACGTTCTGTTCACTCCACTCCTCTATTGCTTCAGGATCACGGCGAAATAAACCACTACCACTGCACGGCGCATCTACCAAGATCACATCAAAATAATTTTCGAGTCTTTGAAAATCTCTTGGATCATTATTGGTAACAATAACATTGCTGCAACCCCACTTCATAATATTGTCAGTAAGAATATTTGCTCTTGATCGTATCACTTCATTACTGACCAGCAAGCTTTCTTTTGAAATAAGCGAAAGAAGATGTGTTGATTTTCCACCCGGTGCTGCGCATAGATCAAGCACTTTTAATGGCTGCGACAGATCAACAGTTTGTTTTAATGCCTGCTCCAAAAACATACTGCTTGCGTCCTGCACATAATAACAACCTGCATGAAAGAGAGGATCGAAGGTAAAGGAAGGCCGGGTTTCGAGATAAAAACCGGTTTCACACCAGGATATTTTTGAATTATTAATTTTGAATTTTGAATTTTTATTTGGATTCACTCTGGCAGAGGTCACCTGCTCCCCTGATTCATGAACTTTTATAAAATCTTCTTTGTCGAATCCTTTTACAGAAGAAAGTGAATCTAAAAGAAGCTGAGGTAATTTCATTTTGGAATTGGGAATATCAGTAAGCCTTTTTATTTAATAATCTCATGTTATCATCGGCACTTTCAAGCAAGCCCTTTCCTGTCTTTTCATCTTGGGTCGGCAAAGATTTATCGCCTTTTGTTGATTCACTGAATATTTTCTTATTGCTGAAATAATATCGTCCTTCAAAAACTGTTTTTGTTTTTGCAAGATCAAATTCATTCTTTTTATCATCAAACACAAATGAATCAAACTTTTCATAAACAAGGATCAACTGTCCTTTGTCAAAATAAAACTCTTTTATACTTATCCCATTTGAAAGCCCTATCCATTCATGGATTTTCTTTATCTCTTTGTTCTTATAAAAACCAGTCAGCTCCCCACCTCCATCTGTCATGTTTGTTAAAAACTCTTCGTTTTCCAAAGTGACCTTTCTCAAAGTCGTATCCTTATTTATAATCTCAAATTTTTTCCGGATCAATTTGATTTGCTCATCCTTGGTCTGGGCAAATGAGATAACGAAAAAAAACAGACTCAGAAAAAAGAAAAAAATATTCTTTGCATTTCTTTTCATTCAGTTAAAACGCCTTTGGTTTCACAATAGTCGTCGCTTGTTTTACTTCATTTGTATAAGCCTCTATAGTCTTTGCAACAACTGAAATATTATCCTGTGCTTCTTTCCAATTCCTCTCTTCTATTCCCTCACGAATACCCGGCAAAGTTTTTACACCATAACCCGTATAAAATCCCGGCGCATAAATTTGATGCTTATACCATGATCTTCTTGGCAATCCTTTTTCATTTATCAATGATCTTTCAACTTGAAATAAAACTTGATTCAGTTCTTTTTGTTTCTCGGCCGAAAGCTGGGTACCATTCGCATATAATTTTTGAAATTCTTCAGCCTGCGTTTTCAACTCAACCATCTTATTTTCAAGTTCGCTGAAGTTGAGATAGGGAACAACATCTTTTGGTTTGGGTGATTGAATCCCTTTCTTGGGATCTTTTGCCAGGTCATATAATTTATCGCTGATCAATTTATTTTCTGTTTCGGTTTCTGTACGCATATTATCTGCCAGCGTTTTTAATTCTGATACATAATCCGCCACTGTTTTTTGAAAACTGGAAAAATCGATCGGCAGCACATCCGCATTGGCCAATCTCATAGTAGTTCTTCCGGCAGTTTTTGATAAGGCTACTCCATATTGAAAACCCGGATCTATAAATCTTGTAAAATAATCATAAGAATCATAAACGGAATGATACTGGCCACCGTTTCCCTCACCACCAAATCCAAGATTCAATGAAGCAATACCTAAGAATTGCAAAAACCCAGACCAGTCAGAGCCTGCACCCAGTGCACTTAGCTTAATAGTTTTATTGCCCATCATTTTTGCCCTTGCTGCTTTGTCAGCATTCACTATATTGGATGCGTATCTTCTTTCTTTAATTGTCACCCCTGTTTGAGGATCAATAACGGCATCAGCTATTTCATTGAAGAAAGGTTCAAGTGTATGCGAACCACCAGCTCCAATAAATCCACGGCCGTTTCCATCAGAATTAATATAAGCAACAGCTTTTTTTCTCAGTTCTTCCTGGTGATCTTCTGCCCACTCAGTAGAACCAAGCAACGAAGGTTCTTCACCATCCCATGCACAATACACCAATGTTCTTTTTAATTTAAATCCTTTCTTAACCATTTCACCAACGACCCTTGCTTCCTCTAATTCTGCGACCATACCACTAATAGGATCTTCAGCACCATTCACCCAACCATCATGATGATTGCCCCGAATGATCCATTCATCAGGCAATTCAGTTCCCGGAAGCTTTGCAATAACATTGTATAGTGGTTTCAGATCCCAGTTGAATTGTAAATTCAAATGCACTTTATCCTTGCTCGGTCCAACATGGTAAGTGATGGGTAAACCGCCACGCCAGGCAGCAGGAACTACCGCACCACCTAAAGATTGCAGTAATGGCAATGCATCTTCATAGGAAATAGGAAGCACAGGAATTTTCATGATCGTAATTGCATCTTTTCTATCCAAACGTTTTGCATCTTTTGTTGCACCAATACCCGGAGTTAACGGATCACCGGGATACACAGGCATATCCATTACCGACCCACGCTGCACACCATCCTTCGGACGATAAGCACCTTCCGGGTATACATCACCCGCTGAATAACCATCATCTGCAGGATCAGAAAAAATCAAACAACCAATAGCGCCATGCTCATACGCTACTTTTGGTTTTATACCACGCCATGAGCCGCCATATCTTGCGATCACTATTTTTCCTTTCACACTTATTCCCATTCTCTCAAGCTCCTCATAATCGGCCGGAATACCACGATTCACATATACCAGTTCTGCCGTCACATCACCATCAGCCGAGTAGGCATTGTATGGCGGAAGCTGTTCCGATTTTTGCCCGCTTGTTTTATCTTCTTTTAACGCAGACTCATCCAATTTTGCTTTGTATGGTTTACTCCCCACCAATTCCAGCACTCTTGTCTTCGGAGTTGGGAACAACACCTGGTATTCTGCTATCTCAGTTTGATAACCCCATGAACGAAAAAGATTGACCATATAATCCGCATTTGCTTTTCCCTGCGGGCTACCCACATGATGCGGATGCGAGGTAAGGAACTGCATCCAGGTATCGAGGTTCTTTGCATTCAGTTGCGCATCGTATTGTTTTTCCCAATCCAATTGCGATTTTGCATTGGCTTCATTAAAGCCCATGATCTTTTGTGCATTGATGATTGTTACTGACAAAACCAGTACTAGTACAAATTGAAGTCGTCTCATGATTGTTTTTAGTTTTTATGTAGTCGGCTAATTTACTACTATTAAGCATTCGTTGCGTCGCACACTTGTGCTAGATCAATTCTATTCAGCAAACTAAAGAAGTTGTGTAAATTAGAGACCTTATTTTAAATCATGGAACAAAATCAATCTGATGTCTTAACTGAAAGTCTTTTACAGCTTAAGAATAAAAGGAGAAAAGATTTACTCCCTTGGTGGGTAAAAGTATTTATTTGGATTTTCTTAATCTTTGGGGCAATAGCTCCATTGGGATTGATCCTTGGAATTTTGGGTTACAAATTTGAAGTAAGTCTATATGGTTTTGAAACAAATGAACCTATTTCGATAATCGGTATTTCAATAATCCTGATCTTTCTTTTTAAAGGATTTACTGCATATAGCTTATTGAAAGAAAAAAATTGGGCAATAATCTTAGGAATTATGGATGCAATAATTGGAATAGCTATTTGCTCCTTCGCTATGCTTTATCCACTTTTTAACTCGGATGCAGGGGTAAGTCTCACCTTTAGGCTTGAACTTGTATTGCTAATCCCTTATTTATTAAAAATGATTAAAATAAAATCTGAATGGCAGAAATCAATACTCTTTTAACAAAAGCCTAAAACCTAATCGTAAAGTGTCTCTTTTCCTTAGACTCCTTGCTAAAAAAACTATTTCGATAAAATAGATGGAGGCTATAGAAAAACGTTGCTTGAGTTTAGTTTGCTTCCGCTTGCCAGCAACAAACATTCTTTTTCAAGTTTCCCTATCGTCAAGCCTCGCAATGACGAAGACTCCGGGTGTTCGAGTTGTCTTTCCAGTCCCGAAGGATGTTCGCCTTTGTCCGTAGGTTTCTCGTCATTGCGAGGCCGTCATTTAAAAACTACTTCATCTTAAGTAATGCAGGCCGAAGCAATCTAAAACACCGATAAACCGAAGCAAAAAAACTTACAGGTATTTTATGTCATCATACAGATCCTTCCATTCCGGATTTATGCTATTTATTAATTCCTCTTTCTTCCTACGATTTCTGCCTTTTATTCTTTTTTCTTCTGCAATTGCGTCAACTATTAGCTCAAACCTTCGATAATAAACCAGCTTCACACAATTGTATCTAGCACTAAAGCTTGTTGGATACATTTTATGTTTATGTTCATAAACTCTCGATGCAATATTTGATGTTACTCCTACATACAAAGTAGAATGATTGTTACTACACATTATATATACCCAACCGCCCATTTGTTTCATGAAAACTAAGTTAGATTTTGTTTTCTGATTTACGATTGCATCGTGAAGCTTAGTTTGCTTCGGCTTTCCGTCAACAAACATTTATTTCTATTGTACCATCGGCAATCCTCGCAATGACGAAGACCCTGCGAGGGTGGGGATGTTTTCATACTCTCGGAGTCCTCGTCATTGCGAGGCCGTCTTTTAAAAACAATTACATCGTAGGTAATGCAGGCCGAAGCAAACTAAAAAGTCTTCTTTTCACCACATAGAGAAATGTTGCCTCCAAAAACCACTTTAATAAATTTATCCTACCTTAAACAATTAACCACTCCCCCTATTTAGACCTTCTCTAAATAACCTTCAACAAGCAACCATCTAAATTTTAAAAAATGAGATCAGTAATTATCACAGGCGCCAATAAAGGCATTGGTTATGACACCGCACTTGCATTTGGCCGGGCTGGCTATAAAGTTTTTGCCACCATGCGTAATCCAGAAACTGCAACTGCTCTTAAACAAAAGATCAAAGAAGAATCTTTATCTATTTCCATTCACGTAATGGATGTGGATTCAGATGAATCTGTTAAGAAATGTATCGATGCTATATATAAAGAGACCGGTTCAGTCGATGTTCTTGTAAACAACGCAGGTATTGAACGTCACGGTTCTGTCGAAGAAGTGGAAATGTCAGATTTCAAAGCTGTGATGGAGACAAACTATTTTGGAGTGCTTCGTTGTATTAAAGCAGTGTTACCACAAATGCGTAATGATCGAAACGGTTGCATTATTAATGTTACTTCCGTTGCCGGTAAGATATCCAATACTCCATTGGGACCTTATACAGCAAGCAAACATGCATTGGAAGCCATAAGTGAATGCCTTGCACAGGAAGTAAAACCATTTAATATAAGAGTAGCAATTGTGGAGCCTGGTATCATTGATACAAAAATGTCGAGAGATATATCTTATGGCGGTGATTCAATTTATCCGCAGGCAAATCGTTTTGGTGGCTTATTTATCGCATCATTGAAAACACCAACTAGTGCGACCATAGTAGCTGATAAAATTTTAGAAATAGCAAATACTGATACATGGCAACTCAGACATCCTGTAGGACCAGATGCAATACCATTTCTTGGGTGGCGTACATCCATGTCTGATGAACAATGGATAGATTGGAATGCGCAGACCGATGAAGAGTGGTACAATGCTGTACAAAACAATTTTGGTTTGAATGCAAGGCAGGAGACCGCAATAACCTCCTGACACTATTTTAAAAGCGAATCACAAAATCTTGTTTCTCTTTAAATTCCTTTCTAAAAAATACTATCCCGATAAAAAACAGATCAATGCTGCAGGTAACTGCGGCATCTTTTTTTATTGTTTCCCACGCGGCTTCCATTTCACTGCTCCAGTGAATATCATCAAAGACAAGAATTGAATCATTATTTGTTTTAGCGAGAAGCTCTTTAAAATATGTTTCTGTTGGCTCTTTTCTATGATTACCATCAATAAATGCAAAGTCGACGGTCGATAGTCCACGGATCACATAAGACAGTGTGTTATCGAAGTTACCTTCCACAAATTCTATATTCTTAAGTTCTAAGCTCTGGAAATTTTGTTTTGCAACTTGTGAAATTTCCTTCGATCCCTCCATTGTAATCAATCTTCCATCAGGTTTTGCCAGCAAAAGATAAGATGTTGTGATTCCCAATGAAGTTCCTAATTCAAGAATAGTTGCAGGCTGATAATGCTTAATCATTCGAAAAAGAAGCTGCCCAAACTTTTTTGGCTTTGCAGCATTTTTTGCAATAGATGAAATACTTCTCTTGCTTTTTTTATCAATGACAGAACCTGCGCCAAAATCCTCGACCTCCAAAACTGTATTATCATTTAAAAGTTGATTTCGCAACCCTTCAACCTTTTCATATTCAGGATAAACCTTTTTATCGTTCAAAATTTTTGTAATGAATTCAAAAACAAAAGGAGAATGCATTCCATGTCCCTTACTGTTGGACGCAGTGATCCAGTATTTAAAATATTTAGAAGCAAGTTGAAGTGGAGAATACATGAAATGCAAAATAAAGAATAAGGAATAAGGAATGAGAAATAAAAAACTAATCCAAATAAATGAAACTTTCTTGTTCCTTATTTTGTGTTTCTTATTTCTAATTTACTTTCCTCTCCCACAGTTGAAACGAAAAAGCATAAGCATGTTTTTCATCAGCAGGGTTATCTGTTTTACTCACTAGTGTCCAGTCATCTTTTTCGATCACCGGGAAATAAGTATCTCCTTCTAAGTCTGCATGAACTCTTGTCATATAAATTTTATTGGCCTGGTCAAAAGCGATCATATAGATCTGGCCACCACCAATAACAAAAATTTCTTTGTAATTAAGTTCTTCTGCCAAAGTTGCCGCAGCTTCCACACTATTTACCACAGAAACACCGTCGGCTTTCCATCCCGGTTGCCTTGTGATCACAATATTTTTTCTACCACTTAAGGGTTTGTTACCTATTGCTTCAAAAGTTTTTCTTCCCATCACTACTGGCATTCCCCATGTAACATTCTTAAAAAACTTCATATCCTTTGGCAAATGCCAGACCAATTGATTGTTTTTACCAATCACATTGTTTTCTGATGCAGCGACGACTAAGGAAATGATCATAAAAAAATTTAGAATTAAACGAAACTACTATGATTAATTGAAAGTTTAAATCTAAGTTCCCCCTTTAGGGGGACAGGGGGCTACACAGCCACCGGCGCCTTGATCGCCGGATGATTCTGATAATTTTCCAAGGTGAAATCTTCAAATTTAAAATCAAAAATATTCTTAACTGAAGGATTTAATTTCATTGTCGGCAGCGGGTATGGAGTACGGCCTAATTGTAATTTCACTTGCTCCATATGATTATTGTAAATATGAACATCACCGAAAGTGTGAACGAATTCACCCGGCTCGAGATCACAAACATGTGCGATCATTAAGGTAAGCAAAGCATAAGATGCAATATTGAATGGGACACCCAAAAAAACATCGGCGCTTCTTTGATAAAGCTGGCAACTTAATTTTCCATTTGCCACATAGAATTGAAATAAAGTGTGACAAGGCATCAGGGCCATTTCAGGAAGTTCTGTCACATTCCATGCACTCACAATTAATCGGCGGCTATCAGGATTAGATTTGATCTGTTTTACCAGGTCAGAAATCTGATCCACAACTTTTCCATCTTTGCCTTCCCAACTCCGCCATTGTTTTCCGTACACAGGGCCAAGCTCTCCATTTTCATTTGCCCATTCATTCCAGATACTCACACCATTTTCTCTCAGGTATGCAATATTGGTCTCCCCTTTTAAGAACCAAAGCAACTCATGAATAATACTTTTTGTATGAACCTTTTTTGTGGTAACTAACGGAAACCCTTTTTGCAGATCAAAACGCATTTGATAACCAAAAGTGCTGATAGTGCCGGTGCCGGTACGGTCATGTTTTTGTGAGCCGGTATCAAGAATATGCTGAAGAAGATCGAGATATTGCTGCATGGCCGCAAGTTAAGAGAAAGTGATGAGCATTGAACTGAGGTCCAAAAGCTGTGAATAAATTTGAATTAGTATAAATAAAAATACCCCGGTAAATATCTCGGCTCATGCTGAATTACCGGGGTTGCCTAAAACCCTATGCAAGAATTGTATAGTTTTATTGAATCGCTGATTCTGTAAACGGCTCTTTGTTTTCTTCTTTGTATACAGGTTTCATAACGATCACCGGGGATTCGGGAACCTCTTCCTGGAGTATGTCAGAAAGTTTCCTATGAAATCCCTTAAAAAAGGTTTGGCTTCTTTCCAGTCTTTCTTCTAATTTTATTTTAGTCTCATTAATTTCTGCAAGCTGTGCCTGCAGTTCCGTAATGAGAATATTTTTCTTATCTAATTCAAATGAGAATTTTGAATTCTTTTCCTGCATCTTTTTTATTGTTGCTTCTAATTGTCCCGCATTAACTGTTGCGGTTTCTACAACTTCTTTTAATAAAATTACTTCCTGCTCTTTATCATGCACTGTCGCCTCGAGCTCTTTAATTGATCGTTCTTTCATTTCGAGTTTTTCATTTGCATCGATAAATTTTATTCCAAGCTCCCTGAATTGTTGTTCCTCCAAATGATGATTTTTGATCCTTTGTTCCAATTGTTGCTGAAGAAAAACGATCTGTTGCTTTTTTTCTTCCAGAACATCCTTCAAATATTCCTGGTCATTGATACGCCTTTTTAACTCAGCTTTTTCTTCGTCCCATTTTTGGATCATTGAGGTGACCCCTGTCCCATTTTCACAATAAGCACCTAATTGCTCCCGTAAGCTAATATTATCTTTTTCAAGATTTTCAAAGGAAGTTGTCAATTGATGTAATTCTGCGAGCATTTCCTTTTTTTCAAGTTCATATTCATGTTGTACCAGGTTGATCTGCTCATGAGATATTTGTTGCAGATCTCTATGTATAGTTTCCATAGTTTTATTTTTTTTTGTTGCAAAATTTTGATAACTCTTTATCTGTAATTGTTGATATTTTTCAGTAAGAACTTTAAAATCTTTTTGAATAGCGATATAGCGGGCATTACTATGTGAAAGGTAATTCTTGATCCTTCTTGTCTCTTCTTTGTCTCCATGCAAAAACAAATCGAGGGGTATCAAAGAAACATCAGCTGCACTCGATCCTTCGCTTTCAAAAATGATAGGTACGCCCAAACTCTTTTGCTTTTTTCTTTTATCTCTATAATGCATAACGGTAGTGAACAACATCCCGATCAGTAGTGCCGGAATGCTTATCCAAAGAAAGACCTGCAGGAAATTGAAAAAAACAAATAATGATGCATCTAATAATAGTAGCATATTAAAATTTTAGAAAGAGATTAATAAAATTGGCGATTGGTCTAGCTGCTTAAGTGGGAGAGACAGATGGTATGAATCGAAATCTTCAATTATACGCTCAGATCATTTTCAAACTATATACTCTCAGATCATTCTCTTAGCTTCAAGAATAATACCAAAACATTAAATAAAGTCTTATGTGTAAACTTTTTGGAATTGTTTTTCTTCACAATCTGAAAATGGCTTTGGTATTTTTTTCAAATGTAGAAACATCAAGAGGCCTCCTCCTAAAAAATATTACAAGCCTCTTCTTTTGATCTCTTTGCTTGTCAAGGCCCATTCACGGCCGGTTTGACCACCGATAGATGTATTTTCCTGTGCACGACGCATAAGGTAAGGCACTACATCCTTTATTGGGCCAAATGGGAGGTACTTACTGACATTGCATCCAGCCTTAGCGAGATTGAAAGTTATATTATCGCTCATCCCATATAGCTGGCTCCAATGTACATGAGGATGCTTTAGGGGTAATCCTTTTTGTTGCAGCAATTCAACTGCCAGCATATTACTGCGTTCATTATGTGATGCAACTACCAATGAGATCTTATCAAGATGATCTATGCAAAATCTTACGCCTGCATCAAAATCTTTATCGCTGCTTTCTTTACTTGGCTGTATCGGTGAAGAATAATTCATTTCATCTGCCCTTTTTCTTTCTTTTTCCATGTAAGCACCCCGAACCAGTTTAGCGCCAAGAATAAATTTTCTTTCAACAGCTGCTTCATATGAATCTTTTAGAAATTGCAAGCGATCATGGCGATAATGTTGCGTGGTATTATAAACTATGCATTTTTCTTTGTTGTACGTATCCATCATTATGATCGTCAGGGCATCAACAGGGTCTTGTATCCATGTTTCTTCTGCATCAACAAATACACCAACATGTCCCTTTGCTGCCGTTTCGCAAATGCGATGCATTCTTGTTCTTACACGATGCCACTCTTCTCTTTCATCTGCGGAAAGGTCTTCCACCGCTTTCAGATGCTTTTTCATCAGGCTCCCTTCGTTCTTATGCATCATTGCATCTAATTTTTCCAGCAAACCAAAACGAGCAAAACCAGTCACCTTTATACTCATGAAAGGAATGTTCGGCTGTGTGGATGCATAATTAATAACACGGATAAATTCATCGCAGGCATGATCGAAATTATCTTCTCCTTCTTTGCCTTCAACACCATAGTCAAGGATCACCTGCACACCATATTTTTCTAATTTATCAGCAACTACCACATTCTGCTCCAATGTTTCTCCACCAACAAACTGCTTGAAAATTGTGCTGCGAATAATTGATTTTACAAAAGGGAGATTCCATTTTACTGCCGGGGGTGTCATCCTGGTCCCTACTTTCACCAACCATGGTTTTCCCATTACTGAAAAAAGAAAATTAGCTTTTTTTAATTCTTTATCGGATTTGTAAGCAAATGCAATCTCGGTGTTGTCAAAGGAAATTTCGGGCTGTGCCTGCATAGAGATCTTTTATTAATCTTTGAGAATGGACAAATGTAAAGGATTCGGGATTCTTAACAAATGATAGTATGAATTAAAACAGATGACTAAAATGTGATTTTATAACTTCGTGCAAATTTTTTTCATGGAAACAAAAAAAGCTGCCGATAGCCTGGTAATTATGACAGAATTAGTATTGCCAAATGACACGAATACTTTTGGGAATCTGATGGGTGGCCGGCTAATGTATTGGATGGATATTGCTGCGGCTCTTGCAGCAATGAAGCATTGCGGAGCTCCGGTAGTAACAGCCTCAGTTGATAATATCTCGTTTGAAGCCCCGATCAAAATTGGAAATGTTGTCCATATTGAAGCAAAGGTTTCAAGAGCATTTAATACTTCCATGGAAGTACACCTGGCAGTGTGGGGAGAAGATGCAATTCATCAATACAAATACAAAAGCAATGAAGCGTATTATACGTTTGTTGCTCTTGACCCAAATGGTAAGCCAAGACATGTACCTGAAATGATCCCTGAAACCGACGGAGAAAAGAAATTATTCGATGGTGCATTAAGAAGGAGACAACTGAGATTAATATTGGGTGGGAAGATGAAAGCGGATGAGGCAACAGAACTTAAAGCACTTTTCAACCAGGAATAAAAACCTATTTTCTATTTATTTAAATCAGGATATATGAAACATCGTTTTGTTTTTCTTTTGTTTACTCTTTTTTCCATTTCATCTTTTTCCCAGGAAAAAATGACACCTGAACTGCTTTGGAAACTGGGGAGAGTATCAGCTTTAGGAGTTTCTAAAGACAAAAAATATATAGTTTATTCTGTAAGTACTCCTGATGTGGATGCAAACAAGAGTAAAAGAAGATCATATATTATTCCTGTAAATGGTGGTGACGCAACAGAGATAAATAACCCTGATAGTTTGCTTGTTAATGAAAAAATCTCTCCGGACGGAAAATACAGGATCAGCAATAAAGAGGTCCTTATAAAAAAAATACAAAGTGCAGATGCATATCCGGATCTTAAAAAATCAAACGTATATGTTTTTGATAACCTGAATAACCGCCATTGGGATACATGGGAAGATGGCAAGTTTGACCATGTTTTCATTTCCAAAATGGAAAATGGAAGATCGATCGATGAAAAAGACCTTATGCCTGATGAACCTTATGACTGTCCACAAAAACCGTTCGGTGGTGATGAAGATTTTATATGGGGACCTGGTGGAAAAAATGTTGTTTATGTTTCCAAAAAGAAATTTGGAAAAGATTATGCAATTAGCACAAATACTGATCTCTACTCTTATAATCTTGAAACCGGGAAAACAGAAGATCTGACAGCAGACAATAAAGGTTATGATGTGAATCCATCATATAATAAAAATGGAACATTGGCATGGATGAGCATGAAACGAGATGGATATGAAGCCGACAAACAAGATATCATTGCTTCAACAGGCCTGGGAAAAGTAAATCTTACAGGGCACAGGGATGATATTCATGTAGAAGGATTCCGCTGGTCAGAAGATGGAAAAAATATTTTCTTTTGGGCACCTATAAATGGAACGCTTCAATTGTTTGAAGTAGATTATACCGGTGCTACTATGAAGCTGCCTGGTATCAAACAGATCACAAAAGGTGATTTTGATATCACTGGTATTGTTGGTCAATCAGGCAATACCCTAATAGTTTCCAGAACTGATATGAATCATGCAGCAGAGCTATACTCAGTTGATGTTTCAAATGGCACTATGAAACAACTGACACATGTAAATGATTCGACTTACAACACCATCGGAATGTGCCGTTCAGAAAGAAGGTGGATACCAACAACTGATGGAAAGAAAATGCTGGTGTGGGTTATCTATCCGCCAAACTTTGATCCTGCAAAAAAATATCCAACATTACTGTATTGCCAGGGCGGACCCCAATCGCCACTTACACAGTTCTATTCTTTCCGTTGGAATTTTCAATTAATGGCTTCGCAGGGATATATAGTTGTTGCACCTAACAGGAGAGGTATGCCGGGACATGGTACTAAATGGAATGAAGAAATAAGTAAGGATCATGGCGGACAGGTAATGAAAGATTATCTGTCAGCAATAGATGCAGTGAGCAAAGAAAATTTTGTTGATAAAGAACGTTTGGGTTGTGTAGGTGCCAGCTATGGTGGTTATTCTGTATTTATGCTGGCTGGCATTCATAAAAACCGTTTCAAAACATTTATATCTCATGATGGGATCTTTGATACGAAAAGTATGTATGGTACCACGGAAGAAATGTGGTTTGTGAATTGGGATTATGGTGGACCTTATTGGGATAAAAAAAATACTGCTGCACAAAAAGCATACAACCAGTTTAACCCGAGTAATTATGTCGATAAATGGAACACACCGATCATGATCGTGCAGGGAGGAAAAGATTATCGTGTGCCAATAGAACAGGGCTTGCAGGCATTCCAGGTGGCTCAATTGAGAAATATAAAAAGCAAACTACTTTATCTGCCGGACGAAAATCATTGGGTATTGTCCGCACAGAATGCGTTGGTTTGGCAAAGGGAGTTTTATAAATGGCTGGATGAGACATTGAAGAATCCAAAATCAGAACCAACAGATAATAAGAAAGCTTTTTAGTTACTAGCCGGCGCTGGCATTTATCCAATGATGCGCCCCTTTCATCATGTATTCTTTGCTTTGTTCAATTGCATCCATTATTTGTTTCATGATCTCCTCAGCCGGCGCATCATAATCGATTTGCAGCGGTTCCTTAAAATTTACAGTCAATAACGAACCTTTCTTTTTAAACTTCAATCCTTTTTTATTGAATGCCCGCCAGAAGCCATTTATAACAACCGGTATGACGACCGGCCTGCTTTTTTTAATGATCAAAGCTGTTCCTTTTCTTCCGGGAGCAAAGGGCTTAGTGGTCCCTTGGGGAAACGTAATGACCCAGTTGTCATCCAATGCCCTTTCAATTTTTCTTGTGTCAGAAGGATCAAGACCTCTTCTTTTTATTTTACTATCGGGGCTCCAGGTTCGTTTTACTGTGATGGCGCCGCCCAATGTAAAAAAGCGGCTGACAAAGCTTCCCCTCATTGTTTCTTCAGCTGCCACATAATATACCCTGGTAAATGGATTTAATAAATAGTAAGGAACCCCAAGACGATTTTTTTTACCCCACTTCACCGCACAAAAAATATGAAGAAACGTAATGACGTCAGCAAAGTAAGTTTGATGATTACTTACAAAAAGAACATTATGCTTTGGCAGTTTACTAATATGTTCTGTCCCTGAAATTTTTAGTTTATTCAGGATCATAAGCCCCGGGTAAGAAACGATCCCTACAATAGCATACACCACGGAGCGAAGGGGTTTGATATGTTTTAATCTTTGAAAAAATCCAGGCATTGCATCTAAGAATCTTCACTCAAATTAAGGATTTGTAAACAAACCATGCTGTCGGTTTTAACCCCACTAATCAGTTTTCAAACTACCTGGAATAAAAAAATATTTCTAAGAATGCTTAAAATCTTCGCAAACATTCCTACTTTTAAGAGCCATACCACTTTGACCGCAGAAAATTCCTACAAACAATCCCCTCCCGAAAATGTAATCCTTAGCCCTAAAAATGGCGTAATGCCAAATGAAATCTTTAATGACAGCTGTACGTTTCTTTTTAAAATCCATTCTCCAGGAATTACCACCCCGCATCAAATGACTTTGAAGTGAGAGATTTCGCCTGTTAAAAATTGATCAGTGTTATTCAACAAATCAAATTATGGCCTAAAGATTGTATTTAAAACTTTAATGTTTTTATTATGAAAGCTGAAATTAATGACCAAATGAGTACAAAATTCAAGATCCTTTTAGTTGCATCGATTGGAATATTAGCCGCAGTTATTGCACTTGGCGAGATGGGAATTATATAATTATACGTTTTAAAATATTGAAATAAAAAAAGTCTCGCCGAAGCGAGACTTAATAACTCTTTATCTATTTAAAGTGGATTTTCTCACTCACCCTTAGGAGTTTCTTCCCCACCGCCTTTCTCTTCTTCTTTCAGCTTAGCTTTAATTTCAGCTAAAGCGCCAAGATCACCGAGAGTTGCTTTTTCTACTTTCGCCTGTACATTCTTCACAGCTTTGCGGGTCTTATCAGCTTCCACTTTTGCTTCCTTGCGGGCAGCTTCTTTCTCTTCCACTTTAGCTTGTTCCCATGTACGTGTGTGAGATAAAACGATACGCTTTTCATTGCGATCAAACTCGATCACCATGAACTGTATGGTCTCATCTGCACTTACAGTTTTACCATCTTCTTTTGCAAGATGACGGGCTGGGGCAAAACCTTCCAATCCATAAGGCAATTGAACAACGGCACCTTTATCATCACGACGGATAACGGTTCCTTCATGAACACTGCCAATAGCAAATGTTTCCTGAAGGCTATTCCAGGGATCTTCTTCCAATTGTTTATGACCTAACTGAAGCTTGCGGTTATCTTTATCAATGCTTAAAATCACGATATCGATATGCTCGCCAACTTTTGTGTATTCACTTGGATGATTGAAACGCTTTAACCAGCTCAGGTCACTGATATGGATCATACCACCGATACCCGGAGCCAATTCAACAAACACACCATAAGGAGTAATGTTTTTCACTAAACCTTTATGCCGGCTCTCAACTGGGAATTTCGTTTCAATTTCATTCCATGGATCAGGAGAAAGTTGCTTGATAGAAAGACTCATCTTACGATTTGACTTATCAAGTGTTACGATCTTAGCTTCATGCTCATCACCCAATTTGAAGAATTCTTTTGCATTGATCGGAGTATTAGCCCATGTGATCTCACTTACGTGAACAAGACCTTCTACACCCGGTTGAATTTCTAAGAAAGCACCGTAATCTTCAATATTAACTACACGACCCTTTACAATATTTCCTTCAGCAATTGCTTCAGGCAATACATCCCAAGGATGCGGGGTCAGTTGCTTTAAACCAAGGCTGATACGTTTTTTCTCATCATCAAAATCAAGAACCACCACGTTGATCTTCTGATCAAGTTTTAATACTTCTGAAGGATGAGAGATACGTCCCCAAGAAATATCGGTGATGTATAACAAACCGTCAAGACCACCAAGGTCCATAAATGCACCGAAGTCAGTGATGTTCTTCACTGTTCCTTCAAGTACCTGGCCTTTCTCCAATTTGCTCATGATCTCGGCACGTTGTGCTTCGATATCGCTTTCAATAAGTGCTTTGTGAGATACAACGGCATTCTTAATGGCTTCATTAATTTTCACTACTTTGAATTCCATTGTTTTTCCAACAAACTGGTCGTAATCTGTTACAGGCTTCACATCAATTTGTGAACCCGGTAAGAATGTTTCCATTCCAAACACATCAACGATCAATCCACCTTTTGTTTTGTTTGTAACAAGACCAGTGATAACCTCACCAGTTTTGTGTACTTCAACAATGCGTTCCCATGCACGGGTAATGCGGGCCTGGCGACGGCTAAGATTCAGATGACCTTCTCGGTCTTCTTTTTCGATTACCATCACTTCCACTTCATCACCAACTTTCAATCCTTGTAAGTCACGGAACTCATTTAATGAAACAAGACCATCACTTTTAAAACCAATGTTCAATACCACATCAGTGTTTGTAACACCCACCACAAGACCCTTGATCATTTCACCATCTGTGATCTGTACGAACGTATCATCGTACACTTTTTCATACTTCTCTTTTTCTTCTTTAGTGTAAGAAGTAACGTTACGTTTGTCAACACTCCAATCGAAATCATCATGAGCGGAAGGAGGCGCCGCTTCTACAGGTGCAGTTGTTGTCGCTGTAGTTGCCTCGGTGCTTTCACCCCCGGCAGACTCCTGTGCATCAGCGTTTAGTTGTTTAAAATACAATTTGAAAAACATGATAAAATATCCCGGAGGGGTTTAAAATTCCGGGGCGGCAAAGATAGGGCAAATAGTTCTGAGTCGGAGCCTCCGAGTTAAGAGTTTTTTGGATATAAACCCGGCTTTAAAGCCCTGATTTTACAACCGTTGCGTCGCACTCTTGTGCAATTTGTTGGCTATTCAGCTTTATTTTCACCAATACTTTTTGCCGCAATAAATCCACTCGTCCATGCATGTTGAAAATTAAATCCGCCGGTTATTCCATCAACGTCCAATACCTCCCCTGCAAAGAAAAGATTAGCAACTTTTTTACTCATCATTGTATTTGCATCCACTTCATTTAGTTTTATTCCACCTGATGTAACAAACTCTTCTTTGAAAGTTGTTTTACCTTTTACTTCATATTCGTAGCTGCAAAGATTTTTTATAAACTTGTTTTGTTCAGCCGAAGGAAGATCCGCCCAGCGCCATTCATTTTTTATTCCTGATTGTTCAGCAAAAAATTCCCACAATCTTGATGGCAATCCAAAAGAATTTTTATTGATAATCTTTTGCGAAGCATTGGTATTTCTTAATCCCTGAAATTTTTCTCTTAGACTTTGCTCATTAAAATCTGGCAACCAGTTCACATTAATTCCAAATTTCCAATTTCTTTCCTTTAACTCCCTGGCTCCCCAAGCACTCAATCTTAACACAACCGGACCACTCAACCCCCAATGGGTAATTAGTATTGGTCCTTCCTCTTCAAGTTTTGAGTTTTGAATTTTGACTTTTGCCCTTTCAACACTCACTCCCATCAATTTAGTAATTGGATGTTTAGGCAAGTTAAAAGTGAACAATGAAGGAACAGGTTCTTCAATTGAATGACCTAATTCTTTCAGCCAATCAAACATTGATGATTTTGGATAACCGCCGGAAGCAATGCATACATAGTCAGAAGACAGATCCCGATAGCTATCGGGACGCGAGTCAGACAGTTTTATTGACCATTCACCATTTACCATTGACAAGCTTTTTACTTCCTTGTTCATTAATATCTCAACTCCAAACTTATTTGCTTCTTTAAGCAAACAATCAATAATAGTCTGAGATGAATCAGTAACGGGGAACATTCTTCCATCGTCTTCAGTTTTCAACTTCACTCCTCTTTCTTCAAACCAGCTGATGGTATCTGTAGTAAAAAATTGATGAAATGCTTTTTTTACAAAATGCTGCCCTCTTGGATATCGCTTACTCATTTCTGGTATATCAAAACAAGCATGTGTAACATTACAGCGACCGCCACCGCTAACTTTTACTTTTGAAAGCAGCTTGTTACTTTTTTCGATGATGGTAACTTTTAACAACCGATCCATGCGTGCAGCGTTTACTGCACAGAAGAATCCTGCTGCACCCCCACCGATAACTATTAATTGCTTTGACACCTTACAAAAATGAAGAATTATTAATTATTAATTACTAATTATTAATTATCATTACAGAGACATGCTTTATTCTGTATTAAAAGTAATAGTAAGGCTGGCCGCCAGGATCTTTTGCAGAAAGATCATTATTAATAAACCCGAATTGCTGAAAGAAAAAGGCCCCATGATCCTTGCATGCAGTCATCCTAATTCTTTTCTTGACGCCGTGCTGATGGATATACTTTTTGAAAAACCGCTCTGGTCTTTGACAAGAGGTGATGCATTTTTAAATAAAAGGATAACCAACCTTTTCTACAAACTTAAAATGCTGCCAGTTTACAGACCCAGTGAAGGTGTTGAAAATCTTTCGGAGAATTATAAAACCTTCGACTCTTGTATTGACCTTTTCAAACAAGATGAGATCGTCCTCATTTTTAGTGAAGGTCTTTGTGTAAATGAATGGCATCTTCGCCCGTTAAAAAAAGGAACAGCAAGGCTTGCGTATAAATGCCAGCAGGAAAATATCCCGTTAAAGATCTTACCTGTTGGGATCAACTACAGTTCATTTAAGCGATTTGGAAAAAATCTATTTGTCAACTTTGGAAATATTTTTACCGCAAATGATTTTGATAAGAATCTGAGTGATGGTGCATGGAACCAGGTTTTTAATAATAAACTACAACAGGAACTTAGTCCGCTGGTTTTTGAAATTGAAAAAAAAGATAAAAAGAAACAAAAAGAGTTGCTGGAAATAAAGCCTTCTTTGCTTACAAAGATCTTACTGGCAATACCTGCCGTTATAGGCTGGCTTGTTCATGCACCGCTTTATTTGCCGATAAAATATTGGGTAAATAAAAAATATAACGACACAGGACATTTGGATGCTATGCAAATTGTTTTGCCACTTTTTATTTATCCATTTTATCTTTTACTCGTTACTTTTTTACTTTTTTTTACTTTAAATTCTTATTGGGTATTTGTTTTTATAATCATTCTACCTTTTACAGCCTGGAGTTATGTTCAGGTGAAAGGGCAATTGGATCATTAATGAATTTTCGAAAACCTTCATAAATTCATATATGGCTAAAACAGTAAAACCAACAGATACTGAACAGGTGACAGCACATATAAAAAAGCTTGATCCTTCTTTTGGAAAAATAATTGAAGCTATTAGACAGATCATTTTAAAAACCGACAAGGAGATCGGCGAACATATCAAATGGAATAACCCAAGCTTTTATTACACAGGAGAAATGAAGCCATTTGACCCGAAAGAATATAAAAGAGATATCATCGTTATGAACCTTTTCAAAGAAAGAATAATGTTAGTTTTTCCAAGCGGTGCAAAAGTCAACGATAAATCGGGACTGCTTGAAGGTGATTATAAAGATGGAAGACGCATCGTTATATTTAAAGACATGAAAGATGTAAAGTCGAAAGAAAAATTACTGCAGACAGTTATAAAAAAATGGCTGACGTTGGTGGAAAAATGATCAAAAATGGAGCGAACATATATACAAGACCAGAAATTTGAAAAAGAAGATCTTACTACCAATGAATTTGCAATTGCAGACTACGAAAATTGCATTTTCAACAATTGTGATCTTTCCAATACTGATCTATCCCAAAGAGTTTTTTTAGAATGTGAATTTAATTCCTGCAACCTTAGCACCGCGAATCTTATAAAGACTGGTTTAAAGAATGTGAAGTTTAAAGATTGTAAGCTATTAGGTCTACATTTTGAAAATTGTGATCCATTTCTTTTTGAAGTTGATTTTGACACCTGTTTTCTAAAGCTTTCTTCCTTTTATAAATTGAAACTTAAAAAAACAAGATTTAAAAACTCAGATCTTTCAGAAGTTGATTTTACCGAAGCAGATCTGACAAACTCTTTATTCGACAATTGCGATCTTGATGGAGCAAGATTTGAAAGAACGATCTTAGAAAAAGCAGATCTCCGCTCTTCCCGAAATTACTCGATCGATCCAGAAATAAATAAGATCAAAAAAGCAAAGTTCTCAATTCACGGCATTACCGGGCTTTTGAATAAATATGATATTGAAATTGAATAAGCATGACTCTACTGCCAATCAAAGAAACCATGAAAGAAAACGAAGTCTTTGCAAAGAACCCTTTATGCAATGAAAGTCTTTCCATGTGCATTGACTTTTATAAAAGAGTTGGATTTAACCCGCCATGGATCTGCTACTATGTAGAAGAAAATGGCGAACTGATCGGTAATGCAGCATTCAAAGGAAAACCGATATATAATACTGTTGAAATATCTTATGGCACAATGGAAAAACATCGACAACAAGGTGTGGGTACAAGAATCTGCAAACAATTAGTTGAATTATCTTTGGCCACCGATCCTTCAGTAAGAATTACAGCAAGAACCCTCCCCGAAAAAAGTTACTCAACGAAAATACTGGAAAAAAATAATTTTGTTTTGTTAGGCTTCGTAACTGATCCTGAAGATGGTGAAGTGTGGGAATGGGAATACAAAAAGAAAATTTAAGCCACTACTTCATAGCCACTGAACAAATTCACATTCGCTTTTTCTGCTGCTTCTATGGGAGCATAATTGGAAAGAATATCTGCCACATTTTTTCTTATACAAACATCATGTTCAAAATGCACAGAAGGTTTACCATCTTTGGTTTTTACTGTCCATCCATCCTCTTCAGTGTAAACTTCTTTTTTCCCGAGATTGATCATTGGTTCGATCGCCAACACCATTCCATCTTTTAGTTTGGCACCGCTTCCCCTTTTACCATAGTTTGGCACTTGTGGATCCTCATGCATGCTTTTTCCAAGACCATGGCCAACTAACTCTCTTACTACTCCATATCCATATTTCTTCTCCGTATGTTCCTGTATTGCGAATGAAATATCGCCGATCCTGTTTCCGGCAATTGCCTTCTCAATTCCTTTATACAATGACTCTTTGGTAGTTTTTATCAATTGCATTACTTCCTTTCCCGGATCACCAATGGCAAATGTATATGCATGATCCCCATGCCATCCATTTAGTATAACTCCAATATCAACCGATATGATATCCCCCTCTTTCAATTCGTCTTTATTAGGGAAACCATGAACCACTACATCATTCACAGAGATGCAGGAGTTATAAGGATACCCATTATAATTAAGGAATGAGGGAATTGCATGATGATCACGAATGTATTCACCTATCATTTTATCCAAAGACATCGTGGTGACACCTGGTTTTAACAAAGCAGCAACTTCAGTAAGCGTTCTGCTTACCAGTAAAGCACTTTTCCGCATCAACTCTACTTCATCATGTGTCTTATAGATGATCATTGGGCAAATATCCTAATTTAAAAAGAAAACCTGGCAATCTATACCGCCAGGTTTTTATAATAAGATTTTAAATTCTGTTTAAATAGATGCTTGTGAAAGTGTTTGTCTTCCCTGGATCCTTCCACTCTTCATCAAGCCATCATATTGACGCATGAGCAACTGAGTTTCTATTTGCTGCAGCGTATCGAGTATTACACCCACCATGATCAAAAGTGATGTACCGCCAAAGAAGTTTGCAAAACTTTGTGTATTTACCAAATGTGATAGTTGCACAAGTCCCGGTAAAATACCAACAAATGCTAGCAGCACCGCACCTGGCAACGTTACTTTATCCATTACTGCTCCAATATAATCCGCAGTTGGTTGTCCTGGTTTAACACCGGGAATAAACCCATTATTCTGCTTCAGGTTATCCGCGATTTGTTTCGGATTAAATATTAAAGCTGTGTACAAAAATGTAAATCCAATCACAACCGTTGAATATACGATCATGTACCAAATATTCGTATGATTAGAAAATACTTTACCTATTCCTTTTGCGGTGTCAGAGTTAGAATAAGAAAACAAAGTTGGTAAAAACATGATCGCCTGTGCAAAAATGATCGGCATTACACCAGCGCTGTTTACTTTTATAGGTAAGAATTGTCTGGCACCTGTAAACTGCCTGTTACCCCCAGCAATTTGCTTTGCATAATTCAATGCAATTTTTCGTGTACCCTGTATCAATAATATACAACCAAGTATAATTGCTATTAGAATGAATACTTCAATGATAAAGATCAGGATACCTCCACCAGCGCCTCCACCTGTTGCTCTATTATTAAACTCCTGCACAAAAGCCTGCGGTAAACGTGCAAGGATTCCCACCATGATGATCAAAGAAGTACCGTTGCCTAATCCTTTATCGGTGATCTTCTCACCCAACCACATTACAAATAAAGTACCTGCGGTAAGAACGATAACAGTTGTGTACCAGAAATAAGGTTCAAATCCCGGGATCTTGCCACCGCTTCTTGTCATTTCATTCAGGTAAGTAACATAAGCAGATGCCTGGACGATGGTAACTGCTACTGTAAGGTAACGGGTCCATTGATTGATCTTCTTTCTGCCGCTATCACCTTCTTTTTGCAGTTTCTGCATCTGAGGTACCAGCACCGTCATCAACTGCATAAAGATAGAAGCAGAGATATATGGCATGATACCCAATGCAAAAATGGATGCTTGTGAAAAAGCACCACCAGCAAACGTATCGATCAAACCAAGAATTCCTTTTTTGGAATTAGCCATTTGATTTTGGATACCATCTGGATCGATACCAGGCAAAACGATATGTGCGCCGATACGATAAATAAATATTAATGCCAGGGTAAAAAGGATCTTGCTACGCAATTCCTCAATACTCCAGATATTCTTCAGTGTTTTTATTAATTTTTTCACGGATGCAGAGCGATTTAAATATCGTAAAACAAAAAAAACGCATTTAATATGCGTCGTTGCAAGTTACGTAAAATCAACCAAGAATTTCTATTGAGCCGCCTGCCGCTTCGATCGCAGCTTTTGCTTTTTCACTTACGGCACTCACTTTAAAAGTAAACTTACCTTTTACTTCTCCATTGCCCAGGATCTTCACTTTATCATTCTGACCAATCAATTTATTGCTGTAAAGATTCTCAAAAGAAAATTCTTTAAAGCCATATTTTTCTGACAATTGATCAAGTTGTCCAAGATTCAATACTTTATATTCAATACGATGAATATTGGTAAAGCCACGTTTTGGAACACGACGCTGAATAGGCATCTGTCCACCTTCATGCGCCATTTTTCTTTTGTAACCTGCACGGCTTTGTCCACCTTTATTACCTTTTGTAGATGTGCCTCCATGACCAGAAGCTTCACCGCGACCAATTCTTTTTTCTTTTTGTGTTGCCCCTTTTGCAGGCCTTAATTCGTGTAGTTTCATTTTTTATTTGCTTTTATTTTTTACTTAACGCCCCGAAAGCATTCGGGGCTCGCTTAATTTTAAATTGAAAATTGTCAGTTGACAATTTTATGCTTCTTCTACTTTCACCAGGTGATTCATTTTACGAACCATACCGAGTATTTGCGGAGTAGCTTCTACTTCTCTAGTTGCATTCATCTTATTCAAACCAAGTGCTTGCAGTGTTTTTTTCTGACGCTCTGGTCTGTCGATGGGGCTTTTTACTAAAGTGATTTTTATCTTTTTCATTTTATAAGATTTCTGATTCCTAATTTCCAGATATCAATCCTGAAACAAGAAATCTTGAAACAAATTTTAACCGTTGAAAACTTTCTTCAATCCTACTGTTCTTGTTTTAGCAACTGAGATCGGCTCACGTAACATTGCTAATGCTTTAAAAGTTGCTTTAACCACATTATGCGGATTTGCTGAACCAAGTGATTTTGCTAACACGTCAGTTATACCAGCAGCTTCAAGCACTGCACGCATACTACCACCGGCAATTACACCTGTACCGTGAGCAGCTGGCTTGATCAGAACTTTTGCAGCGCCTTCTTTTGCCCACTGATCATGAGGAATAGTACCATGCATGATCGGAACTTTGATAAGGTTCTTTTTTGCATCTTCAATTCCTTTAGTAATTGCTTCCTGAACTTCTTTTGCTTTTCCCAGGCCATGACCAACAACTCCATTCTCATTTCCAACAACAACTAATGCAGAAAAACTAAATGAACGGCCACCCTTTGTTGTTTTTACAACACGGTTGATGGCTACCACTTTGTCTTTTAGTTCAAGGTCGCCGGCTTTTACTCTGGTTAAATTAACTTTTGCCATTTATTATTATTTGCAATTTTTGAATTAGAATTTCAAACCACCTTCTCTTGCTCCATCAGCTACTGCTTTCACACGACCGTGATATAAATAACCACCACGATCAAAAACCACTTCTGTCAAACCAAGCTCTGTTGCTTTTGCTGCAATTGCAGAACCAACCAGCTTGCTTTTTTCAGATTTGTTTACTTTTTGCGCAGCAATGCTTTTTTCTTTTGATGAAGCAGCAGCAAGTGTTTGTCCACTAACATCATCAATTAACTGAGCATATATCTCTGTATTGCTTCTGAAAACAGAAAGACGTGGTTTTGCTGAAGTACCGTTAATTTTTTTACGGATACCGAAACGTATGTTCTGTCTTCTCGCTGTTTTTGCTTTCGAATTCATATTCTTTATTTTTTAGCCTTGATTCTCCCAAGGCATTTCTGATTATTTATTATTTACCAGCGGCTTTACCTGCTTTCTTACGAACAAATTCACCAACATAACGAACACCTTTTCCTTTGTATGGTTCAGGCTTGCGCAGACCACGGATCTTCGCTGCTACCTGGCCAAGCAATTGATGATCGATACCTTCTAAACTGATCATTGGATTCTGACCTTTTTCCTGTGATGTTACGACTTTTAGTTCTTTTGGAACTTCGAAAATGATATTGTGCGAATAACCCAAAGAAAGATCAAGGATATTCCCCTGGCTACTTGCTTTGAAACCAACACCGATCAGTTCAAGATTCTTTTTATATCCCTCAGTCACTCCTTTTATCATATTAGAAGTTAATGAACGATACAAGCCATGCAATGCACGATGACGGATCTGGTCAGTAGGACGAGCAAAGCTTACCTCCTCATCTTTTACTTCAACAGTGATATCACGATCAACAGCTTGCTTCAATTCCCCTTTCGGACCTTTTACAGTGATCACACCATCACTACCTACTGTAACTGTAACTCCTTTTGGAACCGCTACTGGTTTTTTACCTATACGAGACATAATCTTTTATTTTTTGTTTTTGTTGTCGACCGGTCAGCTTAGTATAGACTCAGCTTAATGTATCTACAACTTTGAGATTAATATATATAACAAAGAACCTCACCGCCAACTTTCTGGAGTTTTGCTTCTTTATCCGTCATCACTCCTTTTGAAGTGGAAAGGATAGCAATACCTAACCCGCTTTTCACACGACGAAACTCTTCAGGCTTTGCATACGTACGCAAACCCGGGCGGCTTACTCTTTCCAAACTTTGGATAGCAGGTTGTTTTGATGCTACATCATACTTCAATGCGATCTTTATCACACCTTGCTTGCTGTCATCCTCAAACTTGTATTTGAGAATGTACCCCTGGTTGTAAAGAATTTCAGTAATCCTCTTTTTTAAATTAGATGCCGGAATTTCTACAATGCGATGTCCTGCCATTTGCGCATTACGGACTCTTGTTAGAAAATCTGCTATAGGATCTGTTACCATAATTATTTAATTGATCAGTTCTAAATTTTTTTTGATTCTGGATTCCGGATGTTAGATACTAGTGAACCAGTATCAAGCATCCAGTACCTAGTTTACCAGCTTGCTTTTCTAAGCCCTGGAATTTTGCCATCCAATGCCATGTCACGCAAAGCGATCCTTGAGATACCAAAGTATCTTACGAATCCTTTAGGACGGCCGCTTATTGCGCAGCGATTCTTCAACCTTACTTTTGAAGAATTCTTTGGAAGGTCATCCAAAGCTTTCCAGTCGCCGGCTTTTTTCAGCTCTTTGCGTTTTTCAGCATACTGAGCCACCATTCTTTCTCTTTTTTTCTGCCTGGCTTTTACCGATGTTTTTGCCATGTTCTATTTTTAATTTTTTACTTTTTAATATCTCTAAAAGGCATTCCGAGTTCCTTCAGTAATTCATAAGCTTCCTCGTCTGATTCAGCTGTTGTTACAAACGTTATATCAAGACCCGTGATGCGATTTACTTTGTCAATATCAACCTCAGGAAAAATGATCTGCTCCGTTACACCCAACGTATAGTTACCACGACCATCAAAAGATTTTTCATTTACTCCTTTGAAGTCACGAACACGGGGAAGTGCCACTGCGATCAACCTGTCAAGGAACTCATACATTTTAGCACCACGAAGAGTAACTCTTGCGCCGATCGGCATCGCCTTTCTGAGTTTGAAATTCGAAATGTCTTTTTTAGACATTGTCGATACAGCTTTCTGGCCGCTGATCGTTGTCAATTCATCCAATGAAATATCGATAAGCTTTTTATCGTTTACAGCGCCATTTACACCGCGGTTCAAACAGATCTTTTCCAAACGCGGAGCCTGCATCATTGTTGAATAACTAAATTTCTTTACCAGGGCAGGAACTACCTCCTTTGTATATTTTGTTGCTAACCTGGGTTTATATGTTTGCGTACTCATAATTCAATTTTTTTAAAGTCATCAGATCTTTTCACCTGATTTTTTTGAAACACGAACAGTCTTTCCATTTTCTCTTTCTCTACTCACTTTCACACCAGTTTTTTCCTTAGAATCATACAGCATTACATTGCTGATATGGATCGGCGCTTCCATTTTCAAAATACCCCCTTTAGTATTCTGTGCTGAAGGTTTGCTGTGTTTTGTAACAATGTTTACACCTTCTACAACTACACGGCTTTGATCAACCAACACTTTTTTTACAATGCGTGGTTTGCTTGCGTCTTTATCATCACCGGCAATCACCACCACTTTATCACCTTTCCTGATGTTGAACTTCGGTTTGAATCTTGCTTTCATTTTATTTTACTTTCTCAGTTAAGAGATTTATTTTTTGTTATCAGCTTCTTCTTTTTATTCATCTTTCGTTGCGTCGCACTCTTGTACTTCCTGTTCTCTACTCCTCTTGTACCTTGAACCTTGTGTCTTGTCCCTTTTACAGTACTTCCGGTGCCAAAGAAATAATTTTCATATATCCTTTATCACGAAGCTCTCTGGCTACTGGCCCAAAGATCCTTGTACCTCTTGGTTCATCAGATGTGTTCAACAACACAACTGCATTATCATCGAAACGGATATATGAACCATCCTTACGACGCAGCTTGTTTGTTGTTCTTACAATTACTGCTTTTGTTACTGTTCCTTTTTTAATACCACCTGCAGGCAATGCATCTTTTACCGTCACTACAATTGTATCACCTATACCTGCATAGCGCTGACCACTGTTTCCCAACACACGAATACATAATACCTCGCGGGCACCACTGTTATCGGCTACATTTAATCGGCTTTCTTGCTGAATCATTTTTTTAAGCTTTGAGCTATTAGCTTTGAGCTATTAGCATTTTACAAACTATTTTCATTTCTACGGCTCGCGGCTCGTAGCTTTCTCTTACTTCACTTTCTCAACGACTTCAACCAATCTCCAACGCTTTGTCTTACTAAGCGGACGGCTCTCCATGATTTTTACTGTATCGCCGATACTGCACTCACTTTTTTCATCATGTGCATGAAACTTGGTGGTCTTTTTTAAGAATTTTCCATACATAGGATGTTTTACCTTTCTCTCAACCGCAACCGTAATGGTCTTAGTCATTTTGTTGCTGGTAACAACACCTATTCTTGTTTTTCTCAAATTTCTTTCTACCATATATTTAAGCTTTGAGCTTTATAAACTTGATTGCTTTTTCTTTAATTCAGTTTTCAACCTTGCGATATCACGGCGAAGACCGCGGATGCTCACTGGATTCTCCAACGGAGAAATAGAATGAGCAAACTGTAATTTCTTCAAACGCAATTCATCTTCTTTAATGCGTGCCGTAAGGTCCGACTCATTAAGTCCGTGAACACTCTTTATAAAATCTAGTTTCTTTGACATTGTATGCCTTTTTTAATTCTATTATATATTAACCACATCTCTGCGGGCAATGAATTTTGTT
This sequence comes from Chitinophagaceae bacterium, assembly GCA_035318985.1. GTDB lineage: Bacteria > Bacteroidota > Bacteroidia > Chitinophagales > Chitinophagaceae > VBAS01. Next base: position 70,572 of record DATHDP010000148.1, read on the forward strand.
TTGATAGGTAACTTACCTGCCGCAAGTGATAATGATGCTTTCGCTACTGCTTCAGACACACCATCCACTTCAAACATTATGCGACCTGGTTTTACCACAGCAGCCCAAAACTCAAGATTACCTTTACCCTTACCCATTCTCACTTCAAGTGGCTTGCGGGTAATTGGTTTGTCAGGGAATATGCGGATCCATACATTACCCTCACGTTTCATTTCACGGGTCAATGCCTGGCGGGCAGCTTCGATTTGGCGATCAGTGATCCAATGTTGCTCCAAAGCTTTTAATCCATATGAACCAAATGCAATGGTTGTTCCTCTTTTTGCATTGCCTTTCATACGGCCCTTCTGCATTTTCCTGTGTTTCGATCTTTTCGGTTGTA
>DATHDP010000149.1:0-17884 GCA_035318985.1 Chitinophagaceae bacterium
AACTGCTGAGAAACAATTACTCATTCTGGAAGAACAAAAGAAACAAGCACAGCAACAAACAAATGCAGTTTCCGTGCAAAGTAATGCCACCGCATCTCAAATAAATATTGCAGATGCTACTATCCACCAAAAACAAACGGATGTGGATGCTGCAAAATTAAATCTCTCTTATACTTTGATCACTGCCCCACAAGATGGTTTAGTGTCAAAAATAAATGTGCAGCCAGGACAGTTTGTGCAGGCAGGCCAGCCCGTATTCAGTATCGTGCATAGCGAAAGTGTTTGGGTAATTGCCAACTTTAAAGAGACACAGTTAGATAAAATGAAAGAAGGACAGAAAGTTATTATAAATGTTGATGCTTATCCTGGTCATAAATTCGAGGCAAAGCTTACTTCTTTCTCACCAGCTACTGGTTCTACGTTTGCATTGCTTCCGCCTGATAATGCCAGTGGGAATTTTGTGAAAGTAGTACAACGTTTGCCAGTTAAGATAGAGTTTACAAATCCCAATGATTCTTTAGTTAGAAAACTAAGACCGGGTATGAATGTACTGGTGGATGTTCATTTAGATTAAAAGTTAAATAGCGAACAGAACCCTGAAGAGTGCGACGCAACGAATGATGATAGCAGCACTTGGTTGGGTAAATAAAAATATTTATGGTTCAGGCTGCTTCATTAGTTGAATATGGATCCCGGAGAGTGATCATTACTATCACTGCCATTGTATGTGCATTACTGGAGATAGTTGATACTACGATCGTCAATGTGTCTTTGAATGACATGAAGGGAAACCTTGGTGCCACAACAAGTGAGATCGGTTGGGTGGTTACAGCTTATGCGATAGGTAATGTGATCATCATTCCAATGACAAGTTGGTTATCTGTGCAGTTTGGCCGGAGAAATTATTTTGCTGCTTCAATTATTCTTTTTACGATCTGTTCTTTTCTCTGCGGCAATGCCCATACGATCACCGAACTTATTATTTTTCGTTTTCTACAGGGAGTTGGTGGCGGGGCATTACTCGTAACATCACAAACTATCATTACAGAGAGCTATCCTCCTGAAAAACGTGGAATGGCACAGGCAATTTATGGTATGGGTGTTATTATCGGCCCTACACTCGGTCCGCCATTAGGTGGATTTATTACTGACCACGCAGGATGGCCTTATATATTTTATATTAATATCCCTTTAGGAATTATTGCAACGTTGTTAACGCTACAATTTGTAAGAAGTCCAAAGTATGCTGAGAAAAGTTCTACCTCAGAAATTGATTGGGCAGGTATAGGGTTGTTAGCTGTTTTTGTAGGATCACTTCAATATATTCTTGAAAAAGGACAGGAAGATGATTGGTTCAATAGTAATACAATTGTTATACTGACAGTGATGAGTGTTTTGGGCGCCTTCTTTTTTATATGGCGGGAAACAACATATCGAAATCCCGTTGTTCAATTAAAAGTATTAAAGAATGGAAATCTTCGGATAGGAACAATACTTTCATTCATTATGGGTTTTGGCTTATATGGATCTACATTTATTATTCCATTATATACTCAGTCAATACTTGGATGGACAGCAACACAAGCCGGGCTTTTATTTGTACCGGCAGCACTCACTACAGCCGTCATGATGCCATTGATCGGGAAATTATTACAAACAGGTATCAAGCAGCAATATCTCGTATCGGCAGGCATGCTGTTGTTTTTCTTTTTTTGTATGTGGGGATATAAAATATTAACTCCTGATACGAGTAGAGACGAATTTTTCTGGATGCTAATACTCCGTGGTGTAGCTATGGGATTATTATTTATTCCTATTACTGCTTTATCATTAGGAACTTTAAAAGGCAGAGAGATCGGGGATGGTGCAGCATTTACGGGAATGATGCGACAATTGGGAGGTTCCTTTGGTGTAGCAGTAATTATTACTTACATGTCCCGGAAAAATATGATGCATCGGAGTGATCTTGTGAGCAAGCTTGATGTAAATAGTCCTGCGGTACAAGGTAAACTTGCTGCATTGCAAAATGGACTGGTAGCAAAAGGCACGGATATACTTACTGCAAAACAGCAGGCGTTAGCCATAATGGATCATACTATAACAAAGCAAGCAGCTGTATTAAGCTATATGGATGTTTTCTTATTTGTAGGAGTTTTGTTTCTTGTTTGTATACCATTTATACTAATGGCGAAAGGCAAAAAGGCTGCTGTTAAAGTTGACCTCGGTGATGTGCATTAATACAGAGATCTCATTTATACGCTGTAAGTGAAATTTTTTCTTTACAGAAAGAATACTCCACTTCATCATTACTGCTTACAACCACCATCCGTTTTTTGCAGTACTCATTAATTAAAGAATGATAAAGCTGAATACCTGTTGAATCAAGATTTGTGCAAGGTTCGTCCAATAAAACAACGGGTACATCAGAAAAGATCGACTGTGCAAGCTTGACCCGTTGCTTCATTCCTGAAGAATAATTCCGGATCTGTTTGTTCACCGCATTTTCCAAACCAAGAATTGAAATTATTTTTTCTGAAGTAATTGAAGAAAGAAATGGTTTAAAACCAGCATGAAAATCTAATAATTCTATCAGCGTCATTTCTTCTACTACTTCCAGGTATGGAGCACAGATAGAAATATAATTGTAAACTTTCTCAAGTTCTAATTTCTTATTGTCAACGGACCATTCTCCGGTTCCTTCGTTCACTTGCATTGATCCGCTTAATACTTGTAGCAATGTACTTTTTCCTGAGCCGTTTGGTCCAACGATAGCATAAGATTGTCCTGCAGAAAACTCGTAGGTAAGATGACGAAAGATCCAGTCGCGGTTGAAGCGTTTACCCGCATCAGTCAGCGATATCTTCATCCACACTGTTTTTGGTGAAGCGTTTTATAATGCCGCGGTTCGATTCGCGGATAAATGTTACGATCTCGTCTCTTTCATCTGTCGCATCAAATTCTTCATCAAGGTATTCAATAGCCTGGGTTGTGTTCAGTCCTTTATTATATATGCAACGATAAATATCAAGAATATGATTGATCTTTTCTACACCGAAACCTCTTCTTTTTAAGCCAATAGAATTTACTCCTGCATAAGAAAGAGGAGTTCTAGCTGCTTTAATATAGGGAGGCACATCTTTGCCTACTAACGAACCGCCACTAAGAAATGAATGTTGACCAATGCGAACAAACTGGTGAACAGCAGTCATTCCACCCAATATTGACCAATCACCGATGGTAACGTGACCTGCCACCTGGGTATTATTGCTCATGATGCAGTTGTTGCCAACAATACAGTCATGTGCGAAATGGCAATAGGCCATGATAAGACAATTGCGGCCAATCACTGTTTTTTCCCTGTCAACGGTTCCGCGATTAATGGTAACAAATTCACGGATAGTGGTGTTGTCACCAATGATCACCTGTGAATACTCACCCTGGAACTTTAGATCTTGCGGAATGGCAGCAATAACGGCTCCCGGGAAGATCCGGCAATTCTTTCCGATTCTTGCCCCCTCCATAATAGTAACATTAGATCCGATCCAGGTACCATCACCTATCTCAACATCCTGGTGAATAACGGTGAAAGGATCAACCTTCACATTGGTTGCCAAACGGGCATTTGGGTGAATATATGTATGGGGATGAATCATTTAATAAAAGTCTCCCCCGATCTATTCGGGGGAGGCCCGGCAAAGTTAATCGTTAAAGCCAAACAGAGAATTTTTTTTAAAACCCCTTCATTTTAAGGTAGAATTATCGTCATGATTGATCTATGTTAAGACAATTAGCCATTTGTGTTGTAAATTTGCAGACTAATGCATAATCCTCCGGATATATTATCACTGGCTTATCGTCAATCTGTTTTACAGGATCAGTTTGTAATGCTCCAGGAAAAAGTAAGGTTGATACCCGGTTCTGTTCAGTATACTATTAACAGGTATCATAATACCGGTAGCTGGAACATGGAAGACATGGGTATGCTGGTTTATCATTACGAAAAAAGCAAACCAAAGGAAAATTATCTTGAATTGAAGTTCTGTGTGTCAGGTAATGTGTATTGCCGTCAGAAAGATATTGAGTGCAATATGTGCAAGTATAGCGCATCAAGGTCATGTGTGGAAAGAGTAGAAAGTGTGGATGTGATGAGTTTTCGTTTTTCGCCAGCGCATATTTCTCAATTTGTGACACGTAAAGGGAATGAAGTATTGAGCGACGATGTTTTGAAATTCAAGCATGTTTCTTCTTTTACAAAAATATTGCCGCTTTGTGGTAAAACAAGAATCGTATTGGAAGGGTTATTGAATCATACTTTCACTGATAGCCTTGAAAATATTTACATCAATGCACAGACCCAAATGCTGTTGCTTTATAGTCTCGATTGTATGCTTGGCGAAAAAGAAATTGATGTGATCAATTGTAAGTTTTTGGCTAATGAAGCTGATCGTGAAAAAATTACTAAGTCAAGAGAAATTTTGATCCAGCATATTGGTGAGCCCATCACTATTAAGGAACTTAGCCGTAAAGTAGCGATCAATGAATGTTACCTAAAAAAAGGATTCAAAGAAATGTTCGGCACTACCATCTTTGATTTTTACCAAAGCCAAAGAATGGAACATGCTAAATATTTATTGTACGAAAAAGGATTAAGTGTAACCGAGGTTTCTATGCTGCTGGGCTATTCCTCTATCTCGCATTTCTCCACAGCATTTAAAAAACATACAGGACTGAAGCCTTGTGAATTATTGCTCAGGGCATAAACAAAACATGAAAGTATTCGCTTTCATATTAGCTGCCTATTTACTTTTTCTTTTTGCTATTCCCTGTTGCAGTTTCGATAATTGTCCTGAAGATAAAACTGCACAAGAAGCAAATCATGAAAAAGGTGACGGTGATTGTGGCAGTTGTTCACCATTTTTTACTTGCACGGGCTGTTCTGGTTTTACAGTTTCATTTGATAATAATAATATTGAAATAGTACCTGCCTTTATTTCACATCAATATGCAGGATTCATTCTTTCTTCCATTCCTGATGTTCATTATGATTTTTGGCAGCCGCCTAAACTTGTTTGATAAACCAAATCAAAGTCAACAAGTTTTTTAATTAATCATTTACCTATGCAACGATTTTTTTTAGTTGCGGTGATACTGGTTACAGTGTTTACTGCATCTGCTCAACATACATTCAAAGCAAAAATTATAAATAAAGAAACCGGCGAAGTCGTCGCCAGGGCATCAGTTACTTTAGAAGAATTAAAAAGAACAGCAGCGGCTGATTCCACAGGTGTTATCTTAATTAAAGATATTCTGGCGGGAAAATATACGATCAAGATCACTTCAGTTGGCTATGCGGAAAAAGAGATCAAATACGATTTTCCACCCGACCAGGATGTAACAATAGAAATGGAAACAGCGGAAGAAGAGGAGGAAGAAGTAGTGATCCAATCGACACGAAGTACAAGAACAATAAGGGATATTCCTACAAGAGTTGAGTTTGTTGCTGGAGAAGAACTGGATGAAAAAGCAAATATGAAACCCGGTGATATAAGAATGGTTTTAAATGAAAGCACGGGTATCACAACACAACAAACTTCTGCAACATCTGCGAATGCTTCAATCCGGATCCAGGGATTAGATGGACGGTACACCCAAATATTAAAAGACGGGTTGCCATTGTTTGCCGGATTCAGTGGAGGATTAGGATTGTTACAAACACCTCCACTCGATCTGAAACAATTTGAAGTGATCAAAGGATCCTCTTCCACTTTATATGGAGGAGGAGCAATTGCAGGGTTGGTAAATCTTATATCAAAAGCGCCTAAAGAAGAAAGAGAGTTAAACTTTCATATTGATGTAACAAGTGCAGGCGGAATAAACACCAGTGGATTCTATGGACAAAAATTTAAGAACATCGGAGTAACAGTGTTTGCATCACGCAACAGTAATTCTGCTTACGATCCCTCTGATGTTGGTTTAACAGCTATCCCAAAATTTGAGCGATACACGGTTAACCCAAAACTTTTCTTTTATATAAAGGAAAAAACACAATTGATGATCGGTGGAAATATTACAACTGAAAAAAGAACCGGCGGCGATATAGAATATATTGACGGGAACAAACCTTCTGGTTATTCAGAAAGAAATAATACGGACCGATATAGCTCACAGCTTTTGTTGGATCATCATTTCAATGACAAAAGCCAGCTCACTTTTAAAAACAGCATTAACCGCTTTGAAAGAGTTATAGATGTAACTAGTTATGTATTTAATGGCTCACAAACAGGAACGTTTAGTGAAGCTGCTTATTCTTATCACGGTGACAGATCCGAATGGACAGGCGGGGTCAATTTTGTAACCGATCATTTTGAAGAAATAAAATTGACGGCAACTCCCTTGAGGAACTATGAACAAATAACGACAGGCTTGTTCGTTCAAAACAACCTTAAAGTCAATGATAAGTTTAGTATGGAAACAGGTTTGCGTGGCGACTATGTAAAAGATTATGGTTTTGCATTTCTTCCGCGACTTTCAATGTTGTTTAAATTTTCATCAAAACTTTCTTCCCGCATTGGTGGAGGGATGGGTTATAAAACTCCAACGGTTTTTACTGAAGAAAGTGAAAGGTTATTATATAAAAATGTATTACCCATAGATCCGGACAAAAACGAAATGGAAAGAAGTTACGGTGTGAATGCAGATATTAATTATCGAACAAAGTTTGTCGATGACAAAATAAGTTTTAGCATCAATCATCTTTTCTTTTATACAAGAATTCATGATCCATTGATCTTAGAATCTGTTGTAGGAGTACCGATCTATAAATTTAAAAATGTAGCTGGCCATTTTGATAGCAGGGGCATGGAAACAAATGTGAAATTGGGATACGGGGATTTTAAATTATTTGTTGGCTATACTTTTACAAAAGCCTACCTGCACGAAGGAGACATAAAGACTGAGAATTTTCTAACATCACGGCATCGCTTGAACAATGTCTTACTTTATGAAGTGGAAGAAAAGTGGAAAATAGGGTTGGAAGCATATTACTTTAGCAAACAACAATTGAGTGATGGAGCAACAGGCAAGGCTTATTGGATCACAGGTTTCATGGCAGAAAGGCTTTGGAAGAAATTTTCAATATATATCAACTTCGAAAATTTCACAGATACAAGACAAACCAAATTTGATACTATTTATACGGGCACCATTGATAATCCGGTTTTCAGAGATATTTATGCGCCTCTTGATGGATTTGTAATGAATGGTGGAATAAAATTGCGACTTTAGATGTAAACTGCAGAAGCGATAAAAACCAATTTAATCACATTTAAAAAATTTTCAAAATGGGATTTCATCAGTACCACGAGCCACCAGAAGAACTTTCAGCAGCAACCAGGACATTTGCCCGAATGATCACTTCTTTAACAGAAGAAGCAGAAGCCATCGGGTGGTATGAACAACGTATATCTGTCGAGAAAGATAAAGGTGCAAAAAAAATTATGGAAAATGCACAGCAGGAAGAAATGAAACATTTTGGAATGGACCTTGAATTCCTGCTTCGAAAAAAACCAGAATGGCGAACTATTTTGAAATCTGTTCTTTTTACGAAAGGAGATATTGTGGCATTGGCAAAAAAGGGCGAAGAGAAGGTGGAATGATCTTCTTCTATATTTTAGTACGAGAATTATTGTTTACTTGAACTTCCAGTTAAATATTAACAAGAAGGGGCATCAGTTATTATGTATTTTTACAAACATAAAATAAATGAAAATGAGCAGAACATATTGTTGGAAATGTATTGCAATACTTACTTCGGTTTTGGCAATGGCCGGGGCTGTTGTGGCATAAGTAAATACAATTTAATTTAAAAGTTGCGGGCGGATGCTTCGCAACTTTTTATTTTGTAAACACAATGGAAAAGATAAAAATCAATCTTAATATAGTATTGCCTGATGTGCCAAATGAACGTGATGAATGCGTACAGCGAATTATTTCCGCAACAGAAAATAAAAAAGGGATAGAGAAAGTTCATATAGTTCCTGGAACGGAAACATCTAAAGCGAAGCTTTGCTTCCATTATGATCCTAACGAAATTTCAATAGAGCAGGTTCAAAAAATAGCAGCGGATGCAGGAGCAGAAATCACTGAAAGATTCGGGCACCTGTTATTAGAAGTTAAAGGTATTCGACATGTAAGACATGCCCGTATCATAGAAGGAAGTTTGAAACACATTAAAGGTGTAATATCCGTATCAGCATCTGCATCAGGATGGGTAAGTATTGAGTTTGATCATCATGAAATTAACCCGTCAAAAATTTATAAGCGGGTTAATAAAATTGGATTGCAAGTGATTTCGCCGGATTTAAAATCTTTACCAACACATAAGCATATTCACATCCCGAAAGAAGAACTAAAGGTGACGGAGAAAAGACCTGAGGAACATAAGCATGACGACCACGATCACGCAACACCCGGGCATGAACATTCACACGGTGGCATATTTGGCGACAAAACAGAAATGATATTCGCAATCATATGTGGTGCATTGTTAGGTATTGGTTTCGGGTTATCATTTGTGAAAAACATTCCAACATTTATTCCAATTGCATGTTATATCGGTGCATATCTTTTTGGAGGCTTTTATACAACCAAAGAGGCTTATACAGGTATAAGTAAAGGAAAATTTGAGATCGATTTTTTGATGCTGGTGGCAGCTATTGGTGCGGCTGTACTAGGTCAGTGGGCGGAAGGTTCTTTATTATTATTTCTATTCAGCCTCGGTCATTCTTTAGAACATTATGCAATGGAAAAAGCAAAAAAATCTATTGCAGCCTTAACCGACTTAGCACCCAAAACAGCTTTATTAAAAAAAGGCGAGGAGCTAAAAGAGATAAAGATAGAAGACATAAAAATTGGTGATATAATTGTCGTAAAACCAAATTCAAAAATTTCAGCTGACGGTATTGTAGTAAATGGGAGCAGCAGTGTCAACCAGGCGCCTATTACAGGGGAAAGCATCCCGGTTGATAAAACACCTGTTGAAGATCCCGATATAGATATTGTGAACGCGGATAAGTTGGATGCTAAATACCGGGTCTTTGCCGGTTCAATAAACGGTGGTGAAGCATTGGAAATTAAAGTAAGTAAGATCGCAGCTGATTCTACAATCGCTAGGCTGGTTAAGTTAGTTAATGAAGCACAAACACAGAAGTCATCTACCCAAAATTTTACCGACAAACTCGAAAAATATTATGTACCCGCTGTACTTATTTTAGTTACTCTTTTACATTTTTCATTTTTAATAATTGATGAACCTTTCAATAAAAGTTTTTACAGGGCAATGGCGGTATTAGTTGCTGCCAGCCCTTGTGCCTTAGCCATATCTACGCCAAGCGCAGTATTAAGTGGAGTTGCGAGGGCAGCAAGAGGGGGTGTATTGATAAAAGGTGGAAAGCCTTTGGAAGAATTAGGATCATTAACTGCCATCGCATTCGACAAAACAGGAACATTGACAGAAGGCAAACCAAAACTTACGGGAGTTTATTCGCTCAATGGAATTTCAGAAGAAGAATTATTACAAGTAGTGATCGCTGTTGAAAAATTAAGCGACCATCCTTTAGCAGCGGCAATTGTAAAAGGAGGGACTGAAAAATTAAAAAAAGATGTACCAGCAGCATCAAATGTAGAAGCCATTACAGGCAGAGGTATTAAAGCAGATTATCAAGGTGCCACAATCCATATCGGTAACAAAGAATTATTTACTGAAAAGAACAATCAATTGCCTGATGATATTAAAAGTAAAATAGAGGATTTGGAAAAACAAGGAAATACAACAATGCTTGTTCAGCAAAATGATAAATACATAGGTATTGTCACTTTAATGGACATTGCCAGGCAAGAGGCAAGAGAAACGTTAGCGGCATTACAAAAGATAGGTATTCGTAAAATGATAATGCTTACCGGGGATAACCAGCAAGTCGCAGAAGCTATTGCAAAAGAGACTGGGATTACCGATGTATGGGGCAATTTAATGCCTGAGCAAAAAGTAGAAGCAATTGATAAATTAAGAATTAGTGAAAAGAAAGTTGCAATGGTAGGCGATGGTGTGAACGATGCACCGGCTATGGCAAAAAGTACAGTTGGGATCGCTATGGGTGCAGCAGGTAGTGATGTAGCATTAGAAACTGCAGACATTGCATTGATGGCTGATAAACTAAGCAATCTTACGTTTGCTATCGGCTTAAGTAAAAAAGCACATAGCATTATCAGGCAAAACTTAGCCATAAGTTTAGGAATGATTGCCATACTTATACCTTTAACTATCCTAGGTTATGCTTCCATGGGTCCCGCGGTCATTGGACACGAAGGTTCTACATTGGTTGTTGTTTTCAATGCTTTGCGATTATTAGCTTATAACAAAAAATAGAAAAAACATTGCGCTGCTCAAAACGTTTTTTTCAGATCAGGATTTGTAAGAATAATATAGTCTCCTTTATACCTGAATTTTTCCCAATCAGGGTTACTGAATGATTCGTCACTGAAACTGGCTATATTCAAAATTTTCAATTTCTTATTTCGCATTTGCAACTGGGCCGCTGTGCCCAGTTTTTCTTCACAATGAAAACCACCGACGCAATGGAATACTTTTTTGTGTTTATTCTTTTTTAGAAAATTATAAATGCTATAACTCATCCCCGCATCCCACAAACTTTGACTATAATAAACATTTGGATTTTCTCCTCCGGGCCCACCTTTCATTATCTCTACGAATTTTTCACGATAGCGACCAGTTAATGTATCATAAGGAAGTGGTGGTAAAAATTTCTTTGCATCTTTTGATAAACTATCAAGCGATCTCATTCCTCTGCGACTGACAAGATTTACATATCGACGTGGTGGATTGGCTGCGATCACCGGAATTTTATTTTGTTTAGCATATTCGATCATTGGCCGGTAATCTTTGTAATTGCTCCATAATCTAACATCTCTTGCAAAACGATCTTCATTGATAAACCCCGCCAGGTATTCATTTAAACCAAGCTGGTTATCTGTTTCAAACATTTCCATGCTTAAGACAACTTTATCAGCATATTGTGCATGAAGTGCTCTGAAAATTTTATTTTCCAGGTAATGACCAGCGCTGTCATTATGTTCTTCTCCAAAAAACAAAACATCTGCGTCAGCCATATCCGCAACTATTTTATCAATGGCAACGATTTGTTTGGTGCGGGTATCATATATTTTATAATGAACACTCATACTGTCCTGGGCGAAAACTGAAAAATGTAAAACTAGAAACGAAAACACGGAGATCGATCTCATACAACAGTTGTTTGTGTGAAAGTAAAATATGTTTTCCATTTTGCGTAAACCGATTTTCTTTTCCGTAAGAGATCTTCCGCTTTGAATATATTTCATTACTTATGACTTTGCTCAATTCATTTCATGATTCACTACCCGATCGCTGTCATTTATTTGTAAAAGAAATTTTCATCATTGTTTCATGACATTCTTGTGATAAAAAAAATTTCTTCCAGAAGAATCTTTGTGCCCGAATAAGATTTACATGAAACAGATCATTTCTATACTGCTTATATTAATATTCTCTCTTCCTGGACTTGCACAAACCGATACATTGTTCTCAAAAACATTAACTGAGTTAGTCGTTACTGCAACAAGAACAGAAAGAAAACTTAGTAATGTGGCCGTTCCTGTTCAGATCATTTCAAAAAAAGCAATTACACAAAGTGGTTCAGTAAGATTGAATGATATTCTTTCTGAGCAAACAGGTCTATACATAACAAGTGGTGGCGCTACTACTTCAGCAGGCGGTGGTGTTTTTGGAAATGGCATTCAAATACAGGGCCTCTCTCCTGATTATACATTAATACTTCTTGATGGCGAACCTATCATCGGCAGGCAAGGCGGTGTTATTGACCTTTCAAGACTATCCGTCGGCAACATAAAAAAGATAGAGATCGTAAAAGGGCCTTCTTCAAGTTTATATGGAAGTGAAGCAATGGGTGGAGTTGTAAATATTATTACAGAACAAGCCCAGTTAAATAGGTTAGACGCTTCATTTCGCTATGGAAGATTCAATTCAACTGATGCAAACCTTAATGCTGCTATAAAAAGACAAAAATGGGGCTTGCAATTATTTGGCAATCATAATAGCTCAAATGGTTTTGATTTGGATGAAAATGCAACCGGAAAAACAGTTGATCCTTTTAAAAGTTATACTACACAAGCAAGATTTAATTTTTCTCCCTCTGCTAAAACCAAGATCGGTGTATCAGGAAGATATTATAATGAAAAACAGGATAATTATTTTTTAACCCAGGATATTAGCAGCGGTTCTACAATTGCCATTACTGGCGATGGAAATGTAAAAGATATGAATCTGAATCCTGTAATTACTCAGCAATTCAATAATAATCTTCGTTCATCAATGCGTTTTTACTTTAGTCGATATGAATATGAACAAACATTATTAAAAGACGAGGATAAATCTTCCTACTATCATGATTTTTTCCAACAAGATTTTTATCGTGCAGAAAATCAAACTGACATTAACCTGCCGGGAAAAAATTTTTTAAGTGTCGGCGCTGGTATAGTTGAGGAGAAACTTAATACCACACGATATGCTGGTAAAAGATCAAATGATATTCTCTATGCATTTATGCAAGATGAATGGAGAGCTAGTGAGAATTTAACTTTTATCGGTGGTTTGCGTTATGACGACAATTCTGCTTATCAATCAAGGGTGAGCCCAAAACTTGCTGCAAATTATAAAGTGAATGACAAGCTTCGCTTTAATGCATCTTATGGTGCAGGATTTAAGGCTCCTGATTTCAGACAGATGTTTCTTAATTTCTTAAATACAGCAGCAGGGGGTTATGTAGTATATGGTGCCAACGAGATCACGATCTCAGAATTGGAATCACAAAAGCAACAAGGAATTCTTTCTGAAATATTGCCAAGAGCTTATGACCTCGCTTTATTGATGCCCGAAATATCAAAAGGTTTTAACGCAGGTGCACACTACGATGTAAATGAAAAATTGAATTTCGATATCAATCTTTTTAGAAATGATATTGATAACCTGATCCAGGTTGATATCATAGCATTTCGCAGTAATACAGCGCCGGTATATAGTTATTTTAATGTAAAAGAAGCCTATACACAGGGAGCCGAGATCAATTCTACCTACAGAATAAGCAACAAGTTTCATCTACAAGGAGGTTACCAGTTTTTAATGACAGCTGATAAAGCTGACCTGGCAAGAATAGAAAATGGCGAAGTATATACCCGTGACCTGGAGACAAATGAAGTTTACAAAGTTCAGAAAAGTGATTATGGCGGTTTACCGAATCGTTCAAAGCATATGGCCAATGCGAAAGTTTTTTATGACAACGAAAAGAAAGGCTGGTCAGCATCGTTGCGTGTTCTTTATAAAAGCCGCTGGGGTACTTATGATAAAGATGGTAACGGAATTATTAATCGCGAAGATGAATATGCAAAAGCTTCGACTCTTGTTAACATAAATGCTGCAAAAACGATCAAAGCATTTCGTTTGCAAGCCGGCATTGATAATCTTTTTAATTATAAGGATGAACTCAATCTTCCGGGTCAGCCGGGAATTCAACCGTACATATCTATCAACTATTCATTCATAAAAAACAAAAACAATAATTAAGATGAAAACAAATTTGATTGCATTAACTGTTATTACGACTGGAATTTTTCTGACATCATGTGATAAAGACGAAGTGCCGGCGCCTGTAACGGTACAAACTAAAACTGTAAGCGATCTACAAGCTGATACAATTATTGGTATCGCTTCAAATGGTCAGCCTTATGGTTCTGGCAAATACACTTTATATAGTCTTGAAAGCAATTCAACAATTGCGAATACTGATTCGGCAACAACAAAATGGGATATTGGATTTCGCGGCACTACAATTATTACCAATAGCGGGAATAGCGGTCCTGGTGCCGGTGGCGCTTTTGTATACACCGGAACTTTTGGTGACTTAGCACAAATATCAACTGACTCAACTTTCCGTACTGATAATGCTCCAACTGCTTATGCTATTAAAACCGGCAGTGGTAATGGCTGGTATAGTTATAATGGAGCAACCAATCTTATTACACCTGTCCCTGGTCGTATTTTGGTGATTCGTACTGCTTCAGGCAAATATGCCAAGATCGAAATTCAGAATTATTACAAAGGAGGAGTTACTCCCGATGCTACTGCTTCTGATAATGATAAGCTGATGAAGCAGCGTTATTATACTCTCCGTTATACTTTCCAGTCTGACGGAAGTAAAAAATTCTAAGACTAACAATTACATATAACCTTAGCCGTCTCGAATTGGGACGGCTTTTTCTGTAAATAGCCCACTCGTTTTCCTTAACTTCGCAGACTTTTTAGCAAGGGAATATGAGTCAAAAATACAGGGAATACCAGCAACTGAATTTACCGTCGATCGAGCAGGAAATACTGGCCAAATGGGCAGAAAAACAGGCTTTTGAAAAAAGTGTGAGTCTTCGTGAAGGCGCCACACCGTTTGTTTTTTATGAAGGTCCGCCAAGTGCTAATGGTATGCCTGGAATTCATCATGTTATTTCAAGAACGCTGAAAGATCTTGTTTGCCGCTATAAAACCATGAAAGGTTTCCAGGTAAAAAGAAAAGGTGGTTGGGATACACATGGTTTACCAATTGAGCTTGGAGTTGAAAAAGAATTAGGAATAACAAAAGAAGATATCGGTAAAAAAATTTCTGTTGAAGAGTATAACCAGAAATGCCGTGAAGCGGTTCTTCGTTATAAGGACAAGTGGGATGACATAACCCGTAAGATGGGTTATTGGGTTGATCTGAATGATCCCTACATCACTTTCAAGAATGAATACATCGAAACTTTGTGGTGGCTATTGAGTGAATTGTATAAAAAAGGATTGTTGTATGAAAGTGTAAGCATTCAACCTTATTCACCTGCTGCGGGAACTGGATTAAGTTCTCATGAGTTAAATCAGCCCGGAACGTATAAAGATGTAAAGGATACGAGTGCTGTTGCAATGTTCAAAGCAGTGAAGAATGAGAAAAGTAAATTCCTGTTTGACGCAGTCGGCGATGATGAAGTTTTCTTTTTAGCATGGACAACTACTCCGTGGACACTTCCTTCTAATCTTGGATTAACAGTTGGTGGTAATATTGATTATCTGCTTGTAAAAACAGTTAATCCTTATTTGCATAATGAAATAAATATTGTTCTTGCAAAAGCATTGCTTGGAAAATATTTCAAAGAAGAAAATGAGAACGCAGATTTTGCTGAATATAAAAATGACGGCAAGAATCTTCCTTATAAAGTAATTGCAGAATTCAAAGGGAATAAAATTGAAGGTTGCGAATACGAACAGTTACTTCCCTTTGAAGCCAACTCGCCAAAAGTTATTGATGAAATAACACCCGGTGCAAAACCTTTCCATGTATTGGTCGATACATTCGTAACGACAGAAGATGGCACGGGTATCGTTCATACTGCACCCGCATTTGGTGCAGATGACTTTAAAGTTGGAAAAAAATATAATATCGGTATTCTCACAATGGTTGACCGTGAAGGAAAGTTTGTAGATGGATTAGGTGAATTCAGCAACCGCTATGTAAAGAATTATAAAGACCAGAAAGATTATGTTGATGTGAATGTTGACATCGCTGTTAAATTAAAAAAAGAGAACAGGGCATTTAAGGTTGAGAAATACGAACACAGCTATCCGCATTGCTGGCGTACAGATAAACCAGTTCTATATTATCCGCTGGATGCATGGTTCATTAAAACCACAGCTATAAAAGATAGAATGGTTGAATTGAATAAAACCATTAACTGGAAACCTAAATCAACAGGTGAAGGAAGATTTGGTAATTGGTTGGAAAATATGGTTGACTGGAACCTGAGCCGCTCAAGATTTTGGGGAACTCCGCTACCAATTTGGAAAACAGAAGATGGTGAAGAAGAAGTTTGCATTGGTTCAATCGAAGAATTAAATACAGGAATTCGCAAAGCCAATGAAGTATTGGGTGGTGATGTAAACAAACATTATTTACACGGAGGCATTCTTGATCTGCATAAACCTTATGTTGATGAAATAATTCTTGTAAGCAAATCAGGTAAACCTATGAAAAGGGTTCCTGATCTTATCGATGTTTGGTTTGACAGTGGCGCTATGCCTTATGCTCAATGGCATTTTCCATTTGAAAATAAAGAAACATTTAGGCAAAGCTTTCCGGCAGATTTTATATGCGAGGGTGTTGACCAAACAAGAGGATGGTTCTATACGCTTCATGCAATTGCATCGTTGGTCTTTGATTCAGTTGCATTCAAAACTTGTGTATCAAATGGTTTAGTGCTTGATAAGAGTGGTAATAAAATGAGTAAACGTCTTGGAAACGTTGTTGATCCATTTAAAACAATTGAAACCTTCGGCGCTGATGCTACAAGATGGTATCTTGTTACCAATGCATCTCCATGGGATAATATGAAGTTTGACCTGGATGGTATTAAGGAAGTTCAAAGAAAATTCTTCGGTACTCTTTATAACACTTACCAGTTTTTTGCTTTGTATTCGAACGTAGATGGGTTCTCGTTTAAAGAAAAATATGTTCCATTAACTGAAAGGCCGGAGATCGATCGCTGGATACTTTCTTCACTCAATACAGTTGTAAAGAAAGTAAATGAGTTCATGGACGATTATGAACCAACACAGGCAGGCCGTGTGGTTGAAGATTTCGTAGATGAACATTTGAGCAATTGGTACGTTCGGCTTTGTCGTCGTCGTTTCTGGAAAGGAGAATATGAACATGACAAGGTTTGTGCTTATCAAACTTTATATGAGTGTTTGGAAACAGTATTGAGATTGATCGCTCCAATTTCTCCATTCTTTAGCGACGCGATTTTTGGCAACTTGAATGCGATCACTGGTCGTTTTAAAGTGGAATCAATTCATCATGCAGATTTTCCGGTAGCCGATGAAAAAGTGATTGATACCTCACTCGAAGAAAGAATGCAACTAGCACAGGATACTTCATCACTTATTTTATCATTGCGTAAGAAGCAAAATATTAAAGTTCGTCAACCGCTGCAAAAAGTGCTGATCCCGGTTTTGAATGCTTCTATGAAAGAACAACTGAAAAAAGTAGAAGACCTGGTAAAAGCCGAAGTAAATGTAAAAGAGATCGACTATTTAAATTCGGATAACACTTTTATCAGCAAAAAGATCAAACCAAATTTTGTGGCACTTGGTAAAAAACTTGGACCTAAGATGAAAACAGTAGCCGGATTGTTGAGCCAGTTTGACCAGGATCAAATACGTAAGTTGGAAAAAGATGGGCAATATAATTTGTCAGTTGATGGCGATGACTTAATATTACAAACTTCGGATGTAGAAATAACAAGTGAGGACATTCCTGGTTGGTTAGTGGCAAGTAAAGGACAGTTGACCGTTGCTTTGGATGTAACGATAAGTGAAGAATTGGAACATGAAGGAAATGCACGGGAGTTTGTAAACAGGATCCAGAAGATCCGCAAGGATAGCGGCTTTGAACTGACAGACAGGATCGAAGTACAGGTTGCGGCAGAGAATGGATTAAAAAATTCGTTAGCTCAGTTTAAAGAGTATATTTGCGCCGAAATTCTGGCAGATAAACTGGAATTTTTAACCGAAAATAATAGTGGAATAGAAATTGAAGTGAATGATATTCAACTAAAAGTGATTGTTTCAAAAAAAGCTTAACCGAATGGCTATCAAGAAAAAGCCTGCATCAAAAAAAGCTAGCAAGCCAGTGAAAAAAGCAACAAAAAAGCCGGCACCTAAAAAACCCGCCGCAAA
>DATHDP010000150.1:0-30671 GCA_035318985.1 Chitinophagaceae bacterium
TGCAGCCTCCGCCATAATTTTTGCTTCTGCAATTTCTTTCTCCGGAGAGAAATGTGCCCAGAAAAATGTTACACAAAAAGCGCCATAAGCACCATTCATTACTCTCTGAACATCTTCTGCATTATCAATATCAGCAACAACAATCTCAGCCCCCATTGCTTCAAGGTTAGTTGCATGTTCTGAGTCCGGGTCACGTGTAACGGCACGAACTGCGAACTCGCTGTGTTTATCATGAAGAATTGCACGGACCAATCCGCCGCCTTGTGCGCCGGTAGCGCCGAATACTGTTATTATTTTCTTTTGTGACATACAATAATATTTTAAGGCAATATATGGGACAATCATCAATAAGCTCTTGACCTATGATTGTTTTTCAAAAACAATCATCTCAGCTATTTGTTCTGTAATACTCACAAACTGTATTCATCAAACAGATCTCACATTTGGGTTGAGGCCGGCATATTTCCCTACCGAGAAATGACATTGCCATTCCCGCATCCCAGTCTTTTTGGGGAAGTATTTCTTTTATCTGCTTTTCAATTTTTTTGGGGTCTGTTCCCGTTGCTATTCCAAGTCGTGGAGCTACACGTACAACATGTAAATCAACGATCACACCTTCGGCTGGTTTACCAGCCTCCCGTAAAATAACATTCGCCGATTTACTTCCAATACCTTTTAATGAAGTAAGACCTTCATGGGTCATTGGAATATTTTTATCTTCTTTTACTGTCTTTGCAATTTCAGTTAACCATTTCGCTTTATTACCAAAGTTTCTCACTTTACTTATAAATGGAAATAATGTTTCTTCAGTAGCCTTTGATAACGCTTTCATGTCCGGATACGCTTCAAATAATTTTGGAGCTATAGTATTAATATTTCTATCAGAATCCTGCGCTGATAAAACAACCATTACTAATAATTGATAAATATTCTTGTAATCTAACGGATGCTTTGTGCTCTTATATTTTTTGAGCAACGGCTGTATGGCTTTTGGCCAATCGGTCTTTGATGGCATAACATATTTTTCAACCATGAATCTACAATAAAAATAAATGCAACAAGGGAGCACTTATAATATCATCAATTTATTTTTAACATTTGGCTGCCGCATATAAGGAAAATATTGCCGTTGTTAAATTTTACATTTTTTCTGCTTTCAATAATATGTATAATTGGTAGCCATGAGCAAAACCAACCTTCTCCTTATCCTCTCGCTTTTTGTATTTGTTACTACGAAAGCCCAACTGGGTGATACTGTTATTGCAAAAAAGAAATATTTTACACAAAGATTTAATGGAGAAATAACATTAGATGGAATTTTAAAAGAAGAAGCATGGAATGGTGTTGAGTGGGGCGGTGATTTTATACAACGGCAGCCAAATGAAGGAAAGCCTCCATCGCAAGAAACAAGTTTCAAGATCCTTTACGACGATAAATATCTCTATATCGGTTATCGCTGCCACGACCTTGCTCCTGATTCAATCGTAAGCAGAATGGGACGCCGGGATGAATTTCCCGGTGATTGGGTGGAAATTAATATTGACAGTTATCATGATCTGCGTACTGCATTCTCATTTACATTATCGGTGTCCGGAGTGAGAAGTGAAGAATTTATTTCAGAGAATGGCAATAATTGGGACGCTAGCTGGAACCCCATATGGTTTGCAAAAACTCACAAAGATGACAAAGGATGGAGTGGAGAAGTAAAAATTCCTTTAAGTCAGCTACGCTATGGCAATGACCAGGAAAAAGTTTGGGGGTTCCAGATAACAAGACGTTTGTTTCGAAAAGAAGAACGTTCTAACTGGCAATACATTCCGCAAAGCGCAGGAGTATGGGTCAGTGCTTTTGGTGAATTACATGGATTAAAAGATATTCCTATGCACCGCCAAGTAGAAATTGCACCCTATGTAGTTGCACAAGCCGAAAAATATACAAAAGAAGAGGGCAACCCATTTGCACAAGGCTTTGATGGAAAATTAGCAGTCGGTGTTGATGGTAAGGTTGCCGTAACAAATGACCTGATACTTGACTTTACAGTCAATCCTGATTTTGGACAAGTTGAAGCTGATCCTTCGCAAGTCCGCATCGATGGTTATCAAAACTTTTTTGAAGAACGAAGACCATTCTTTATAGAAAGCAGGAATATTTTTAATTACCAGCTTACCGGTTCGCAGGCAGGCGGTGATTATGATGCTGACCTGCTTTTTTATTCAAGACGTATTGGAAGCTCACCACATGGATATCCTGCTACTACAACCGGTGAATATGTAAAAATGCCTTTGAACACTACTATCCTGGGTGCCGCAAAATTTAGCGGCAAAACAAAAAAAGGATTTAGTGTCGGTATTCTTGAAAGTGTTACCGAAAGGGAAATGGCAACTATTGATAATAACGGACAGAAAAGAGAAGAAATGGTAGAGCCACTCACAAATTATTTTGTGACAAGACTTCAAAAAGATATTGACGGCGGCAATACAGTATTGGGAGGCATCATCACTGCTGTTAACAGGGAACAGGGATTAAGTGATTTCCTGCATCGTAGTGCATATTCGGGTGGCCTTGATTTTTTACACTTTTGGAAAAAGAGAACATGGTATTTTAAAGGCAATGTTATTTTCAGTAATATGAATGGAACAAAAGAGGCTCTGTTAAATACTCAAACTAATTTTGAACATCTTTTTCAGCGGCCCAATGCTCCGGAAGTGGAAGTAGATTCGAGCAGAACAGAGTTAACCGGCACCGGCGGCACATTTAGTCTTGGTAAAAGCGGCGGTAAACAGGGTAAGCACGGTGAAGTATTTAGGTTTGAATCAGGCGTCACTCTTCGTTCTCCGGGACTGGAGTTGAATGACATCGGTTTCTTACTTGCATCCAATGAGATCAATCATTTTACATGGGCCGGTGTACAATGGCAACGACCATTTTCAATTTTCCGTTTTGCAATGATAAATTATAATCATTGGTTCAGGTGGGATTATAGCGGGCAGTTTCTTTATAGTGCATTTAATTATAATGCACATGCTATTTTTAAAAATAATTGGCAAGCGGGAACAGGAACAACCTGGAACAATTATGAAGTTTCAAATAATGCGTTACGCGGAGGTCCTTCTTTGCGTCGTCCTGCAGGAATAGGACCATGGGGTTATATAAGAACTGACTCTAGAAAAAAAGTAGCTTTTAATCTCAACATGAATTATTTCTGGGGTTTTGAAAACACCGTAAAAGGTGGGGACTTTAGCCTGGGCATCACCTACCAACCAATTAATTCATTAAACATTAGCCTGAGCGGAAATTACTCTACTTATTGGCGCAGGCAGGATCAGTTTGTAACCAGCATTAATTACAACAACATGACCAGGACAATTGTAAGTGAAGTGGATCAAAAAACGCTTCGCTTTGTACTAAGAGTTAACTATAATATTACACCAGATCTAACAGTTCAGTATTACGGACAACCATATATCACTCGTCCTCTTTATACCAGTTTTGGTTATGTTACAAATTCTTTGGCAAAACATTACGATGACAGGTTTCATGTGTTTACTTCGAATGAGATCAGTGGCAGTAATGGAGAATATTTTGTAGACGAGAACGGTGATGGTGTGCCTGACTATAGTTTTGCTAATCCCGATTTTAATTTTGTACAATTCAGATCCAATCTTGTTCTGCGTTGGGAATACAAACCCGGTTCAGAATTCTATGTTGTTTGGTCAAGAGGCAATACACCGGATGCATTCGGAGATACTGACACGCCACTGGGCCAAAGCTTATATTCAAATGCTTTTGCGGAGCATGCAAGAAATATTTTCCTGATCAAACTTACATATAGATTCCTGAGATGATCAATTCATGTCTTATCAAACATAAAATTTACGGTGAACCGTTTCAATCATCAATAAGGCAAAATTTTTGCAGAATTTTATTGCCGTAAAAGAATGGCAGACGGTCAAATTGAATTACTTTATTTTTGCTGTTCAGTCAATTTTCATTATTAGAAAAAATGGAAACACCTTCGATCGATAAGAATTCTCCTGATACACAAATGCGAAAGCTGGTCGCTATCATGTTTGCAGACATGACAGGCTTTACGGCAATGATGCAGGAAGATGAAGCGAAGGCAAAGATCTTACGGAACAGGCAGCAGCAAACATTAGAAACTCTTATTCCTTCATATAATGGAACAATCGTCCAGTTTTTTGGCGATGGGACATTAAGCATTTTCGACAGCGCCATTGATGCAGTAAAATGCGGAATTGAAATTCAAAAAGAATTACAAAAAGAACCCAAAGTAAAACTGAGGATCGGCATTAATTCCGGCGATGTCGTATACGATACAAAAGGTTTGTATGGCGATTGTGTAAATGTTGCTTCACGAATTGAATCGATCGCAGTTCCCGGTGCAATTCTTATCTCCGATAAAGTTTTTGATGAAGTAAAAAATCAAAAGGAAATAAAAACAATCCCTCTTGGAAAATTTATTTTGAAGAATGTGAAGATGCCGGTTACAGTTCACGCCGTAGCGAATGAAGGATTAGTTACTCCAACATCAGCACAAATAGGAATAAAAGCAGGTAGCGATAAAAGTATTGCGGTACTTCCATTTGTAAATATGAGTGCAGATCCTGAAAATGAATATTTCAGTGACGGCATTTCAGAAGAGATACTCAATTCATTGACTCATGTTGAAGGAATACAAGTAACGGCTCGTACATCTTCCTTTTCGTTCAAGGGAAGGAATGAAGATGTGCGGGAGATAGGTAATAAACTCGGTGTCGGGAATATTTTAGAAGGTACAGTACGAAAAGCAGGAAAAAAGGTCAGGATAAATGTTCAGCTAATCAACACTGCAGATGGCTATCATGTCTGGTCAGAAACTTATGACAGTGAACTGGAAGATATTTTTGAAATACAGGATCAAATTGCGAGAAAAATTGTGACCAGGTTGAAAGAAAATTTTGCCATTACTGAGAAGAAAGAAAATGTAATAAAGCCACCAACAGAAAATCTCGATGCCTACAATTTATATTTAAAGGGGCGTTATTATTGGAATAAGTCAAACCCGGAAGATATACTAAGAGCAATTACAACTTTTGAAGAAGCAATTAAGCTTGATCCAAATTTTGCATTACCCTATTGCTCTCTCTCCTATTGTTATTCTTTTATGGGATCATCTGGATTAATGCCGCCATCTGAAGCATATCCCAAAGCAAAAGATTATACATTAAAAGCGATCGGGCTCGATCCTAACCATGCAGAATCACATTTATCATTGGCAACAATTCAATTCTATCATAATTGGGATTTTGAAGGAGCTGAAGCATCTTTAAATAAAGCACAGGATCTTGGATTGAACTCTTCTCTTTTTAACCAGGTGCATGGTTGGTTTTTAATTGCAAAGGGTGATTTTGAAAAAGCAATTGAAAAAATTCAACAAGCTCTTGCTCTCGATCCGCTTTCATTGCCACTTATAAGTACACTTGGAGATGCATATTCCTTTGCCGGTCGATTTGATGAAGGCCTTGAACAATACAATAAGCTTATTGAAATGGAACCAAACTTCAGAAGAGGATTTGAAGGAAGAGGAATGATCTATCTCGCAAT
Organism: Chitinophagaceae bacterium; assembly: GCA_035318985.1. GTDB lineage: Bacteria > Bacteroidota > Bacteroidia > Chitinophagales > Chitinophagaceae > VBAS01. Next base: position 5,605 of record DATHDP010000150.1, read on the forward strand.
GGGTGAAAATGAGAAAGCGGTTAAAGATTTTGAGCAATATCACAAACTTGTAGGAAATCCTTTGAAAGGACTAAGTAGTCTTGGACATGCGTATGCAGCTGCGGGACAGAAGGATAAGGCATTGGAAGTAGAAAAAAAATTAAAATTAAGAGAAGAAAAAGAACCGGGTGTATTGTTGCATATGGATTATGCTTTTCTATATTCCGGAATGAAACAGTTTGATCTTGCTTTTGAATATCTGAATAAAACTTATGACCAAAGAATGGGAATTGCTTGTCTTGGAATGATCTTCTGCATAAGGTATCCAATGCTAAACGAATTAAAATCTGATCCAAGGTTCAAAGAGCTTACTCAAAAAATGGGACTAAAGAAGTAAGAATAATTCTCTTATTTTTTCATGCCCATATAATGCTCCCTTTCTTTTTTATTAAAATGCTCAATGGAGTATCGAAGAAGCGTTCTCGGCATCGTTGCAGCATATTTATTTAAAAAAACAATTAACTTTTTTTGATCCTTTGATCCGGCAAAACGCAACATCCATCCTGTTGCCTTATGTATCAGATCTTCCTTATCATTAACCAGTATTTCAGCGATCATGAAAGTATCGGTCAAATCACCCTGCCTGATAAAATAACAAGTGCTGAGAATGGCTGTGCGTCTTTCCCAAATATTTTTTGAACGGGCTAGCTTATATAAAACATCATGTGGCTTATCATACAAATAACTTCCAGTCATATATAAACAGCCAAGGTCACAAAGATCCCAGTTATTGACACGATCATGTCGACGCATATACAGATCAAAAAAATCTTTCAGTCTTTCTTTAGATATCTTTTTATTTCGTGAGGCCTTGTCCATGATACTTACCGCACCGGCCCTTGCTTCATGTATCGGGCTCTCAAGTAATTTTTCAATTTCCCCAATAGGCATTTCACCAAATTCTTTTGCTAATGCAAACAGGGTTCCCATTTTCACACCCATAAATTTATCGCCGTGACCATAATCACCTTCTCTTGATTTAAAATATCGCTGGATCTTTTTTAATTCATCATCTGATTGATGAGTTTTTAACTGTGCAATAAAATTCTTCGCAGTTAACTCTTTCTTTAAAATAGAATTGCCCGTCTTTGCTTCGACGGGCTTTGCTATTACAGTTTTTTTTGCTTTGATTGACTTAGCCATGTGTATTATCCGTTATACGCTTTTTCCAGGTCAGCGATGATTATTTTCTTCATTCCCATCATTGCCTGCATCGCTCTTCCGGCTTTTGCTTTGTCTTTATCATTCAGCATTTTTGGCAATATCGGGGGAACGATCTGCCAAGATACCCCAAATTTGTCCTTTAACCAGCCACACATACTTTCCTGTCCTCCATCTGCTGTGAGTTTATTCCAAAAATGATCTATCTCTTCCTGTGTTTCGCAATTAACATAAAAAGATATAGCCTCGGTAAATTTAAATTGAGGACCTGCATCAAATGCATAGAACATTTGCCCATCCAATTCAAATTCGCCGGTCATTACCTGGTTTTCGGGAAATGGGCTGCCTTTACCCCAATAATTAATTTTTTTGATCTTTGAATTTTTAAAAACAGAAGTATAAAGTTTAATTGCTTCTTCCGCTTTTCCATCGAACCAAAGAAATGGAGTTATCTTTTGCATGTTTAAAGGTTTTAAGCGATTAATTTTTTTCAGAAAGTTCTTTTACTTTTTCTAAGGCCACCGGCCATGTTTTCAAAAAATAATCTTTGAATTCATCGGTACTATCCATATCAATCGCCAGTTTTGTTTTGCCATTATTATCGGTTAATCTATAATTTTCCCTGGCGCCTGCCCAGCCCTTTGCACTATCGCTTTCAGTATCTTCTATCCCATCTTTTACCACACCAAGATGTTCGAACGACATGAATTCATTTTTCTTATTTGAAGCGACTTTGCTAACCATACCTCCTCCGCCATCTGGCCCAAGAAATAACACTTTACTACCCTCTTTCCAGTTATCAGTTTTCGCATAACATCCTTCGGCGAATGGACTTGTCCATTTTCTATATGACTCATCATTCCACAATACATTCCATACTTTTTCTTTGGGTGCATTGATATCAATGGAGAAATTGATCTTTTCCATAAATCGTGTTTTAAAGTTGAAAAAAATGTTTATTGTCTTTTTTATTTCATAGGAGTATCAAGAAATGGAGTGATCATTGACACCAGCCAATCTGTTTGCATCATTGCACTTATATGCGATGTGCCGGGAAAAATTGCGAGCTGCGCTTTATGTACAGGACCAAAATCGACCATGTAATCACCACCCCGAAGCCTGTACATTTCAACTGCATGTTCAGTTGTTACGCCGTCGCCATCCCCAGCGATAATTAAAGTAGGTGATTTGATACCCCTGATCTTCGCGGCGGTAAAATCATAAGGAGTAGTTATAAATTTTTTCATCTTACTTATAAACTCTGTCCAGTGTGTTGGATCAGGGGCCAGGCTATCATACGCAGTTTTTATAGGAGTGCCTTCAAACATTTGTGGAGTTAGCATTGGTAAAATAGACCTGGTTTGCTGACTCCAGCCTTCATATTTATATACTGAGGAAGCAATAATTAATTTTCTTACCACCTGCGGATGGCGTATAGCTAATTGCCATGCAACACCGCCTCCCATACTATAACCCAAAACATCTGCGCTGTCGATCTTCAGATATTTTAATAATGCATCAATATCATCGGCCATGTTTTCAAATGAAAATGGGCGATCGATATCTGCAGTACGACCATGACCTTGTAACTCTACTGCGATCACTTGTCTTTTTTTTGATAGCTCAGGGATCAATTGTCCAAAAGCCATATTGATAGTATTAAATGCTCCATGCAGCAAAACAAGCGGTTGTCCTGTTCCATGAATTTCATAATACATCTTCAACCCATTTACCGGTGCATAGCCGGTCTTTACCTGGCTAAAACTATTTATCACAAGGCAACCAAAAATCATGATCAGAGTGGTCGCCTTACCAGCTGTTGAAAGAAATATCTTTTTCATAAAAAATATTTTTATCTATAATTAATTACTGGTATAAAGATGAGATGAAAAAAATTGAATAGAGGGGTGGAAAAGCGACTGTTTAATGGGGTATTTCCGACAATCTCCCACAAGTTTGACCCTTGGTTAATATTAAGCATAGGGATGCTTTAAATATTATGAAGGTTCGGTAAGGAACTTTTGATTATCCGTTTCATATTTGTTTCTGAATTCTGTGAACTGTTCATGTAACTCTGAAACTTTTTGCAAGCCATGATCTACTTCTTCATGCAGATCAGGCAAGCCATCGCTGAGTATGCCAGCTTCAAGATTAATATTATCAGCTTCTATTTGTGCGATCTTTTTTAAAACTGAGGTTTGAGAGTTTTTGAGATCATCCAGCTCACGAATGATCTTATCCATTAAAGCTAAACGCTGCTTCGGATCCATAAATAAAATGTTTAATAAAAAGGAACAAACTCCAGGCCAGTAAAACACCGGATCCATACAAATACCCTCGTATTTTAAGACGCCAATGGCATGGTAGTTGTTTTTATGGTTTAATAGGAGATCGTGTAGTTCAATTTTTGTTTATTTTAAAAAAATCCGTCATGAAAAATTTTATTGGCGTTATAATATCGATTGTTTTGATATCAAGTTTTGGTTCTATAGACCGTTCAGGTATCCAGGGAACGATAGATCCACCCGAAGGAGCTAGAAGAATTTGGGCTGTAAGCGGCAAGGATACTGTCTCAATTATTCCTGCGCCGGGTAGCTTTATAATGGATGTAAAACCAGGAAGCTGGAAATTGGTAGTAGAAGCTGTACTTCCTTATAAAAATGCCGAAAGAGAAAGCATTCTTGTAACCGATGGGCAAATAACAGATATTGGATTGATAAAGCTTACACAATAAATACCGGTCATAATATTGCACCGGAATTATTATAAACGGCAGCGCCATTGTTTATACTAATTCATAATTTTCTTTTCAAAAAAAGTTAAGCATGAAAAAGTTAAGCCTGCTAATGTTTTCCATTTCTTTCTTCAGCCTATTAAATGCACAAACAAAAGTAAACCCGGTAATAAAATCGTATGGAACGGTTTTTCAACTACCTGAAGCTGATCATAAACCTGATCCATCAATAAAATATAAGATCATCGTAGAACTTAACGAGAATGGTTCGAAACCTGACTCATTAAATGAATATATCGAAGCATTAGCGACATTGGTTAATCTTCATGCAGCGGAAGGTGTACCAAAAGAGAATATTCAAATGGTGGTTGTGCTGCGTAAAATGGCTACTTATGCCGTTTTTGGCAACGACATGTATAAAGAAAAGTTCAAATGCGATAACCCCAACCTGCAAATATTAAAAGAACTGATGGATGCAGGCGTTGAGTTTTATGTATGCGGCCAAACAATGCAAAAAAGGAATATTGATCCTAAGAAATTAGTGGCGGGAACTAAAGTTGCCAGTTCAGGACTCACAGCCATCACCACTTACCAGCTTAAAGGGTACACAATGATCAAATTTTAGAAATCCTATCATCAAGAAAAATAAACCAGTGGTGTAGCTTTGTTTTAAACCTCCGTTATATACGTGAGATTTACAGAAATTAAGCAATATGAAATTCATCGCTACATTTCTATCAATTATATTATTAGTCTCTTGTGCAAGTTCAAAAGAAGCAAATTATACAGCAAGCACACCAGCAGATCCCTTAGTAAGAACATTTCTCGGTATTTCTCAAACTGACTCAATTGATTTTATTCGTTGGAAATTAACTCTTACCGATAAAAAATATTCTTTGGAATGCAACTACGGCATTAGCAAACCAAATACCAATGGTTTTTATGATGAAAAAAAAGTTGCTTTAAACGGGATCGTAAAAAGAGAAAACAACAATTATATTTTGGAAAATAGGAATCATTTATTGAAACTTGCGGAATTAAATACCAACCTGCTGCATATACTCAACAATGACAATACTCTTTTGATCGGTGGTGGCGGGTGGAGTTATGTTTTAAATAATATGGCGCCAACGGCAACGAATCAAATTAATTTAACCGCAAAACAAAGTTTCTTAAAAGATTCCATTGTATTCCAGGGAAGAACACTTTGTGGAGATTTTTCTATTAATCGTTCAAGCCAGAGCTGTATTAAAATGAAATGGCATATCGTTTTTTATGCGAATAAGAATGAACCAACAACCTATCTTTTGAACCGGAGCAATATGCTCCCATTGGAATATCCAGGCAAAAAAGGAACATGGAAAATCATTGCAGGCAAAGATGGTAGGATCATTTATGAATTGACACCTGATAAGGAAACTACTCCTACTTATCTTTTAAAACTTGATGAAGGTGTTTTGATCTTTACTGATGCAAAAGGTAATTTATTGGTAGGAAATCATGACTTTAGCTATACTTTGAACAGGCTTTTCTAACCAACTTGTTAAAGTCATATCAAATCTATTTTGCGGCATGTAAAATTAAAATTTTTATCCTCGTTTGTCGTTAAGGGACAAACCACCATTTCATGCGTATATTTTATTTAGCCACTCTCCTTTTATTTTCAACCCTTGCTAAATCCCAGGTCATTGATTCTTTAAATACAGCAAAGAAATGCTTATACATGACGGAGATCGAAAGAGAGATGATCTACGAGATCAATAGGGTGCGGCATAACCCGAAGTCATACATTCAATATCTGCAGCCCATGCTAAATGAAGCAACAGGTAGTTTGAAAAAATATGGGAAAGGAGATACAAATTACAGCGTGACTTTTTCAAGCACGATAAAAAATGGAAAAACTGTGGAGACCACGGATACTACCTGGCATTATATAAATGAGGAAAAAGTAAAAGCATTAACAACACTTATAAATGATCTTAAGAAATTAAAACCACTCTCTATCCTGAAGCCCGACAGTGGTATTTATAATGCCGCAACAAAACATGCAATAGACCAGGGTGAACATGATTGGAAACTGATGCATACGGGAAGCGATGGTTCGGAACCATGGGATCGTATCACATTCTTTTCGCCGGAAATGAGTTTTGGAAATGAAAATATAGCAGGCAACTCCATGCACATTGTTACGGCCCGCGATATAGTTATTCAATTATTAGTAGACAGTGGCATTCCCGGATACGGTCATCGTTATAATTTACTTGACCCTGCATGGACATATTGCGCCTGCAAACATGATCTGTTCAAAGGAATGCATTGGTGGATACAAAATTTCGGTGTGAAAAAGAAAAAACAAGTTTGAGCTTTCTTACTTAGTGGCAACTTCAGCCGATTGTTTTACTCCAACTGTTTCCTTTATACCTTTAAAGATCGTTTTCCAACATAAATAAAAAAGAGAACGATTTGTATTTCTCGCCAGGTATACTTGCTTCACCCTCACTTCATCATCTCCTTTTGGGTTTGAATTTTTGATCACAAAATTTGCCAAAAGGCTTGTCAAAAATTTCTTGTCTGTTTCAGTGGCTCCTTTATCTTTTTCCAGCAAAGCAACTTTTAGATTATCATAAAGTAGTTTCACAGTTCCATTCATAGAATAATCATTTCCATGAAGATCAAAAGTCAGCCCGTTAAAACGACCTTCTTTAATACTTGCAGGACCCATTGGTTCCGCAAGTGCATTAAGATCCTTACCATCGATGGCACCCATAGTTCCTGATACATCAAAACGACCTTTAGGATCAAAAAGATAAAATGTCCAGTTTGATCTCGACGGAGTTCTATTTAAAAAATTTGAACTGATAAAAGCCTTCATTACTTTATTTGGAGCATGCTTGTCATTTGTAAAATTCGTCATCGTTGCATTCACATTATAAAATTGAACAAGCCCCGATTGCCGGGTTATATGATTTCTCTCCTTATATTCAATAAATGAATTATTAACTTTTACTTTTTTAATATTAAACACCAACGGCACGTCATCCAGTACCTGGTGCGGATAATATCCGACACGATTTTTTTTATCCCTTGGCCGGGCAAGATCGCGGTATACTTTAAAAACAGACCTGCCTATTGTCATTGTTTCTGCTTTCAAATACTCGTTTGACAATTTCTGCATATCAACACCGGAAAAAACAACATTATTAAAAGAAAAATTGAAGCGGTCATCCTGCGTTGGGATTGCATTTACAAATGCATTTTCTCCTAACCTTGGACTAATAAATATTTGATTTACTGACAGTGTTCCGGCAGTTGAGTTCAATGAAATATTTTTAGCGATATAGTCATATAGTTTGTTTGGTGAAGGCCATGCAATCTTGGCTACTTTTACTTTTACACCTTTTGCAAATAAAAAGCGGCTTCTATCCATATAAGCAGCGCTATCAACTTTTACATCATTTAAAGAAAAGTCAACATCTTTTACATCTATTATCAACTTGCCTGTATTCCTGTTGCTTGTTCGTATCTGCGCACCTGTTATTAAAACAGAATCGATCTGTATCATATCCATATCTCCCAGTATTTGCCGGTAAATTTCTTGCGTGGGTACATTACGAGTGGCGTCCTTCCCTTTATACGTGTATTGCAGGTCGATTATTGGATTTTTAATTTCTAATTTTCTTCCGACGATCTCTTTATCGAGCAAGGCCCTGGTAGTTCTAACTCCTATAACATTTATCTCAGGAATATCAATATTAAAAACCATTGACGGAACTTTATTTTCCAGTTCCGATGATTGATAACGAGCCGAATCAAAACGCACTTTCATATTACGGGCTGAAAGATATCCTGCCGTCTCGTCTATTTTCATATCATCATAACTGATCTTGTAAAACCCCTTATTGTTTTTTACGATTGCTTTTTCTAATTCAGTTTTAATGATCTTATTCTTATTTGTATTCCAATAGAAAAAACCAAAACCAACAACGGCCAGTACAAAAACCAAAACACTTACAAGAACTATTTTGATCCTGCGCTTTCTTTTCCCTTCTTCATTTAATCCAGAATTTGATCTCATTACATCAAATAAGACAATTACTATTCCATCTTATTAAAATTTCCAGGCAATATTTGCACAAAAAAAAGCATCAACTGATGCTTTTTAAATATAGGATAAGGTAAAAAAAGTGTTTAATAATTTTCTTCCATAGACCTTGTAAGAATATCTTTTTCGGTAACCATTTCCCCTTCAAGACAAATACAATACTCATTTTTGTTAAGAAGTTCCTGCCGGAATTCTTCTTCCATTTGTGAAAAGTCTTTAAAAAAAGCAATGCTTTCAGCTAACCATTCTTTTTTCTCGTTATAGGAATTCTTCAGATAATCATGAATTGAGATCATGTTTTCTGTGACGTTGCTGAGTTTCAATGGCAGAAGCAGTTTATTCATGATGATGATTTTTGAGCAATCTGAAACAATTGTACCAAAATCGTTCCTGTTAATTAAAAGACCAAAGGATGGGTATTAAATAATTTTAAACGTTTATAAAGAAATTAAAAATGTGGAAAACCTGTTTAGCATTAAACTAAAAAATGACAAATAAAAAAAGAGTTGATTTTTTTCCACATAATTATTTTATCACTCCTTGTCTGTGTCGCAACACGAATTCTTGCTATGTCGTCCAAAGATGCATCTCCTATGTCTTTTGTAAGGCTAATTTTTTCATTACCTCTTCTTCATCTTCATGTGATATCAATAAAATGATCTTTGGCTCACTCCCTGTTTCCTGGATTATGTAGCTTGTATCAAATTCTCTTATTTTAGTGCCCGTTTTATCAAAGGTTATACCCCAACGCACTATCACCATGCTATAATCATTGCAGATAGGCATTACTCTTTTAGAAATTATTTTTGCTGAATTGCGGCCAACGCTTTTGTAAAACTTAGTTGCTTGCTCAGCTTTCTTTTCATAATCTTTCCGACTCTGAGTTATTGAACCTTTTGGCCCAGCAGAAATAAAACTATCAGCACAGTAACCTGATATCGTTTTCACATCAAGTTTATCGAAAGCGGTTTCATATTCTTTGAATAAAGTATCCAGTTGATCACGACTCATGCTCTTCTATTTAAAAATTCTGGCTCAAAAACGGCGCCATGATTATGTGTTACAACCGGCATTCAAAGGCATGTATTTTGAGTGTTCGTTTTTAAAATAGCAAACGCCAAACTCCATTGCAGAATATAAAACTTAGTAATAACAAACACAGACCTGAAAACAAAAACAACATTGATAGCCGTGAAGGGGAAGAACAATTAATAAAAGGTGATGATAGAACTCACAACAGAAAAGAAAGAAAAAATTTAAAGAAAAGTGCCGGACGATAGGTAACTAAAAATTGTATACGGGTGTAAAAATTAATTTCTGAATTCCTGGCTGATCATTAGACCATAAAATCCACCATCCAATATACCTATGCCCACCCGACCGAAAGAGGGATTAAGAATATTTGCTCTATGACCCGGAGAGTTCATCAGGTTTACATGTGCTATTTCAACTGTTTGTGCCAATGCCAGGTTTTCTCCTGCAGTTTCAAAATTAATATTCGCAGCTCTCATTCTATCGAAAGGATCTTTTCCATTAAGATCATCATGCGCAAAATATCCTTTTGCAAACATATCTTGTGAATGAGCTCTTGCCACCGGCAGCATTTCAGGATCAGCCACCAGTAGCTTTAATCCATGTTTTTGCCTTTCTGCATTTATCATTTGCAACATTTCCGTTTCATAATTTGGTTTTACTGTTGCATTATCGATCTTAAAAGTAAGACTGATCTTTTCATCTGAGCCGGGTTGAACTGTAAGGCTATTGATCGTTTGACGAACGGCTTCATCAAATACAGGAGCCAATTTCCTGTTAGCCCATTCAGATTGCATTGCTAATTGAACGCCTAACTGGCTAGTGCGAACTTTTTCGGTTATTCCATCCCGTATCGGCAATGCAAGGATGATCGCAGAAAATATAACTGCATATAAATATCCCATAATGGCTCCTGGAATAATTCCCAAAAATCTATTCATAATATTATGATGAGCTTGTATTGGTGCAGCTCGTGATATATATCCTGCAAGAATGCTCAGGATTGTACCGGCAACAATAGCCGTCACTATAAAAGAAATTGCCAATAACCACGGGCCTGCATCAAATAATTTATCAATAAAGCTGGCAACATATGGATAAAATAAATAGGCGAGGACAAAACTGCCCGCCCATACTAACAAACTAAGCATGCTGGAAATAAAACCACGGTACCAGCCTGCAATAATTGCTAATAGTACGATCAAAATGAGAATTAAATCAATCCAATTCATAAAAAATATTACACATGAATTAAACAAAAAGTTCGCCGAAATTTTTACCCATTAGTAATTTTTAAAACCCAAAAAATAGTTTCATATAAAATTTCCAACAGGAGAGTTATAATTAAATATGTAGAAAAAAATGCTGCTTTTAGATAATTTTCAGGATTTCCATTGGTAATTAATGGTGGTACACAATTTGGCATTATCAAAACGTATTCAGTAAATAAAAATCTTAAACTTCTAAATGACTATTATGAAAAATTCTCTCTATGTTTTTCTGTTTGTAATGATCTCCATGTCGCTGACAAGTTGCCAATTAGTGGGTGATATTTTCAAAGCAGGAGTTTGGGTAGGAATATTGGCAGTAGCTGCAGTTATTGGATTGATCATATTTTTAATAAGCAAACTTTCGGGAAAAAAGTAAATTCGGTTATGTAAGAAGCAAAATGCTATAACCAATTTTACAAATGAAGTATGATGTCATCATCATTGGGGCTGGAGCCACCGGGCTATTGGCAATGAGAGAGCTTGCAAAAGCAGGTTATCATGTTTGCATGTTAGAAGCAGCCGAAACTGCTGGTGGAAGGATCTCTACAATTAAAGACGGCTTTGAAAATTATGCTGAGGCTGGTGCAGAATTTATCCATGGAAAACTACCTCTTACTTTTCAATTACTAAAAGATGCCGGTTTATCTTGCGAAACTGTAGAAGGAAAAATGATCGGAGTTCGGCAAGGACAATGGCAAAGCGAAGAGCATTATGATCATTGGGACGAATTCATGCAAGAACTCAGAAATTTAAAAGCAGATATTACGATCCTTCAATTTTTAGAAGAAAAATTTTCCGGTCCCGAATATATCCATCTCCGACAGGCTGTTCAACGATTTTCAGAAGGTTTTGACCTTGCCGATATTTCAAAAGCTTCGATCCTTTCTGTAAAAAAAGAATGGGAGGAAATAGACAAAACACAATACAGGATCAAAGGAGGCTATATCCAGCTTGTAGATCACATGGTTAGTTCTTGCCGCCAACTAAATACTGAATTTTACTTTAATACCTGTGCAAATAAAATAGATCATGAAGAAGGGAATGTAACTGTCCATACTACTGATAACAAAAAATTCCAGGCAAATAAACTGATCATTACTGTTTCTGCAGGTGTATTACAATCCGGAACAATTCAATTTAAACCCGCATTAACTGATCATGCAGTTGCGATACAAGGTTTGGGGTTTGGCACCGTGATAAAATTTCTGCTTGAATTCAAAACAAATTTCTGGGAAGAGTTTGATGATGAAACTGGTTTTTTATTAACTGATGAGGAAATACCAACCTGGTGGACTCAACTACCCGCAGAAAGTAATTTACTCACCGGCTGGCTAGGCGGGCCGAACGCAACAAAAAAAATATTTGAGCCAGACTCTTCATTATTACAAACTGCGTTACTATCTCTATCATCTATCTTTCGCATTCCGCCTGCAATGCTCCAAGAAGAACTTACTAATTATAAGATCATTAATTGGCTAAACCAACCTTATATAAAAGGAGGTTACAGTTATAATACACTACATTCTGAAAAGGCAAAAGAAATATTATCATCGCCGGTAAACAAAACGATCTATTTTGCAGGTGAAGCAATAAGCAAAAGTGAATCGCAGGGAACAGTGGAAAGTGCCTTGCAAAGCGGGTATGACACTGCTAAAATGCTGATCGGTCATTATCAGTCAGAAAAAAAGGTATAAGCTTTATTCATCTTCAGGATCACGAATACTATAAGAATTATTTTCTTCGTCCTCCTCACCTATTTCTTCATCAGCATCATCCTCCTCACTTCCCGGCACATCCAGTTCATTTCCGCTTATATCTGATGACTCATTTAATTTTTCCCCTTCATCGTCGGCGTTATCAAGAGCCGAAGCTTTCAATTGTTCATCGTCTAAGGTCGCCATTGATTCGCTGCTGCGTTGCAGAAGATCTCTTTCTGTATTGCTAACATTAGATTCTTTGTCCACCAAAATATCTTCATCTGGACCTAACAACTTATTTGCTTCTTCATCAGCTGAGGAAATAGTTGTGTCAGCCATTTCACCTGGAGGCAATGGCCTTACATGTTCCTGCCCGGGAATATCTTTCACTTCCGGCAGATTGAGAGTAGCTTCATCCGGTTTTAAAAGCTCCTTGTCACGTTTTGATTCGGGCAGGTCGCTTGTGGTTTTATCGTTCTTTTTTTGAATTGTTTTCATAAAAAATATTTGAAGGATGATAGAATAATATTTACCAAGCAAAACCGTGCCCGGATACTAAACTGGGTAATTCAAAAAAATAAACCGTAGAGAATGTGGAATCTTTTTCCTCGAAAATTCGGATAGGAAAAATTTAATTGTCAGCAGTAAAAGTGTAACACCAGGCCTCTCCCTCTAAAACAGTCTCACTGTCCTGTCGTGTTATTTTTATTTTTAATTGAGTAACGGGTTTTGTTTCATGCTTACTCATCACCTCAGCTTCGGCTGTAATTGTATCGCCAATAAAAACCGGGGCTGTGAATTTCCAATTCTGGCTTAGAAAAACCGTACCCGGCCCGGGCATATCCATTGCAACTAAGGCATGAAGAAGTCCTGTAGTTAAGCCGCCTTGTACAACAAGTCTTTTAAATTTTGTTTTTGACACAAAGGATTCATCAAAATGAAGTGGATTATAATCGCCGCTCAATGCGGCAAAGGTCTTTACATGATCGGCAGTTAATGTGATGCTTCGGGTTGCTTTTTGTCCTATAGAAATTTGCATAGTCTTATTTGTTATCGGCTAATTTACTCAATTTTGTTGCTTATTATTCTCTTCAATTTCTTCAATGATCACTTTCTCCTTTTTGATGCCCTGTCGTAAAAGATAAAACAAGCTCATGTACATATTCGCTATCCACACGATGGAAAACCCTGCAATAACGTAGCCCCGCCAGTCAGCGTACAATAAATAAAATTTAGTGATCACCAGCACTACCACTGTAACATAATGACTAAAACAATATTCGCATGTAAGCATGTAGAAAAACTTTCTTACAAAGAACAATTTATTTCTCCTGCTATTTAATTCGCAAAACTTACGTGGCTCTTTAAATATCTCCTCATGTGTAACCGTCCATGAAATGCAGGCAACAGGAATAGCGATCACAAAAAGATAAATAAGCTGCATATTTAAAGACATAGCAAATGACTTTAATGAATAAACTTTATTGTTCAAAAGCCGACCAAAACCAAGCCAGCATTTTGGATTTTATATCAAAATAAAAAACCCGGGAATCCCGGGTCTTTTATTTGTATCATTCAATACATGAATAGTATTGTGAAAGCTGTATTTTATTTTAAGTTAGTGTAAACAACTCCCTGTGCATTCATCAATGCTATTTCTGAAACACCATTTTTAATAAGTGTTACATGATACACTTCTTCGTTTCCATTGGATACTCTTCGGGTAATGCTATATAGATCATTTCCATAGGTATTGATCGCATTTGTAACCACTACATCCGGTACATATGTGTTAAACACAGGCAAAGAAGCTTTAAAACTTTCTCCCCTCATCATGTACCATGGCTGTGTATTATAATATACACGAACGATCCTGTTATTTTCGTTTTTGTAGGTTGCATACCACCAATCACTGGTCATAGGCATCCAGGTTACGGTAGTTGCTGTAGGATAACTTGTCTCGAAGTTTGTCTTAATAGTAACTGGCACTTGTGCACTATTAAACTCTGTTGTTTTATACGTTGTTGTAGTTACTACTTCGTGTGCGTTTATTGTATAAGCAGCCGCCAGGATAATTGCTGCACAAAATATTTTTTTCATAGATAAGAAATTTAAAAAAGTTAAACAATTGATTTATCTATAAGGGTAAAAACAAGAATGGTGCCTACGATCTTTTCAAATTCTTATTTGCGCAAAATGTGTTAATTATATCCAATAAAAATTATTTTTCCCTCTCCGGGTATAAACATTGAAGAATGTTCAGGCAAATAATTTCATAACTGTATTTAATTTGGGCAAAACATTCCCAACAAGGCAAATTATTTATTACTAACTGGTGACGGAAGAATCATCATCATATAAACATATAAGCCGAGGTTATCAGAGAGAATTTCATCTGCGCCAATCATGGCATTATTTAATAACCGTGACCCAGTGGGGTTAAGACAACCCAATACTACCCGGTTTGTTTTAAAATTGATTGTGCCTGTTTTTTCCGGAACGATCATATAAGGAGAGTCAGAGTTTTTTCCATAAAATTTAAAACTACTACCATTAAGTTTCATAAGGCTGTTAAGACTCATGCCGGAATAAATGCCGTCTTTTGAATTCCAGACATTCTCGCTTATGATCCCATCATAATTTGTGATGGTGCCAGCATTCATATTTCCGCCGATTATGAGGTAAGCTGGCTTGCAAAGATTTACATTGTCTTCCCAAATAAAAACTGCTTGCCTGCTGGTCTTGGGAAATAAAACAGTACATTTTGCCACGTCCTTTTCAGAAAAATAATAAACGTCTTTTATAACGTTTTTCTGTCCAAAAAAACTTACAAGGTATTCGTGAGAATAAAACTTTAGCAGGTCCTCTGCAAACTGGATATCTTCAGGCAATGGAAGAACTTGCTGATTAATGGCTAATGAATAAAGAGTATCACCATCCTTTTCAATGATCATGTTTGCCACCACCGTAATATTTTTCTTTTGAAATAAGATAGCAGTAGTGTCGTTTTCATTACCGCAGAAAAATCCATCATCATTTAACTCTTTCAGGCTTTCTGTATATTCTTTTTTTAAAGAAGTGATATAAGTAAACGAGGAAATATTTTTTGTATGAAATGTTTCAATGCTTCTTGTAATGATCAATGTATCCTTTTTCTTTTTACTCTTCACAGGTTTTAAATTATAAATATTTATCACGATATCATTCTGAAACCTGCTTCCAGCTGGTAAAAATTTTTTCTTATTTAAATAGCTTTCAAGTTTTTTAGATGTAAGGGAAGATGCATAAAGAAAATCGTTAGCTGTGTATTGCTGGCTGTGCAAATTGCACACAATTAAAAATGAAATAAGAAAGAGTAAAGCTCCCTTCATAAAAGAATTTGTTCTTTAATACATTATGACAGCGGGCTTTTAAAAAGAATATTGGGTTGGATATCAAAAGGCAAGTATAAAAGTCTTCTCAATAACCATACCGGGAGAAGGTTTAAAAACGTTCAGGCTTCAAAACTAGTGATTTATACAAGCAATTGATAATCTTTTTGCATGAATATTTACTAGAAATCCTCACGATTTCCATTTAATGGTCCCTTCTTTGGATTCTTTAACCCGAAACCGTACGATCTTTTTGATCAGGGTCAAAGGCAATGGCTTATCCAGCGGAAATTGAACAGAACCTTCAGCAGTTTTATATCTTGTAAGTTCGCTGGCAAACGCTTTTATAGCAGATGGCATGGGATAAAAACCAATATGTTTTTTGAATACAGCGAATGTAACAAGTATTTTTTGGTAAGCATACGCAGGCATACGCCATTTCAATTCTTCCTTTGCACCAGGAGCTGCCGCCCTGATGCACTCATGTAACTCCCACAACTTTTCCTGCACTTCCGCTGGTGCAGAATAAATATACTCCTCTATTGTTTTCAGTTTCATTTGATCTGCAATTGCAATTTAATTTCCTTCACTTGCCTGCCATATAAACCATACATTCGAAATAATATACAATATCAATACTATCATTGATGCAGCCACATCAAATTTATACGCCTTTGCAGCTTTATTTTTTTTAATAAGATTTAATGAATATGCATTAGCCGCAATAGTAGTAAAAATAAAAAACAGGGTGACACCGTGCAACAGGTCCACCAATGTAAATGAGCTCGACTCCGGTAAAGCAGAATCAATAATGTATTTATTACCAATGACGGCGAATAATGCACCCACCGTTAAGCCAAAACGGGAATCCATTCCATCTGCATGAATATAAAAGCATACATAGGATATAAGGAATGCTAGATACATTCCTAAAAACATCTTCCAAAACAGCCCGGAAGCTTCCCGGCTAACAACCAGTCTTATTCTGAATGAGCTGTATTCTGTATGCGGCTTAGCAAGTTCTTCATCTCCGAAACCGGTTTCGTACATTTTAATTCCCGTTGACAGCAAACAACTATCAATTGTCCAACCCCGCAATGTAAACCGCGAATCATAATGCTGACCAACTGTATCTGCAACAAAAACCATCGATTTTGAATCGTACTGGGAATTTTCGAAGGCGATCCGAAGGCTTTGCCTGTCAAAGGGGAAGTTGCTAATTCTCCAGGAGTCTTTCATTACACATTGCAATTTCATTTGCATATTGATCATATTATTGCTGCTATCGATCGTAACAAAGGACTTGGTCACATTCTTTGCCTGCGGTATCTCAAGGTTATTGTAAAAATCAAACTCCTTGTTTTTATATTTTAACCATATCCAGAAATTAACGCTGTACTCCTTTTGTTTAAAATCTATATCGTGTATGCTTGTAATATAAATACCGATTTTAACAGTATCGGGTTTAGCATCCTGTGCATTTGCCCCAATATAAATAACTGAAAAAAGAAAAAAAGAAAGTGCTTTAGAAATAAAATTATTTTTCATATATATTTATTGCAGGCACGAAAGATAGAAAACTGGTAATGAAAAACAAAGTACTTCTACAACGTATAATTTATCAGATGCTGCAGATGAAAAGTATTATTTTTTGACTTTTCCCGGCTGATGCATTATAAGTTTATTTATCCGGTCACTAATAAGAATTGGTGACTGCGATTCTACAAGATAGCTATGAGGTGAAGACCCATTTTCCCATGTATTGCTTCCGTCTTCTGCTACTTTTATTTTGCCCGTTTGAATATTCCACCATTGCTTGTATCCTTTTACAGCAATCAGTACAGCCGTTTCATCCCAACTCATTCTGCCGGCACTATCCTGCGGACTCATCGGAATACTGATACGAAATACATCTTTTACCGGGCTGTTTTTGATGGATCGATCATTAACCAATGGTAGCCCCGTCTTTATTTTCATTCCTATTTCTACACCGGAGAATAATATCGGGGTTTCCCAATTTTCAAAAACAATTTTGGAAGCTGCTGCATCCATTCTCACATTGAATTCATTTCCTGCAGGGAAACTACCTGCCATACAAACCAATCGCTTTACTTTCTTCCTCACCAATTCTTTCCCAGTAAGCTTTGAATATTTATCAGGAGCAGATTGAAGTAAGTCTGCAAGATTTGTAAGAAAACCTACTGTTATGATCGTTACTGATCCATCCGGTTGTGAAGCCAATGACTTTCTGTAAACTTCTATTGCGCTTAATACTTCATTATTCTTTTTTATTTTATGCGGATAATTCAAAAGAAGTGTATCTGTCCAATGCTGACTGTCCTTTAATTCCAAAGCTTTCGATCCTGGAACGCCAATTAATAAACCTGGTCTTCTGAAATAAGTGTTTAGTACATTAAATACAGCAGCTACCCCTTCATATTTTGTGCTGGCAACTGTTGCAAGGATTTTAATATAACCACTGTCTGCAAATGCATGTAATAAAGCAATGGCGCCCACATCATCATAGTCGGGCCCCATATCACTGTCAAAAATTACTGGGAAAGGTTTAATTTTTTGCGCCTGTGATGAAACAGATGTCAATAAGCAAAAGCAAAGTAATAATCTATAGACCACTTTTTTTAGTTTACTTTTTATAATATTCACTCCAGGTTATTGTCTTACCGATTTTGGCAGATCGTCTTGCAGCATCAAGGATCTTTACTACAATATCATTTGTTTCAGCCGAAGAAAGATCGTACTTATTCATTTTAATATTACCACGGATCACATTTGCAAAATAAACAAAGGGATCATTGCGATCATCGTTCAAAGCGGATGCAGTGAGAGTTAGAGCTTCCTTTTTCTCATCTTCTTTTATCTGCATATTTGTTCCATCCTTACAAAAAACAAAACCGGTTTTTCCGTATACCTGCATGTCCTTACGACCAAAAGGCCAGTTCCATGATGCCTGTATGATCACTTGTGCTTTTTTATAGGCAAGAATGATCGTTGCTTCATCATCAACTTTTGGATATAGATCAGGTTTTATTTGTTGAGTAACTGCCGTCACTGTTACCGGAGTTTCTCCGTTCATGAGCCATGTTGCAAGATCAGCGCCGTAACAACCGAAATCAGTCAGGGCTCCGCCCCCATTTAAAACAGGATCAGTAAGCCAGTGCAGGAATTCAGGGCTGCAACCGATCTCAACTGGCCCCCGATGGCCCGTATGAAAAACTATTTTGCGGATATCACCGATCAACTTTTCTTCTTTGACCACTTGGTAAGCTTTTGCATTAGTTCCATACCATGTAGTTTCATAATTAGTAAGCAAATAAATATTATACTTTTTTGCCAGTGCAAGCATCTTTGTTACATGCTCATTGCTTACAGCTAATGGTTTTTCAACCATAACATGAATACCACGAGGTGCACAATACTCGACAACTTTTAAATGTTCATAGATATTATTAAACGCAAATACCGCTTCTGGTTTTGTTTTTCCGATCGCTTCTTCCATGGTATTATAAACAATGCTCATGCTATATCCATATCGCTTTGAATATTTTTCTGCCAGTGAATGATCTGGTTCTGCAATTCCGACAACCTCAATATCATTTTTCTTTTGGTATCCAAGTATCCAACCTACATGGTCATGTACAAGACCGACAACAACCACACGCAATGGTTTCTGTTTTAAAGTATCATTTTGTGCTATCACCGGTATGTAAATAGATATAATGAATAAGGCAATCAGGAAGCGCAGCATGGTATTGATTTTTAGCAAATATAACTTTTATAATAACGGGCAGTTAAATTATGAATGGGCCTTTATTTTGGTTCAGGATAGCTAAATTTACAATCCAGATCAAAATTTAATTATGAAAGTAAAAATAATTTTAAGCGTTACAGCAGTTATTATCTGTTCGGTTGGATGTTTAGCACAAAATCCCCCGGTAGAAACTCAAAAACCTAATACAGATTATAAGCCAGCTAAGGCAGGACAAACAAGAGTGGCAGGCGTAAAAACAAAAACAGATTATAAGGTAGATAAGCTCGCAGAAAAATTAGAACTGCCCTGGGCCGTGATTCCTTTACCAGATGGACGATTGCTAATAACTGAAAGAAAGGGTTCCATGCAGATCCTCAATGCGAACGGAACTTTAGTAAAAAAGATCACTGGTTTTCCCGAAGTTGATGCATCTGGCCAGGGAGGTATGCTTGATGTGGCATTGGATCCCAACTTTAGTAAAAACAAAATGATCTATTGGTCTTTCTCAGAAAAGAATGGTGTAGGAAATCTTATGGCGATTGCCAAAGGAGAGCTCAGCGAAGCAGAATCAAAAGTTAAAAACCCGGTTGTTATTTTCCGTGCAACTCCTCCATTAAAAAGCAGCATGCATTATGGTTCAAGACTTGTGTTTGATAAAGACGGAAATCTTTTTGCAAGCACAGGTGAACGATCAATACTTGAGGGAAGAAAGCAAGCACAGTGGCTCAATTCGGGTCTTGGTAAAATTTTTAAAATAACAAAAGATGGTAAGCCTGCGCCGGGAAATCCCTTCATAAATCAAAAAGATGCAATGCCGGAAATATTTGCTTATGGAGTTCGCAATGCACAAAGTCTCGATATCAATCCTGCTACAGGAGAAGTTTGGGAAGCTGAATTTGGCCCGAAAGGTGGCGATGAAGTAAATATCATAAGAGCTGGCAAAAATTATGGTTGGCCAACTATTACTTATGGACTTGAATATTCATTAGAAAAAGTTGGGGAGGGTATTCAGCAAAAAGAAGGTATGGAACAACCTGTTTATTACTGGGATCCCGTCCTTTCTCCAAGTGGGATGACTTTCTACAAAGGCAATACTATCCCCGAATGGAAAAATAATCTATTTATCGGCGGACTCAGCAGTATGCATATTGTGCGGCTTGTTATTGAAAATAATAAGATTGTTGGCGAAGAAAGATTATTGGCAGACAAAAAAGAAAGGTTTAGAGATGTTGCTTACTTCAATGGCATGCTCTATGCAGTTACAGATGGTGGCAATCTTTACAGGATCAGTAAAAAATAAATTGCCCCGGCTTGAAATTTGATGTTTCTTTTTTTAGACGTATGAAGAAAAAGGAAAATTTATGGGAACTGTTACAAAGACTGGATGAAGAAGCTGGTCAGTTTAATTTTCATTTACATGAAGCCAACCGGTATTTTGATAGTACTGCTTTAGTAACAAAAAAAATATTAGAGAAGCATGAAAAAAGATTACACAAGTTGATCGTAAAAGTTCAAAAATCTTTAAGATCTTTCCAGGGACAACAAATAAAAAAGCCAAAGAAGGATGTGTGATCGGATTTGCTACCAAATGATATAAGTAACCCCTTCTATCATTTGGTATTGACGGCCGGATTTTATACCACTGTAACGGTCAAGTGAAGTGTACCAGGAAAAAGTTGCCGGTCCAATACTTTTTAATTTTCCCCTGATCGCCTTATCATCAAATGTTGAATAATAAGTGATCTGGTTTCTACCAATAGATTTCATTTTACCACGGTATGCTTCGTTTTCATAAGAATAGAAATAAGTAAAATCCTGTAGGCCCGCCGTTTTTAATTTTCCTCTTACCGATTCATTTTCCAGGTCGAGGTAGTAATTAAAAAAAACATTCCCAATTGATTTTACTTTTCCAATCAACGCAGCATTATCTGTCGATCCATAATAAGTAATTGAAGTGATACCGACGTTTTTTACTTTACCATTAAGGATTGAATCAAATTGCTTTGCATAATATTCCACCCTTCCCATATAGGGTTGCAATTTCCCAGGTTCTGTATAAAAACGACCGGGCTCCATTTCATTTCCCCATTCAAGCACTTTGCCATCCTGCGAAACTTTTATGATGATCTTTTGGTTAGTGATATATGAAAGCGATGAAAATTCAGCGCCGCCTGAAAAATTTACAAACTTCAATGTTTGTGAATGACCCGTGATATAAATCAAAAGGGGAATTAAAAGTGCTAATGATCTTTTCATATATCCTCAATTACATTAATGAAGGTAGAAAATTTCATTCACAATCAGGATGCGGTAAAATCGTATTTATACTCTTATTGATTGTCATGTTCAAGAATCTTTCCCGCCATGTTTAACAAGGATTCTTTCCTGTTTAATTGTTAAACATTCTATTATCTTGTTTGTAAACTGATCCCTGTGAAAACCAAAGTTATTTTAAGGATTGCCGCCATAACAATGTTGGCTGTCTCATGCTCTGATATGGAGAAAAGCAGTTTTGAAAATAAGCCATTAGCTGTCAAGAAAGAAACAAGAATTGTTAAGGCAAAAAAGAAAAAGCCTAAAATAAAAACTGTAATAATAGAAAAAAAGAACGCTGAAACTCCTATTTCTATAATCAACAAGGAAGAAGTAAAAGAAATACCCGCAGTGTCTGAGAATACTGCCATTATAAATATCCTGACCAAAAAAGTGAATAACTATGCGATCCAAAATGATATGTCGACCGACTATTGTTTTTTGGTAGATATGAGTTTACCGAGCGGTCGCAATCGCTTTTTTATTTACGATCTTAAAAAGAATACGATCATTAATTCAGGACTTGTTTCTCATGGAAGCTGCAACGAAACTTTTCTTGCCCGCCCAAAATTTTCCAATGAGTCTAAAAGCGGTTGCAGCTCTCTTGGAAAATTTAAAGTAGGAGAATTTTATACAGGCAAATATGGAAAATCGTTCCGGCTATATGGACTGGATAATTGTAATTCTAATGCCTATAAGAGAGCCGTTGTAATACATGGCTATGATTGTGTTCCGGATGAAGAGATCTATCCAAGAGTTCTTTGTAATAGCCTTGGCTGTGTGATGGTATCGTACAAATTTTTTGACAATATCACCCGATTGATCAGGAAGTCGGAAAAGCCAATTGTTCTTTGGATCTATCAATAAAATTCAGGAATTCTTACCTTGGTCTTAAAACGAGACGTGTTTCTTTATTCTTTTTTAATACCAGATCATTCCCTCTCACTTCATAATGATCGATACTGCTTAAGGTAGAAAGAAAAGTATTTTCAAATTCAATGTCACTACAACTCATTTTTGTACTAAGCACTTCAGTAAATTTTATCATCTTTTTATCTACACTATAATTTCCATTGACCTGGTTACAACCCCCATTTCCCGAAAACTTTTTGGTAGCAACATCAAAGGTAATATGTGCGTCTCTGCGGCCTCCACTTTGCTGAACAGGCACTCCTTTCATTTCCACCACTACCCATTCCTGATGCCCCCACCCTGAATCTGGGGAAAGTTTTGGACTACATTTGAATGCCGTGATACTAATGACTACAAGGAATAAGTATTTCATGCTCTTTATTTACTTTGCTCCCGTAATTGTATTTAAAACTGTGCCAGACACTCATCATTTTTTTGTAAAGAGTTGCACAGGAGGCATGCTGGCATATTTTTTAATGCTATACACTTCGGCATTATATATTTATTACCTGAATTTTAAACCCGCTTAATATGAAAAACTTAAAATCAGTTCCGCTAACAATTTCATTTTTAACGTTAGCATTATTCATGAACATCACAACAAAGGCGCAAAAAGACAATGATGATCATAAAATTGTTGCCGATGCTGCTGTGGCCAAACAAGATTTTATAAAAGCAGATGCATTGATGCATACTTTATTTGATAATTCTTATGGCTATGTTATTTTTCCTAATGTGGGCAAGGGTGCAATAGGAATTGGTGGTGCCGCCGGCAATGGTGCCGTTTATCATAAAGGAACTTTGATTGGCATGGCAAGTATGAAACAAGTATCCGTTGGCTTTCAATGGGGCGGACAAGCTTATCGTGAGGTCATTTTTTTTGAAACCGAAGCCGATCTAAACAGGTTCAAAGAAAATAAAATAGAGTTTTCGGGACAAGCTTCCGCAGTAGCAGTAACAAAAGGTGCAGCTGCTAATATGAAATACAAGAATGGAGTAATGATATTCTCTCAAACAAAGGGAGGATTAATGTATGAGGCTTCTGTCGGTGGACAAAAATTTAAATTCAGATCGTTATAATACCTGAGAACTGTTAATTTAACAAAGCCGGTAAATAATTATCGGCTTTTATTTTTATATATTTAAGAGTTCAAAAAAAGTGTATCTTACAAATCAACCTTCCTAACATGCAAAAAGTGTTATTTTTAATTTTTATTCTTTTATACAGCATCTCAATTTCAGCTCAAAGCAGAAAATCTTTTTCTGTAGGTCCGGGCAAAAAAATCGTTGAAGAAATTCCAATTACTGAAATTTATAAATACGCTGAATTTAGAATGGGCGAGGTTGCTTTAAGGAATGGAACTGCAGCCAACGTAAAACTTAATTATAATAGTGTATTTGGCGAAATGCAATATATAGATCCTAAAAATGGTGATACACTTTCATTAGCTGCGGAAAAAAACATTCGCTTTATTGCGGTAGAAAAAGATACATTTTATTTTGACGAAGGATGGTTGGAATTGATCGGCGGCACTCCCACTGTCAGGATAGCAAAGAAAAAACTACTTGAAATAACAAACAGGGAAAAACTTGGTGCAATGGGAGTTCCCGGTTTTGGAGCCATTGAAACTTATAACAAGTTTACGGGTAGCCAGCATATGAAAGACCTCGTTGCTATGGAAACACTCACTTTCACTGAGCATATCAGTTATTATTTTGGGGATCGTTTCAATAATTTTTCCAGTGCAAATAAAAAAGGGTTATATAAAATATACGGAGATGCACATGAGAGAATTGATAAATGGATAAGTGAAAATAAGATCGATCTTTCCAAAGAAGATGATCTGAAAAAATTATCGGAGTATTTACAAACTCTATAGATCACAACAACGTCCCATTCACTTATTTCAAATCAGGGCTTTACAACAAGTATCTTTGCTTAAATATTTTCTCATGAATGCCTACGATGAGTCGATTAGTGTTGAACTAAAAGCATGGCAAAAGAAAATGCTAAAGCGACCTTCCCTTTTAAATAGCCTTTCAAAAAAAATCCAGACAAGGATCAATAGCTGGATCCCTGAAAAGGTACACAATGCTATTACCGTTACCATAAAACAAATGATACGTAGTGTTTTGTTTGGCGCTAAACATACAGCCCCACATGTTTTACCAGGTGTAAGCCTAAGAGATCGTGAAGATGCGGTAAGGAAAAAAATAGAAACATATAGAAATACAGCAGCAATTGAAGGCGGTATTACTGGTGCAGGAGGTTTTTTATTAGGCCTTGCTGATTTCCCTATTCTGCTCGGTATAAAGCTTAAACTGTTATTTGATATTGCTTCCCTGTATGGATTTAATGTGTATGATTATAAAGAAAGAGTTTATATCCTTCATATTTTCGAGCTTACATTTTCAAGTGATGAACACAGAAAGAATGTTTATCTCAAAATAACAGATTGGGAAACAAAACGCAATTCCCTGCCTGAAGATATAAACCAATTTGACTGGAGAAATTTTCAACAGGAATATCGTGACTATATTGACCTTGCAAAAATGGCTCAACTCTTACCGGTGGTTGGTGCACCAGTTGGTGTAATAGTAAATAGTCGCTTAATAAAAAAGTTAGGTATCACTGCAATGAATGCATACAGAATGAGATTGATCAA
>DATHDP010000151.1:0-2072 GCA_035318985.1 Chitinophagaceae bacterium
TGAATAATCATTTGTACTGCCGATTATTTTTGTGTCAAATCCTAGAAGTGTGGCTGTTTGCATCATGTCCTGTGCTTTGCCTTCTGCAATACCTTCTTTAATATCTAATAAAACAAGTTCTTCGCAAAGCTCTTTTCTCGCAATATTATCAGCACAAGTAGCACCAACTGCACCAGCGCCTACAACTGTAACTTTCATGATCTGTAGAATTTATTTTTGAGCTGCGAAGATAGGAGTGAAGGGCTACATTTCTATTGACCTAATTCTATTTTTTTGGTTATTAAAAGTAGAACCCAAAATAAACTGAAGTCACCCGGTCTTCTTTTGAAATGCCATAAGCTCCACTTACAACAAACTTGTTGAATAGAGAGAGAAAGGCGCCAACTCCGTATGCTGAATGCCAGGTATTTGAATTCTCACCCGGATACCAAACACGGCCATTGTCAAAAAAACCTAGCAAGCCATACTTGCCATTAAAAATTTTATTTTTTGCATTAAAGATGAATCGCAATTCATTGTTGTTATAAACACTTTGTTTGCCATAAAAACGGTATTTCCTGAAACCTCTCAGATTATCATGACTTCCCAGCATATTTAGTTGATAAAATTCTGCATCACCGATATTAGCAGCACCGCCAGCACGAACAGCAAATGAAATAAACCTATATACAGGAATGTAAACAGCTGCATCAGAAGTGAGTTTTGTAAAAGAATGATCAGGTTTATTGAAGTTGTATATATAAGCTGCACTGCTTGAAAATTTAAATCCTTTTACAGGGATAATTGGATGATCGGTCTTTTGATATCTATAAGTTATATTTCCACTAACAAAATGTTTCCTTTCAAGATCCAATTTGGTATTACCATCTTTGACAGTTGTAACAAAACGGTCAGCGTCATCTATGATACCGATGGTTTGATAAAGTCCTCCAACTTCTACTTGTGAATGACCAATACTGCGATTAACACCAAATCTTCCATAAAACTCACGACTACGCAACCGATAATATCTCTGATCATAGGTTTCAAAACTGCTTTCATTTCCAACGCCAAAAAAGTTTACGACATTTGGCACTCCTGCACCTGCCCCAATAAATGCATTCCATTTTCCGAACAACTGGTAAAAATTCTTTTGGTAATCAATTAAAACAGCACCCCTGTTAATTGAATACTTTATCTTGAAACTTTCATCACTTCCGGCAGGTTCTTTTTGCCATTTATGTTTTATTATTCCATAGCCCAGGGTGAGTGAAATAAAACCTGGCTCTAGCCGGAACCCTTTTTTATCATATTTAAATGAATTGTAGTTGTAATTGTTTAATAAAGTATCATCACTAATATGCAGGCGGGTTTCAAAAGCAGGTTCAAAACTGTTTTTATCATTATCATACACATGTGTTAATTTTTTTCTGCCAGCTACTACTGAACTGTCCTGGAGAAGATCATCGCCACCACCTCCAATAATACGGATCAAAATTCCTTTGTTTGTATTCCCTTTTACAACAAAAACATCATCATCATTCATACCATATAATCGTATCTCTTTTGTTTCTGTTGTATAAAATTTCCTTTCATAGATCAACTTGTCGGCTGAGTCTCCTTCTAATTTAAGTTTGTAAACTTTTACTAAGGTCTCATTATTATTTAGCCTGTTCACCTGGAATAATTCTTTTTTATCAGAACCGACAATAGTAACTTCTTTTGCGAGAAATTTATAATAGGTAGTGGCGTATTCAACAAGGTGAGTACGTCGTGATTTTAATTTTTCAATGATATCTTTCCCCGAAAAAGCAAATACTTCTGCAGGCATTTGTTTGATCGCTTTTTCAATTACTGCATCAGTTAAAGAATGCTGAAGTTTTTCTGCAATATCGATCCATTGCTTCAAAGAGGGTTCGTTGGCAACCCGCCTGTCAAGGTTCCGTGCTGTGAAGCCGTATGTCGTTACATCTTTTATTGTATTATCAAATGACTGTAAATGATCGAGATCAGCAACACCAATTGCGGATTGCAACCATTTACCATCAAATTTTGTGAAAGCCTGGTCCCTGTCACGCGGAATTGGTTTATAA